>NZ_BKZP01000001.1 GCF_008974185.1 Weizmannia acidilactici
CCATGTAAGAAAACTCTGTCTATATCCATTTAAAGGTGTGAAAACTATTTAGGTGTGAATCAAATACCTATGAAATTTTGAGAATGAGTGAGATATCAAGAGATAATTGTACTATATTGAAGGAGGATGGTTGTGAAACATTTACGGTTGAAACTCTCTTATTTTTGGTACAAACTCCTGTTCAAACTTGGGATGAAAGCGGATGAAATTTATTATATTGGAGGAAATGAAGCACTGCCCCCGCCGCTTTCAAAAGAAGAAGAAGAAATGCTATTGAAGAAATTGCCGTCCGGAGATAAAGCGGCACGATCGATTTTGATCGAGCGGAATCTGCGGCTTGTCGTTTATATCGCGCGTAAATTCGAAAATACCGGCATCAACATTGAAGATTTAATCAGCATTGGCACGATCGGCCTCATTAAAGCTGTAAATACTTTTAACCCTGAAAAGAAGATCAAATTGGCAACATATGCATCCCGCTGTATTGAAAATGAAATTTTAATGCATTTAAGGCGGAACAACAAGCTGCGGTCAGAAGTTTCGTTTGACGAGCCATTAAATATCGATTGGGACGGAAATGAACTGCTGCTTTCGGATGTACTCGGCACGGATGATGACATCATTACGAGAGACCTCGAGGCAAATGTGGATAAAAAATTATTATACAGCGCGCTCCATCAGCTTTCTGACCGTGAAAAACAAATTATGGAACTGCGTTTCGGGCTGAAGGGGAAAGAAGAAAAGACGCAAAAAGATGTCGCGGATATGCTGGGTATTTCGCAGTCTTATATTTCCAGGCTGGAAAAAAGGATAATTAAAAGATTACGAAAAGAATTCAATAAAATGGTATAGCAGAAAAATTTTTTAGGCGGCCGGAAAGCACAGCCGGCAAAGTTTTTGATGCGCTCTGCACCCTGCCCTTGCATTGGGCGCGGTGCATAATTTTCCCTCCCGGGGAGATACTGTTTTTGAACAGCAGCTCCTGATTCCTGATAGGGGGGAAAAGATTTGAAGCGCAACAAAGTGGAAATTTGCGGGGTGGATACCTCCAAACTCCCCGTTCTGAAAAACGAGGAAATGAGGGAACTTTTAAAGCAAATGCATGCCGGCGATGCATCTGCAAGGGAAAAGCTCGTCAACGGCAATCTGCGGCTTGTGTTGAGCGTGATCCAACGCTTTAACAACCGCGGGGAATATGTGGACGATCTGTTCCAAGTTGGATGTATCGGACTCATGAAATCCATCGATAACTTTGATTTAAATCAAAATGTCCGCTTTTCTACGTACGCCGTTCCGATGATTATTGGGGAAATCCGGCGGTATTTAAGGGACAATAATCCAATCCGCGTATCACGCTCATTAAGAGATATCGCTTATAAAGCCCTGCAGGTAAGGGAAAAACTGATGAGCACCACTTCAAAAGAACCGACAACAGAAGAAATCGCCAGGGAGCTGGATGTTCCGCATGAAGATATTGTGTTTGCGCTCGATGCGATCCAGGATCCCGTGTCGCTGTTTGAGCCAATTTACAATGACGGCGGCGACCCGATTTATGTCATGGACCAGGTGAGCGACGAAAAAAATAAAGATTCCCAATGGATTGAAGAAATTGCGCTACATGAAGGGATGAGGCGCTTGAATGAACGGGAGAAGATGATCATCCGGAAACGGTTTTTCCAAGGCAAAACACAAATGGAAGTCGCGGAGGAAATCGGCATCTCCCAGGCACAAGTTTCCCGCCTCGAAAAAGCAGCCATCAGGCAAATGAATAAGAATATTCAATAAGAAAGCGTAGGCGCTTTGGGCGTATGGATTTCATAATATTAGACTTAAATAAAGGAAACACGCTGTGCTCTTAGCGACCCGATGCTGACTTATTTCATGGAGAATGCTTAGAAATCCACTAGAACCATGGCGCCGCAGCTGGATCAAGAAAAGCGGAGTCTGCCCCCCGTTTTTCTTTTTGGTTATGCTATTTTTTGTTGATGATTGCTCATTTCTGAGACTCCTGCGGGATAAGCGTGCAAGAAGAATCCCTGTGCTGAGGTATCGGCGGGGAGGCTCGCGGACGCAGGGAGCGAAGCGGATTTCGCGATTATCACAGCCTTCTTTTTTTCTGTGAAAAAATAGTTCGAATGTGTGCAGAAGACCTTTTTCATGCAATGGTTGCGAGTAAGACGATTATGGATGTTTTATTCGTAAATCCCGCCCGGTGCGCATAAACTTGTATTATAGAGCAGCACGACAACAGGGGGGGAGAGCGCATGGTCCGTATTTCGGATTTTCAAATCAAAGATGTTGTTAGCATATCGGACGGCAGGAAACTTGGAAATGTGGAGGATATAGACATCAATTTGGATACCGGGACGATCGAAAGCATCATTGTAGGCGGTGCATCAGGGAAAATGTTCGGCCTGTTCGGAAAAGATGATGAAATTGTCATCCCTTGGAACAACATCGTCAAAATCGGCACCGATGTTATATTAGTCCGCTTTAAAGAATCGCCTTATACACAGCAGCAGCTCCAGGAACCGAAAAAATAGGCAGCAGGAGGAAAACAAAAAAACGGCGGACAGCCGTTTTTTATTTATAAACTTTAATCGTGATTGTTTTGACGCCCCATTGGATGGCTTTCTTTTTGCTCGAAATAAAAACATCAATTTTTTTACCCTTAATGGCGCCGCCGGTATCTCCGGCAATTGCCGTTCCGTAACCCGGAACGTAAACTTTGGAACCGAGCGGGATGACTTTCGGGTCAACCGCGATCACTTTCGAATTCGGATGTTTTTTTAGGTTGATGCCGGTAGCCGTAATTCCGCTGCCGGAACCTGCCGTATAAGCAGTTGCTTTTACCTTAATGGTCCGGTAAGAAACGGATGAAGTTGAAACTTTTTTTGAGGATGAGCTGCTTTGCACTTTCAGCTTTTGTTTGACTCTAATCATATCCGATTTTAAGTGGTTCCAGCTTTTTAACTTAGCCACGGTAACATGGTATTTTTTTGCGATTTTATATAATGAATCTCCTGCTTTTACTGTGTAAGTCGTCGTTGCTGCAAATGCTCCATGGCCTGTACCAAAAGAAAAGATGCAGACTGTGAATAAAGATAACCAAATTTTTTTCAAATCTAGTACCTCTTTTATGTAAGTTTTTTGTTATTCATAGAATAGCAGAGTTGTATAACAGGAAAGTAACAACGGTTTATTAGTTATATTACAAACCGGTTACATTTGTCGAGTTGCAGGCGTATTTTTCCTATCAACATAAAAAGTTGCGAATTTTGGGTAAATTTGTTATAAATAAAATCAGAATGGGAAAAACGTATTCAAAAAGAAAAGATATAGAAGATATCGGCGTAAAACGTTATAATAAAACAAACAGAATTTTTCCAGGAAAGCCGGGTGAAGGCCATATGGAAGAACCGTTTACCAAAACGGCAGCCGAATATTATACGGTCGGAAGCTGGGAGAAAAGCGGGATTGCCGCAGGGTTTACCGTAAAAGGCGGCGGTACAAGCAAAATGTTTAACGGCAGTTTAAATCTCGCTTTTCATGTCAATGACAATATTGATTTTGTGAGGCAGAACCGGCAAATTGTTGCGGAAAGGACCGGTTTCCCTTTATCATCTTGGGTGGGAGCCGAACAGACGCATGAAGACCATGTGCAAAAAGTTACCCTCCATGACCGTGGAAAAGGCGCGGCTGATTACGGATCGTCTTTTCCTCATACTGATGGATTATACACCGATGAAAAAGACATATTACTTGTGCTGGCCTTTGCGGATTGCGTGCCGATTTTCTATTTTGCCCCGAAACATGAGCGGATCGGGATAGTGCACGCAGGATGGAGAGGGACAACCCGTGGCATCGCGGCTAAAATGGTTGAAAACTGGGTAAAGGATGGTGTGCCGGAAAGTGAAATTGAAGTTGTCATCGGGCCGTCCATATGCCGGAATTGTTATGTCGTTGACAACCGTGTTATCGAGGCTGCCCTCCCCTGGCTCGGAAAGGCCGGAGATTTGCCGTATGTTGAAAAAACTCCGGGGCAGTACGCCTTGGATTTAAAACATTTAAATCAAATCATATTGCAGCGAGCAGGCATTCCGGAAAGCCGCATACAGATCAGCAATTTGTGCACAAGCTGCCGGGAAGAAGATTTCTTTTCGCACCGGCGCGACCGCGGCCGCACCGGAAGAATGCTCGGCTTTATCGGGATAAAAGGAGCACCAGAGAGATGAAAGTTTCTGAAAACCTCGCAAACATCAATGAAAGGATCGAAAAAGCGTGTGAACGCGCAGGAAGGAAACGCGGGGATATTGAAATTATCGCAGTGACAAAGTATGTATCTGCAGATAGGGCACAGGAGGCGCTTGATGCGGGGATCCGCCATCTCGGCGAAAACCGGGATGACGGCCTGCTTGAAAAATATAAAACCCTCGGCAACCGCCCTGTTTGGCATTTTATCGGGACGCTGCAGACAAGAAAAGTAAAAAATGTTATTGATAAAGTAAGTTACATACACTCTTTGGACCGCCTCAGCCTTGCGGAAGAAATAGAAAAACGGGCGGCTAAAGCCGATAAACAAATGAAGTGCTTTATCCAAGTGAATGTTTCGGGGGAAGAATCGAAACACGGGATGGAACCCGGGCAAGTGCTTGATTTTGTCCACAAAATGAAGGATTTTCCGCATATCCTTGTTGTCGGCCTTATGACAATGGCACCGCTGACGGATGACCAAAACACGATCAGAAGCACGTTCCGCGGATTAAAGCAGTTGCAACAGGAAGTTGAGAGCCTCCACTTGGATTACGCCCCATGCCATGAGCTATCGATGGGCATGTCGAACGACTTCGAAATTGCTGTAGAAGAAGGCGCAACTTTTGTAAGGATTGGTACCGCACTTGTCGGTTCACGTTAAAACAAACGGAGGTGTAAAGGAATGGGATTAAAAACAAAATTTAAGTCGTTTTTTTTGCTTGATGATGAATACGATGACCAGGAAGAAGAAATGATGGAAAAAGAATACGAACCGGAGCCTGAACCGCCGGCACAAAAACCGGTAAGGCATGCGCGGCAAAACGTTGTCAGCCTGCAGAGTGTCCAAAAATCATCAAAAGTTATTCTTGAAGAGCCAAGGGTATATGCCGATGCACAGGAAATCGCCGACCATTTAAAAAACCGCCGGGCTGTCGTCGTCAATTTGCAAAGCATGCCGCATGACCAGGCAAAGCGGATTGTCGATTTTTTGAGCGGGACGGTTTATGCAATTGCGGGTGATATCCAAAGGATCGGAAGTAATATTTTTCTCTGTACGCCGGATAACGTCGAAGTTTCCGGAAAAATTTCCGAATTCCTGCAGGAGCAGGATTATAACGATACGAGGTGGCCTTAAACCGAATGGATTCAATTTTAGGCTCAATTTTAACAATCATTTTACTTTTAATGAGAATCTACTCCTACATCCTCCTGATTTACATTTTTATGTCATGGTTTAATATCAGGGATACCGAGATCGGGCGCCTGTTTGCGCGGATTTCGGAACCGTATTTGGAACCGTTCCGCCGGATTATCCCGCCGATCGGCATGATTGATATTTCTCCGATTGTGGCTTTTTTCGTTTTGGATTTGGCAAGAGCTGGGATTGCGCAGGTTTTCTCGTGGTTGATGTGAGTAAGATTGAACGTTTATTTTTCCAAAAAAAGGGACATGTCTGTTCCTTTTTTTCATTCAAAGGAGATTTTCTATGGATTCAATTTATCAGCATTTTCGGCCGGATGAAAAAGAGTTTGTCGACAAGGTGATTGCCTGGAGGCAGTATGTAGAGGATGCTTATGCGCCAAAACTAACGGATTTTTTGGATCCGCGCATGCAGCAAATTGTGGAAATGATTATCGGGACGCAAAGCGGGATTCGCGTACAGGCTTATGGCGGCAGGCCGGAGAGCGAGCGGAAAAGGATGTTGCTTTTTCCCGACTATTTTTCACCTGAAACGCAAGATTTTCAAATCGCATTATTTGAAGTGGAATATCCGTCCAAATTTGTTTCATTTGAGCATAAGCATGTGCTCGGATCCCTGATGTCCCTCGGCTTAAAACGGGAAAAATTCGGGGATATCCTGATCCGCGGCGGCCGTACCCAATTTTTCATTGCGGCGGAATATACGGACTTTATCCAAATGGAGTTCCGTCAGATCGGCAAAACGACAGTCCGGATAGTGAAAAAAACACTGGAAGAAGCCATTAGCGTTGAAGAGGAATGGCAGGAAAAAAAGGCAACGGTCAGTTCGCTGCGCCTTGATGCGGTCCTATCCGCTATTTACAATATCTCAAGGCAGAAAACGCAAATGCTGATCGGGCGCGGTCTTATAAAAGTGAACTGGAAAACGGTTGAAGACCCGGCGTTCCAGTGCCGGGAGGGCGATTATTTTTCGGTGCGGGGATACGGCAGAAGCCGGATGTTCCGGGTGGAAGGCAAAACAAAAAAAGAAAAATGGCGAATTGTGGCGGGTATATTAAAATAATTTGATTTATTAGCAGGATTTTCCCAAAAAATCGTCGAATTCCAGTATAATAACAAGGAGGGAAGGCAATCTTTTGAAAAAGGAAGAAGGCAAATTGAACAGGAGGTGGCCACATGCCTTTAACGCCGTTAGATATACATAATAAGGAGTTTAGCAAAGGGTTCCGCGGTTATGATGAAGACGAAGTAAATGAATTCCTTGACCAGCTCATTAAAGATTATGAAATGCTGATCCGTGAAAAGAAAAGCCTGGAAGATAAAGTGGCTTCTTTAAATGAGCGCTTGAGCCATTTTACTTCCATTGAAGAAACGTTAAATAAATCCATTGTTGTTGCCCAGGAAGCAGCGGAGGAAGTGAAGGGAAACGCACAGAAAGAAGCGAAACTGATCATCCGTGAGGCGGAAAAAAACGCCGACCGGATCGTCAATGAAGCGCTCTCGAAAGCAAGGAAAATCGCTTTGGAAATTGAAGAGCTGAAAAAGCAGTCGAAAGTGTTCAGAACACGCTTCAAAATGCTGATCGAAGCGCAGCTTGACCTCATCAATAATGATGATTGGGATAAACTGATGGAGTTTGAAGTCGACGCAACGGACCTCGAACTTGAAGAAGAAGAAGTAAATTAGGCTTGACGAAAAGGAAAAAAACCACATATAATGAATTACATTAAATACTGTATATGAAAAAACGATGACAGGGCAGTAGGGTTACGCCAACTTTCAAAGCGAACCGGGGACAGTGGGAGCCCGGCAAAGAACGTAACTTGAATATCCCCCTTGAGTTCTTGCCTTGAACGCCGAAATGGCCAGTAGATAAAAGCGCCCCATCCACGTTACGGATGTCGAGCGGGCATCGTCTTATGCCTACTAGGGTGGTACCGCGGGAAACCTTCTCGTCCCTATTTTTGGGGATGGGAAGGTTTTTTTAATGGATTTTTGGCAAGGATGAACCTAACGGAAAATTCTAAATTGCATTACAAGAAGGCAGGAGGATCAGAATGGATTATAAAGACACACTATTAATGCCAAAAACAGACTTCCCGATGCGCGGAAATTTGCCGAAAAAAGAACCGGAAATCCAGGCAAGGTGGGAAGAAATGAACATCTATGAAAAAGTGATGAAACGTACGGAAGGCAGGCCGCTGTTTGTCCTTCATGACGGGCCTCCGTACGCAAACGGCGATCTCCATATGGGCCATGCGTTAAACAAAACATTAAAAGACATCATCAACCGCTATAAATCAATGTCCGGCTACCATGCGCCGTATGTGCCGGGCTGGGATACGCACGGGCTGCCGATCGAGCAGGAGCTGACGAAAAAAGGCGTGAACCGGAAAGCCATGTCGGTTGCCGAATTCAGGAAGCTCTGTGAAGAATATGCCTATGAACAGATTGACCGCCAAAGAAAAGCGTTTAAACGCCTTGGCGTGCGCGGCGATTGGGAACATCCCTATTTGACGCTGCGTCCGGCATATGAAGCCGAGCAGATTAAAGTATTCGGCGAGATGGCGAAAAAAGGCTATATTTACAAAGGCCTAAAGCCGGTTTACTGGTCCCCTTCGAGCGAATCGGCGCTTGCGGAAGCGGAGATCGAATATAAGGACATCAAATCGCCTTCCATTTATGTTGCTTTCGACGTGAAAGACGGAAAAGGCGTCCTGGACACAGATACGAAAATCGTCATCTGGACAACGACCCCGTGGACGATTCCGGCAAACCTTGGGATTGCCGTGAATCCGGATATCAACTATGTCGTTGCAAAAGTAAACGGGCAAAAATACCTTGTTGCCGAAGCCTTACTGGAAGAAGTCAGCGGGGTGCTGGAATGGGAAAATGCGGAAGTGGTTCAAACCGTTCCGGGAAAAAATTTGGAATATATTGTGGCAAAACATCCGCTTTACGGCCGCGACTCGCTTGTCATGCTCGGCGACCACGTTACCACCGACAGTGGTACCGGCTGCGTCCACACCGCCCCCGGACATGGGGAAGACGACTTCATCGTTGGCAAAAAATACGGGCTTGATGTGCTTTGCCCGGTTGATGACAAAGGTATGATGACAGAAGAGGCACCGGGATTTGAAGGCTTGTTTTACGACAAAGCGAATAAACCGATTTGCGAAGCATTGGAAAAAGCGGGTGCGCTGTTGAAACTGAAATTTTTGACGCACTCGTATCCACATGACTGGCGGACGAAAAAACCGGTCATTTTCCGGGCGACATCGCAATGGTTTGCCTCTATTGACATGTTCCGCGATGATATTTTGGAAGCCATCAAAGATGTAAAATGGACGCCGGTTTGGGGCGAAATCCGCATGCATAATATGATCCGAGACCGCGGCGACTGGTGTATTTCCCGGCAGCGTGCGTGGGGCGTGCCGATTCCGGTATTTTACGCGGAAAACGGCGAAGCGATCATCACGGAAGAAACCATCCAGCACGTATCCGATCTGTTCCGCCAGTACGGATCCAATGTCTGGTTCGAACGGGAGGCGAAAGACCTGCTTCCGGAAGGATTCACGCATCCGGGCAGCCCAAACGGCATTTTTACAAAAGAAACGGATATTATGGATGTTTGGTTCGACTCCGGATCTTCGCATCAAGGCGTTTTGGCTTCTCAGGAAGGTTTAAAACGCCCGGCTGATTTGTATCTTGAAGGTTCAGATCAATACCGCGGCTGGTTTAACTCTTCCCTGATTACCGGTGTTGCTGTAACAGGGCGCGCTCCGTACGACGGTGTTTTAAGCCACGGCTTTGTACTTGACGGGGAAGGCCGCAAAATGAGTAAGTCGCTCGGCAACGTCATTTCCCCGGGAAAAGTGGTCGACCAGCTTGGGGCAGACATTATCCGCCTGTGGGTCGCATCAGTTGACTATCAGGCTGATGTCCGCATCTCCAATGATATTTTGAAACAAGTGTCAGAAGTTTACCGGAAAATCCGCAATACGTTCCGTTTCATGCTCGGGAACCTGAACGATTTTGATCCGGCAAAAAATAAGGTTGCTTACGAAGACCTGCGCGAAGTCGACCAATTTATGCTTGTGAAATTGAACAAACTCGTAAAAGAAGTGCGCGATGCTTATGAACATTACGAGTATGCAACCATTTACCATGCCGTCAACAATTTCTGCGCAGTCGACCTCAGCTCGTTCTATATGGATTTTGCAAAAGACGTGCTGTACATTGAACTGGCGGATAATCCGGAACGCCGTGCAATGCAAACCGTTTTGTACGAATGTCTCATTGCATTGACAAAATTGCTTTCACCGATTTTGCCGCATACAGCTGATGAAGTTTGGCAGTATATCCCGGGCGTCACGGAAGAAAGCGTGCAGCTCACCGATATGCCTGAATATGTCGATTATCCGAATGCTGCAGAACTGGAAGAAAAATGGAATGCCTTCATGGCGCTGCGGGATGATGTCCTGAAAGCATTGGAAGAAGCACGGAATGCAAAAGTGATCGGGAAATCGCTGACCGCAAAAGTAACTTTGTATGTCAATGATGAAACAAAAGCGTTGCTGGACAGCATTTCGGAAAGCAAAAAACAATTGTTCATCATCTCCGGGTTTGAAGTGGCGGGTTCGCTTGATGAAGCGCCGGAAAATGCTTTAAAATTGGAACATGCCGCGATTATTGTGGAAAAAGCGGAAGGCGAAACGTGCGAACGCTGCTGGGTTGTTACACCTGATGTCGGCCATGACCATGATCATCCAACCCTTTGCCCGCGCTGCGCATCTGTCGTGAAAACGTTGAATGCGCAAGTGTGATTTCGGTGAAGCCGGTGCTGCTTCTATTACGGGTGCAGCGCCGGTTTTTTATGCTGGAAAAACAGCTTACCATTACATGATTTTGTTACTTTTAGTAAACGTTTTTCCGAAAATCCGCCGGCAGCCCGGGAATGCTAAAAGCAACAACCTGAATGGGGGGCTGGGCGAATTGGGCAATGAGATCGAGACGTTACTGCAATCCCTGAAAGAAGAATTAAGCGCTTATGAATCGAAGCACGAGGTTGTGCAAAGCTTGATTCAAGAAGAACTAAAAGATATCGAAACGGCTTTATCCAGAATCAATACCGTGGATGAAGACGCAATTCCGCAGGAGTGGCTGCAGGAAATCCCGACGCTTCTGTCGCCGGCGGACTGGCAGAATATCTGGGTGTATGGAAAAGTACCCGTCCCATATGACATATTCCATTAGTCCTTTTCTTTTCGCTGCCCTTTGTTTATGGTAAAATGCAGAAAGAAAACATGCGGCCGGCGGCAAAGTAAGTCGTGCGGCCACACAAACATGGGCGGAGGAAAACCAATTGTTTATTTTATATTATGCTATTGCACTCATTGTAATCGGCATTGATCAGCTGACAAAATGGCTTGTCTTAAAAAATATGTACATCGGGGAGAGCATCGAAGTCATCCCGAACTTCTTTTTTATTACATCGACACGCAACACAGGCGCTGCCTTCAGCATACTGGAAGGGCAAATGTGGCTGTTTTATGTGATTACTGTGGCCGTGGTTGCCGGTATTATTTATTACATCCAAAAATACGCCAAAAACAGGTTATTGCTCGGCATCAGTCTCGGGCTCATTTTGGGCGGTGCGGTAGGCAATTTTATCGACCGCCTGTTCCGCAGCGAAGTGGTCGATTTTGTCCATTTGCGCTTCGGCAGCTACGATTTTGCCGTTTTTAACGCGGCTGATTCCAGTTTAACCATTGGCGTTGTGCTGTTATTTATTTTTATGCTTTTTGATGAGAGGAAGACAAAGGAGAAAATTGATAGAAAAAATGGACCACACCGTTCTTGAACATGAAGCAAATGAAAGGCTTGATAAAATCGTTTCCTCCATGCAGGAAGAATGGTCGAGATCGCAAGTCCAGCAATGGATCAAAGATGGAAATGTAATCGTAAACGGGAAGAAAGAAAAAGCGAATTACAGATGCGCCGCGGGGGACATTATCGGGGTGGAAGTGCCTGAACCGGAAGTGCTTGATATTCTGCCGGAAAATTTGGATCTTGATATTTACTATGAAGATGTTGATGTGCTTGTCGTCAACAAGCCAAAAGGCATGGTTGTCCATCCATCAAACGGGCACATCTCGGGAACGCTTGTGAACGGCTTAATGTACCATTGCAAAGATTTATCGGGTATTAACGGCGTGCTCCGCCCCGGCATTGTCCATCGCATTGACAAAGACACATCAGGGCTTTTAATGGTCGCCAAAAACGATATGGCACATGAAAAACTGGCGGAGCAGCTAAGCAAAAAAACGGTAACGCGCAAATATTATGCGCTCGTCCACGGCAATATCCCGCATGATGCAGGGACGATTGATGCCCCGATCGGAAGGGACCCTGCTGACCGGCAGCGCATGGCTGTAGTGGACAATGGCAAGCCGGCGGTCACCCATTTCCGCGTCTTGGAACGTTTTAACAAGTATACGTTTATTGAATGCCAGCTGGAAACTGGGCGCACCCACCAAATCCGCGTCCATATGAAATATATTGGCCATCCGCTTGCCGGCGACCCGAAATACGGCCCGAAAAAAACGATCGATTTCGGCGGGCAGGCGCTCCATGCCGGGGTGCTCGGGTTCCGCCATCCGCGCACGGGGGAATATCTTGAGTTCGAATCACCGCTGCCGGACGATTTCCAAGCGCTTTTAAACAAGCTGAGATTAGGTTTGTGAAAAAAGAATTGACAAACCGCCGAAAAAAGTTTAAGGTAAAAATAACTTCATAAGCCTTTTAAAAACAGTCCCGTGAGGCTGGCAAGGGAACGATACTTTTTACAAATAAGCCTTCCTGCCTCTCCCAGCGGAAGGCTTTGATTTTTTCCCAGAGGTGACAACATGGTCCAAAAAGCGATCGTAATGGATGAAGTCATGATCCGCAGGGCTTTGACGCGGATCGCCCACGAAATTATCGAACGGAACAAAGGCATTGAAGATACGATGCTCGTCGGAATCAAAACGCGCGGCATTTATTTGGCTGAACGATTGGCCGCCCGGATTGAGCAGATTGAAGGGTGCCCGGTGGAAGTCGGTGAACTTGATATCACGCTGTACCGCGATGATTTAAGCAAAAAAACGGCCGATGGCGAACCGGAAGTAAAAGGCACCAAACTGCCGTCAAGCATTACGGATAAAAAAGTGATTTTGGTGGATGACGTGTTATACACGGGCAGAACGGTGCGCGCCGCCATGGATGCGCTCATGGACAGCGGCCGTCCGAGCCGGATCCAGCTGGCGGTGCTTGTCGACCGCGGCCACCGGGAACTGCCGATCCGAGCCGACTTTATCGGGAAAAATATCCCGACGAGCCAGTCGGAAAGAATTGTCGTACAATTAACAGATGTTGACGGGCGGGACCAGGTCAGCATCAACGAATAATCCTTTTAAAACATGTCCCGTGAGGTGTGCAAAGGATGGTTTTAGGGCCCTCTTTGCACCCTCGCGGCAAAGAGGGCTTTTTTGGGAATCGCTGAAATCGCGTGGCCTAGATATGAAAAGTCAATACGGAACACCTTTTAATCACAAGTCCAGAGAGGCTTGAAAGGGTGCCGGCGTAGCATGGCATTCGCCTTGCTGTGCCTGTTCTCGCGCACCCTGCTTGATTGCAGGGTGTTTTTTTACGGAACTGCAGGATGGCGATGAAGCTGGAGAAACACGAGCACAGGCTGCCGCTTGAAAAAATAAGGAGGATGTTAACATGCAGCATTTCCTGACGATGTCCGATTTGAGGAATGATGAAATTCTTGAGCTGCTGGAAGAAGCGGATGCTTTTTCAAAAGGGGCGCAATGGAAAACACCGGAACCGGTTTTTGCAGTAAATCTGTTTTATGAACCGAGCACGCGGACAAAATGCAGTTTCGAAGTGGCGGAGCGACGGCTCGGTTTGGAACTGCTCCCGTTTGAAGTCGGGGCATCCAGCGTGCTGAAGGGCGAAACTTTGTACGATACGGTGAAAACTTTGCAGTCGATCGGCGTCAGGGTCGTTGTCATCCGCCATCAGGAAGATGAATATTACAAAAAACTGGCCGGGAACGTGGAACTTTCGATTGTAAACGCGGGCGATGGCAGCGGCCAGCATCCGTCCCAGTGCCTGCTGGACCTTTTAACGATCCAACAAGAATTTGGCACGTTCCGCGGCTTAAACGTTTGCATCATCGGGGACCTCGTGCACAGCCGTGTGGCCAGGTCGAACGCGTGCGCCCTGCAAAAGCTCGGCGCAACCGTAAAGTGCTCGGGGCCTGTCGAATGGTATGATCCGACAATGAACATTGATTATATATCCGTGGACCAGGGCGTCAGGGAAGCGGATGTGGTGATGCTTCTTCGGATCCAGCATGAGCGCCATAAAGAAACCGCGCATCTTTCCAAAGAAGAATACCACCACGAATACGGGCTGACAGTGGAAAGGGAGCGGATGATGAAGCCGAATAGCATCATTATGCATCCGGCGCCGGTCAACCGCGATGTTGAAATCGCAAGCTGCCTCGTGGAATGCGGCCGCTCGCGGATTTTTAAACAGATGGAAAACGGGGTTTTTGTCCGGATGGCAATTTTAAAAGCAATTTTACAAAAAGAAAAGGTGGTTTGCTGAATGGGCTGGTTGATCAAAAACGGCGTTGTATTGGATAAAAACGGAAAGCTGGTGCAAAAAGATATCCGAGTAAAGGGAGGCAAAATTGCGGAAATCGGAGCGGGCCTGAAAACCGCAGGCGAGGCTGTATTTGAAGCGGAAGAGCTTGCGATTTTACCGGGCTTTGTAGATCTGCATGTGCATTTGAGGGATCCCGGGTTTGAACATAAAGAAACGATCCGTACCGGGACGATGGCGGCGGCAAAAGGCGGATTTACGACAATCGCCGCGATGCCGAACACAAACCCGGTGACCGACCGGCCGGAGAGGCTAGCGGCTGTGCAGGAAAAAATCAAACAGGATGCGGTGGTGCGCGTACTGCCTTATGCGGCGATCACGCTTGATGAACAAGGAAAAGAGCTTTCCAATTTTGCCGGTTTAAAAGCACAAGGCGCCTTTGCTTTTTCTGATGACGGCGTGGGCGTGCAGGAAGCGGACCAAATGCTTCGCGCTATGGCACAGGCAAAAGCGCTTGGAATGGCGATTGTGGCCCACTGCGAAGACAACTCGCTCATACACGGCGGCTGCGTGCATGACGGGAAATTTGCGGCAGCGCACGGCTTGAAAGGAATCCCTTCCGTATGCGAGTCGGTGCAGATTGCCCGCGATGTACTGCTTGCGGAGGCAACCGGCTGCCATTACCATGTCTGCCATATCAGCACGAAAGAGTCGGTCCGGGTTGTCCGCGATGCAAAAAGGGCCGGTATTCCGGTAACGGCGGAAGTAACGCCGCACCACCTGCTTTTGTGCGAAGACGATATTCCGGATGCGGATGCAAACTGGAAAATGAACCCGCCACTTCGGACAAAAGAAGACCGAGACGCATTAATTGGAGGCCTTTTGGACGGAACGATCGATTTTATCGCAACCGACCACGCTCCACACGCCGCGGAAGAAAAAGCAAAGGGCATTGAACTGGCACCGTTTGGCATCACCGGATTTGAAACTGCTTTTCCGCTTTTATATACGCATTTTGTCGAACAAGGAATTTTTACGCTGAAACAGCTTGTCGACTGGATGACGGTAAAACCTTCAAAGGCATTCGGCCTTCCGTACGGCGTGCTTGAAGTGGGGGCAGCCGCCGACATCACGGCAGTGGACATAAAGGAGCGGAAAATCATCATTCCGTATGAATTTTTATCAAAAGGGAAAAACTCCCCGTTTGGGGGCCGCGTTTGCACAGGTTTTCCGGCAGCAACATGGGCAAACGGGGAATTGGTATGGGGAAAGGAGTTGGCGGTAAAGTGAAAAGACAATTGATCTTGGAAGACGGCACCATTTTCAAAGGGGAGGGGTTTGGCAGTTTAAAAGATTCATATGGGGAGATCGTCTTTACAACCGGAATGACCGGCTACCAGGAAACATTGACAGACCCGTCATTTTACGGCCAAATCGTGACATTTACATATCCATTGGTCGGGAATTACGGCATCAACTGGAACGATTTCGAAGCGTCAAGGCCGTATGTAACAGGTCTCGTTGTAAAAGAAGCGGCGGAATACCCGTCCAACTGGCGGAGCACTTTGTCGCTTGGTGAATTTTTAAAGGAAAAAGAGATTCCGGGGATCGCCGGCATTGATACAAGAAAATTAACGCGGAAAATCCGGGCGTTCGGAACGCTGCGGGCGGCGATCTGCGCAGAAAATGAAGATGCTGATACGGTAATTGCCGGCCTGAAAGCGAAGCCGTCCGTCCGTGATGCGGTCGCGCAAGTTTCCCCAAAAAAGCGGTATGAAATAGATGGGCCGGGCAAACATGTCGTTCTTGTCGATTTTGGCGCAAAAAAAAGCATTTTAACAGAGCTCACGAAACGGAATTGCCGCGTTACGGTGATGCCTTACAACGTTACGGCAGCTGAGATTTTGTCGCTCCGGCCGGATGGCGTCATGCTTTCAAACGGCCCCGGCAATCCGAAAGATGTCGCATGCGGGATCCAAATGGTCAAAGGCCTGCTTGGAAAATTGCCGCTGTTTGGGATCTGCCTCGGCCACCAGCTGTTTGCCCTTGCCTGCGGCGCCGATACGTTTAAATTAACATTCGGCCACCGTGGCGTCAATCATCCCGTCCAGGACATCCAAACGGGCAAAACGGTGATCACATCGCAAAACCACGGCTATGCAGTTGATGAAAAATCGCTATCGGGAACCGGCCTGATGGTGACGGAACGGGCATTAAACGACGGTACGATTGAAGGGCTGGCCCATACAATATATCCGGCTTTCACCGTCCAGTATCATCCAGAAGCATCACCCGGCCCGCACGATTCAAACCGGTTATTTGACCAGTTTTTAAACATGATCGATCAGCATCAGGAGGAACACAAATATGCCAAAACGCACTGATATTCAAAAAATCCTTGTGATTGGGTCCGGACCGATCGTCATCGGCCAGGCTGCTGAATTTGATTACGCGGGAACGCAGGCCTGTCTTGCCCTCAAAGAAGAAGGCTATCAGGTCGTTTTGGTCAACTCCAATCCTGCGACGATTATGACCGATACGGAAATGGCGGATAAAGTTTATATTGAACCGCTTACCGCTGAATTTGTCAGCAGCATCATCCGGAAAGAACTCCCGGACGCCCTGCTCCCGACGCTCGGCGGCCAGACCGGCTTGAATATTGCAATGGAATTGGCGAAATCCGGCATTCTCGACCAGTACGGCGTTGAAGTGCTCGGGACAAAACTGTCCGCGATCGAACAGGCGGAAGACCGCGAAGCATTCCACGACCTGATGGGAAAACTCCATGAACCTGTGCTGGAAAGCATGATCATCCACTCGCTGAAAGAAGCATACCAATTTGTTCAGAAAGCAGGCTATCCGGTCATCGTGCGCCCGGCTTACACATTGGGCGGAACCGGCGGCGGCATTTGCCATGATGAAGAAGAATTGGTTGAAACGGTCACTAACGGCCTTCTCCAAAGCCCTGTCCGTCAGTGCTTGCTTGAAAGAAGCATCGCCGGCTTTAAAGAAATCGAATACGAAGTGATGCGCGACAGCGAAGACCACGCCATTGTCGTATGCAATATGGAAAATATCGACCCGGTCGGCGTCCATACCGGCGACTCGATTGTTGTCGCTCCTAGCCAGACGTTGAGCGATAAAGAATACCAAATGCTCCGCAATGTTTCTTTAAAAATTATCCGTGCGCTCGGCATCGAAGGCGGCTGCAATGTGCAGCTTGCGCTTGACCCGAACAGTTTTGACTACTATGTCATCGAAGTCAATCCGCGTGTGAGCCGTTCATCGGCGCTTGCATCAAAAGCGACCGGCTACCCGATTGCGAAACTGTCGGCAAAAATAGCGGTCGGCCTGACGCTTGCCGAAATGAAAAACCCGGTTACCGGCACCTCTTACGCCAATTTTGAACCGGCGCTCGATTATGTTGTCACAAAAATCCCGCGTTTTCCGTTTGATAAATTTGAACAAGCATACCGCAGGCTCGGCACCCAGATGAAAGCGACCGGCGAAGTGATGGCGATCGGCCGCACGTTTGAAGAATCGCTGTTAAAAGCCGTGCGCTCGCTTGAAATCGGCCTCCAACATTTGGAGCTGGAAAACGGCGGGGAAATCAGCATGGAAACGATCGAAAAGCGAATCCGCAACGCCGGGGATGAACGCCTATTTTACCTGGCAGAAGCGTTAAGAAGGAGGATTTCAATCGAACAGCTTCACGACTGGAGCAAAATTGACCTGTTCTACCTGTATAAGCTCGAAAAAATCATCCGCTTCGAAAAAACGCTGCTTGATTCATCGTGGGATGTTGAAGCTGCCCAAAAAGCAAAAGTGATGGGTTTTGCGGATCGCGTGATCGCCAAATTGTGGAACACGGGAGAAGAAAAAGTATACGAGTGGAGGAAACAGCATGGAATTTTGCCGGTGTATAAAATGGTCGACACATGCGCAGGGGAATTCGCATCGGAAACGCCGTATTTTTACGGTACATATGAAGAGGAAAACGAATCGGTTGTCACAAACAGAAAAAGCATCATCGTTCTCGGGTCAGGCCCGATTCGAATCGGTCAGGGGATTGAATTCGACTATGCAACGGTACATGCTGTCTGGGCGATCCAGGAAGCGGGTTATGAAGCGATTATTATCAACAACAACCCGGAAACGGTCTCAACCGATTTCAGCATCTCCAATAAGCTCTATTTTGAACCGCTGACAATTGAAGATGTCATGCACATTATTGATCTTGAACAGCCGGAAGGAGTTGTAGTCCAGTTTGGCGGCCAGACGGCAATCAATCTCGCGGAAAAACTGGCTGAACGCGGCGTGCGCATTCTCGGCACTACGCTTGAAAATTTGGAACGTGCTGAAGACCGCGACAAGTTTGACCATGTTTTAAGCCAACTCGGCATTAAACGCCCGCTTGGAAAAACCGGTACTTCAGTGGAAGAAGCGGTCGCAATCGCGGAAGAAATCGGATATCCGGTCTTGGTGCGCCCTTCATTCGTGCTCGGCGGCCGTGCGATGGAAATTGTCTACCATGAAGATGATTTGCGCCAGTACATGAAGACGGCGGTAAAGGTAAGCCCGAACCAGCCGGTGCTCGTTGACCGCTATGTTACCGGCCAAGAGTTTGAAGTCGATGTCATTGCGGACGGCAAAGATGTGCTCATCCCCGGCATTGTCGAACATATCGAACGCGCCGGCGTCCATTCGGGAGACTCGATAGCGGTTTATCCGCCGCAGCGTTTGGCAGAAGATCTGAAAGCGGAAATGGTTGAAACATGCAAAAAGCTGGCGGCAGGACTTGAAATTAAAGGCTTGATGAATATCCAGTTTATCGTTTCAAACAATGAGCTTTATGTGATTGAAGTCAACCCGCGATCGAGCCGAACCGTGCCGTTTTTAAGCAAAATTACCGATGTCCCGATGGCCAAACTTGCCATGAAAGTGATGATAGGTGAATCGCTAGAACAACTCGGTTTCGGCATCGGGCTGAGGCCTGAAAAACAGGAAGTGTTCGTCAAAGTGCCGGTCTTCTCTTTTGCCAAATTGAAACGGGTTGAACCGACGCTCGGGCCGGAAATGAAATCGACAGGCGAAGTCATGGGCCGCGATCTGACTTTCGAAAAAGCCTTGTACAAAGGGCTGGCTGCTGCGGGCACAAAACTGACGTTGAACGGCAGCATTCTGTTTACCATTGCCGATAAAGACAAGCGGGAAGCCCTGCCGCTCGCGAAACGCTTCATTGATATCGGCTTTACGTTAAAAGCAACAGAAGGAACGGCAAAATTTATGAGGGAAAACGGGTTAGTTGTTGAAGAAGTGGAAAAAATCGGGGGAGATGGCGATACGGTGCTCGACTCGATCCAAAAAGGCGAAGTGCAGTTTGTCCTGAACACGATCACAAAAGGGCAGCAGTACGAGCGCGACGGGTTCCAAATCCGCAGGCAAGCGGTCGAAAGCGGCATCCCGTGTCTGACTTCGCTCGATACGGCAGCCGCGATCCTGTCCATTTTGGAATCGATGAGCTTCTCGATCCGTCCGATTGCACAAGAAGAACAGCAGGTGATACGCGCATGATGCAGGAACAAATGGTAGTCAAAAAGCATAGCAGCATTGCAAAAGACATCTATGAAATGGTGCTTGCGGGTGATTTGGTCCGGCAAATAGCCCGCCCCGGCCAATTTATCCATATTAAAGTCGGCAGCGGAATTGACCCGCTGCTCAGGCGGCCGATCAGCATTGCGGAATTGGACCGGGACAGGTGCGAAATCACAATTCTTTACCGGGCGCAGGGGAAAGGGACGAAAATGATGGCGGAAATGAATCCAGGGGAAAAATTGGATGTGCTCGGCCCTTTAGGCAACGGGTTTCCGGTTGATGCACTCCGGCACGGGCAAAAAGCGCTCCTTGTCGGCGGCGGCATCGGAGTTCCCCCGCTTTACGAACTGTCTAAACAACTCAAAGCAAGAGGCGTCGAGGTCCGGCATGTGCTCGGATTTGAATCGGCGGCGCACGCCTTTTATATCGATCAATTTTCTGCACTCGCCCCAACCTCCGTAGCAACAGTGGACGGCTCCCGCGGAACAAAAGGGTTTGTAACAGATGCTTTGGCCGGTGATGGATGGAACTTTGACTGTATTTACGCATGCGGCCCGGCGGCGATGTTGCGGGCATTGGAAACGGAATACCCGGGCCGGCGCGGATTTTTTTCACTCGAAGAACGGATGGCATGCGGAATCGGCGCCTGCTACGGGTGCGTCTGCCGGACAAAAAATAGCCCGGATAATGCCACGAAAAAGGTTTGCAGCGACGGCCCTGTATTTGAAATGGGGGAGGTGCTCATATGACCGACTTGCGTGTGGAATTGCCCGGATTATCATTGAAAAATCCGGTCATGCCGGCGTCGGGCTGCTTCGGCTACGGGCGGGAATACAGCCAATGGTATGATTTAAGCGAATTGGGCGCGATCATGATCAAAGCCACAACAAAAGAACCGCGCTTCGGTAACCAGCCCCCGCGCATTGCGGAGACGGAAGCCGGCATGCTGAACGCGATCGGCCTGCAAAACCCGGGACTTGAAAAAGTAATGGCCGAAGAGCTGCCGTTTTTGGAATACTACGATGTCCCGATCATTGCGAATGTGGCCGGATCCACGATTGAAGACTATGTGTATGTCTCGGAGCATATTTCAAAAGCGCCGAATGTCCATGCACTTGAACTCAATATTTCCTGCCCGAATGTAAAATCGGGAGGCATTACGTTCGGCACTGATCCGGTCATGGCGTATGAACTGACAAGGAAAGTCAAAACCGTCTCCGAAGTGCCGGTATATGTGAAACTTTCCCCAAATGTGACTGATATTGTTGCGGTTGCGAAAGCGGTGGAAGCCGGCGGTGCGGACGGGCTGACAATGATCAACACGTTGTTCGGCATGAAGCTGGATTTGAAGACGGGGCGGCCGGTGCTTGCCAATGAAACGGGCGGCTTATCCGGGCCGGCGATTAAACCTGTGGCCATCCGGATGATTTACCAAGTAAGTCAACAGGTGAAAGTTCCAATCATTGGAATGGGCGGCATCCAAACGGCAGAAGATGTCATTGAATTTTTATACGCCGGCGCAAGCGCAGTCGCAGTCGGCACCGCCAATTTTATTGAACCTCTCATCTGCCCTCGCATTATCCAAAAACTGCCGGAAGTGATGGAACAGCTCGGCGTTAAAAAGATTACAGAGTTTGTTGGAAGGAGCCATAAACAATATGCATAAACCGATCATTGCCCTGGATTTTCCTTCGTGGGAGGATACCCGGGAATTTCTGCAGGGGTTTCACGGCGAACCGCTCTATGTGAAAGTGGGAATGGAATTATTTTATCAAACCGGCCCGGGCTTGATTGCTTCCCTGAAGGAAATGGGGCATGACATTTTTCTCGATTTAAAACTGCACGACATCCCGAATACGGTGCGGCAGTCGATGAAAGGGCTGGCTGCGCTTGATGTGAACATGGTCAACGTCCATGCCGCCGGGGGATCCGAGATGATGGAAGCTGCGCTCGAAGGTCTTGATGCCGGTACCCGCGCCGGGAGAGAACGCCCCGCGCTCATCGCGGTGACGCAGCTTACCAGCACATCAGAAACGCAGATGCAGAAAGAACAGGGCATTTTAAAGCCGTTGCGCGAATCCGTTCTCGATTATGCCGCGCTTGCTTACGAATCCGGGCTTGACGGCGTGGTCTGCTCGGCGCTCGAAGCCCGCGATATCATGGATCGGATCGGCGCTGCCTTTTTAAAAGTGACGCCGGGCATCCGCCTGGCCGGGGATGGTGCGTCCGACCAGAAGCGTGTTGTCACGCCGGAGAGAGCGCGGGAACTCGGCGCAACCGCAATCGTTGTCGGGCGCTCGATTACGAAAGCAGCCGATCCGTATACTGCCTACTTAAAGGTTAAACAGCAATGGGGGAAAGAATAATGGAAAATTATATCGCCGGACAATTACTGGATATTGAAGCCGTTTTTTTAAAACCGAACGAGCCTTTTACATGGTCATCGGGCATCAAGTCGCCGGTTTACTGCGACAACCGTATTACTTTGTCGTACCCGAATTTGCGGAAAGAAATTGCGATCGGGCTGAAAAAGCTGATTGAAGCGCATTTTCCGGAAGCAGAAGTCATCGCCGGAACCGCAACAGCCGGCATCGCACACGCCGCGTTTGTAAGCGATCTGATGAACCTGCCGATGGTTTACGTGCGTTCGAGCGCGAAAAAGCATGGGAAAGGCAATCAAATCGAAGGACGGGTCGCACCCGGCCAGAAAGTTGTCGTTGTGGAAGATTTAATATCAACCGGCGGAAGTGTGCTTACAGTTGTCCGTGCTTTGCGTGATGCCGGCTGCGAAGTGCTTGGCGTTGTCACGATCTTTACATACGAACTGCCGGCCGGGGCGGAGAATTTTACACGGGAAGGCATTACGGCTTATTCCTTATCGAATTATACCACGCTGCTTGAGGTAGGCGTGGAAAAAGGCCTGATCCGGGAAGAAGACTTGGCAACGCTGCAGGAATGGAGGCAGGATTCGGAGAATTGGGGGAAATGACTTGTGAACTGGAGGGCTGGTTGAGGCCCTTTTTATGTTTAAAGACACAGTACAGAAAAAATTAGGGGAAACTGTCATTTACAAAAGTGGAAAAAGACAAAAGTCTGTCAAACCCGAAAAGAATTATCTTTTACAGGCAGCTAAAAGGACAAAAGGGATCCGCCCCGTTCAGCAATTGTCTAATTGAGGCAGCCAAAAAGATAAATATTGTCTTTTTCAGAGACACAAACAAGACTAAAGGAAGAAAAACAAAGAAACTGCATAATCAAAAGAATAAAGCAAATATATCATTGAACAAACAAAAACGCCGCCCTTTACGAAATGTGTTAACTAAAACTTACAGTGTTCTTTAAAAAAATACAGCCAGCAAAATTATTTGTAGTAGGACCACCTACCGCTACATGCTTTATTAAAATTTTTCTCCAGTATTCTATTTAACCTCTTCTTCGAATCCACGATTTTACACCAATCATAGATTCCCTTCGTTGTAATTTTTCGATCAGGAAACAGCATTTGAAATTCCCTGATACTCCATATGAACGCCGCTTCAACGGTTTCGCGGTGCCCGCAGTTTTCACAAACGATGCTCCTTCCCTGAACAGCACAAGAAAACGAACCGCACGATGCGCAAATAATCCCTTTCCGTAACTGCTCATATTCATACCGGGGCAGCTGCATAAAAGGCGATTCTTCAATATGAAGCGACAGAAGTTTTTCCGCCAGTCTCTTATGTTTGCCGTTCAGCTTTGCAGGCAATGAATTCAAATGTTTAAAATACCGGTTGATTTGAGTCGGGAAAATAAGTGGCGTATTCAGAGGGGCATGATAAAGAGTGAATTCGGGGTGAATAAAAATAACGGAAGCAGCGACAGGCATGTCAAATCCGAGCGAATGGAGCAGCTGCCGGAAAAGCGATTCGCAACGCCTCAATTGAATAAGCGGGTTGCTGATCTCGGACTTATTTCATAAATTCTTTCCCCTTCGTAGTAAAAATCGCCTTCATAATTTTTCACTTCAAACACGTAAATGGTTTCCCCGGTAATCACAAGCGTATCTATCTGGAATGTCGTATTGTTCAAGTAGAGACGCAAATCATTCAATACTAAGCAATCGCATTCAAGTTTCTCTGTCAGCAAGTCCAAGTGACGCTCCCCTTCGTATCCTTTTTCGAGATTCCAATAGTACTGCTTGTCTTTTTCAGTGAGATCCATTCGTCTGTTTAACGATTTAAAAATAAACAGCTCAAGAGATTTTGTACGATCTTTATAAAGCATGGTTCACTTCCTCCCTGATTAAAAAAATTCAGACTACAAGTTGATTATATATCAAATAGAAAAATTAGGCACCCATTTTTAGTATAATAAAAATATCAATCTATTTAGGTGATGTTATGAACAAATTTCGCATCGAGTATACCACAGGGTCTGTGCCATTCTGTTCGGGTTTGGCGGTGGTGGGGTTTCTCCTCCAGCAAACGAACCTTGCTTCAAGGCTTGACAATGCCATATCGGAAAATATTAAACGAAACCTTGGATATTCGAACGGGGATGTGGCCAAGTCTTATATCGGGCTGCTTTGCCTTGGAAAGAAGGATTTTGGCGCAATTGAAGCTTTCCGCAATGACACGTTTTTCCGCTCTTCTTTCAATCTCGAAAGGGTGCCTTCCAGCGCGGTTTTGGAGCACCGGTTGGACGAGGCTGCCTTATCGGATGAATGGAACGGCATTTTAATGGAAGAGTCTCTGGAACTGATTCACCAAACCAATGCGCCGGTCAGCCCGGTGTTCATAAAAGATCAAGCGTATGTATCAGTTGAGATTGAAGGTCCATTTGCTTTCATCGGTCAGGAAGGGTACTGCATCCAATTTGAAACGGCTACGGAACTGCAATTCATTCAAAAAACCGTCCAGTCTGCGCAAAAATTGGCAGCCGGCCCTTTTCTTTGGCGGCTTGATACCGGGGAGGACAGCACTGAAATTGTATCGGTATTGCTTGAACATGAAATGGATTTTATTTTGAGACAAACTCCGCAAAATACGGATGCATGGATTGAAAACGCCCTGAAACACGGCATGTGCTGCATTGAACGCGAAGGGGAGAATGTATATTTTGGATTTGTGCCTGAAAACGTTACTGTAAACGGTCAGGGAAGAACCGTCCGTAAAGTTTTTAAAATGATTGAAAGGACCATTGATCAAAACGGGCAAATCTTTTTGATGCCGCAATATGAGATGGAATTGTACTGGACAACGCTGGGTATCCCGGCAGCAGCCGTTTTGCAGCTTTACAACGAACATCAGAAAGTTTGTAATCAAATCAATCGTGAATTCAAGTCTGATCTTCATTTTAAACAGTTGCCATCCAAACATGACAAAACAAACGAACTCGTCCTGCATTTTGGCATGTTCGCCTATAACCTGCTTCGCGTCATCGGCCAGGGGAACAAGCGAATGAAACGGATCCGGGATGTGATACGGGAATTGCCGAAACGATCGATCCTGGAAGAGAATGAGAACTGAAAAAATTTCCTCATTCCCCATGTACCCGGGCGGTTTCCCAAGGTTCTTTCATTCCGGTTCTGACCATGAATTTATTATTAAAAATAACTTGGCAAATCCATAAAAGCTTGCATTGGGACACCCCCAAGTATACGGCTTAGGCGCTTTTCCTTTTAAACTCCCTGGATAAAATGTTATGATGAAAAAGAAAAAAATTTTTCATAATGAGCTTTGGAGTTGAGGAAATGGACAAAACGGAACTGCGGAAGTCAATGATTGCCTATTTAAAAAGCCTGGACGCACGGGAAAAACAGAACATAGAAGAGAAACTGCATGCCCGATTATTTTCATCAAATTTATGGAACCATGCCAAAACGATCGGCATTACGGTTTCCCAAGGATTTGAATGGGACACAAAGCCCATCATCGAAACCGGCTGGGGGCAGGGAAAAACAGTTTGTGTGCCGAAATGCGTGCCGGAAGAAAAAAAGCTCCTCTTTTACCGGCTCGACCTTTTTGGGCAACTGGAGAAAAGCTTCTTTAACCTTTTGGAACCGAAAACTAATGAAACGGAGCAAGTCGACAAGCAGAAAATCGATTTGCTGGTTGTTCCCGGTCTTGTTTTTAACACAAAAGGCTACCGGATCGGTTTTGGCGGCGGGTATTACGACCGGTTTCTTGCAGATTTTCCAAATGATACGGTCTCTTTGGTTTATTCCGAACAGATAAGAGAGGACCTGCCTCTCCAATCTTATGATATTGCCGTTAAGCACATCGTTACTGAGAACGGGATTTTAAAGTAAAAGGGGAGAGTACATGAGCAACAGAACTTCCGTTATGATCAGTATCGTCTTGGCGATGCTGGTGTCATCGATTGATTCGACCATTATGAACACGACGATGCCCGTGATCGCAAAAGAGCTCGGCCGGTTTGACCTGTATGCATGGGCATTTGCATCCTATATGATTACAAGTACCATTCTTTCTCCGATCGCGGGAAGATTGTCCGATTTATTCGGCCGAAAGAAAGTGTTTGGATTCGGCATTCTTTTGTTTTTAGTCGGATCGCTTATGTGCGGGCTTGCAACAGAGATGATCGAATTAATTGTGTTCCGCGCGATTCAAGGAATTGGGGCAGGGTTCATGGTGCCGTTTCCGGCGATTATTGCTGGAGACTTGTTTTCCGTTGAAAACCGGGGGAAAATCCAGGCCCTGTTTACGGGCATGTGGGGCTTGTCCGCCGTTCTTGCCCCGCTGTTGGGGTCTTTCTTCGTTACATATTTTACTTGGAGATGGATCTTCTTTGTAAATTTGCCGGTCTGCCTCATTTCGTTTCTCACGCTGTTGCCGTACCAAGAACATTACGAGCCGAAAAAGGCGAGTGTCGATTATATTGGTGCGGTTTTATTTGCCGTGTCGATCACGTTATTGCTTTTAGACACGGTTGTCCACCGGAACCAAATTTTATATGCAGTAATTGGCGTTGTTTTTCTTATTGTTTTTTACTTTTATGAAAAACGGCAAGGTTCACCGATTGTTCCGCTTTCGATGTTCAAAAACAAAACGATCGCACGGATCAATGTGAATAGCTTTATTGGAACGGTGGCGTTGTTTGGCGCTTCCAGTTATATTCCGCTGTTTCTGCAAAAAGTGACAGGTCTTTCGCTGTTAATGAGCGGGGTTGCCTTGCTTGGATCGTCCATCGGCTGGATGGCTGCCGCTGTCCCTGCCGGAAAATGGATTTTAAAATACGGTTACCGGATATTGTTTATGATTGGAAATTTGCTTTTGTTGATTTCAGGGTTATTATGGATCTTCTTAAATCCAAGCCATGGTTTCTACTATGTCTTTCTTGTGATGATTGTGCACGGCGCAGCTTTTGGATTGATTTCAACGGTAGGGATTATTGGTTCACAGCAGATGGTAAGCGGGCACGAAAAAGGAATTTCAACATCGTTCTTTATGTTTACCCGTAATATGGGTACTGCGATCGGGGTGACGGTCATGGGCGCCTTTTTAACAAGCGGTGCAACGTATATGCAGGGCATACACCACTTGTTCTTGTTTGGCTTCTGCGGCAGTATTTTGGCACTCTTGACATCTTTCTTTATCCAAAATGATCGTGCGGAGAGGGAAGTAAACGCTGCAGATAGTTAAAAAAGCTTTTTCATCTCTTTTCTCTGATAAGCTTGATTCCTTTTTCAACTGCATTTTCTTATCTTGTTTCTGGGGGGTTCAAACACACCGACCTTTTTAACAGCGTAGGAAAGGATAAATCCGGCTATTCGGTTGATTGTCAAACTGGACAACAATTAATTTTTCTTTTGATGCCAAAATGATCCGGTAAATTCTATTCTTTTCAAATATAATCAAGTTAATAAGAAAAGTTGCCGCAAAAACTTCTTGGTGCAGAAAGAGGTAAAAATGGAGGGGCATGGATGAAAGAAATAAGGTTTAGCTTATTGGTAAAATACATATTGCTGGCGGTTATCGCCGTGCTTTGCGTCAAATATTTTGGAACGATCCTTAAAGCGATCGGCAATATTTGGCACGTTGCATTTCCGTTGGTGCTGGGGGCGGTGATCGCTTACGTCCTGAATATTTTAATGAAAAAAATCGAGCACATTTATTTTCCAAATTCGGGCAACAAAATGATCCGGAAAACACGGAGAACGGCTGGTATTTTGTTATCCTTTCTGGTGATCTTTGGGATCGTTTCGATATTAATCCTGATTATTGTTCCGCAATTGGTACAAGCTATTACAGTAGTTATCAATGCCATTCCTGAATTCTACTCCAAAACCGTGGCATATTTCCAGGCGAACAGTGGCCAATATTCCAGTATCGGAAAATTAATATCAAGCCTGCAGGTGGATCTTGATTCGGTCACGAAAAAATTGACATCTTCTTTATCGAAAATGCTGACCGGGATCCTGAATTCAACCTTTTCCATTGCCGGGGCATTTACAAGCGGTGTGATGAATCTCATCATTGCGATCATTTTTGCCGTCTATATTTTAGCCAGCAAGGAAAAATTGTCTGCGCAGGCCGATAAAGTGATCCGGGCATTCTTGAAAAAGAAAACGTCGGAAAGAATATATTATGTTTTAAGGGTTGCAAATGATACTTTTTCCAGTTTTATCGTTGGGCAGTGTGTCGAAGCGGTCATTTTAGGCTGTTTATGTACGGCCGGCATGTTTCTTCTCCATTTTCCGTACGCTGCCATGGTCGGGGCTTTCATCAGCGCAACGGCGTTAATTCCGGTCGTCGGCGCTTATTTGGGGGCGGCTTTCGGCGCGTTTATGATCCTGACAGTGAATCCGATGCAAGCCCTGTTTTTCTTGATTTTTATTGTTGTACTCCAGCAAGTGGAAGGGAATATTATTTACCCGAGAGTGGTCGGGTCATCGATCGGCCTACCTGGTCTTTGGGTGTTGGCTGCGGTGATTATCGGGGGAGGTCTTGGCGGCGTTGTTGGTATGCTTTTGGGCGTTCCGGTGGCTGCGACCCTTTATAAATTGGCTGGCGATCAAGTGCATAAACGTTTACATTCTCCGCAAATAGATTGATAGAAAAAAGGTGCCATGATGTATAAACTGGTCAAACCGGTATTGAAAATGAAAGAAGAATACAAGAAATATTTACAGGAATGGGAAAATCGCGGGGAAAGGATTGTCCCATCCAAATCAAAATTAGGCGGCCGTTCCTGTGAAGATTTTATCCGGAATTTGCGCTCTCAGGAAACGGATGCCATGTATAGGTGGAGATTTGTGCTGGCGACATTGTATGTTTTGGCAGATGAAAACAATAAAATTTACGACGCTAGAGATCAGGCATGATTTGAATGATGCTTTGCTTGAGAGCGGCGGCCACGTCGGCTACGGCATCCGGCCTTCCGAACGTCGAAAAGGCTTAGCTTCGAAAATGCTTGAAATGCCACTTGAAAAAGCAAAAGAACTCGGGCTTGAACGCGTGCTGCTCACCTGCGATAAAAAGAATACTGGATCCGCCAAAACGATCGTAAAAA
Organism: Weizmannia acidilactici; assembly: GCF_008974185.1. Lineage (GTDB taxonomy): Bacteria > Bacillota > Bacilli > Bacillales > Bacillaceae_C > Weizmannia > Weizmannia acidilactici. Next base: position 29,221 of record NZ_BKZP01000001.1, read on the forward strand.
ATGGCGGCATTCTTGAAAATGAAATGGACCATGGAGATAGGGTTACACAAAGATACTGGATGACGTTGTAAACGAGGAAATGAGAGGAGAAACGTGGAAAAGGAAAAAACAAAACCGGGTTTCTCGTGTTAAATCTGGAGTTGTTTGTTTTCATTGCCGTTATTGCCGCATATCTGTATTTATGGAAAAAGTCCCAAAATCCGCTTTTTACAGTATGCGGAATCGTCAGCGTAATTGGCATGGTGTTTAATATTATCTTGATTGCCCGGAAAACGAAGAAATAGGCCTGTCTATCAAAGAAAGAATCTTTTCTGCAGTGATTTTGGGGTAGACATCAACGGCGGAAAGGTGATGAATGTCTACCCATACCGGCTGGTAAGTCCTCTTTTTTCATATTCCTATGACATTAGGGAAGAAGATCAGAAAAATATTCGAGTGTTGGAACCAATTGATGAGCTTTAAACATTTTTCCAAATCGGATTTTGAAACCCATTTTGCATCAATCACTTCTTTTTTTTGGAGTGTAAGGTTATCAAATTGAACGTTTATCCGAATGAGCCAAACTTCGTAAAAATCATAAAACTGGTCCCGTCCGCGCTTTTTATGCATTCCATTTTATTTTTTGGCAACTCAATCCCAATTTCTTCTTTTACTTCCCAGAGGACGCCCTGAAGGCTCGTTTCTCCAGCTAAAACAGACCTGCCCGTACATCCCAAAGATTTGGAGGGGGCTTGCCGGGATGCCGTTTTGTGGTAAGATATTTCCCTTCATCATTTAAATCCATACATGTACAACCAGATGATAATCCCCTTCAGCCAGTAGAATGTCGCGGATATGTTTTCTGTTTGTGAAATTCCTATTGATATCATAGATATCCCAGGGCTCCATGGAAAACTTCCTTATTGTGGTTTGGAAGCTTTAAAAATAATCGTCGGCGGGACGAGCGCAGCTTTTTGAGAGACATACCATTCATTTGGATTGCTGTTCGTATCGGTTTCGCCGAAAAATTCTTCTACCATGTTCTCAATGATAAAACCGTGGCGGATCAGTTCATTAACAAAGGTACTGATTTTCCTTTGATGCATCACAATCGGGACGCCATGCCACGATTCTTTTTGAAGCGGCTCCTCATCATGATAAGATTCTTTCATGATGAACTGTTTTCCATTGTATGCAATTCTGCTGTAAAAAGGATGCTCCCAGCTGAAGATGAACGTTCCGACGGGTTTTAAGTATCCGAAAATGTTCGCCAAGGTTTTTGGAAGGTCTGTTGTCCAGCCCAACGCAAAAATTGAAAAGACAATGTCAAATATTGGGCAGGTAAACTCGGATTTTCTTCCATGAGGCTGATGAACAAATGGACCGAATTTCCTGCATTTGCTAAAACGGTTTTCGCTGTACAGATCTGTGTGTCAGAAAAGTCAAGCCCCCATCATTCGCCTACTCCTTGTTCAATGCAGATATTTCAGCGAATGGTCGCTGCCGCACCCGATTTCTAAAATTTTCTTTCCCCGGACATCCCCGAACAATTTGAGTTCCTTTTCTGCCGGGGTAAAGGGGCCGTATCCGGGCAGTGCGGTTGCGGCAAAAAAATCCCCGGCCACCCGGTCCCACCCTTTCTTATTTATTTTTAACGCATCCATCCACTGTTCCAGTGGTATAACTTCCTTTCCTATTAAACTGTTTCTCTCACAAAAATTATAACAATATGAAATATTTTTTAAAAAGGAAGTTGAAAATTTCCGGAAAAGGGGTATATATGTTTTTACCTGAAAATCAAATAGAAGGAGGTTTTTTGATTGGATCGTTCCGTCATTAGTCAGCAAACATGAAAAGAACAGTCAAGTACAAATTATAAAAGTGTTAAAATGTCGACTGCTATAAAAAATACAATGACTAGTGGTGAGAGGCGGGCATGATAGCCTCGTTTGGTGAAGCCAGCCCCAGAGACTACTGGTTTCCTGGCTTGGGAATCATGCCCGCAGAGGCTCCATGTCAAGTTGCCTTTATACATTTCGACTCTGCAAGACTATGTATTTTCGTGCTATTTTAAGAACGGTACACCCAGTAGCGAAGTCAAATATCTCTGTCCAAATCATGCTCTGAAACGCCCCCATTTGGACAACTTAAACGTCACCGCTACTTTTTGAGTTAAAATACTAAAAAACCGGACATTTCATTACGTCAAAAAATTACTCAAAATTAAATAAGAACAGCACTTGGACATGTTTACCGTCAAAAAGAGGAAATTTTGTACCGTCAACTTTTGGACAGATTAGCTTAGTAGTAACTCCTGGGGAGGAATGCCAGGTGTGGCGAGGGGGGACCAATACCCAGTTATGTACTCAAAAAAATGGCGGATCCTATACCCAAATTCAAAATGGATTATTTTTTTAGAAAAGTAACCACAATCCGTATTTGGAAGACGAAGAACGGTTTATGGAAGAATATGGTTTATTTATAGAGGAACATGTAAAAAAGGCCGAACGGCTTTTTCTCGGCAATTCGGTCTTTTACCTGGAATCATTATGCATTCAATTTTTCCTTCTTTTTAATCTCCTTCACGATATTTTCAAGCGTTACGTTCCCGAGTACTTTTTCCATCGCTGATTGCGCACAGGCAAATACCGCCTGCACCGTACCCTGGATGTTGCGCCCGACAGGGCATTCCGGATTCGGATGGTCGTGAATGCTGAACAATTCATTTTCTTTCACAACATTCACAGCTTTATAGATATCAAGCAGGGTAATTTCATTTATATCTCTGGCAAGTTCCGCGCCGGCAACTCCAGGGCGGACATGGATGAGCCCGGCATTTTTCAGCATTCCCATAATTTTTCTGATGACAACCGGGTTTGTGTTCACGCTTTTGGCGAGGAACTCCGATGCATTCACACCGTTCTTATTGATCTCCAGTAATGCGAGTATATGAATGCCGACAGCAAAACGGCTGCTGATGGACATATTGCAAATCCTCCTTAAGTGATGACAGCAATCAATCGTGTAACACTTTCATTTATAAGTATACCTTAATATTCGGGAGAAAAGGAATAAAAAATGCCCTTAGGAAAAGTTCCTAATGGCATTTTCAAGGTACGAGATTTTAGGCGTGCTGACTTGCGGAAGGATCCGAATTGGCGGTTTCGAGATTTTTATCTTTCATCCGGCTGTAAATATTTGCTAAGACAGAACCCGACAGGTTGTGCCAAACGCTGAAAATCGCGCTTGGAACGGCAGCAAGCGGTGAGAAATGGGCTGTAGCAAGGGCCACGCCCAGCCCAGAATTCTGCATGCCGACTTCCATGGATACCGCTTTTTGTTTGGCCAGATCCATGCCGCACAAGCGGGCGAAGAAAAAGCCGATGACAAAGCCAAGCAAATTATGCAGAATAACTACGGCAAAGACCAATAAAGCCGTCTGTGCTATTTTTTCGGCGCTCCCGGCAACAACGCCCGAAACGATTAGCACGATGGCGACAACCGATACGAGCGGCATCGCTTTTGCACCTGTCCTCGCCTGTTTGCCAAAGAATTTTTTCACGATAAACCCGAGCACTAACGGGACGATGATGACTTGCACAACTGAAAGGAATAAAGACAGCACACTGACATGTACCCATTTGCTGGCAAACAGCAGAATTAACAGCGGCGTCACGATTGGCGCCAAAATCGTTGACACAGAAGCAATCGCAACCGCAAGCGCCACATTCCCCCGCGCGAGAAATACCATGACATTTGAAGCGGTGCCGCTCGGGCAGCATCCTACGAGAATTACCCCGATGGCAATATCTTTCGGAAGGTTAAGGCTGGCAGCGAGCAAAAAGGCGATGAGTGGCATGATGATAAAATGCCCGATCACGCCAAGTGCTACTTCTAACGGTCTTTTAAATACTTCTTTAAAATCCGACAAATCAAGTGTCAGTCCCATCCCGAACATAACAATTCCCAATAAAGGTACAATATAATTCCCAATCCATGCAAAATGCTGCGGTAAGAGATAAGCAATCACCGCAAAAATCAGCACCCATAAGGTGAATGTCTTTCCTGCAAAAGCGCTGATTTTTTCAACAACTGCCATATAAAGACCCCCAAAAATATAAAGTGTTTTCTAAAATGATAGAATATATGATAAAATAAATCAAGAACATTATTTTGATATATTAAGATTTTTGAATCAATTAAGCGCGTAATGCGTTAGTTAAGGCAGCGTTTTAGACTTTAGGAGAGATATAAAGGCAATAGTAAAGGAACCGTAATGGTCCTAAGGGGCTTTGTAAAACGAGTAGACAGTTGTAAATTGATCGTTTTGATCATAAGTAACCAAATGAAGACCGAGAGTAATTGTGGGGGAAGTATTTAAAACCATAACGCAATCGGAAATTTTACCTTTCAAAAGCAATATGGAGGGCATTCTGCCAGCTGTCCGGCTGCAGAATGCCCTCCACACTTTTGTCTCCGTTCACCCTTTCTTCATCACCAGCACTTTTTCTACATCCGGGGTGACATATACCGTCTGCTGGTTTTCGTAAATGACAAATCCTGGTTTAGCACCGTTCGGTTTTTTCACGTAGCGCACTTTTGTGTAGTCGACAGGAACGGAAGCGGATTGGCGCGCTTTGCTGAAGTAGGCGGCCAGGTTCGCGGCCTCTAAAATCGTTTCCGGGGACGGGTTTTTGCTGCGGATCACCACGTGCGAACCCGGGATATCCTTCGTATGCAGCCAAATTTCATCGCGGGCCGCTACTTTATTTGTTAAATAATCGTTCTGTTTATTGTTTTTCCCGACCAAAATCTCTGTACCGTCAGAAGCTTCGTATTTTTCAAGGGTGATCCTGTGCGCTTTTTGCCGCTGCGCCCTCCGATGGCGGTTCTTCAAATAGCCTTCTTCCTCAAGTTCTTCGCGGATTTCCTCAATATCTTTCGGGGATGCGGTCTCGAGCTGCTGCAGGAGGTTTTCGAAATACAACACTTCATTTTTCGCGTTTTCAATCTGCTCCTGTACCACCGTTTGCGCATGTTTCGCCTTTTGGTAGCGCGAAAAATAACTTTGCGCATTTTCCGATGGGGTTTTCAGCGGATCAAGCTCAATTACCGCCATTGCGCCGTTTTCATCATAATAGTTTTGCACTTCGATTTTTTTCATGCCTTTTTCCACAGCATAGAGATTTGCCGTCAGCAGCTCGCCATACAACTGGAACTGCTCGGCATTTTGTGCGTAATCGAGCGTCGCTTCAAGCTTTTTAATTTTACTTTCGTTTTTCTCCAGTTCATTTTTAATAAAACGCTCGAGATCATGGCTTTTCTGTTTGACGCGGTCACGTTCTGCTTTCCCGACATAAAAACGGTCAAGCAGTGTACTTAAACTGCCAAAAGTTTTCACTTCACCTTCCAAAGACTGGAGAGGAATCATATAAAACGACTCTTTTTGCGCCCCCGTAATCATGACGGGTTCAATGTCATACACTTTAATTCGCCCCATCACGGACAAAAAAGCTTCCGAAACGGCTTCCGGGTTGGAAAATTTCGCGAGGTGCATGATTTCTTTCGCAAGGAGCGGGGAAACCCCGGCAAACTGCGAAACGATCTGTTTGTCCATTTTTCCGCTGTTCCAGTCAAGCGCGGCAATTATATCATCTTTCGAAGCCTCCAGGGGGTTCTGTTTGTGCTGCTCCGGCGGCAAAACATATTCATGGCCCGGCAGGACGGTCCGGTACGTATTCACAGCCAGTGGGACATGCTTGATGCTGTCCATAATCATGTTCCGTTCTTTTTCTACTAATATAATATTGCTGTGGCGTCCCATGATTTCCATATACAGCTGTTTGTACGAAATATCCCCGATTTCATTGCGGCTTTTGATTTCGAACACAACAACACGGTCAAGGCCGATCTGGTAAATATCTTCTATGACCGAACCTTCAAGGTGTTTCCGCAAAAGCATACAGAACATCGGCGGATCCGGCGGGTTATCAGTTGCTTCATTCGTCAGCTGAATCCTTGCGTAACTCGGGTGTGCCGACAAAAGCAAGCGATGGTTTTTTCCGTTCGCACGCACAATCATGATTAGCTCATTTTGGTAAGGCTGGTGGATTTTATTGATCCGTCCGCCTTTTATCGCGTCACGAAGTTCCTTCACCATGGCCCTTGTAAATAATCCGTCAAAAGACATATGACATTCCTCAATTCTGTGGCGCCCGCGGGCAGAGCCGCAAGCGCCGGTTGTTGGCTTTTTAAATTATATCATTTTTTTGGACAGGGCTGAATATGTTGCTATTAAGACGATAATGGGCAGAAGCAGGGGGAGAGTGTATTCCAATGATGTTTCATGAAATGAGCGGAAAAGATGTAGAACAGGCATTGAGCACTGATCTTGAAAAAGGGCTCACTGAAAAAGAAGCGGAAAAAAGGATCAGGCAGTACGGCTTTAATGAACTGGAGGAAGGAGAAGAAAAATCTGCCCTCATCCTCTTTTTAAGCCAGTTTAAAGATTTTATGACGCTCGTCCTGCTAGCCGCAACGGTGATTTCCGGTCTTTTGGGCGAGTATGTTGATGCCATTGCGATTATTGCCATCGTTTTGATTAACGGCTTTCTTGGTTTTTCCCAGGAGCGGCGGGCTGAAAAATCCCTCGAGGCGTTAAAAGAACTTTCGGCGCCGCAAGTCAATGTGCTGCGCAGCGGCCACTGGGTAAAAATTCCATCCAAAGAAGTGACGCTCGGCGATATTTTGAAATTTGAAAGCGGGGATCGGATCGGCGCTGATCTCCGGATTGTAAAAGCGAACAATTTGGAAATAGAAGAATCGGCGCTGACAGGGGAATCGATCCCTTCACCGAAATCGGCAACCCCGATCTCTGGAGAAAATGTGAGCCTGGGTGATTTGCATAATATGGCGTTTATGGGCACAATGGTGACACGCGGAAACGGGATCGGCATTGTCACCGGAATCGGGATGAAAACCGCGATGGGCGAAATCGCCGATATGATCCAAAATGCAGAAATTCTTACAACCCCTTTACAAAGAAGGCTCGAGCAGTTAGGGAAAATTTTGATTGTGGTTGCACTTCTTTTAACGCTTCTTGTTGTGCTTGTCGGCGTCTGGCACGGGCATGATTTGTATTCCATGTTTTTGGCAGGCGTGTCGCTTGCGGTGGCGGCGATTCCGGAAGGCCTGCCGGCAATTGTCACGATTGCCCTGTCGCTCGGTGTCCAGCGCATGATCCGCAAAAATGCAATCGTCAGGAAACTCCCGGCGGTCGAGACACTAGGCTGCGCAACCGTCATTTGTTCGGACAAAACCGGTACGATGACGCAAAACAAAATGACCGTCACCCACTTGTGGAGCGGCGGGGAGACTTGGAAAGTTTCCGGAACGGGCTATGAGCCGAAAGGAATTTTTAAGCAAGGAGAAACGGAAATCCACCCTTTAAAAGAAAAAAGCTTATACCAGCTGTTGACGTTTGGCCTTTTGTGCAACCACGCCGAACTGAAAATGAAAAATGAAGAATATTTCGTGGACGGCGACCCGACGGAAGGCGCGCTACTCGTTTCCGCCCTGAAAGCCGGTTTGACAAGAGATTTGCTGTTAAAAGAGTTTACGATTGAACAAGAATTTCCGTTTGATTCGACGCGGAAAATGATGAGTATGATGATCCGCGATAAGCACGGCAAGCGATACGTGATCACGAAAGGCGCGCCGGACGTGCTGCTGGATATATGCCGGTCGGTGCTTTGGAGGAGCCGGGAACAACCCCTAATAAATGAATACCGCGAAAAAGTGCAGGAATCGATCGATGGTTTGGCTGCGCAGGCACTTAGAACAATCGCGATCGCCTTTAAGCCGGTTATAGCCGGGGAAAAAATCAGTAGCGAACGCGATGCGGAAAAAGATTTGATTTTTATCGGATTACAGGGGATGATTGACCCGCCGCGCCCGGAAGTCAGACAAGCCATCAAAGAATGCAAAGAAGCAGGCATCCGGACCGTGATGATCACTGGCGACCATGCTGTTACAGCAAAAGCGATTGCAAGGCAGCTCGGGATTTTGCACAGCGGACATCCAAAAGTGATCGACGGTACGATGCTGAACGACATGACGGTTGATGAACTGGAAGATATGATTGAGGAGGTTTCCGTTTTTGCGCGCGTGTCTCCGGACCATAAACTGAAAATCGTAAAAGCTTTCCAAAACCGGGGCCATATTGTTGCGATGACAGGGGACGGCATCAATGACGCGCCGGCAATCAAAACGGCGGACATCGGCATTTCCATGGGCATCACGGGCACCGATGTGGCGAAAGAAGCTTCTTCGCTCGTACTGCTAGATGATAATTTTGCGACGATCAAAGCGGCGATCCAGGAAGGTCGCAATATCTATGAAAATATCAGAAAGTTTATCCGTTATCTGCTGGCGTCAAATGTCGGAGAAATTCTTGTCATGCTGTTTGCGATGCTCTTGTCTTTGCCGCTCCCGGTCGTGCCGATCCAAATTCTATGGGTCAACCTTGTTACGGATGGGCTGCCGGCCATGGCGCTCGGGCTCGACCAGCCGGAAGAAGATGTGATGAAGCGGAAACCTCGCCACCCGCGCGAAGGCGTTTTTGCGCGCGGGCTCGGATGGAAAGTGGTTTCGCGCGGATTTTTGATTGGGCTTGTTACATTGGTCGCCTTTATGACGGTTTATTATCAAAATACTGACAATTTGGCTTATGCGCAGACCGTTGCTTTTGCCACGCTCGTCCTCGCCCAGCTGATCCATGTGTTTGACTGCCGCAGCGAGCGTTCTGTGCTGGCGCGAAACCCGTTCGGGAACCTGTATCTTGTTATGGCTGTCCTGTCATCAGTTTTGCTGATGCTGGTTGTGATTTATGTGCCTGCGCTCCAGCCGGTTTTCCATACGCTTCCGATTTTACCAAGTGATTGGCTGCTCATTCTTTGTATGAGTGCAATCCCGACATTTTTGCTTGCCGGAACATATTATATAAGAAAAAAAGCTTAAACTATGCTATAATCTTAAAAGTAATAGGGATACCTCTATTACTTTTCTTTTTGGAGAAAATCACCAAACAGTCCCGATTAAAATTTCCTTTTCTTCTTAAAACCGGCGCGGTATAATCTCCATAAAAGCGATTTTGCCGGTAAAAATGCGGAAGATGTTATAAGATTGGGCGTGAGAAGATGGTTTTAAGCATGACGGGCTACGGCAGGGGGCGGCAGCAGACACAGTTGTTCAGTGTGACGGTAGAAATAAAGTCTGTCAACCATCGCTTTTGCGAATACCAAATGAGAATGCCGAAACAGCTTGTGAAAATAGAAGACCAGCTGAAGAAAATCATCGGCCGCTATATCCAGCGTGGCCGCGTGGATGTATTTGTCACGATCTCAGGCGAGGGGCTTGTCAAGCGGCAGCTGCGGGTCGACTGGGATTTGCTCGATGAGTATCACCGGTTTTTAAGCCGGCTCCGCGATAAATACGGAATTGAATCAGGTTTTGGCATCCGTGAGTTATTAAATCACGAAGATTTAGTTACAATAGAAGAAATAGAAGAGGACAATGAAGAGATTATCGCGCTTGTTATGGAGGCCTGCAGGGAGGCGGCCGGGCAGTTGAGGTTGATGCGCGAAAAAGAAGGAGCCCAGCTGCAGCGGGATCTGGAAAACCATCTTCAGTCCCTTTCAAAACTGTTGGAAACAATAAAAGCGCACGCTGCAACACTGGTCCATACATACATGTTAAAGCTTGAAAAACGGATGCAGGAAATCACAAACGGCCAGCTGGATGAAGCGAGAATTGTGCAGGAAGCGGCGCTGTTTGCCGAAAAATCCGATATTCATGAGGAAATCACAAGGCTTGAGAGCCATCTGCTGCAGTTTCGTGAGACTTTGGCGCTTCATGAACCGATTGGCAGGAAGCTGGATTTTATGATCCAGGAAATGAACCGGGAAGTCAATACGATCGGCTCGAAAGCGAATGCTTCCGCCATCTCCACAGCCGTTGTGGAACTGAAGTCGGTGCTTGAGAAGATGCGCGAGCAAGTACAAAATATAGAATGAAATTGTACTATATCAATGGCGAGTGGGGAGAGGATAAAATTGGTAAAACTCATTAATGTCGGTTTCGGCAATATCATTTCGGCAAACCGCATCATTTCGATTGTGAGCCCGGAATCGGCCCCGATTAAGCGGCTGATCCAGGATGCGCGGGACCGCGGCACTTTAATTGATGCGACTTACGGAAGAAAAACCCGCGCAGTGGTTATGATGGATAGCGGCCATGTGATTCTCTCCGCTGTGCAGCCGGAGACGGTGGCGCACCGTGTCAGCGACAGGGAAACAGATGGCGAGGAGGTATAGAATTGGAGAAAAAAGGACTGCTGATTGTGTTATCCGGCCCGTCCGGTGTCGGGAAGGGGACAGTAAGGAAAGCGATTTTTTCGCAGCCGGATACGAAATTTGAATATTCCATCTCGATGACGACAAGAAAACCGCGGGAAGGCGAAATTGACGGGGTGGACTATTTTTTTAAAGAACGCGAAGAATTTGAAGAGCTGATCAGGCAGGGAAAACTGCTTGAGTATGCAGAATACGTCGGTAATTATTACGGGACGCCGGTTGATTATGTCGAGGAAACGCTTGAAGCCGGAAAAGATGTTTTTCTGGAAATCGAAGTGCAGGGTGCCAAACAGGTCCGTGAAAAATTTCCGGACGGCCTGTTTATTTTCCTTGCGCCGCCGAGCCTTTCCGAGCTGGAGACGCGGATTACACAGCGAGGTACGGAATCTGCGGAACTGATTCGCGGCCGCATGGAGAAAGCCCGCAAAGAAATTGAAATGATGAATTTGTATGATTATGTCGTGGAAAATGATACAATAGAGAACGCCTGCGAAAAAATTAAAGCAATTGTCGTTGCTGAACATTGCCGAACTTCGCGCGTCGCCAAGCTGTATAAAAAACTTTTGGAGGTTGAATGAACATGCTCTATCCATCCATTGACGAACTGCTGAAAATCATCGATTCGAAATACTCCCTTGTCACAATTGCGGCAAAACGCGCTCGCGAGTTGCAGGAACACCATAATGAAGTGCTGGAAAAATATGTTTCGGATAAAAATGTAGGAAAGGCGCTTGAAGAAATTTATGTCGGCGCGCTTCGGATTAAACAAGATGAACCGGCTTCCTAATCCGAAAGCAGGACCCGGCTTTGGCGCCGGAATGGGATGGAAAATGAAACGCTTAGCAGGGACTGGCCAGAGTTGCGTCAGCCCTTTTTCTTATATTTGCTTTTTTGCTAGAATGAACATAGCTGAATGATTTACCGATAGAATCCAAACAGGGGGCTTACTGATGGTAGGAAAAAAAATATTATTGTGCGTCACGGGCGGCATTGCCGTATATAAAGCGGCTGCGCTCACTAGCAAACTGGCGCAGGCCGGCGCGGTCGTAAAGGTGATCATGACAAAATCGGCCTGTCAGTTCGTCACGCCTTTAACGTTTCAAGCGCTTTCCCGGAACGATGTGTACACGGATACGTTTGATGAAAAACATCCGGAGAAAATTGCCCATATCGATTTGGCCGACTGGGCCGATCTTGTACTTGTCGCGCCGGCAACGGCCAACATCATCGGAAAAATGGCGAACGGGATCGCTGATGACATGGTGACGACGACAATATTGGCAACCACTGCGCCGGTTTGGGTGGCGCCGGCAATGAATGTACATATGTACGGTCACCCGGTTGTCCGCCGCAATATGGAAATGCTGCAAAGCTTTGGATACCATTTGATCGAACCGGGAGAAGGGCATCTTGCCTGCGGCTATACCGGAAAAGGGAGATTGGAAGAACCGGAGAAAATCGCCGCGCGCATTGAAGATTTTTTCAGAGGGGCGACTAAACCTTTATTCGGGAAAACCGTACTCGTTACTGCCGGCCCGACGATCGAAAAAATCGATCCTGTAAGATTCCTTTCAAATCGTTCGTCCGGAAAAATGGGGTTTGCGATCGCTGACGAAGCCGCAAAAATGGGTGCAAAGGTTGTGCTTGTCACAAGTGTGGACAATTTAAAAGCCCCGCACGGCGCTGAAGTGGTAAAAGCGGAGAGCGCGGCGGATATGTACGAAGCTGTAATGGGACGCTACAAGGAAGCGGATATCATTATTAAAAGCGCTGCGGTTGCGGACTATACGCCGGTAAATGTACTGGATAAAAAAATGAAAAAGCAGCCGGGCAACATTGTGCTCGAACTGAAGCGGACAAAAGATATTTTAAAAGAATTGGGCGAAAAAGCGGACAAGCCGTTTTTGGTCGGGTTTGCCGCGGAAACGGACAATCTGGAAAAATATGCCCTGGATAAATTGGAACGGAAGCGTGCCGATATGATCGTCGCCAACGATGTCAGCCGGCAGGGGGCCGGTTTTGCCGGGGATACGAATATTGTTACGATTTTTAAACGGGACGGCTCGAAACGGGAACTTCCGCTTCTGTCCAAACATGAAACAGCAAGGGAAATTTTACGCGAAATTTGCAACGAGATCGAAAAGGACGGCGGAAAATGAAGATTGCAAGTGTCATTGTAGACGTTCCGGCCATGCAGACGGATAAATGTTTTGACTATCTTATTCCGGAAAAATGGGAAAATGTGATCCAGCCTGGCATGAGGGTTATCGTTCCTTTTGGCCCGCGGACTGTACAGGGGTTTGTGGCCGGCATAAAGGGCAGCACCGAAGTTGGGCATTTGCGTGAAATCATTGAACCGCAGGACCTCGCTCCTGTCCTGAATAAAGAACTGCTTGCGCTCGGGGACTGGCTCGCAAGCGAAACACTTTGTTTAAAAATTTCCGCTTACCAGGCGATGCTGCCGGCAGCCATGAAAGCAAAGTACGAAAAACGGGTGCGGAGGATGGATGGACATCAGAACCCGTTTCTCGACGAGGTTTTTGGAAAGAAGGATGAAATCGGCTGGAAAGAAGCCGATCAGCGCGGCCTCTTGCCATTTTTGCAAAAAGAAGCGAAAAACGGGACGGTTGAGGTCGTCTACGAAGTGAAGAACAAAGCCAATAAAAAAACCGTCCGCATGATTTCCTGCCCGCTTTCTGAAGAAGAAATCCGGAGGCGGATTGAAGAAATTTCGGGAAATGCCAGGAAACAAAAGCAAGTGCTAGAATTTTTCATGAAAAATCCGAAAATAAAGGCAACCGTAAGTGATTTGGCCGAGGTTTCCGGCGTGTCCCCGTCGGTCATCAAAACCCTTCTCCAAAAAGGGTGGCTGGAAGAAACAAGCGAAGAATTGTACCGGGATCCATATGCAGACCGGAATTTTCAAAGGAGCGTTCCGCATACTTTGACAAGCGAACAAAAGCAGGCGATTGCCCCGGTTCTTTCCGCCATCCATGAGAAAAGGAGCGAAATTTTTTTGCTCTATGGGGTAACCGGAAGCGGCAAGACGGAAATCTACCTACAATCGATCCAGGAAGTGCTCAATGAAGGAAAAGAAGCGATTGTGCTTGTCCCGGAAATTTCGCTGACGCCGCAAATGGTCCATCGTTTTAAAAGCCGTTTTGGAAATGACGTTGCTGTTTTGCACAGCGGCCTTTCGATCGGCGAAAAATATGATGAGTGGCGAAAAATCACCCGAAAAGAAGCAAAAGTGGTCGTCGGGGCGCGGTCGGCGATTTTTGCTCCTTTTGAAAATATCGGCATCATCATTATTGATGAAGAGCATGAAAACAGCTACAAGCAAGAAGACAATCCGCGCTATCATGCCAGGGACGTGGCAATATTCAGGAGCCGGAACCACCACTGTCCGGTCATTCTCGGAAGCGCCACGCCGTCGCTTGAATCGTTTGCGCGCGCACAAAAAGGCGTCTATACATTGCTGAAAATGGAAAAACGTATGAACAACCACCCGCTCCCGAAAGTTTCTATTGTGGATATGCGGGAAGAAATGCGCGCGGGCAACCGTTCTATGTTCTCAAAGGAACTTTTCGGGAAACTGAAGGATCGGATTGAGAAAAAGCAGCAGACTGTTTTGCTTCTGAATAAAAGGGGATATTCCTCCTTTGTCATGTGCCGGGACTGCGGTTATGTGCTGCAATGCCCGAACTGCGATATATCACTGACTTACCACCGGTCCACGAACGAAATGAAATGCCATTATTGCGGATATGAAACGTTTGTACCCACTGCCTGCCCGGAATGCGGAAGCCCCCACATCCGCTACTTCGGGACAGGTACGCAGAAAGTGGAAGAAGAGTTGGGCAGACTTTTGCCGGAAGCACGCGTCATCAGGATGGACGTCGATACGACCGGACGCAAGGGGGCACATGAGCGGATGCTGAAAAGTTTTGCGGACGGGGAGGCCGATATTTTGCTCGGGACGCAAATGATTGCCAAAGGGCTTGATTTTCCGAACATCACCCTTGTCGGCGTGTTAAATGCCGATACAATGCTGCACCTGCCTGATTTCAGGGCTTCCGAAAAAACATTCCAGCTTCTGACGCAGGTGAGCGGGCGTGCTGGACGGCATGAATTGAAAGGGGAAGTTGTCGTCCAGACGTACACGCCTGAGCATTACAGCATCCAATTCGCCGGTGAGCAGGATTACGGGCGTTTTTACCGTCAGGAAATGATGATGCGCAAAATGGGGTCGTATCCGCCTTTCTACTATTTAACTTTGATTACGGTCAGCCACGAAAATGTGATGAAGGCCGTATCCGCGGCGGAGAAAATCACCCGCTTTGTGCGGTCGCGCGTGTCGGACGGGACGATAATTCTCGGCCCGGCAGCATGCCCGATCCCGCGGATGAAAAATAGATATCGTTACCAATGTTTGATAAAATACAAACGGGAAACGCGGCTGAAAGAAACATTAACCGTTTTGCTGGAGCATTTCCAGCATCAAATTGCCTCGGAAGGATTAAGCATCTCGATTGATGTCAATCCTAATATGATGATGTAAAAGGGACGAGTGATGAGATTCATATGGAGATCGTGAAATACCCTGCCGCCATTTTGGAGAAAAAATGCAAACGGGTCACGGAATTCGGCCCTTCTTTAAAGGCGGTTTTAAATGATATGTACAAAACGATGCAGGAAGCGTACGGGGTCGGCCTTGCCGCCCCGCAAGTAGGCATCGGGCAGCAAATTGCCGTTGTGGATATTGGAGATGGAACCGGCAGAATTGATTTGGTCAACCCGAAAATCATCGCAAGGCGCGGTGAACAGACCGATGTAGAAGGCTGCCTGAGTTTTCCGGGCGTTTACGGTACCGTTTCGCGCGCTTACTATGTAAAAGTGAAAGCACAAAACGCCCAGGGGAAAACGTTCATCATTGAAGCGGAAGATTTTCTGGCGCGCGCTTTGCAGCATGAAATTGACCATCTGCACGGCGTTTTGTTTACTTCAAAAATTATCGAGTATGTTGATGAGGAAGATTTAACGTTTGAGGAGGCGGATGCCGAATGACAAGAGTTGTTTTTATGGGGACGCCTGATTTTGCCGTACCGGTCTTAAAGGCGCTCATCCGCGATGGTTATGAAATTGCCGGTGTTGTCACGCAGCCGGACAGGCCGGTTGGGAGAAAACACGTATTAACGACTCCACCTGTCAAAGTGGAAGCGGAAAAACACCATATTCCGGTGTACCAGCCTGAAAAGCTGCGGCTGTCGGAAAGTCTCACTCCGATTTTGGAATTGAAGCCGGATGTGGTTGTGACTTGCGCATACGGCCAGATCCTACCGAAAGCCTTGCTGGATGCGCCCCCTTACGGCTGCATCAATGTCCATGCTTCATTGCTTCCGGAGCTCCGCGGCGGGGCCCCGATCCATTACGCCATTTTGCAGGGGAAGAAAAAAACGGGCATTACGATCATGTATATGGCGGAAAAACTTGATGCCGGTGATATCATCAGCCAAAGGGAAGTTGACATCGATGAAACCGATGATGTCGGCACGCTGCATGAGAAGCTGAGCGCAGTTGGGGCGGAACTTTTATCCGAGACGCTTCCGAAAATCCTAGCGAAAGAAATTACCGCCATTCCTCAGGACGAGGAAAAAGCGACTTTTGCCTATAACATTACGCGCGGGCAGGAAAAAATCAATTGGGAAAAAACAGGGGAGGACATCTATAACCAGATCAGGGGCCTTTGCCCTTGGCCGGTAGCGTATACCGTTCTCGGCGGGAAAACCATTAAAATATGGAAAAGCGAAAAAGTGGCGCTTCCACAAAAAATGGATCCGGGTGTAATCGTTGAGCTGCAAAAGGACGGGATTGTCGTTGCAACAGGTAACACGACCGGGATAAAAATTACAGAATTACAGCCTGCCGGAAAGAAAAAGATGCCGGCAGCACGATTTTTAAACGGCGCCGGCTCTAACTTTTCTGCCGGCATGAAATTTGGAGAAGAAGATGAATAAAGTAAGGAAAAACGTCCGCGAAGCAGCCCTTGAACTTTTGGAAACTGTGGAAAAAAACCAGTCGTACAGCAATTTGATGCTGAACAGCTATATTGAAAAATACGGTTTTGCCGGTCCGGATGCAGGGCTTTTAACAGAGATTGCTTACGGGACCTTACAGAGAAAACAGACGCTTGATTTTTTCCTCGCCCCGTTTTTGCGGAAAAAAATCGAAACATGGGTGCGGATTTTGTTGCGCTTGTCTTTATACCAAATGGTATACTTAGATAAAATCCCTGACCGCGCAATCATTTTTGAAGCAGTGGAAATCGCCAAAAAGCGTGGCCATCAGGGGATCTCCGGGATGGTCAACGGGGTCTTGCGGGCCATACAAAGAAAGGGACTCCCAAGTTTTAAAGAAATAGAAGATCCGATTGAAAGATTGTCTGTGGCCACGAGCCACCCGCGCTGGCTTGTTGAAAGATGGTTGGAAGAATACGGCTATAAGACAACAAAAGAGATGTGTGAAGCCAATTTGGCGCCTCCCGTCCAAACAGCTAGGGTAAATGTGAATAAGGCATCAGTAGAAGAAGTTGTCGACAGGCTCGGGCGCGAAGGCTTTAAAATTGAGCCGAGCCCGGTGATCCCGGAAGCTGTCCGGTCGTTGAAAGGAAACCTTGCCCGCTCGGTATGTTTTAAAGAAGGCCTGATCACGATCCAGGATGAAAGCTCTATGGCAGTCGCATATGCACTTGATATCCAAAAAGGACAGCATATTCTCGACTGCTGTGCGGCGCCGGGCGGAAAAACGACCCATATTGCAGAAAAGCTCGGAGGAACGGGAAAAGTTACCGCGCTTGACTTGCATCCGCACAAAATCAAGCTGATCCGTGAAAACGCGGAAAGGCTCGGGCTCAGCCAGATTGAAGCGGTTGTGATGGACAGCCGGGAAGCAGGGCAGCATTTTGAAAAAGAATCTTTCGACCGTATTTTGGTGGATGCGCCGTGCTCCGGGCTCGGCGTTGTGCGGAGGAAGCCGGATATTAAATATGTAAAAAACATAAAAGATATGAAGACGCTCCAACACGTGCAGCTCTCAATTTTAGAGGAAATGGCGGGGTTGTTGAAGCCGGATGGCATTATGGTGTTCAGCACCTGCACGGTGGACCGCGCAGAAAATGAAGAGAACATTGAAACGTTTTTGAAACAGCACCCGGGCTTTGAGCCTTATCCGCTGCATGTGCCGGAAGCAATGGAGAATTATGTGGACGGGTACCGGACGCAAATTTTTCCGCAGGATTTCGGTGGGGATGGATTTTTCATCGCCAGCGTCCGCAAAAAAGAGATGGAATAAAATTGATATTTGCCTGATCATAAACACTTCAATCACTATAAAGGTGGGGGTACAATGGAATCTGTCTATAAAACGGATAAAGGCAGAGTAAGGCAGCATAACGAAGACAGTGGGGGAATTTTTAAAAATGCCGAAGGGGATCGTCTTGCCGTCGTTGCGGACGGGATGGGCGGCCACCGCGCGGGTGATATCGCAAGCGGAATGGCAGTGCAGTATTTCAAAGAGGAATTTGAAAAAATCGGGCCGATTGCGGATGCGGAAACTGCTGAGGCGTGGCTTTCCGAAACAATTCGGGATGTGAACACCCGTCTGTTTGAACATGCCGCAAATCACCCGGAATGTGAAGGGATGGGCACGACATTGGTTGCGGCCGTCTGCACCAACCGTTTTATCTCGATTGCCAATATTGGCGACAGCCGCGGCTATATTTTCAATGAAAATGGCTTCCAGCAGCTGACGGAAGACCATTCATTGGTGAATGAACTGGTGAAAACCGGTCAAATTTCCAAAGAAGATGCCGAGAACCATCCCCATAAAAATGTGATTCTGAAGGCGCTCGGAACGGAAGCCGCCATCTCCCCCGACTTAAAAACGATTGTTTTTGAGGAAAATGATTACCTGCTGCTTTGTTCTGACGGGCTGTCGAATAAAGTGCCGACGGAAGTGATGAAAGAAGTGCTGGAGAAAGACCTGCCGCTCGAACGGAAAGCGGAAATGCTGGTGAATGCCGCCAATGAAAACGGCGGGGAAGATAATATCACCATTGCCCTCATGGCGTTTGGCAGGAATGAAGGCGGGTGCGGTTAATGTTAATCGGAAGACGGATCAGCGGCCGCTATAAAGTAAAAAGTCTGATCGGCGGCGGCGGAATGGCAAACGTCTATTTGGCCCGCGATATGATTTTGGACCGTGATGTTGCCGTAAAAGTGCTGCGTCTAGATTGTGCAAATGAACCCGAGTTTATCCAGCGTTTCCACAGGGAAGCCCAGTCGGCGACGAGCCTTGTGCATCCGAATATTGTTAGCATCTATGACATCGGCGAAGAGGACGATTTAAATTATATCGTCATGGAAAATGTGGATGGCATGACGTTAAAACAATACATACAGCAAAACGGGCCGGTTTCCGTTGAAAAAACGCTGGATATCATGGGACAGCTGACAGCGGCGATCTCGCACGCCCACCAGAACCATATCATCCACCGCGATATTAAGCCGCAAAACATTTTAATCAGCCATGACGGGGTCGTCAAAATTACAGATTTCGGCATTGCCATGGCATTGTCGGCAACTTCGATCACCCAGACGAATGCGGTGCTCGGTTCGGTCCATTACCTCTCTCCGGAGCAGGCGCGGGGCGGCATGGCCACTTATAAATCGGATATATACGCGCTCGGCATTGTCATGTTCGAACTATTGACGGGTAGGCTGCCGTTTTCAGGGGAGTCCGCGGTTTCGATTGCTTTAAAGCATTTGCAGAGTGAAACGCCGTCCCCGAAACGATGGAATCCGGACATTCCCCAGAGCGTTGAAAATATTGTTTTAAAGGCAACCGCCAAAGACCCGTTTTACCGGTACAACAGTGCTGATGAGATGGGGGAGGATATCCGGACGGCGCTCAATCCGGAAAGGCTGGATGAACCGAAATTTGAAATTCCGGATGACGATGAGCAGACGAAAATCATGCCGGTCTTTTCCGAAACGGCTGCGGGGCCCGGCCTCAATGACGAAACGATCGTCGTAAACCCTGCTGACGAAAATGAGGAGGAAAAAAAGGAAAGCAAGCGGGACAGGAAGGAAAAGAAACGGAGAAAATGGCCGGTTGTTTTAGGGATCCTTTTCTTTTTTCTCGTGTTAGCGGGGCTGGCAGCTTTGTTTCTGCCGTCGTTTTTAGGACCGAAAACCGTCAGCGTGCCGGATGTGGCAGGGAAAAGTGCCGATGCGGCGGCTGCAGTGCTTGCTGAGCACGGTTTGAAAATCGGGGAAAAACTCAAGGAGACAAGCGAAACAGTACCAAAAGGGCAGATCATCAAAACCGATCCCGGTGCGGGGGAAAAAATAAAAGAAGGCTCGGAAGTATCGCTTTATATCAGCGCCGGTAAAGAGAAGTTTTCACTTTCCGATTATACAGGCAGGCAGTTCAATGACGTTGTCAAGTTGTTAAGCGGGGAGCATTTTAAAGACATCAAAAAAGAAGAAGTGTATGATGACAGTATAGCCGGAACCATTCTCTCACAGGACCCGGCGCCGGATAAAAAAATTGTTCCCGAAGATACGATCATTACATTTACAGTGAGCAAAGGCCCGGAAACCGTAACCGTGCAGGACTTAACCGGTCTTTCAAAATCACAGCTCGACCAGTATGAAAAGGAATCCGGTTTTTCAATTGAAATTTTAGGAAAAGAATATTCGGATACGGTCAAAAAAAACCATGTCATCTCGCAGTCACCGGCAGCCGGAACCGAACTTGAAAAGGGCGCAACCATTAAAGTCACATTCAGCAAAGGCCCGAAAGAACTTCCGCCGAAAACCGTTACAAAAGAAGTCACCATTCCTTATGAGCCGTACAACAGTTCAAGCGAAAAGACAGATGGGGGCAGCTATAACAGCGGCGGTACAACTTCGGGTCAGGGCAGCCAGCCAGACGGTCATACAGGGGATGCAACGGACAATACTACAACAGGCACAACAAATTCAACAACAGCCGACCAGGAAAAAACGAAGCAGGAAGTTCAAATTTACATTGAAGATATGAACCACACGATGTCGGAACCGGCGGAAACTTTCGAGATCACAAAAACGGTCAAAAAACAGTTGGAATTCACGATTGAATACGGGAAAGAAGCCACATACAAAATTGTAAGGAACGGCACCGTCATCACCGAAGAAACGGTTCCTTACCCGAAATAATACGGTACCTGTATATGGGGGATTTCTCTAGTTCCGCCGGCTCCAGTGCAGGCGGCGGAATGATACGATTTTACAATAAGGAAGTGGATGTATGCCGGAAGGAAAAATCTTAAAGGCTTTAAGCGGATTTTACTATGTAGAGGACCGTGAAGACGGAGAAATATACCAATGCAGGGGCAGGGGCGTTTTTAGAAAAAACAAAATCACTCCGCTTGTCGGGGATGATGTGGAATATAAAAAAGAAAACGGTCGCGAAGGGTATATTTTGCAAATCCGTGAAAGGAAAAATGAGCTGGTCCGTCCGCCGATTGCCAATGTCGATCAAGCCATTTTGGTTTTTTCCGCAAAAGAGCCGGATTTTCATACACTGCTGTTGGACCGCTTTTTGGTTTCCGTTGAAGCGAGCCTTGTCCAGCCCGTCATTTTGATTACAAAATACGATTTGCTTAAACCAAATGAAGAAGGGGAGCTGTCGTCGAAGCTTGAAGTCTACCGGAATATCGGCTATCCGGTCGTTTTATCTTCATCTAAAGAACAAACAGGCATCGATGAACTGGCAGCTGAACTGCACGGAAAAATTTCAGTGGTGTGCGGCCAATCGGGGGTTGGAAAAACTTCCATCCTCAACCGGCTCGATCCAAACCTGAACTTAAAAACGAGCCAAATTTCAACGCATCTCGGCAGGGGAAGGCATACAACCCGCCATGTCGAATTGCTGCCGGTTGCAGGCGGCCTTGTGGCGGATACGCCCGGGTTCAGTTCGCTTGATTTCAATGATTTGGAAGCTCCGGATTTGGGAGGTTGCTTTCCGGAAATCAGCGAAAAATCCGGCACATGCAAATTCCGTGGTTGCTTGCATGAAAACGAACCGAATTGCGCGGTCAAAGCGGCTTTAGGCCAAAACGAAATTGCATCTTTCCGGTATAACCATTACATCCAATTTCTTCAGGAAATTAAAAACAGAAAGCCGAGGTATTGACCATGGTGAAAATCGCGCCATCTATTTTATCTGCAAATTTTGCAAAATTGGGGGAGGAAATAAAAGATGTGGAAACCGGCGGGGCGGACTGGATCCATATTGATGTGATGGACGGACATTTCGTCCCGAACATTACGATGGGCCCGCTCGTAGTCGAAGCGGTCCGTCCGGTCACGAAACTTCCGCTCGATGTCCATTTGATGATTGAAAATCCCGACCAATATTTAGAAGCTTTTGCCAAAGCAGGAGCGGATTATATTTCTGTGCATGCGGAAGCCTGCAGGCATCTTCACCGCACGATCCAACATATCCGGTCCCTAGGGGTAAAGCCGGGCGTCGTGATCAATCCAGCTACGCCGGTGGAATGGATTGCCCCCATTTTGCAGGATGTCGATCTTGTCCTGCTCATGACAGTGAATCCGGGCTTTGGTGGCCAGGCGTTTATCGAATCGGTGGTGCCCAAAATCGCGCAAGTACGCAGCCTTGCAGAAGAGCAGGGGTTGAAGCTTGAAATCGAAGTTGACGGCGGCATTAATCCGGAAACGGCCAAAAAATGTAAACATGCCGGTGCAACGGTGCTTGTAGCGGGCTCCAACGTGTACAAAAGCAAAAGCCGCAAAAAAGCCATCCAAGCTTTAAAATTTGGGCAGTAAGAAAAAGAAATGGGGCTGTCCCAAAAGCCTTTAAAAACCGGGAAAATTCGTGATCGTTAATTTCTGAGACTCCTGCGGGAAATGCGAGCCAAGCGAGGCCCCTCGTGCTGAGGTACGGGCGGGAAGGCTCGCGACGCGTGAGAAAAAGAAGCAAATTTCACGATCATTTAAAACGGGCACCCCTTTTGCCCAGTTTATTTTGGGACTGCCCCTTTTATTTACAAAAGGGGAAGCAGCTATGGAAAAGAAAATTTATATCTTGGCAGGCGGACCGGTGGAAAATGTTCCGGACCTCGGCGAGTATGCAAACGATAAAGAAGCCGTATGGGCCGGCGTTGACAGGGGTGTATTCCATTTGTTGGAGCAAGGCATTATACCCCGGATTGCCTTTGGTGATTTTGATTCCGTTAGTGAAGCAGAATGGATGATGATTAGAAGCCGGCTTGAGAATATCCGGAAGTCCCAGCCGGAAAAAGATGAAACCGATATGGAACTGGCACTCATGTGGGCCATAAGCCAGGAACCGGAGACAATCCGCATTTTCGGGGCAACCGGCGGGCGGGCCGACCATGCTTTTACCAATATACTGCTATTGGCGCATGAAAAATGCCTTCAATTTAAAGGAAAAATTGAAATCATCGACCGAAAGAACGAAATTACCATGCTGAAACCCGGCTCCTATACAATCGAAAAAATGGAGTCCTTCCCGTATGTTTCTTTTCTGCCGATTACGGAAACGGTAGAAAATTTAACATTGAGCGGATTTAAATATCCGCTGCTAAACTGCCGTGTGGAAAGAGGGACAACGCTCTGCGTCAGCAATGAACTTATCCGGGATTTTGGTACTTTTTCTTTTTCTAGCGGCATATTAATGATGGTAAGAAGCCATGATTAACCATTCTTTATCATGAACGAACAGAGCTGTATACTTATCGCATACACATGAATATAATATGCGGGAGACCGGATTGTTATTGTATAGGGGAGGGACACATATGAAATTTTATACAATCAAACTGCCAAAATTTTTAGGCGGGATTGTCAGAGCAATGCTGGGGACTTTTAAAAAAGGGTAATCATAAAAAATCGGCGGATCCGCCGATTTTTTTTGTGGGGTTTTGCCCTTCGAAAAAAAGAAACCGGCCCGGCCGGTTTCTTATCTGGATTGGAAAATTATACACGTTCCACTTTTCCGGATTTCAATGCGCGGGCAGAAACCCAAACGCGTTTTGGTTTACCGTTAACCATGATGCGCACTTTTTGCAGGTTTGCTTTCCAAGTGCGTTTATTTGCGTTCATCGCGTGAGAACGTTTATTGCCCGAAACGGTTTTACGGCCGGTAACCACACATTTTTTCGGCATTTTATTCCCTCCTCCTGTTACGAAGCAGAAATAGAACATATTTATGCTTTCATTACTTCATTTTTCCACATAAAATTACTATAATAATTTATCATATTGAACATCACAATGCAAGAACTGTTCCCCAGCCGGTTCCGTAAAACAGGCGGCGCGCATTTCTGCATGCCGCCCTGTTTTGTGGTAAACTATAACAATACGGGCCGGTTTTTGCTTATTCAACTCCGGCTTTCCATGTTTTCTATCTTATAGTACAATGGCGGTAGCAGCCAAATCCAGTTTGGCACATTGCAGTAAGGGGGAGCGTTATATGCCGATTGAAATGAATACGCGTTACGGTCAAATTGATATATCGAATGAAGTGGTTGCAACGATTGCGGGAGGTGCTGCCATCGACTGTTTCGGTATCGTCGGGATGGCTTCGAAAAACCAGATCAAAGACGGTATCACTGAAATCCTGCGCAAAGAAAACTTCTCGAGGGGCGTTATTGTGCGTCAACAGAATGAAAGAGTAGAAATTGATATGTACATCATTGTGAGCTACGGGACAAAAATTTCCGAGATCGCTCACAATGTCCAGCAAAAAGTTAAATATACGCTCAATAAAATGGTCGGCTTATCGGTTGACGCCATCAACATATACGTTCAGGGTGTCCGCGTGACGAACCCGTAACGAGGAGGAAATTTTTGTGGTTACATCATTGGATGGAAAACGATTTGCAGAAATGATTATACAAGGGGCGAACCACCTGGCGGCAAACGCGAAAACGGTTGATGCCCTGAATGTTTTTCCCGTTCCAGACGGTGATACGGGAACAAACATGAACTTAACTATGACTTCCGGCGCAAAGGAAGTGCAAAAAAATGTCCAGGAGCATATCGGTGCCCTTTCCGCGGCTTTTGCGAAGGGGCTCCTGATGGGGGCAAGGGGCAATTCCGGCGTGATCCTTTCACAGCTTTTCCGCGGATTTTCCAAATCGATTGAAGCAAAAGCGAGCATTTCGGCCATAGAGTTCGCGGAAGCTTTTCAGGCCGGAATCAAGAGCGCTTTTAAAGCGATTATGAAGCCGGTCGAAGGGACGATATTGACCGTTGCAAGAGAAGCAGCAAAAAAAGGCGTGCAAGTAGCCAAAACGGAAAAAGATATCGCCGCCGTGATGGAGGAAATCCTAGATGAAGCGAAGAAGACGTTGAGCCGGACGCCGGAAATGCTACCGGTCTTAAAAGAAGTCGGCGTCGTCGACAGCGGCGGTCAGGGGCTTGTTTTTATTTATGAAGGGTTTCTTGCCGAATTGAAAGGGGAAGAGTTGCCGGATACACCGTCTGCCATCCCGTCAATGGACGAGCTTGTGAGCGCCGAACACCATAAACATGTGCAGGATTTTATGAATACGGAAGATATCAAATACGGGTATTGTACGGAAATTATGGTAAGGCTGGACCGCTCTATACCGGCAAGTAAAGCTTTTTCCGAGGACCGGTTCCGGCAGGATTTAAGCCATTTGGGGGATTCGCTGCTTGTCATTTCCGATGACGATATCGTCAAAGTCCATGTCCATACTGAACGCCCAGGTGATGTCCTGAATTATGGCCAGCAGTACGGCAGTTTAATTAAGTTGAAAGTGGACAATATGCGCGAACAGCACAGCGCGATTGTCGGAGAAACCCAGCATACGCTCGTCAGCGGGAAAAAAGAAGTGAAAAAAGAAAAGCAGGCATACGGGGTCATTACCGTAGCAATGGGGGACGGGATTGCCGAAATGTTTAAAAGTATCGGCGCGGATGTCGTCATTGAAGGCGGACAGACGATGAACCCGAGCACGGAAGATATTTTAAAGGCGATTGAAGAGGCAAATGCAGAACAAATCATCATCCTTCCGAATAACAAAAACGTCGTAATGGCAAGTGAACAGGCTGCCGAATTGGCGGAAGCGAAAGTGGTGGTCGTCCCTTCCAAAACGGTGCCTCAGGGAATGGCGGCGCTTTTGGCGTTCAATCCTTCGCAGCCGCTTGAGAAAAATATGCAAGCAATGGAAGAAGCGCTCGGGCGCGTAAAATCCGGGCAGGTGACGTATGCTGTCAGGGATACGAATATTGACGGGATCTCCATAAAAAAAGACGATTATATGGGTATTTTTGAAGGCAAAATCGTCAAAACAAGTCCGGCATTGCTGGAGGCTTCCAAGCAGCTGCTAGGGCAAATGATTGGTGAAGAGGATGAGATTGTGACGGTCATTTACGGCAAGGATGTCGCCTCCTCCCAGGTGGATGAGCTCGTTTCATATATTGAAAGCCGCTATCCGGATGTGGAAATTGAAGTCCATGATGGCAGGCAGCCGTTATATTCTTTTATTTTTGCAGTGGAGTAGAGAAAAAAACTCCGCGCTGCATAAGAAGGTTTAGGTGTGTGGTAAGGTGAAGTATAAAAGCGTTTTTGATATTATCGGCCCGGTGATGATCGGGCCGTCAAGTTCGCATACAGCCGGCGCCGCCCGCGTCGGCAGGGTGGCAAGGAGTTTATTCGGGCGGCAGCCGAAATGGGCCAACATCCATTTTTACGGTTCGTTTGCGAGCACTTATAAAGGGCACGGGACGGATGTGGCGGTTGTCGGGGGGCTGCTTGATTTTGACACATATGACGAGCGGATCAAATCCTCGCTTGAATTTGCAAAGCAGCTTGGGCTTGCGGTGCAATTTTTCGAGGAAAAAGCGGTCCCCGACCATCCGAATACGGTTAAAATTGAAATTGGTGACGACTCCGGCGATTTGGAGCTTGTCGGCATTTCGATCGGAGGAGGGAAAATCGAAATTATTGAATTAAACGGATTTGAGCTGCGCTTGTCCGGGCATCACCCGGCGATTCTCGTCGTGCATCAGGACCGCTATGGTGCAATTGCGGCAGTGTCCAATATTTTATCGAAACACAAGATCAATATCGGCCATATGGAAGTGTCGCGCAAAGAAGCAGGAAAAATGGCGCTGATGACGATCGAAGTCGACCAGAATCTGGATGATGCCATCGTGGAAGAAATCCAGCGTTTGCCGAATATCTCGCAAGTTGCGAGAGTTGTAGATTAAGGATTGGAATTTTGGCGGTGCCTTTTGCCTGACTGGGTCGGTGTAGGGCGATGGTATCGCTTTCTTTCGGTTTGTAAGGAGGAAAAATATGTTTCGGAACGTTGCTGAGTTGGTGGCATTAGCCGAACAGCAGAACAAAAAAATCTCGGAGATCATGATCGAACAGGAAATAGAAGTGACCGGCAGATCCCGGGAAGAGATTATGAAAAAAATGGAGGAAAATCTGGCCGTTATGGAAAAAGCGGTGGATAAAGGCATTGCCGGCGTCCGCTCCTATTCGGGGCTTACCGGCGGAGATGCCGTTCTCCTGCAAAAATATATTGAGAAAGGAAATTTTTTATCGGGCGAAACGATTTTAGATGCGGTGAGCAAAGCGGTCGCTACCAATGAAGTCAATGGGGCCATGGGTTTGATCTGTGCAACGCCGACTGCCGGTTCCGCCGGTGTTGTCCCGGGAACATTGTTTGCGGTAAAAAACAAACTGAATCCGACGCGTGAGCAGATGGTGCGTTTTTTGTTCACAGCAGGGGCATTCGGTTTCGTTGTTGCCAATAACGCGTTTATTTCTGGCGCAGCCGGCGGATGCCAGGCTGAAGTCGGTTCGGCTGCCGGCATGGCTGCCGCAGCGATCGTCGAAATGGCAGGCGGAACACCGGAGCAAAGCGCGCATGCGATGGCCATTACCTTGAAAAATATGCTAGGCCTCGTTTGCGATCCTGTTGCCGGCCTTGTAGAAGTCCCTTGCGTCAAACGAAATGCGATGGGTGCGGCCAATGCAATGGTCGCGGCTGATATGGCGCTTGCGGGGATTAAAAGCAGGATTCCGTGCGATGAAGTGATTGATGCGATGTACCGTGTCGGGCAAAGGATGCCGGCTGCGCTGAAGGAAACGGCCCAAGGGGGATTGGCGGACACGCCGACAGCAAGGAAATTGGAAGCAAAAATATTCGGCATGCCGCTTGATGTGCATGAATAGCCCGCTGAACCAGCCGGTATCCGTATTAAAAGGCATTGGGGAAGAAACGGAAAACGTCCTCGGGCAGATGGGGATTTATACAGTCGGTGATCTGCTCGGATATTTTCCATTCCGGTATGAAGATTACAGGCTGAAAGATTTGCAGGAAGTACGGCATGACGAAAGGGTGACGGTGGAAGGGAGGGTTCACAGCGAACCTTCTCTTATCTTTTACTCTAGGAAGCGTTCGCGGCTGTCGATGAAAGTGCTTGTCGGGGACTTTTTAATCACTGTTGTATGTTTTAACCAGCCTTTTTTGAAAAAGAAAATCCAAATTCATGATGAAATAACCGTTACCGGAAAATGGGACATACACCGGCAGATGATCACCGCGCAAAGTTTGAAAGCGGGCCCGGCGGAGCGTTCTTCCGGTTTTGAACCTGTTTACTCCGTTAAAGGAAAAATCACTGTGAAAAATTTGCGGAAATATATCAAATCCGCTTTCACGGCGTTCGGCAATGCGATTGAAGACGCCCTGCCGGAAGCCATGCTTGCAAAATATAAATTGCTTCCGAAACGCCGGGCGATGTACGCCATGCATTTCCCTTCTTCGGAACGGGAAGTAAAGATGGCGAGAAGAACAATAGTATATGAAGAATTTTTGGCTTTCCAGCTGAAAATGCAGGCTTTGCGGAAATTTGAGCGCGAGCATTCGCGCGGGCAGGCGGTCCACTATGACCTTCAGAAATTAAGGAATTTCATCGACTCTCTTCCTTTCCGGCTGACGGACGCGCAAAAGCGGGTTGTCAATGAAATTTGCGCTGATATGAAATCTCCGTACCGTATGAACCGGCTTTTGCAGGGTGATGTCGGATCCGGAAAAACGGTTGTGGCGGCGATCGCGCTTTATGCGGCGGTGACGGCAGGCTTCCAGGGGGCGCTGATGGTCCCGACCGAAATACTTGCGGAACAGCATGCAGAATCGCTGTATCAACTGCTCGAACCGCACGGCGTTCATGTATCCCTGCTGACGAGTTCGGTAAAAGGAAGACGGAGGAAAGAGCTTTTGGAACAGCTCGGAAACGGCGAAATTGATATTTTGATTGGAACCCATGCATTAATCCGGGAAGATGTTGAATTCCGCCGCCTCGGCCTTGTGATCACGGACGAGCAGCACCGCTTCGGCGTGGAGCAGAGAAGGGTCCTCCGTGAAAAAGGGGTTGACCCCGATGTTTTATTTATGACGGCCACCCCGATTCCGCGGACGCTCGCCATTACAGTGTTCGGTGAAATGGATGTTTCCATCATTGATGAAATGCCGGCGGGAAGGAAAAAAATTGAGACGTACTGGGTCAAACATAACATGCTGGAAAGGGTGCTCGGTTTTGTTGAAAAAGAACTCCGGAAGGGCAGGCAGGCGTACGTCATTTGCCCGCTCATTGAGGAATCGGACAAGCTTGATGTACAAAACGCCATTGATGCTTATACGGTTTTAAATGCTTATTTCGGCGGCAGGTATAAAGCGGGGCTGATGCACGGCCGGCTCCCGGGCGAAGAAAAGGAAGCGGTCATGAAAGCGTTCAGCCGCAACGAAATCCAGATTCTTGTTTCGACGACCGTAGTTGAAGTCGGGGTCAATGTCCCGAATGCAACGATAATGGTAATATACGATGCCGAACGATTCGGCCTTGCCCAGCTCCACCAACTGCGCGGCCGGGTCGGCAGGGGGGACGCGCAATCGTACTGCATTTTGCTTGCCGATCCGAAGACCGACATCGGCAAAGAGCGGATGAAAATCATGACGGAAACCAATAACGGTTTTGTTTTGAGCGAAAAAGACCTTGAACTGCGCGGGCCGGGGGATTTTTTCGGGAAAAAGCAAAGCGGGCTTCCGGAATTTAAAGTTGCCGATATGGTCCATGATTTCCGCGCATTGGAAACGGCCAGGCAAGATGCGCAAAAGCTGATTGATTCGGATGAATTCTGGAAGGCCGCCGAGTACCGGCATTTGCGCCGCCAACTCGAAAAATCCGGGGTGCTTGCAGGGGAAAAACTCGACTAAAGAAGTTTGTTTTTTGCCGGCAATGCGGAAGATGAGGTACAGCCGCCTGTTGGCAAATCTTGCAAACTTCTTTTTCTTTCTATATACTACTGTTAGTACCAAGTCCTAAGTTTTGGATGGTGTTTCTTTTCATGAGAATGCAGAAAAAAGATCGGCAGAGAAGCTTGCAGGAAACAATACGGAAAAATCCTTTCATCACGGATGAAGAGCTGGCGGAAAAATACCATGTCAGCGTACAGACGATCCGCCTCGACCGCATGGAGCTTTCGATTCCGGAACTCCGGGAAAGAATAAAAAATGTAGCCGAGAAGCGATTTTCGGATGAGGTAAAAGCGCTGCCGATCGACGAAGTCATCGGGGAAATTATTGATATTGAACTGGATAAAAGCGCCATCTCCATTTTTGATGTTAAAAAAGAACATGTCTTTAAGCGCAATTCCATCGCCCGCGGCCACCATTTGTTTGCGCAGGCGAATTCGCTTGCCGTTGCCGTAATCGATGAAGAACTTGCGTTAACGGCAAAAGCAAATATCCAGTTTTTGCGGTCCGTAAAAGAAGGCGACCGCGTTGTGGCCAAGGCAAAAGTCGTAAATGTTAATAAAGAAATCGACCGGACTACGGTGCTTGTTGAAAGTTATGTAGGGCATGATCTTGTGTTTAAGGGCGAATTTGAAATGTACCGAAATCATGCCGGAAAAGATGAATAACATGGAAAATGTCGCTCTTCTTGGCGGAAAAGTGTGAACAGGTTAGAAACGGGGCTGAACAGAATGAAATTAGCAATCGATGCAATGGGCGGGGACTATGCCCCGAAAGAAATCGTGCTTGGCATCAACCGGGCGGCAAAAGCGTTTCCGGATATTGAATTTATTCTCTATGGCAATGAAACGAAAATTCGGGAGTATTTGGAAGCCTCCGGGCGCATCACCATTGTCCATACGGATGAAGTGATCGCCGGAACCGATGAACCGGTGCGGTCAGTCCGGCGCAAAAAAAATTCTTCGATGGTCCGCATGGCCCAGGCCGTGAAAGACGGTGAAGCGGATGCGTGCATTTCAGCGGGGAATACGGGCGCTTTAATGGCATCCGGGCTTTTTGTCGTCGGGCGGATCGAAGGCATTGAAAGGCCAGCGCTGTCCCCGGTGCTTCCGACAATGGACGGAAAAGGCTTCGTTATGCTCGATCTCGGTGCAAACGCGGATGCTAAGCCGGAGCATTTGCTGCAGTTTGCCATCATGGGTTCGCTGTATGCCGAAAAAGTAAGGGGCATCGCAAGCCCGCGTGTCGGACTCTTAAATATAGGCACAGAAGAAAAGAAAGGTAATGAATTAACGAAAAAAACGTTCCAGTTGTTAAAAAATGCGGACTTGAATTTTATCGGAAATGTTGAGGCGCGCGACCTGTTGGAACGGCCGGCTGATGTCGTCGTTACGGACGGATTTACCGGCAATATGGTGCTGAAAACGATTGAGGGAACAGCCGGTTCGTTATTTTCTATGATCAAAAAAGTCTTTTTATCCAATATAAAGACGAAGATTGCCGCTGCCATGATCAAATCGGAATTAACGGGCCTGAAAAATATGCTCGACTACTCCGAATACGGCGGATCGGGGTTAATGGGCCTGAATGCGCCGGTCATTAAAGCGCATGGCTCTTCAAATGCCAATGCCATTTACAATGCGGTGCGGCAGGCGCGCGAAATGGTGCAGTCGGACGTTACCGGCAAAATCAAAGCAGCGATCCAATCGCTTAAAATAAACTAAGGATGATGGAGGAAAAAGGATGGGAAAAATTGCGTTTGTCTTTCCGGGGCAGGGTTCCCAAACTGTCGGCATGGGGCAGTCCGTTGCCGATGCAAATGAAAAAGCGGCGGAAGTGTTTAAGAAAGCGGATGAAAAACTCGGATTTGCTTTGACGGATATCATCAAAAACGGGCCGCAGGAAAAACTGACGCACACCGCAAATGCCCAGCCGGCGCTTTTGACGGTCAGCACGGCGATTTTGCAGGTGTTAAAAGATGCCGGCATCACAGCGGATTATACGGCCGGGCACAGCTTGGGCGAGTATTCGGCACTGGTGGCAGCAGGAGCTTTAACGTTTGAAGATGCTGTTTATGCGGTGCGAAAACGCGGCGAATATATGGATGAGGCGTTTCCAAACGGCGCCGGTGCGATGGCGGCCGTGCTCGGGATGGACCGGGGCGCGCTTTCCGAAGCCGCGGACGAAATCACGAAGGAAGGCGAAACGGTCCAATTGGCCAATTTGAACTGCCCCGGCCAGATCGTGATCTCAGGGACGGCGGCCGGCATTGAAAAGGCGGGCGCCCTTGCAAAAGAAAGAGGCGCCAAACGGGTGCTGCCGCTGCAGGTGAGCGGGCCATTCCATTCGAAGCTGATGGAGCCGGCGGCGGAAAAATTCAAAGCGGTGTTGGATCATATCCCAATCCGGGATGCCAAAATTCCTGTTATCGCGAATATCGACGCCGAGCCGGAGACAAACGCGGAAGACATTAAAGTAAAGCTGATCCGACAGCTGTATTCCCCTGTATTATGGGAAGATTCTGTTGTGAAAATGATCAGCCTCGGCGTTGATACGTTTGTTGAAGTCGGCCCCGGAAAAGTGCTTTCCGGTTTAATTCGGAAAATTGACCGCAACGTAAAAACATTCGCTGTTCAGGATATGGAGTCCCTTGAAGCGGCTGTCAATGCATTGCAAAAATAATGGATCAGATAATAGGAGGGAACCCGATGCTGTTAAAAGACAGAGTAGCGCTGATTACCGGCGCATCGCGGGGAATCGGCCGCGAAATCGCGCTTGAGTTTGCTGAAAACGGCGCACATGTTGTCATCAATTATGCCGGCAGCGCCGAAAAAGCTGAAGAAGTTGCCGCTTCCGCCCGCTCGTTCGGCGTTGAAGCGTTAGCCGTTCAAGCAGATGTTTCAAACGAAGCGGAAGTCCAGGGCATGTTCAAGCAGGTGCTTGAAAAGTTCGGAAAAATTGATATTTTGGTGAATAACGCCGGCATTACCCGCGATAATCTATTAATGCGGATGAAAGAATCTGAATGGGATGATGTCATCAATACGAACTTGAAGGGCGTTTTCCTTTGCACAAAAGCGGCCGCGCGTCCGATGATGAAACAGCGGAACGGAAAAATTATCAACATCGCTTCCATTGTTGGCATCAGCGGCAATCCTGGACAGGCCAATTATGTTGCCGCCAAGGCAGGGGTGATCGGCCTTACCAAAACGTCGGCGCGGGAAATGGCAAGCCGTGGCATTACCGTAAACGCGATTGCCCCGGGGTTTATCCAAACCGATATGACGGATAAACTCAATGAAGACATCAAAGAAAGCATGTTAAGCCAAATTCCTCTCTCCCGTTTTGGCGGGCCGGAGGATGTGGCTAAAATTGCCTTGTTTTTGGCAAGCGACTGGTCCGGCTATATCACGGGACAGACCATCCATGTTGACGGTGGAATGGTGATGTAGCGGCGTGCCGCAGCAGAACGGCTTGTTTTCAAGTTTTACTTTATTATTTATGGAAAATCCTCTATAATACCTTGAGGGGAGGTGAACCGTATGGCAGACGTATTAGAACGTGTGACGAAGATCATCGTTGACCGCCTTGGAGTCGAAGAATCCAAAGTTACACTTGATGCGAAATTCAAAGAAGATCTTGGCGCCGATTCACTGGATGTGGTAGAATTGGTGATGGAACTCGAAGATGAATTTGGAATGGAAATTTCAGACGAGGATGCTGAAAAAATTGTAACAGTGGGTGACGCTGTGAATTACATACAGAATCAGCAGTAAGCGTCTTGATGGTAAATGTCCCGCTTTGGTGGCGGGGCATTTTTCTCATTCCGGATGCTTCTTTTTGATTTTTGAAAGTATTCAGGCTGAAACCTGGCGATGGTAAATGCGTAAAAACGCAACTTTTTTGCGCATTTACGACCGTTCGGATTTCAAGAATGCCTTTGCGTTCACGGGCATTTTTCTATACACT
Organism: Weizmannia acidilactici; assembly: GCF_008974185.1. Lineage (GTDB taxonomy): Bacteria > Bacillota > Bacilli > Bacillales > Bacillaceae_C > Weizmannia > Weizmannia acidilactici. Next base: position 62,965 of record NZ_BKZP01000001.1, read on the forward strand.
TAAGTTAAGCTGAAACTAAAAAGATACGGGTGGTTTAATCATGGCAAAAAAATCAAAACCGGACTATGAATATGTTGCACTTGACCATTTCCGCAAGCTGCAGGACAGCATCCATATCCGTTTTAAAAATCCAGAACTCTTAAAGCAGGCATTTACGCATTCCTCTTATGTTAACGAACATCCGGAAAAGCGGCAGAACGACAATGAAAGACTCGAATTTTTGGGCGATGCCGTGCTGGAACTGACCGTTTCGCACTATTTGTTTAAACGGTTCCCATCGATGACTGAAGGGGAAATGACGAAATTGCGCGCTTCAGTTGTCTGTGAGCCTTCACTTGTTATTTTTGCAAATGAACTGCATTTCGGCGAGTATATTTTTCTTGGAAAAGGAGAAGAAATGACCGGCGGCAGGACGCGCCCTGCACTGTTGGCTGATGTGTTTGAAGCGTTTATCGGGGCATTATTTTTGGACCAGGGCTTGGCGGCAGTCGTTTCACTGCTTGAGAGAATTGTTTTTCCAAAAATTGAGGAGGGCATGTTTTCGCATACGACCGATTACAAAAGCAAATTGCAGGAATATATTCAAAAAACGTCATCCGGCGTTTTGGAATACACGATATTGGATGAACGCGGCCCGGCGCACGACAAGGAATTTGTCTCACGCGTGTCGCTGAATGACGAAGAGCTCGGCACCGGAAAAGGACGTTCCAAAAAAGAGGCGGAGCAACACGCTGCGCAAACGGCTTTATCCAACTTGCGGAAAAAAGAAAAACAGTAAAGAAGTGAAAGAATGGAGGGGGAAGTGATTGTTTCTTAAACGTCTGGATGTGATTGGATTTAAATCTTTTGCAGAACGGATATCGATCGAATTTGTCCCGGGCGTTACAGCGGTTGTCGGGCCGAACGGCAGCGGAAAAAGCAATGTCATTGATGCGGTCCGCTGGGTACTCGGCGAACAATCGGCAAAACACTTGCGCGGCGGGAAAATGGAGGATGTCATTTTTGCCGGCAGCGACGCAAGAAAGCCGTTGAACTTTGCTGAAGTGACGCTGACGCTTGATAACGGGGATCATGCGCTTCCGATCGATTATCAGGAAGTCAGCGTGACGCGGCGGGTCTACCGCTCCGGTGACAGCGAATTTTTCATCAACAAACAGCAATGCCGTTTGAAAGACATTATTGAGCTGTTTATGGATTCGGGCCTTGGAAAAGAAGCGTTTTCCATTATCAGCCAGGGGAAAGTGGAAGAAATCCTGAACAGTAAAGCGGAGGAGCGCCGGACGATTTTCGAGGAGGCTGCCGGTGTTTTAAAATACAAGACCCGCAAGAAAAAAGCTGAGACGAAACTTGCGGAAACGCAGGAAAACTTAAACCGTGTCAGCGATATTCTTTATGAACTCGAAAGCCAGATTGAACCGCTCCAAATCCAGGCGTCGATTGCAAAAGATTACCTGGAACAGAAAGAGGCGTTAAAAAACTATGAAATTGCCGTGATGGTGCACGAAATAGAAGATTTGCATGGCAAATGGGAGTTACTCCAAACGCAGCTTGCGGAACACCGGGACAAGGAAGCCGGGCTTGCTTCCGAAATCCGGAAGCAGGAAGCGCATCTTGAAGAAAAACGCAATCAGCTGGATGCGCTCGATGAATCGATCAGCGCGCTGCAAAATGTGCTGCTGGCCACGACGGAAGAATTGGAAAAACTGGAAGGGCAAAAAGAAGTTTTAAAAGAGCGCAAAAAAAACGCAGGCCAAAACAAAGCGCAGCTTGAAAGAAATATAAAAGAATCCGCGAATACGCTTGAAGCCTTGGCGGCACAAAAGGAAAAGCTTCTGCGGGAAGTCGGGGAGAACGAAAAAGCCGTTGCTTCATTAAGAAACAGCGTAAAGGAAAAACAAGAGCAGCTTGCCCTGCTCAGCACGAATCTGGAAGAAAAAATCGAGTCGCTAAAAAGCGATTACATTGAACTGTTGAACGGGCAGGCAAGTGCGAAAAACGAAAAAAATTATTTGAAACAACAGCTGAAACAATTCGGGTACCGCATCGAGCGTCTTGACGCCGACAACCGGAAATACGTGGAGGAGAGGGAAAAAATCCAAGAGAAGAAAAAAGTGGCGGGAGAGCAGCTTGAAAAGATTCAGCAGGAGTTGGAAGAAGCGGCCGCAGCATTCGTGGAAAAAAAGCGGAAGCTTGAAATATTAAACAACCGTTATCAAAAGCAGGAGTCGAATCTTTATAAGGCATACCAATATTTGCAAAAAGCAAAATCACGAAAAGAAACACTGGAAGAAATGGAAGAGGATTTTACCGGATTTTACCAGGGCGTACGGGAAGTCCTGAAAGCCCGCGGCAAACAGCTGGATGGTATTGAGGGTGCCGTGGCCGAACTGATCCGTGTTCCTTCACAATACGAAAAAGCGATTGAAACGGCTCTGGGCGCTTCGATGCAGCATATTGTCGTGGAGACGGAACATCACGGCCGGCGCGCCATCGCGTTTTTAAAACAGCGCAATGCAGGAAGGGCGACATTTTTGCCGCTCAATATTATGAAGCCGAAAACAATTCCTGCTTCTCAGCTTGCCCCTCTCCAAAACGAGGAAGCGTATATCGGTATTGCCGGGGATATTGTCCAATCCGAAAGCCGTTATCGTACGATTGTTTCTAACCTGCTCGGCAATGTTCTCGTTGTCCGCGACTTGAAAAGCGCAAACCAAATTGCAAAGATGCTCGGTTACCGCTACCGCATCGTAACGCTCGACGGGGATATTGTAAATCCGGGCGGTTCAATGACAGGCGGCGCATCGAAACAGAACGGCACGTCGCTCCTTGGCCGGAAAAGCGAACTGGAAGCATTAAAAGAAAAATTGGCGGATATGGAAGCAAAAACGCTGCAGCTGGAATCGGATGTAAAAGGAATAAAAGCTGAAGCGGCCTGGATGTCGCAGGAACTTGAGGAAACGAGAAAAAATGGGGAGAGTCTCCGGCTCCGGGAGCAGCAGGCAAAATCGGAACTCGAAAGGCTTGAAATCGAAGAAAAAAATATGAATGAGCATCTGCTCGTCTATGATATGGAAAAAGCGGAAGCGGAAGAACAGAATCGTTCAGCACGGAACCGGATCCGCGAACTGGAAGGGATTTTAGCCGAAAACGGGGAAAAAGCCAAAAAACTTGAGTCGGAAATTGAAACGCTGACGGAGAAGAAAAATGATGATTCCACAGCGAGATCGAAGCTCCAGGCTGAATTGAGCGATTTAAAAGCATCACTTGCCGTTAAAATGGAACAATGGGACCGGAACCGCGAAGAACTTGGGCGTCTTGGTGAAAGTATCCGGGAGTGGCGGTCACGCAAAGAAAGTTATGAGGAACAGTACCGCCTGCTGACGGATGAAGAAAGCCGGCACCATATGTCGGAAAGCGAGCTGGTTGAGGCTGCCGAACAAAAAGCGCGCGATAAAAACGACACAATTGAATTTATTTCCATACGCAGGGAAGAAAGGGTACAGCTGCAGGCTGAAATCGAAGACCTTGAACTCGGCATAAAGGAACTAAAACGGCAGCAAAAAGGGTTGCAGCAAGCGATCCAAGACGAAGAAGTAAGGGCAAACCGGCTTGACGTTGAACTGGAAAACCGGCTCAGCCGTCTCCGCGAAGAGTATACGCTCACCTTTGAGGCGGCAAAAGAAGCTTATACGCTTCCGGTTCCGCTTGAAGAAGCGAGGAAAAAAGTGAAACTGATCAAGCTTGCGATTGATGAGCTCGGTACTGTCAATCTCGGCGCTATTGAAGAATACGACCGTATTTCGGAACGCTACCGGTTTTTAAAAGAACAGGAAACCGACCTGCTGGAAGCGAAAGAAACGCTCGACCAGGTCATTACTGAAATGGACGGTGAAATGATCCGGCGCTTTGATGAGACGTTCAAGGCGATCCGGAATGAATTTGAACCGGTATTCAGGGAACTTTTCGGCGGCGGCCGGGCCGACTTAAGGCTGACAGACCCGAAAGACCTTCTGAACACAGGGGTTGAAATTGTTGCACAACCGCCTGGCAAGAAGCTGCAAAATCTCGGTTTACTTTCCGGCGGGGAAAGGGCGCTCACCGCAATTGCCCTGTTGTTTGCGATTTTACGTGTGCGCCCGGTGCCGTTCTGTATTTTGGATGAAGTGGAAGCGGCGCTGGATGAGGCGAATGTATACCGGTTCAGCAAATATTTGAAACAGTTCAGCGAAGAAACGCAGTTTATCGTGATTACGCACAGGAAAGGGACGATGGAAGAAGCCGATGTCCTTTACGGCGTCACGATGCAGGAATCCGGCGTTTCCAAACTTGTTTCGGTAAAACTCGAGGAATCGGCCGATCTTGTCGGCCAAACTTAAGATGTATAAGGAAGTGTGCAAATGAGCTTTTTTAAAAAACTAAAAGAAAAATTCACCCAGTCCACAGATGCGGTGACAGATAAATTTAAAAGCGGATTAACGAAAACGCGAGACAATTTTACGGTGAAAGTGAACAATCTTGTGGCGCGCTACCGGAAAATTGACGAAGACTTCTTTGAAGAACTGGAAGAAATTTTAATCCAGGCGGACGTCGGCTTCCAAACCGTAATGGGGTTGATTGACGAATTGAAAATGGAAGTCAAAAGGAAAAACATTAAGGAACCATCGGAAGTCCAGTCCGCTATTTCCGAAAAACTTGTGGAAATTTATACCGCCGGCGAGAAATCTCCAAACCGGCTCAATATCCAGGAAGGGTCGCTCACGGTTATCCTTTTTGTCGGTGTCAACGGCGTCGGTAAAACGACAACGATCGGCAAGCTTGCCTATATGTTGAAACAGCAAGGGAAAAAAGTGATGATGGCTGCCGGCGATACATTCCGTGCCGGCGCGATCGAACAGCTCGAAGTGTGGGGCGACAGGGTTGGCGTTGAAGTCATTAAGCATACGGAAGGTTCCGACCCGGCCGCCGTCATGTACGATGCCATCCAGGCAGCCAAAGCCCGGAAAGCGGATGTTCTGCTGTGCGATACCGCCGGCCGTCTGCAAAACAAAGTCAATTTAATGAAAGAACTGGAAAAAGTAAAACGCGTGATCGGGCGGGAAATTCCGGGCGCGCCGCATGAAGTGCTGCTTGTTTTGGATGCTACAACCGGGCAGAACGCGATGGTGCAGGCGAAGACGTTTAAAGAAGCGACGGATGTAACAGGGATTGTCCTGACGAAACTGGACGGAACGGCAAAAGGCGGGATTGTGCTCGCGATCCGCAACGAACTCCAAATCCCTGTAAAATTTGTCGGGCTCGGTGAGAAAATGGATGACCTCCAGCCGTTTGATGCCGAAAAATATGTATATGGGCTGTTTTCCGAGTTGATCGAGCAGGAGCATGCGGAAGAAGCTTGAAAACGAATCGTTCCATTGACAAAAAGCAGGAACCTTTGTATTCTAACATTATGTAAAGACATTTCACTTAACAGGGGGAAGAAGCCGTGCTTGAGAAAACAACGAGAATGAACTATTTATATGATTTTTACCAGTCGTTGTTGACTCCAAAGCAGCGCAGCTATATGTCCCTCTATTACCTGGACGATTTTTCGCTTGGCGAAATTGCCGAAGAATATGGGGTGAGCCGCCAGGCGGTTTACGATAATATTAAACGCACTGAACAAATGCTCGAAGAATACGAGAAAAAACTGGGTTTATTTGAAAAGTTCCAGGCGCGCAAGCAAATTTTCCAATCGATGCGGGAAATATTGGGTGATAGCGTCGATCCGGAACTTTTACGCTTACTCGATGCGCTTGAAAAATTGGAATAGGGGGCGTAAAAATGGCATTTGAAGGACTCGCTGAGCGCCTGCAGGGGACAATGCGGAAAATCCGAGGCAAAGGCAAAGTTACGGAAAGCGACGTAAAAGAAATGATGCGGGAAGTCCGCCTCGCGCTTCTGGAAGCGGACGTCAACTTTAAAGTCGTGAAAGATTTTGTAAAAAAAGTGGGTGAACGGGCTGTCGGGCAGGATGTGCTAAAAAGCTTGACGCCGGGGCAGCAGGTCATTAAAATCGTTCAGGAAGAACTAACCAACTTGATGGGCGGGTCACAGAGCCAGATTGCCGTTGCGAAACGCCCGCCGACAGTTATTATGATGGTCGGGCTGCAGGGTGCCGGGAAAACGACAACAACCGGGAAGCTGGCGAACCTGTTGCGGAAAAAATATAACCGCAATCCGTTGCTTGTCGCGGCCGATATATACAGGCCGGCTGCAATTAAACAGCTTGAAACGCTCGGCAAACAACTCGGTATGTCGGTTTTTTCGCTCGGGGATAAGGTCAGCCCGGTGAAAATTGCCGAAGAAGCCATCCAAAAGGCTAAAGAAGACCATCATGATTATGTGATTATCGATACCGCCGGCCGCCTTCATATTGACAGCGAGCTGATGGATGAATTAAAAGGAATCAGGGAACTTGTGCATCCTGATGAGATTTTTCTTGTTGTCGATGCTATGACCGGGCAGGATGCTGTCAATGTCGCGCAAAGCTTTAACGACCAGCTCGGCATTACCGGCGTTATATTGACGAAACTCGACGGTGATACGCGCGGCGGGGCGGCATTGTCTATCCGCGCTGTAACCAATAAACCGATTAAATTTGCCGGGATGGGCGAGAAAATGGATGCGCTCGAGCCGTTCCACCCGGAAAGAATGGCCTCGCGTATTCTTGGCATGGGCGATATCCTTTCGCTCATCGAAAAGGCACAGGAAACGGTTGATGAAGAAAAAGCGCGCGAACTGGAAAAGAAAATGCGCGATTTGTCCTTTACGTTGGAAGACTTTTTGGAGCAGCTTGGCCAGGTGCGCAAAATGGGGCCGCTCGGCGATTTGCTGAAAATGATCCCGGGCGCAAACCGGATTAAAGGGATGGATAATCTCCAGATTGACGAAAAACAGATTACCCATGTCGAAGCGATCATCCAGTCGATGACGAAACAGGAAAAATTGCATCCCGAAATCATCAATGCGAGCCGGAAAAAACGGATCGCGAAAGGTTCCGGCCGCCCGGTGCAGGAAGTAAACCGGCTTTTAAAGCAGTTTGAAGAAATGAAAAAGATGATGAAGCAAATGCAGGGGCTGACGCAGAAAGGCAGAAAAAAAGGCTTCAGGTTCCCGTTTATGTAAGAAAAATATGGTGTTAAGAAAAAAGACTTTACACCATGTTGTTTTTTTGATATGATACTGTCTTGTGAGAAACTTAATCGGAGGTGCTATTTTTAATGGCAGTTAAAATTCGTTTAAAACGCATGGGTGCGAAAAAATCCCCATTTTACCGTATCGTTGTAGCTGATTCCCGCTCACCGCGAGATGGCCGTTTCATTGAAACAGTAGGAACGTACAACCCGGTTACAGATCCTGCCGAAGTAAAAATTGATGAAGAACTTGCACTCAAATGGTTGAAAAACGGTGCGCAGCCGTCTGATACGGTACGCAACTTGTTCTCGAAGCAAGGGATTATGGAAAAATTCCATAACGAAAAATACGTCAAATAATCGTGGGCAATATGGATGAATTAATCTTGGCGATCGTCAGACCTATTGTCGGCCATCCGGATGATGTACGGGTGGAATGGAATGAAGAGGAAACAGAAACCATTTACCGGCTGTTTGTCCACCCGGATGACATCGGTAAGGTAATCGGCAAAAAAGGGCGCACCGCAAAAGCCATCCGAACGGTCGTTTATGCTGCGGCCGGCGCGCATGGGCATAAGAAAATCCATCTCGAAATTGCCGATTAAAAAACAGACTTGTGATAGAACACCGGAGAAAGGGAGGAGTATGCCTCCCTTTTTACATAACTTCTTTTGAAAAAGCTTGCACAAAAAACTGATTTACATACTCCTTTCCGGCTGCTTTCTTTTCTGTCGGCCTTATCTGATACAGGCAACCCGTACTGGACGTGGTACAGTTTTATGGAACAAAGACTCTTTTAAGTGATAAATCGATTAGCCAAAGGGGGCGGGAAAATTTGAAAATTCTTCAGAAAGTCACGGTAAAGCAAATCCTTACCGAAAAGAGCAAGGAAGCGTTGCTGAGTACATACCGACAAACAAAACAGCAGCTGCAGAAAGAATGCGACCAGCTGCGGTTTGAATCGAAAAGGCTGGAAAAAACAAAAAAGTACTCCGGAACGAGCTTAAAAATGCATTTTGAGAAAGAAATCAACAGCAGGCAGGAAAAAATAAAGCTTGTCGATTTCCAAATCGAACAGCTGCTTTTGCTGCCGCTCGGTACGGAACTGAAAGAAACAGAAATCCAGGCCGTCGTGGATATCCATGAAGGCGATGATTGGGACGCGGTGTCAAAAGAAAAAACGATTATCGTAAAAGATGGCATCATCCACGAAATTCGCGAGAGGTGAGAACATGGCACAATGGTTTAACGTCGGAAAAATTGTCAACACACACGGCATCCGCGGAGAAGTGCGGGTCATATCGATGACGGATTTCAGGGAGGAACGCTACAAACCCGGCAATACGCTTTATTTATTCCTTCCCGGCGAAAAGGAGCCGCTCAAGCTACAAATTGAGTTGAGCCGCCCACATAAGCAATTTGATTTGCTCAAATTTGAAGGGTATGATTCGATTCAGGAAGTCGAGAAATGGAAAGACGGCATTTTGAAAGTTTCTGAAGAACAGCTGGGGGAGCTCGGCGAAAACGAGTATTATTTCCATGAAATCATCGGATGTGAAGTTTGGACTGTTGCAGGTGACAAAGTTGGTGTCGTCAAAGAAATTTTAACGCCGGGTGCAAATGATGTCTGGGTTGTGCAGGCGGAACACCAAAAAGAGTATTTGATCCCTTTTATAGAAGATGTGGTAAAAGAAGTGGATCCTGCTGAAAAAAGAATTGTGATTGAACCAATGGAAGGTTTGCTGTCATGAAAATCGATATTTTAACGCTATTTCCGGAAATGTTTGAAGGCGTTCTCGGTTCTTCCATTTTGAAAAAAGCAAGCGAAAAAGGGATTGCTAGCTATCATCTTATAAACTTCCGCGAATACAGCGACAATAAGCATAAAACAGTCGACGACTACCCGTACGGTGGCGGCGCGGGCATGGTGCTGAAGCCACAGCCTGTTTTCGATGCGGTTGAAGATCTTTTGAAAAAAGAGGACGGAAGGAAACCGCGCATTATTCTGCTCTGCCCCCAAGGCGAAACATACACACAAAAAAAAGCGGAGGAATTTGCAAAAGAAGAGCATCTTGTCTTTATTTGCGGCCATTACGAAGGCTATGATGAACGGATCCGGGGACATCTTGTGACAGATGAAATTTCAATCGGTGACTATGTGTTAACCGGCGGGGAGCTCGGCGCCATGGTGATGATCGACAGCATTGTCCGCCTTCTTCCGGGTGTGTTGGGCAATGAAGAATCGCCTGTTACGGATTCGTTTTCGACCGGGCTTTTGGAATATCCGCACTATACGCGGCCGGCCGATTTCCGCGGCATGAAGGTCCCGGATGTGCTGCTGTCAGGCAACCATAAGCTGATTGAAGAATGGCGCGAAAAGCAGTCCTTGTACAGAACATATACGAGAAGGCCGGATTTATTGCGCAGTTATCCGCTTTCTGAAAAGCAAAAAGCATGGCTGAAAGAATGGGAAGAAAGCCGCGATTAGCTGTTGCAATCACAAGGCGTTTATGCTATGATTTCACTTGTGGTTTGTTGCTGCAAACCACCGTAAAACGATGTTCCGCTGCAAAATGTTAAAAGGTTTGCAAGAGCATCTGTTGGAAGGAGTTGAATACGATGCACAATATTATTGATGAAATTACAAAAGATCAACTTCGCACTGATCTTCCTGATTTCCGCCCGGGTGATACGGTTCGCGTGCATGTAAAAGTTATTGAAGGCTCCCGCGAACGTATCCAGGTTTTTGAAGGTGTTGTGATCAAACGCCGCGGCGGCGGGATCAGCGAAACATTTACGGTACGGAAAGTTTCTTATGGTGTAGGCGTTGAACGTACATTCCCTCTCCATACACCTAAAATTGCGAAGATTGAAGTCGTGCGTCGCGGTAAAGTTCGCCGTGCGAAACTTTACTACCTGCGTAATCTGCGCGGTAAAGCCGCCCGTATTAAAGAAATCCGCTGATGCAGCAATGACAGGTTCGAAAAGGGGCTCCTTCCAAAGGCCCCTTTTCTTCATATTATACAAAATTTCCGTGCGGTTTTTAATGGCTATGGTCATCGCAAAACCCGATTTTAAAACATGATTCAAACCAGTTATAATGCAATATGATAATAAGGAATACACGCGATGGAAACTTGTATTGATGAGGCGGTGTGAGAATGGCAAAACAGAAACAACCGAAAAATGAGCTTTGGGAATGGGTGAAGGCGCTGCTGATTGCCGTGGCACTTGCCGGGATTCTCCGCTACTTTTTCTTTGCCCCGATCATTGTCGACGGCTCTTCCATGATGCCGACATTGAAAAACGGGGACCGGATGATTGTCAATAAGCTCGGAACGCCGAAACGTTTTGATATAGTCGTTTTCCATGCTCCCGAAGGCAAGGATTATATAAAAAGGGTCATCGGGCTGCCCGGCGACCGGATTGAATATAAGAATGACGTCTTGTACATTAATGGAAAAGCATATAAAGAGCCTTACCTTGACAAGTATAAAAAAGCGGTTGCCGACGGACCACTGACGGAAGATTTTACGTTAAAAGACATCATTGGCAGGGACACCGTGCCGAAGGGCCAAATCTTTGTCATGGGCGATAACCGTCGCTACAGCAAAGACAGCCGCCAGATTGGCACGATTCCGCTGAGCAAAGTCGTCGGCGAAACCAATTTCGTTTACTGGCCGCTGAAAGATGCCCATGTTGTCAATCATTAGACATTTCAATGGCTGTCTGGGGTCAGGGCCGTTATAAGCGGAAGAACGAGAGATTTGGAGTTGACACACGATGGCAATACAATGGTTTCCGGGGCATATGGCCAAGGCAAGGAGAGAAGTTTCCGAAAAATTGAAGCTGGTGGATATCATCTTTGAATTGCTTGATGCCAGAATCCCCGTTTCATCTGCAAACCCGATGCTCGATGAAATCATCCAGCAAAAGCCGCGTATCAAACTATTGAACAAAGCGGATATGGCGGATCCCATAATGACATCCCGCTGGCTTGACAAGTTTTCGGGCGAAAACACATCTGTGCTGGCCATTGATGCGCAAAGCGGAAAGGGCCTGGACAAGATGGTGAAACTCGCTGAACAAATTTTGCAGCCAAAGTGGGAGAGAAAGCGTGCGAAGGGCATTAAACCGCGTGCAATCAGGGCGATGATTGTCGGGATTCCAAATGTCGGAAAATCGACCTTGATTAACAGGCTTGCCGGAAAAAACATCGCAAAAACCGGCAATACACCCGGTGTCACAAAAGCGCAGGCTTGGATAAAAGTCGGCAAATCGATGGAACTGTTGGACACGCCGGGTATCCTATGGCCGAAGTTTGAAGATGAAGAAGTCGGTTACAAGCTTGCTCTGACCGGTGCGATTAAGGATACGATTCTCAATCTGCAGGATGTCGCGGTATTCAGTCTCCGCTTTCTTGAGGCACATTACACTGAAGCCTTAAAGGCGCGTTACAAGCTGGATGAGATCCCGGAAGATATCGTTGCGCTTTTTGACCATATCGGGCGCCTGCGCGGGTGCTTAAGAGCCGGGGGGGAAATTGATTACGACAAAACGGCTGATATCATCATCCGCGATATCCGCGGGCAAAAGCTCGGTCCTTTGACATTCGATACATTGTAAGCTCTCCCCTTTTCTGGAGGGCTTATTTTTTTAAGGGGTGGATGAAAGTGAAAATCAGTGAAATTGAAGAACGGCTTGCGGTTGTCAAAGACCCGGACAATCCGTTTATATTGGCCTTGCAAAAAGACGGGAGGAAAGGCGCACAAGAAGCACTTGAAAAATGGAAGAGAAAATTAGAAAAAGAGCATCAGGCGCTTGAAAAGTTCCGGGAAATGATGCGCTATGAAAATGCATTGCGACTGGAAGGGCATCGCCTGATCGCCGGCATTGACGAAGCGGGAAGGGGGCCGCTTGCCGGGCCGGTCGTGGCGGCGGCGGTCATCCTCCCAGAGGATTTTTATCTGGCCGGCTTGAACGACTCTAAGCAGCTGTCCGGAAAGCAGAGGGAAAAGTATTATTCCGCAATTTGTGAAAAAGCCGGCTATATTGGGGTTGGAATTGTGGATGCGGATGAAATTGATAAAATCAATATTTACAAGGCAGCCAAAAAAGCGATGATGCTGGCTGTGGAAAACTTGCTGGAAAAACCAGACCATTTGCTGATCGATGCGATGGAAATTCCTGCCCCTTATCCGCAAACTTCCATAATAAAAGGCGATGCAAAGAGCGTTTCAATTGCGGCCGCATCCATCATCGCCAAAGTGACAAGGGACCGTTTGATGCAGGAAATGGATAAAAAATACCCTGAATACGGATTTGCCAAAAATATGGGGTACGGGACGAAAGAGCATTTGGAAGCCCTGAAACGGCACGGACCATGCCCAATACATAGAAAAACGTTTGCACCGGTTAAAAATTGGCCGGCATTTTGACGATAACAAATATAGAAAAAATGAGACAGTTATAAGGCAGGGGGCATATATGCAATTTTCTTCCATTACGGAGCAGGCCCTTTCCGCGCTTTCCGGCTCAAAAATCCGCGCATTTGAATTTAAAACGGGACAGATTTTTTTCGGCACCATTCAAAAACTGTTTCCGAATGATACGGCTCTTGTGCAGGCAGGCGGGCGCACTTTTGCCGCCAAACTTCAAATTCCGCTTGAAACCGGGAAAGGCTACTGGTTCCAAACTGTTTCAACGGAAGGCGGCATACAGTTGAAAATGCTTGCCGCGGAAGATGCCGCAGCAGGCTCACACGAAAAAGCCCTATTAACGCAAATGCAGTTGCCTTCCGAAAAAACATACCAATCCCTTGTTTCCTATTTGGCAGAACGGGGCATCCCGTTTACGAAAAACATGGCCGTTAAAATCGGCGGCTGGCTGAAACAGGTGCCGGACCTTGAAAAAGGATTAGAAGCAGCGGGTTTTATGTTGTCAAAAGACCTTCCTGTAACAAAAAGAATACTTACCGCTCTTCTTTCGGCCGGGCAGGGCGAGCCGGCAACAAACCTCCTGAACCGTCTGCAGGCGGCGCTCGGGGCGGAACATCCAACACCGCTCGTCCAACAGCTGTTAAGCAGCCTTCAGGATCTTCAAATGACGGGCGGGGATCACGTGACAGGCGATATGTTGCGTGCGCAAATCCAGGAGACGGTACAGAAATTAGGGATTTTTTACGAAGGCAGAATTTTGCAAAACGATGGGCTGACAAAACAAAGCGAACTGCCTTTAAAGGCGCTTCTTGTTGAATTTCTGCAAAAAGAAGGCGGTTCCCCAGAAGCAAAAGAAATTGCGGACCAAATTATACAGAAAATGAACGGCCAGCAGCTGCTTTCTGTCCCGGATGCAGCGGTCCAGCACATCTGGATGGAAATCCCGCTGTCTTTTCCTCATTTTCAAACAAACGCGGTGATGCAGTGGTCGGGCAGGCAGAAAAAAAACGGAAAAATTGACAGCGATTATTGTAAAATCATTTTTTATTTGAATTTGCAGTTTTTAAAAGAAACATTGGTGGAGATGAATGTGCAGAACCGTGTTGTCACGGTTCAAGTTGCAAGCGCCAAAGAAGATTTGCAGGCGGTTTGTGCGCCGTTTGTCCCCGCATTAAAGGAAGGGCTGGATGAACTCAATTATAAGCTGTCCGGCGTGCATTTCCGGACAGTGAAGGGAAAAAGCGTGCGGAATGCGGCATATCAGGCGGATTCTTCCTATAAAGGGGTGGATATACGGATATGAACGGAAAAGAGAAAGAGATAAGAGAAGCCGTTGCGCTCCAATACCGGTCGGAAATTCATTCTGCGCCGGTTGTAAAGGCGAAAGGAAAAGGCGAAGTTGCCAAGCGGATCATCGAAAAAGCACTCGAAGCAAATGTCCCGATACAAAAAGACCGGGATCTGGTTGCGTTGCTCGGGCAGCTCAATATTAATGAAACGATACCGGAAGAACTTTATGCTGCCGTTGCCGAGGTGTTTGCGTTTATTTATAGGCTTGACCAATCTTTTGAAAACGAACAAAAAAATATTTTTAAATAATAATAGCGGTTTCAGTTCATTATGGTAGACATATTTTCTGATGTTTATTAAAATGAAAGCGCAGTTAATTTTTTGAACAGTTTGATAGGAGGATGGAACATGAATATTCACGAGTATCAAGGCAAAGAGATCCTCAGAAAATATGGGGTTTCTGTGCCGAAAGGGAAAGTTGCCTTCACCGTGGATGAAGCGGTGGAAGCGGCGAAAGCACTCGGTACAGAGGTATGTGTTGTAAAAGCGCAAATCCATGCCGGCGGCCGCGGAAAAGCGGGCGGCGTCAAAGTAGCGAAAAATTTGGATGAAGTTCGTACATACGCGCAGGAGTTGCTTGGGAAAACGCTTGTTACGCATCAAACAGGCCCAGAAGGAAAAGAAGTGAAACGTCTGTTGATTGAAGAAGGATGCGATATCCAAAAAGAATACTATGTCGGCCTTGTGCTGGACCGCGCTTCTTCAAGGGTTGTGCTGATGGCGTCTGAAGAAGGCGGGACGGAAATCGAAGAAGTGGCGGCCAAAACACCGGAAAAGATTTTCAAGGAAACGATCGATCCGGCAGTCGGACTGTTGCCGTTCCAAGCGCGCCGCATTGCTTTCAATATCAATATTCCTGCTAAACTTGTAAACCAAGCTGTTAAATTCATGATGGGCTTGTACCAAGTATTTGTTGAAAAAGACTGCTCGATTGCGGAAATCAACCCGCTTGTCGTGACTGGCGACGGGAAAGTCATGGCGCTCGATGCCAAATTGAATTTCGATTCAAACGGATTGTACCGCCAGCAGGATATTTTGGAATATCGTGATTTGGATGAAGAAGACCCGAAAGAAGTTGAAGCATCGAAATACGATTTGAGCTATGTCGCTCTTGACGGGAATATCGGATGTATGGTAAACGGCGCCGGCCTTGCGATGGCGACGATGGACATTATTAAATATTACGGAGGCGAACCTGCCAACTTCCTGGATGTCGGCGGCGGCGCAACAGAAGAAAAAGTTACGGAAGCGTTTAAAATTATTCTTTCCGATGAAAAAGTAAAAGGGATTTTCGTCAATATTTTCGGCGGCATCATGAAATGTGATGTTATCGCGGCCGGTGTGGTTGCGGCTACGAAACAGGTAGGCCTTGACATTCCGCTCGTTGTCCGTCTGGAAGGGACGAATGTTGAACTCGGAAAGAAAATTTTAAATGAATCGGGGCTTAAAATTGTTGCGGCCGAATCGATGGCGGACGGCGCGCAAAAAATTGTTGAACTCGTAAGCTGATTCAATGCGCATGTCAGTGTTATGAATACGAACAAACATTCTTGAATAAAGAAGGCAGGGGAAAAAAGTGAGTATTTATGTAAATAAAGATACAAAAGTCATTGTTCAAGGAATTACGGGGAAAACAGCGCTTTTCCATACGAAACAATGCCTGGAGTACGGCACAAAAATTGTCGGCGGGACTTCTCCGGGAAAAGGTGGAACAGAAGTGGAAGGCGTACCGGTTTTTAACACGGTGGAAGAAGCTGTAAAAGCGACAGGCGCCACCGTATCGGTCATTTTCGTCCCGGCCCCGTTTGCGGCGGATGCCATTATGGAAGCTGTCGATGCGGAACTCGACCTTGTCATCTGCATCACAGAGCATATTCCAGTTTTGGATATGGTCAAAGTGAAACGTTACATGGAAGGGAAGAAAACCCGCCTGATCGGCCCGAACTGCCCTGGCATCATCACGCCTGATGAATGTAAAATCGGCATCATGCCTGGTTACATCCATAAAAAAGGCCATGTCGGCGTTGTCTCCCGCTCCGGCACGTTGACTTATGAAGCTGTCCATCAGCTCACCCAGGCGGGCATCGGCCAGTCCAATGCGATCGGAATCGGCGGCGACCCAGTTAACGGGACAAACTTTATTGATGTTTTGAAAGAATTTAACAACGACCCGGATACGGAAGCTGTCATCATGATCGGCGAAATTGGTGGAACGGCGGAAGAAGAAGCGGCACGCTGGATCAAGGCAAACATGAAGAAACCTGTCGTCGGCTTTATCGGCGGTGTTACAGCACCTCCAGGAAAACGGATGGGCCATGCCGGCGCGATCATTTCCGGCGGCAAAGGGACCGCAGCCGAAAAAATCCGCACGATGAATGAATGTGGCATCCAGGTGGCGGAAACACCAGCTGTCATTGGCGAAACACTGATCCGCGTCCTCAAAGAAAGAGGTTTATACGAAAAATGTAAAAACCTATAATGCCGTGTAAATAAACCGGACCGGATCCGGCCATGCGATGCTGTAAAACGTGCCGGCCGGGTCTATTCGGTTTATGTTTTTTCGGCTAAAGCCGTTTTTATAGGAAGCGAGGAGTGATATGGAACCACTAAAAATAAAGTATATCCATTTGGACCATTGCCGGGGATTAAGCCTTAGGCAAAAAATGCACATTCTACAATTTGACCCGCAGCTTGAAAAACTCTACCGGATGCCCCGCGAAGCCCTCCGCACGCTGCTCCGCATGAATCGTAACGCTTTCGACACTTTTTATAATGATCTCCATCATCTTGAACTCAAACCATATTTAGCGCTTTATAAAAAGAAAGGAATCCGGGCCACCGCAGCCTTTGAACCGGAATATCCCGCGCTGTTAAAAGAAACGTACGAGCCGCCTATTGTATTATACTCCATGGGGGATATTTCTTTATTGAAACGCAGGTGCCTCGCAGTTGTCGGTTCAAGAAAGTCCGGTACCTATGCCGAAAAAGTGGTGGACCGGTTATTTCCGGACCTGATCGAAAAAAATTTTGTCATTGTCAGCGGGCTGGCCAAGGGAGCTGATACAATCGCCCACCGAGCCGCCATGAAATTCGGCGGAAAAACGATTGCAGTCTTGGGCAGCGGGTTTTTTCATATTTATCCGCGGGGAAATACAGTGCTGGCTGAAAAGATCAAGCAGAATCATTTGCTGTTGTCCGAATACCCCCCTTTTACACGCCCGCAAAAATGGCATTTTCCGGAACGAAACCGGATCATTAGCGGCATTTCCGAAGGGGTGGTGGTCATCCAGGCGGAAAGGCGGAGCGGCTCGCTGATCACCGCTGATTTTGCGCTTCAGGAGGGACGGGAAGTATTCAGCATACCCGGAAACGTTTTGGACAGCCTGTCGGAAGGCACAAACCATTTAATCCAGCAGGGAGCGAAACTTGTGGCTAACAGCTCCGATATTTTGGAAGAACTGCGCATCTGAAAAAAATTTCCCTGTATCGGGGTACAAAGGGCAAATTGTAAATAAAAATTCATAAATGGATGAAGAATTTTCCATTTCGATGAAAAAACTCATGATTTTTGGATATGATGTATATAAAATAGAGAAAGAAAAGATAAAATATTACAAATGAAACCGTTTGCCATATTTGTTTTTTTGCGACAACGCTGTTAAAATTGACAAATGCGGGCTTCAAGGCTAATATTTACAAATGATTTTAAGTTGACTCTATTAAATTTCATTGTTGGTGGCAGCCCATTTCCGGGACTTCGTCATAAAGTCCCGCGGGATAGACATGTGCGAAGCGGATTTCGTGGTCATCAACATTGTTTCACGAACATAACCTTTAAGTTAAAAAACAGAAATACGCGTAAAGTTGTTGCAAAGAGAGGGTATATGCTCTCCGGGGAGGATTTTGAATGTCAGACTACTTAGTAATTGTGGAATCACCCGCAAAAGCGAAAACCATTGAAAAATATTTGGGAAAAAAATATAGAGTGAAAGCTTCCATGGGGCATGTACGCGATTTGCCGAAAAGCCAAATGGGGGTCAATATTGAGAACCATTTTGAACCGAAATATATTACGATAAGGGGAAAAGGCCCTGTATTAAAAGAATTGAAGAGCGCGGCCAAAAAAGCAAAGAAAGTTTATCTGGCGGCCGACCCTGACCGCGAAGGGGAAGCGATCGCGTGGCATCTGGCCAACAGCCTTGATCTTGATGTCAATTCGGACTGCCGCGTTGTGTTTAACGAAATTACAAAAGATGCGATCATAGAATCTTTCAAACATCCGCGCCCGATCAATATGGATCTGGTGGACGCGCAACAGGCAAGAAGGATACTGGACCGTTTAGTCGGTTACAACATCAGCCCGCTTTTATGGAAAAAAGTGAAAAAAGGATTGAGCGCGGGTAGAGTGCAATCCGTTGCAGTCCGTCTGATCATTGACCGCGAGAATGAGATCAAATCATTTGTTCCGGAAGAATACTGGACGATCACGGGCACATTCAAAAAAGGGAAAGATACGTTCCAGGCTTCCTTTTACGGAGTGGACGGCGAAAAAATGCCGCTCAAATCTGAAGAAGATGTAAAAAAAATACTTGGCATGATCAAAAACGACCAGTTTACCGTCACATCTTTAACCCATAAAGAGAAGAAACGAAATCCGGCGCCGCCGTTTACGACTTCATCTTTACAGCAGGAAGCCGCCCGTAAAATCAACTTCAGGGCAAAGAAAACGATGATGGTGGCCCAACAGCTGTATGAAGGGATTGATCTCGGAAAAGAAGGGAGTGTCGGGCTGATCACTTATATGAGGACTGACTCGACCCGTATATCGGAAATTGCAAAAGCAGAAGCTAAGCAATATATTTCTGGAAAATTTGGGGAAAAGTATTTGCGTCAGGAAGAAAGGAAAGAGAAAAAACAGGCCAACGCCCAGGATGCACACGAAGGGATCCGGCCGACGAGCATTTTCCGCGATCCGGTTTCGGTAAAACAATACCTTAGCAGGGACCAGTATAAATTATATAAATTGATCTGGGAACGTTTTACGGCAAGCCAAATGTCGCCTGCTGTGCTGGATACAATGAGTGTGGCCCTCACAAACGGAACGGTTGTATTCCGCGCTTCCGGTTCGAAAATCAACTTCCCCGGTTTTATGAAAGTATATGTGGAAGGAACCGACGACCAGCAGGAAGAAGGGGAAAGTTATTTGCCGCATTTGGAAAACGGCGATACCATTTCTTCTGAAAACATCGAACCGAAACAGCATTTTACACAGCCACCTCCGCGCTATACGGAAGCGCGTCTCGTAAAAACGCTGGAGGAGCTCGGGATCGGAAGGCCGTCCACTTATGCGCCAACGCTTGATACAATCCAAAAGCGCGGGTATGTTGCCCTTGAAAACAAACGATTCGTACCGACTGAGCTTGGTGAGATCGTGCTGGAACTGATCAAGGAATTTTTTCCGGAAATTATCGATGTTGAATTTACTGCGGAAATGGAAAAAGACCTTGACAGTATTGAAGAAGGAAAAGTTGCCTGGGTCAAAATCATTGATGAGTTTTATAAGAATTTCGAGGTTAGTTTGAAAAAAGCCGAAGCTGAGATGGAAAAAGTTGAAATCAAGGATGAAGAAACCGGGGAGATGTGCGAGCTGTGCGGAAGCCCAATGGTGTATAAGATGGGGCGCTACGGCAAATTTATGGCTTGCAGTAATTTCCCGGAATGCCGCAATACAAAGCCAATTGTCAAAAAAATCGGAGTGGCGTGCCCGAAATGCGGAAAAGGCGAAATCATTGAAAGAAAAACGAAAAAGAACCGTATTTTTTACGGTTGTGACCGTTATCCGGAGTGCGATTTCGTTTCTTGGGATAAGCCGGTCGGCAGAAAATGCCCGAAATGCTGCGAAATGCTCGTGGAGAAAAAGCTGAAAAAAGGCACGCAGATCCAGTGCGTTAATTGTGATTATAAAGAACAATCGGTGGAATAAAAATGGCTGCACCACTTTATATTTTTGGGTTTTTGCCGAATCATAAAGGGAATGCACGATTTCAGGACATTTCCTAACTGACGAAAATGTTTTATACGGGGGAACGGGCCTGAAAGTCCGCTCCCCTGCCACGGTAAAATCGTTGCATAATCAACTGGGGAGTCTATAAAAAAGAAAATTTAAATTTTTACGAGAAAATATAACTTATTCTTTTACTTCTTGTGCATCCTGGTGTAAAATGCTAGAGGGCAAAGATGACAAAAAACGACATAATCACCTAAAAGTAGACGCCAAGGGCTTGCAGCGGGGTGTTTAAATGCCGTTCCGAATCCTGCAAAGGGCTTTTGTAGGTATGTTTCATATGTATCTTAGATAATTCAAAACTTTGTGAAAAATTTGTAACATTTGTTGCAATCCCGGTGCAAAGTATGTTATGATTTAATCGCCCTTGTGAGGTGTTAAACAGATGAATGGTGAACTGTCCGGCTATTTGCATTCTTTTATGGAGTACATGCAGGTTGAAAAAAACTTTTCGACGTACACCGTCCGTTATTATCGCCAGGATTTGGAAGATTTTTTTGCGTTTATGTCCGAACAGGGAATTGCCTCGCTGGATGAAGTCGTATATCCGGACGGGAGGCTGTATTTAACGAAACTTTACGAGCGCCAATACAGCCGGGCAAGCGTAGCGAGAAAAATATCGAGCATCCGCAGTTTTTTTAAATTTCTGCTGCGGGAGCATCTTGTCAAAGAAAATCCATTTGCACTTTTATCCCAGCCAAAACAACATAAGCGCTTACCTAAATTTTTTTATGAAGATGAAATGGAGCAGTTGTTCCACGCCTGTGAAGGGGAGGATGATTTATCTGCCCGTAATCGTGCGCTGCTTGAAATCCTTTACGCGACCGGCATCCGTGTCAGCGAATGCGTGAATATTCAATTGCAGGATATTGACTTTGAATTTGAAACGATTCATGTAAAAGGTAAAGGCAGCAAAGAACGGATCGTTCTGTTCGGCCATTTTGCCAGTAATGCGGTTTCCGATTATATGGAGCATGCGCGTAAAGCTTTGATGCACGGAAAAGAAAGGCATCCTTATTTATTTGTAAATGCGCGCGGCGGGCCGTTGACGGAAAATGGTGTCCGCTATATTTTGAACGGGATTATCAAAAAAGCGGCGCTTACCGGAAAAATCCACCCCCACATGCTGCGGCACACATTTGCAACCCATTTGCTGAATCATGGGGCCGATTTGCGCACAGTACAAGACCTGCTTGGGCATGAAAGCTTGTCTTCGACGCAAGTATATACACATGTCACTAAGGAGCATTTGCGGCAAACGTATATGTCATTCCATCCAAGAGCATAGCAAATGCGTGGTTCATTGAGCTTTCGATTACATAGGAGGTGCTGAAATGGGCGATTTTCACGCTACGACGATATTTGCCATCCGGCATAACGGCAAAAGCGCAATGGCCGGAGACGGGCAGGTGACACTCGGAAATTCCGTCGTCATGAAAAATACTGCCAAAAAAGTACGCAGGCTGTTTAATGGAAAGGTCCTTGCCGGTTTTGCGGGATCTGTTGCTGACGCTTTTACGCTATCCGAGATGTTTGAAGGGAAACTCCAAGAATATAACGGAAATTTAACACGCGCTGCCGTGGAGCTTGCCAAAATGTGGAGAAGCGATAAAGTCCTCCGTAAGTTGGAAGCCATGTTGATCGTGATGGATGAGCATAATTTGCTGCTTGTTTCCGGAACAGGTGAAGTCATTGAGCCGGATGACGGGATCCTTGCGATCGGCTCGGGCGGAAACTACGCGCTGGCTGCCGGCCGTGCGTTGAAGCGGTATGCTTCCGACAGCCTTTCCGCGAAAGAAATCGCGCAGGCATCGCTTGAAATTGCATCCGAAATTTGCGTATTTACAAATTCGAATATTATTGTGGAAGAATTGTAACAACAGCGAAAACCGAAAGCCGGAAGCGGCATGATTTCCATAAAGGAGTGAGCGGCTTGGCAAATACGTTGAGAAACGCAAAAAGTTTAACGCCTAGGCAGATTGTTGAGCGCCTGGACCAATATATTGTAGGGCAAAAAGAGGCAAAACGGGCAGTCGCCGTCGCGCTGCGGAACCGTTACAGGAGAAGCTTGCTGCCAGAAAAATTGCGCGAAGAAATCATTCCAAAAAATATTTTGATGATCGGCCCGACTGGCGTCGGCAAAACGGAAATTGCCAGAAGAATGGCAAGGCTTGTGGGTGCCCCGTTTGTGAAAGTGGAAGCCACCAAGTTCACAGAAGTTGGCTATGTGGGCCGAGATGTTGAGTCAATGGTGCGCGACCTGGTTGAGACATCCGTAAGGCTTGTAAAAGAAGAAAAGATGAATGGGGTCCTGGAACAGGCGGAAAAAAACGCAAATGAACGCCTTGTCGACCTGCTCGTTCCCGTGCGGAAAAAACAGTCGAATTTTAAAAACCCTTTTGAAATGCTCTTCGGAAGCGGTACACAGGATGCTGCCATCCAAAATGATGATGAAGACGAACTGTCAAAAAGGGAACAAAAGCAGCGCATCAGGGAAAAACTTTTAAACGGCGAGCTGGAAGAAGAACTCGTTACAGTGGAAGTCGAAGAGCAGGCCCCTTCCATGTTTGATTTGTTCCAAGGATCCGGAATGGAACAAATGGGCATGAATGTCCAGGACGCCCTTGGCAACTTACTGCCGAAAAAAATAAAAAGAAGGAAGCTTCCGGTCAGGGAAGCGAGAAAAGTGCTCACCCAGGATGAAGCACAGAAGCTGATCGATATGGATGAAGTGACTCAGGAGGCCATTTATCGGGCGGAACAAACCGGGATCATCTTCATCGATGAAATCGACAAAATCGCCAGCAAAAACGGCAATGCTTCTTCCACGGACGTTTCCAGGGAAGGCGTCCAGCGCGATATTCTGCCAATTGTGGAGGGTTCCACAGTTGTAACAAAATACGGGTCGATTAAGACAGACTATATTTTGTTCATTGCGGCCGGGGCGTTCCATATGGCGAAACCATCCGATCTGATCCCGGAACTGCAGGGGCGCTTCCCGATCAGGGTGGAGCTTGGCAAACTTACGGTAGAAGACTTTGTCAAAATTCTGGTGGAACCGGACAATGCGTTAGTAAAACAGTATATTGCATTATTGGAAACTGAAGGTATACAAATAGAATTTTCTGACGATGCTATTACCAGGATTGCAGAAATTGCTTATGAGGTTAATCAAAACACGGATAATATCGGGGCAAGGAGGCTCCACACCATTATGGAAAAACTGCTTGAAGATTTATCGTTTGAAGCGCCGGATATCCATTTGGAAAAAGTGACCATTACCCCGCAATATGTCGATGAAAAGCTCGGAACCATTTCACAGAACAAAGATTTAAGCCAATATATTTTATAACCTGATAAGGGTAGAAAGTGTTGAAAAGGGCTTTTCCTGCGGTACGCATTCATCTTTGCAATTCAATGCAATTCAATTTATGATAATGAATCGATCTAGGAGGAATTAGAATGAGTTTGTTAGATAAAACACGCAAAATTAATTCGATGTTGCAAAAGGCTGCTGGCCGGCCGGTGAATTTCAAGGAAATGGCTGAAACTTTGAGCGAAGTGATTGAAGCGAATGTGTATGTTGTTAGCCGCCGCGGCAAGCTGCTGGGGCTTGCGGCGAACCAGCATATTGAGAATGAGCGTACGAAAAAAATATTTGAGGATCGCCAGTTCCCTGAAGAATATACGAACAGCCTGTTTAACATTACTGAAACATCGCCAAACTTAACGGTTGAAAGTGAGTACACCGCATTTCCGGTTGAAAACAAAGACTTGTTTGCAAAAGGCTTGACAACCATTGTTCCAATTGTGGGCGGCGGCGAAAGAATCGGAACTTTAATTTTGGCGCGCCTTGAACGGGAATTCAACGATGAAGACCTCGTGCTGGCTGAATACGGTGCAACCGTTGTCGGCATGGAAATTTTGCGTGAAAAAGCGGAGGAAATTGAAGAAGAAGCACGCAGCAAAGCGGTTGTCCAAATGGCAATCAGCTCCTTGTCGTACAGTGAATTGGAAGCCATTGAACATATCTTTGAAGAATTAAACGGCAAAGAAGGGCTGCTTGTTGCTTCCAAAATCGCAGACCGCGTCGGCATTACACGTTCTGTTATCGTAAATGCCTTACGCAAACTGGAAAGCGCCGGAGTAATCGAGTCCCGTTCGCTCGGTATGAAAGGAACTTACATTAAAGTGCTGAACGATAAGTTCCTGGTTGAACTGGAAAAAGTCCGTTCCAATTAAGTTTACGTTCGTCGGTCTTTGCAGGCGCGGAGATAAGCATATCCTGCAGGTAACGCTTCCGGGCTTCGCTGCGCCTGCCTGCAAAATGATATAGATGAGTAAAAAAGGGATACAATAATTGTATCCCTTTTTTACTGGAAGCCATTGACATGATCGGACATCATTCCCCTAGAAATGCTAAATCCTATAAATATCTGCCAATTCTATGGAATATCGAAAAATATTCCAACTCTTAAAATTAAAAAGAAAAATGCATAAATATGCGCGAATGGGAATTGGAAAAATGAGTAAAATTTTCACTCCTGCCAGCCTATCAATGGCGCCGTATCCTCCTCCGATTCGTTGAAAGAAAAACTTTCTTTCCTCTCTTTTAATCCAAAAGGCCTATTTTAAACTTTTGATTAAAATTTTTCACTTATTTTATAAATATCTTCATTTACAGCCCGATTTGAAACAATTAAAATAAATGTTAGCAAACAATTTGTCGTATAAAAGAAAAAATTGTCATGTGCTTGTAAAGAGGTGCAGAAGATGAACTTGTTTTCAACCACGTTTACGTCGCTTGAAAATGCCCTCCAGTATGCTTCCTTGAGGCAGAAAGTCATTTCCAACAATATTGCGAATGCCGATACGCCGAATTATAAAGCGCAGGATGTGAGCTTTAAAAATGTACTTCAGGATTCGGTCGATTCCATCAAAACGTACCGGACGGATCCCCGGCACTTTGATTTTTCCACAGACACTGCGGGCGCCAGTATCGTAACAGAACCAAACGTTACATACAATAACAACGGAAACAGTGTCGACGTTGACACTGAAATGGCCAATCTGGCAAGCAATCAGATTTATTACGAATCATTGATAGAGTTGGAGAAAGGCAAGCTTTCATCCTTGCTAAATGTTGTGAAAGGAGGACAATAGGATGTCTATGTTCTCTGGAATGAACATCTCTGCCTCAGCGCTGTCGGCCCAGCGCTTGCGGATGGATGTGATTTCATCGAATATTGCGAATGCCGATACGACAAGGGATACATATGTGAACGGGAAATGGCAGCCGTACCGCAGAAAAGAAGTCGTGCTTTCAACAGGCTCGGGTTCTTTTTCTTCCATTTTCCGGTCGAAGCTTGGCCTTTCCGATGCCGGAAGTGGCGTCCAGGTGGCCGGAATCTTAGAGGATAATTCCGATTTTAAGAAAGTATATAATCCGGATGACCCGGATGCGGACGCGAATGGTTATGTCACGGAACCAAATGTGGATATTTTAAAGGAAATGACCGATATGATCGGCGCCACCCGCTCATATGAAGCGAATGTCACGGCGCTTGACGCTTCCAAAGCGATGTTGATGAAGACATTAGAAATCGGCCAGTGATAAACCTTAGTAAGATCCGAAAAGGAAGGAGATACAAAAATGGCTGTTCAAAATGTAAGTTCGGCAGTGACCAATATTTTCAGCGGACCGTCCCAAAAAACAACAAATGCTTCTTCGTCCGCAAATGGATCCGCCTCGTTTTCCAGCGTGCTTAAACAGTCCATTGAGGCGCTTAACCAAGAGCAGAACAACTCCGACAGCCTGATTACAAAACTTGCAAACGGGGAAAATGTCGATCTTTACCAGGTGATGATCGCTGCCCAAAAAGCGAACATTTCAATGCAGACGGCACTGGAAATCCGGAATAAAGCGGTAGAAGGATACCAGGAAATCATGCGGATGCAGGTGTGAAAAAACCATCCTAAGTATTTTTGCGCAACCAGTCTCCGCAGAATTGCAAGTCTTATATAAAAATGTCCGAAGTTGCTTTTATTGCTTGTTTTACAAGCAGGGCGAAATTACGGGTGGCTGTGATATTATTAATCCATTTGTTCTATTTATGAAACAATGCGAATTTTTTATCCCGGGGGATAATGATGAATGAAAAGTTAAAAAAATCGTTCCAAAACCTTAAAGGGTTTTGGAACAGCAGAAACAAAAAACAGAAAACACTCGGCATATCAGCCGTTATCCTTGTTCTATTGCTTGCTGCGGGTGTAACGTATTTTATGACGAGAACGAAATACTCGCCGCTCTACAGCGGGCTGGACGTCTCCGAAACCGGATCGATCAAGGACGAACTGGATCACGAAGGAATTCCGTCGAAAGTTACAGACGGCGGCAAAACGATCGAAGTGCCGGAAGACCAGGTTGATGAATTAAAAGTAAAATTGGCTGCCAAAGGGTTGCCGAAGACCGGCAGCATCGATTATTCCTTTTTCAGCCAAAATGCCAGTTTCGGCATGACGGATAATGAATTTAATGTTGTAAAATTAGATGCAATGCAAACCGAGCTTGAGAACTTGATAGAACAAATGAACGGCGTCGAAAAAGCAAAAGTGATGATTAACCTCCCGAACCAGGGTGTTTTCGTCACCGACAGCCAGGCCAAAGCTTCCGCATCTGTTGTGCTGACGTTAAAAAACGGCTATGAATTGGATCAAAACCAGGTAAAAGCTGTTTATAATCTTGTGTCAAAAAGTGTGCCAAATCTTCCCACTGATAATATCGTCATTATGAACCAGGATTTTGAGTATTATGACTTAAATTCCTCAAATTCTTCCGGCAATGCTTATACCCAGCAGCAATCGATCAAAAAACAGATTGAACGTGATATCCAGCAGCAGGTCCAAACGATGCTTTCCACTTTAATGGGGCCGGGAAAAGCGGTTGTCAATGTAACAGCCGATATTGATTTTACCCAGGAAAAACGCGAGGAAAACCTGGTTGAACCGGTCGACAAAACCAATATGAAAGGCATTGAAATCAGCGCCAAAAAAATTCAGGAAACGTATAAAGGTACCGGCGCCGCAAGCGGAACAACTTCCAGCAGTTCGGATTCGCTCGGTTCTTCTTACATTTCCGGTTCAAACGGGAACGGCACTTATTCAAAAACATCCGATACAATTAATTATGAAGTGAACCGGATCAAACGGAAAATCGTGGAGAGTCCTTACAAAATTCGCGACCTTGGCATTGAAGTTATGGTGGAACCGCCGGTCAGGACAAAGCGGTCTTCCCTGCCTGCATCGCGTTTAAAAGATATTAAAACAATGCTATCAACAATTGTGCGTACCTCAATTGATAAATCAAGCGGCACGAATTTATCAAACCGTTCGGTAGCGAATAAAATATCGGTTTCCGTCCAGCCATTTGCAGCGAACGCAACGGCCAATACGGCAAAGTCATCCGCTATTCCATGGTGGGTTTACGCAATTGGCGGAGCGCTACTTCTCGTCATTGCGGCACTCGTCTTCTTTATGGTCCGCGGCAGAAGAAAAGAGAATCAGGAAGAAGAAGAATTTGTGGAAGAAGCAGCCGAAACGACAACTCCAATTGAAATTCCGGACGTGAATGAGGAAAAAGAAACAGAAGCAACAGCACGAAGGAAGCAGCTCGAAAAACTGGCGAAAGAAAAACCGGATGAGTTTGCAAAACTATTGCGGTCATGGCTTTCTGAATAGGGGGGATGATATGGCCACGAAAGAGAAACCTTTGTCCGGCAAAGAAAAAGCAGCCATTCTCCTGATTGCGCTCGGCCCGGATGTGGCGGCTTCCGTATACAAACATTTGACGGAGGAAGAAATCGAAAAGCTGACGCTGGAAATATCCGCTGTAAGAAAAGTGAACAGCGAGACGAAAGAACAAGTTTTAAACGAATTTCATCATATCGCTTTAGCGCAGGACTATATTTCCCAGGGTGGAATCGGCTACGCGAAAACGATTCTTGAAAAAGCGCTCGGCCCGGAGCAGGCAGCCTCTATTATTAACCGATTAACATCATCCCTGCAGGTGCGGCCATTTGATTTTGCAAGAAAAGCCGATGCTGCTCAAATCCTGAATTTTATCCAGGACGAACACCCGCAGACGATCGCCCTGATTTTATCGTATCTTGATCCGGAAAAAGCGGGGCAGATTCTTTCCGAGCTTCCGCCTGAAATGCAGGGGGACATCGCAAGAAGAATTGCTTTAATGGAGGGCACCTCCCCGGAAATTATCAGCGAAGTTGAATCGATCCTGGAGAGAAAATTGTCGGCCACCGTGACACAGGACTATACGCAGACGGGCGGAATTGAATCTGTTGTTGAAGTCCTGAACGGTGTCGACCGTGCCACGGAAAAAACGATATTGGACTCGCTTGAGTTGAAAGATCCGGAACTTGCCGAAGAAATCAAGAAGAGAATGTTTGTATTCGAAGACATTGTGACTTTGGACAACCGTTCGATCCAGCGCGTGATCCGCGAATGCGATAATGAAGATTTGATTTTGTCCCTGAAAGCATCAAGCGATGAAGTTAAGGAAATTATTTTCCGGAATATGTCGACCCGCATGGCCGATTCGATCAAAGAAGAAATGGAATATATGGGCCCGGTGCGCCTGCGCGAAGTTGAAGAAGCCCAGTCGAGAATCGTTTCCATTATCCGCAGGCTCGAAGACAGCGGCGAAATCATTGTTGCGAGAAACGGAGGGGACGATATCATTGTCTAATATTATTAAAACAAAGCGCAATGCAAATGTTGTTTCCCAAACCAGACTGATCGGCGTGCGCGCGCTGCCTGTTTTTCCGGCGGGCGGTAGAGACGCTGAAGAAGTTCATGCACTGAGACAGAAACTTTTCGCAAAATACCAATCCGAAGCGGAACAGCTGCTTGCAGACAGCCAAAAAGAAGCAGAAGCAATCCGCCGGCAGATCGAAGAAGAAAAAAAGACCTGGGAAGAAGATAAAGCCAGACTGATCGAGGAAGCGAGGAGCCAAGGGTTTGAAGCCGGCTATGCCGACGGCCGCAAAGAGGGGTTGGAAAGCTTCCGGGAAAACATCCGTGCGTCCGTTCAAATTGTTGACCGCTCGAAACAGGCTTATAAAAAGCATTTGGAAGCGTCCGAAAAAGAAATTTTGGACATTGCGATGAAAGCAGCGGGCCATATTTTGCACGACACGATTGAAACCTCGCCGGAAAAAATTCTTTCCATCGTAAAATCCGTTTTGAAAGAAGCGATCGGGTATAAAGAAGTTGATCTCCATGTCCACCCAGGGCAGTATGCTTTTGTGATGGACAACAAAGAAGACATTGATGCTATTTTCCCGAATGATACGAAGTGTTATGTATATCCGGACGAGTCGCTTGAACCGTTCCAAGTCTTTATCGAGAGCGGCAGTGGCAGAATTGATGCAAGTCTTGACAGCCAATTGGCGGAATTGAAGGCAAGGCTGATGGAACTGCTTGAGGATGATGCGAATTGAAAGCTGCCAAACTCGTGAATTATATATCCGAAATCCATACATTTAAACATTACGGAAAAGTAAAAAGAGTGATTGGCTTAATGATCGAATCACTTGGGCCTAAAAGTTCGATTGGAGATGTATGCTATATCCACGTTGAAACCAAACAAAATCCGAAAAAAATTCTTGCCGAGGTAGTCGGCTTTAGGGATGGAAATGTTATTTTAATGCCGTATACCAATATCCAGGAAATTTCGCCGGGGAGCCTGGTGGAAGCAACCGGGAAACCGATGCAGGTAAAAGCAGGGCCCCAGCTGTTGGGTAAAACGATTGATCCTTTGGGTAATCCGCTTGATTCGTCGCCGCTTCCAGCCGGTTTGAAATCGATTCCGATCGACCGCATGCCCCCGAACCCTCTTATGCGGCCGCCGATCAGGGAGCCGATTGAACTCGGCGTCCGCGCAATCGACAGTTTGCTGACGGTAGGTAAGGGGCAGCGGATCGGCATTTTTGCCGGCAGCGGCGTCGGCAAGAGCACGTTGCTAGGTATGATCGCACGCAATACGAACGCCGATTTGAATGTGATTGCCCTCATCGGCGAGCGGGGAAGGGAAGTAAGAGAATTTATCGAGCGGGATCTCGGCCCTGAAGGACTGAAAAAATCGATCGTTGTCGTAGCAACATCCGACCAGCCTGCCCTAATGCGGATAAAAGGAGCCTATACGGCAACCGCGATAGCGGAATATTTCAGGGACCGCGGCATGGACGTCATGTTTATGATGGATTCGGTTACCCGCGTTGCGATGGCGCAGCGCGAAGTCGGGCTTGCAACAGGGGAACCGCCTGCAACAAAAGGGTACACCCCTTCTGTCTTTGCGATTTTGCCGAAACTGCTTGAAAGAACCGGGACAAATGAATCCGGAACCATTACCGGCATTTACACTGTGCTGGTTGACGCTGATGATTTGAACGAACCCATTGCCGATACGGTGCGCGGGATTTTGGACGGGCATTTTGTATTGGACAGGGATTTGGCCAATAAAGGGCAGTATCCTGCGATCAATATTTTAAAAAGCGTCAGCCGGCTGATGGGCCAGCTGGTGGACGATGCGCACAAAAAAGCGGCGGAAAAAATCCGCGAACAGTTAAGCACCTATTTAAATTCGGAAGACTTGATCAATATCGGAGCTTATAAACCGGGGGCCTCAAAAGAAATTGACGAGGCAATTGAACGTTACCCGAAAATCATTTCTTTCATTAAACAAAGCACAGGGCAAAAATGCAGCATGGAAGAAAGCACTCAGGCTTTAATCCAATTGGCGGAAACAGGTGACTGGGCATGAACTACCATTATAAATTTGAAAAAATACTGGATGTAAAAGAAAGGGAAAAAGATGAGGCGCTTTCTGCTTATCAAAATGCTATTCGGGCTTTTGAAAACGTGGCCCGCGAACTCTACACGCTTTTGAAAAAGAAAGAAGACCTCGAATCGTACCAGGCAGAAAAAATGGCATCGGGCTTATCTGTCCAGAAAATCAGGCATTACCGAAAGTTTATTGATGATATGGAAAAAACGATCAATCACTATCAACAGCTCGTTGTGAAAGCAAGAAACCAGATGAATTGGTACCAGCAAAAACTTCAAGAAAAAAATATTGAAGTCAAGAAATACGAAAAAATGAGAGATAAAGATTACAGCCGTTTTCTTGAGAAGTTAAAAATGTTGGAAGAAAAACAGGCGGATGAGATCTCCACCCAGGCATTTTTCCGCAAGTCCTGAAACGGGGTGATGACATGGGCAAAAAGCAAGAAGAAATTGAAGCAATCGACGAAAAGAAGAGCGGCAGCAAATTACAGTGGTTTTTTTACGTCGTCCTGATCCCGCTGCTGTTTGCGATTGCGGTGGGGCTGATTGTTGCAACCTTCTCGGGTGTAAATGTCATAAGCGAAGCAGCCGGCATTGGGCATAAAGTGGCCGGGATTTTCGGTTCGGGCGAAGATAAGCAGAATCAAAACCAGGGCGGGACGTATTCCGCAAAGCAGTACGTCGGTCAGATCGATTCATTAAAAAAGCAGATGGAACAAAAAGACAAGGAGATCAGCAAACTACAATCCGAGCTCGACAAAAGCCAGCAAAACAACTTGAAAATGAAACAAACTGTTTTGGATTTGCAGTCGCAGTTAAAGAAAGCGCAGCAAACACAGGCGGCAAACAAGAAAAAATTAAAAGAAATTGCGAGCACATATGAAAATATGAATCCGGATAATGCAGCGGCGATTATTGAGAAAATGAGCGATACGGAAGCAACGCAGATTCTTTCGCAGCTCAGCTCTGAAACGCTTGCCGGCGTGCTTGAGAAAATGAGTGCCAGTAAGGCGGCAAAATACACGCAACTGCTTTCCCAAAAAGGGTCATAATGCAGGTTGCAAAACTTGAAAGGAGGTGAAATACATGAACGTGGGCCTGGCGCAACAAATCATACTAATTTCGACAATTGGGGCGCAAGGGGGAGCAAATGCCGCCCTGCAACCATCAACAGGTTTTTTAAACGTTTTAAACTTGTTCAATGCAGCACAGAACGCGAATAGCAGCCAAATGGCGGGTGATTTGTCCGTTATTGATTTTTATCAAAATCTTCAGCAAATGATTACTGAATTTTTAGATCAAACTGCAGCCGACCTTGGAAGTGCACCATCAAATGGGGATAGCAGCGAAAGCGGGGGTGGGGAAAGGATGGAAATAATTTCCAAACTTTCTAACCTGCTTGCCAAATTAGCCAATCCGGCTGACGGGAACAGCAAAAAATTATTGCAAGAAACGAAGACTGCGATGGAAAATCATGATTCAGCGGACGCAGTTGTGAGTATGGTCAATTTAATGGGAATTTTGCCTGTTGCATCACTGCAAAAGCTGAGCCTGCCCGATATAGAAGCACTGCTTGAGCAAGCAAAATCTATTGAGGAAGAATATCCCATCACCGTCGAAATGGGCATTAAAATTGTAAAAATGTCTGAGCAGTTAAGCCAACTATCCCAAAAAATTGATAGCTATTTAAAAACCTATATAGAGAATGATGCCGACCAAGGCCAAACCGTTTCCGGGAAACAGCCGCGATTGGGCATGCAGGAGAAAGAAGAAATTTTAAAAACGGCTTATTTGCATGCCACCGGCGGATTTTCGGATGGGTCTGATTTTGCTGATGGAAAGCCTGCCAGCGGTCCGTTTGCAGAGGAAACTTTGGACAGGCCAATACCGGAAAAAAGCAATGCAGCTTCCGGCAGTTCAAATACGGGGCAAAACGCTTCCGTGAACAACAGAATCCCGCTTGCAGGACGGCTAAATCGTGAAGGGAATACCACCCAAAGGGCCGTACTGCAAACCGGCAATGGGATCCAATCTGCGGGAAGCGGGCAGGAAACCGTAGGGAAACCGTTCAATGATCTTTCAGGAAAAGCTTTGCTGGAAATTACACAGAACACCGGGCAGGTTAAAACGACACAGCCGGGGGGTAGCCGGCCGAATATGGCAGGTGAATTTTTACGGGCAACCATACCGGATTCGATACAGGGCACCGGCGTGCAGCAGCCGGTAAACACGGTACAGGATCCCAACGGATTGCCGGCAGTTAAAAACGCCAGTTCTAGTCACGGGGATGAATTGCATCCTGGGGAAATTGCCCGGCCCCATTCAGATTTAAAAACGGAAACAGATCCTGTTGCCCAAACTTATAACAATACAGGCAAATTCGAACACATTACAATCTCCTCCGGCGAAAAAGACAGCCCGGTTTCGTACCGAAAGTTTGTCCAGGAATTTACAAATATGATCCAAAAAGCGGCTTATTCAAACCAGAAAGGCACAACCAAACTGCTGATCCGGCTTGAACCAGAGCATTTAGGTTCATTAAGGGTGGAGCTTTTGGAGCAAAATGGCAGGTTGGAAGCAAAAATTATTACAAATACCGGGGCAGCAAAAGATTTGCTCGACTCCCAGCTGCAGCAACTTAAAGAGGCTTTGGCCGTGCAGCATGTGCAGTTAACAAAAATGGATGTTCTAAATAGAGATCAGGTAACACAAAATGCAAACAGCCAGCCGCAAATGCAGGGGGAGCAGGAAAGGCGGCAGCCTCAACAACAAAAGCGGCAAAAAGCAAAAGAATCAGGCCGATTTTCAGCTGTTTTACAAAGCAATATATTCGAAACGGAAGCGTAGGTGAACATGTTGACCTCTATTGACACAAGCCTGCTATTGAGCAGCGCTCATTCAACTTCCAAAAACACTAGCAGTGGAAGCAATACATTAGATGATAAAGATGCTTTTTTAAAAATTTTAATCGCGCAGCTTGAAAATCAGGACCCAACCAATCCGA
Organism: Weizmannia acidilactici; assembly: GCF_008974185.1. Lineage (GTDB taxonomy): Bacteria > Bacillota > Bacilli > Bacillales > Bacillaceae_C > Weizmannia > Weizmannia acidilactici. Next base: position 96,853 of record NZ_BKZP01000001.1, read on the forward strand.
TGGACGACACGGAATTCGTTTCGCAAATGGCCCAATTTTCAACATTGGAACAAATGACGAATTTAGCGTCCTACATGGAAAATTTGATTGAAGCGGAACAGCAAACTTACATCGGCAAGGAAGTTTCCTGGAGCAAGACAGTGACTGCGGATGACGGCACAACGTCCACTTCTTCGGGAACTGGCACCATTACCGGTGTTACATTCGGTGATGATCATTCCGTGACGTTCACGTTAAATGACGGGACGGAAATCAGTTCTTCCAATATTAAGAAAATCATTGGCGGTACTTCCACTGAATCAGCCTTGATCCAGGCAAGCTATTTAATTGGAAAAGAAGTAACCTATAAAAATGATGCGGGAGAAGAGGAAACCGCTGCGGTAAGCGCTGTTTCCATCCAAAACGGGACGGCGGTCTTCACACTGGATAATGGGGAAAAAATTACAATCGCGCAGTTCTCCAAAATTGCAAACTAGGAAGTGATTGAATGGATAAATGGCATCCATCCATTCCACTGCAGCAATCCGAGCCTTTTCGTTCTTTTAGTCGAACAAGCCGAACCGCGCAGAATCAGAATCAGGCAAGCGGCTTTTCAGGGTATTTGCAGCAGGCGCTGATGGAACCATCCAATCCTGTTTCTTTGAAAATTAGTAAACATGCAAGCGAAAGGCTGCAAGAGCGCGGAATTAAATTGGATGCTTCAACATGGAAGCAAATCGGCAGTAAAGTAGCGGAAGCAAAACAAAAAGGATTGAATGAAACGCTTGTTCTTGTAAATGATGCAGCATTGATTGTCAGCGCGAAAAATTCGACCGTCATTACTGCAATGGGCCGAAATGAAGCAGGTTCCCAAATATTCAGCAATATTAACGGGGCGATTATTTTAGAATCATAGGCTGGACCGTAATGGAAGCCGCAGCTGCCGAATGACGGAAGCAGCTAAATCAAAAAATGAGAGGGGTTATCTTATGTTACGTTCATTATACTCAGGCGTTAGCGGAATGAAAAATTTCCAAACGAAATTGGATACGATCGGCAATAACATCGCTAATGTAAACACGTACGGCTACAAAAAAAGCCGCGTCACGTTTAAAGATGCGATCAGCCAGACGCTGCAAGGTGCAACGGCCCGAACAAGCGCCCAGCAGGTAGGGCTTGGTTCCCAAATCGGTTCCATAGATACAATCGATACGGAAACAAGCTTTGAATCGACCGGCCGTACGCTCGACTTGGCAATCAGCGGGGACGGGTATTTTAGAGTCAGAGGCAACGATGGGCAGATTTATTACACACGTGCCGGAAATTTCTATTTGGATAGCAATGGTAATATTGTTAATTCCGATGGTTACAGCGTGTTAGGGACAAATGGGAATCCAATACAAATCAATTCGTCAACAGTTTCAAATTTTTCGATCGCATCTGACGGAACAATCACAGATCAAAACGGTGATACAATTGGGACCATTAGCATTGCAACTTTCCCGAACCCGGCCGGTTTGACAAGGGTAGGCGGAAACTTATTTAGGCAAAGTATAAACTCAGGTAATCCAAATACGAATATTACTCCAGGTTCCGGCAGCAATGGCACAATCGAATCCGGCTACCTTGAAATGTCCAATGTCGACTTATCCGAAGAGTTGACCAATATGATCGTTGCGGAACGCGGATTCCAGGCGAACACGCGGATCATCACTACATCGGATGAGATTTTGCAGGAGCTTGTCAATCTGAAACGATAGGGGGCAGGGGCCAGGGCTTTAGCCCCGGCCCGCACTTTGTGATTGAAGTGACAAAATTAAACGGCAGGGCATTTTTGATTAACGCTCTCTTAATCGAAACCGTCGAAAGTATGCCGGATACAAAGATTACCTTAACAAACGGCCATTCTTACATTGTGAAAGAATCAAGCAAAGAAGTTGAACATAAAATCACTGCATTTTACCGGTCCGTTTCTTTGCTTGGAAGAAATACCGGGGAGGTGGGGCCGGAATGAATAAAATGGTGCGTATCATGCTGGTAATGATGTCCGTCATATTACTCGCAGGCATTATTGCCATCATTGTCATTTATAAATCGAATCAGGCAACGCAAGCAACATCGCCAAGTATTGATGATGTTGTAAACTCTTCGGTTGATATCGATACGATGACAACCAATTTAAAGGATAACCATATTGTCCAAATCGCACTCAAAATTGAAGGAAACGATAAAAAGGCAAAAGAAGAACTGACAAAAAGGGATTTTCAAATCAAAGACATTATGATTGATGAACTTTCCAGCATGACGATGCAGGATCTGCAGGGCGTCCAGGGGAAAGAAAAATTTAAAACCGATTTAAAAAACCGGTTAAATAAAATCATGCAGGATGGCCAAGTTGTAAATGTCTACATTACTTCTTACGTCATCCAATAATGCCAGGCCGGCGTCTGTGCAGGAAACAAGGGGCTGTTCAATATCCCGGTTCGGCGCCTGTGTTTTTAAAGAAAGGAGGGTGAGTTTTGCCAGAGGAGATTTTATCGCAGTCTGAAATCGATGCGCTGCTATCCGCATTGTCAACGGGCGAGATGAAGGCCGAAGAAATTAAAAAAGAAGAGACACAGAAAGTCAAAGTATATGATTTCAAACGGGCGCTCCGTTTTTCAAAAGACCAGATCAGGAGCCTGACAAGAATACATGAAAATTTCGCGAGGATCTTGACGACTTTCCTGTCCGCCCAGCTCCGGACATATGTGCAAATTACAGTGGCATCGGCCGACCAGATTCCATATGAAGAGTTTATCCGGTCCATTCCAAAAATGACCATTTTGACGGTTTATGACGTTCCGCCGCTAGAGGGCAGTATCATTATGGAAATCAATCCGAATATCGCTTATACCATGATGGATCGGATGTTGGGGGGCTACGGGGACAGCATTAATAAAATCGAAAAGCTCACCGAAATTGAGAAAAAGCTTATGACAAGGATTTTTGAACAGATGATCGACCAGTTGAGGGAAGCATGGAGTGAAATTGTGGACATCTCCCCCTTTTTATCGGAATTGGAAGTGAACCCGCAATTTCTGCAAATGATTTCCCCAAATGAAACCGTGGTGGTGATTTCCCTTAATACAACGATCGGGGATACAAGCGGCATGATTAATTTGTGCCTGCCGCAAGTCGTACTGGATCCGATGATGCCAAAACTGTCCGGGCATTACTGGATGCAGCAGAACGATAAACAGGCGGATCCGGAGAATATCCGGCTGCTGGAAGAAGGAATTAAAGACGCGAAAGTCCCGCTTGCCGTGGAGCTCGGTACGACAACAATTAAAATAGAAGATTTTCTGAATTTGGAGATTGGCGATTGTATCCGATTAAACCAAACAATTGAAGAGCCCTTAGTCGTTAAAGTCGATAAAATCCCGAAATTTCTCGGACAGCCGGGCAAATCAGGCTCGAAAATGGCTGTCCAGATCATGGACATCATAGAGGAAGGGGAAGTAGAAAAGTATGAGTGATATGCTATCTCAAGAGGAAATCGATGCCCTTCTAAATGGCAATGCCAGTCTGGAAGATACAAGCGCCGCAAAATCCCTGGATGTTGGAGATTATTTGGATTCAATGGAAAAGGATGCGCTCGGGGAAATCGGAAATATTTCTTTCGGAAGCTCCGCGACAGCATTGTCCACATTGCTTTCACAAAAGGTTGAAATTACGACGCCGGAAGTGAGCATAGTCCGGCACGATAATCTGGCGGATGAATTCCCGCATCCGTATGTTGCGATTCAAGTGAAATATACAGAAGGCTTTTCCGGAATTAATGTGCTTGTCATTAAACAGTCAGATGCGGCGATTATTGCGGATCTAATGCTGGGGGGCACAGGGGAAAATCCAAGCAGCGACCTTGATGAAATCCATTTAAGCGCGGTCCAGGAAGCGATGAACCAAATGATGGGTTCCGCCGCGACTTCAATGTCAACGATTTTCAACAAAAGGATCGATATCTCCCCGCCGACGGTATCGGTTTTAAATATTTTGGAAGGGGAAGGTACGGACAAGCTTCCGGATCAGGATCTGCTTGTCAAAGTATCTTTCAGGATTATGATCGGATCTTTAATTGATTCGCAAATTATGCAGCTTTTGCCGCTTACATTCGCGAAAAAACTTGCCCATGACCTCATTCAGCCAGACGATATAGCCGGAGGCAACGGGCAGGAGGAAAAACGCGGGGAAGAAGCCGGTACAGGTCATGTCCATTCTCCCGTTCAGGAGGCAGATGCCAATAAAGACAGCATAAAGCAGGAAACGTACCAAAATGTGCAGCCTGCTGTATTTACAAGTTTTGAAGAAACAGAACCGCATATTGAAACGAAAAACCTTGATATGCTGCTTGATATTCCGCTGCAGGTTACGGTCGAGCTGGGGAGAACATCCAAAACAGTGAGGGAAATTTTGGAAATGGGGCCGGGCTCAATCATTGAACTGGACAAGCTTGCAGGGGAACCTGTCGATATTCTCATTAACCATCAATTAATCGCCATCGGGGAAGTTGTCGTGATTGATGAAAACTTCGGTGTGCGTGTGACAGATATTGTAAGCCAGAAAGACAGGCTAAAAAAATTGAAATAATGGGGGAGACGACGATATGGCAAACAAAATTTTAATTGTAGACGACGCCGCATTTATGCGCATGATGATTAAAGATATTTTGACGAAAAATGGATACGAGGTTGTCGCTGAAGCAGCTGATGGCGCCCAGGCGATCGAAAAATACCGGGAATACCGCCCCGATCTCGTCACAATGGATATCACCATGCCGGAAGTGGATGGTATCAGCGCACTGAAGGAAATTAAAAAAATCGATCCGAACGCAAAAGTCATCATGTGTTCGGCAATGGGGCAGCAGGCGATGGTCATTGACGCCATCCAGGCGGGCGCAAAAGACTTTATCGTAAAACCGTTCCAGGCTGACCGCGTCATTGAAGCAATTCAAAAAACATTGAGTTAAACCGGCAAGAAGGTGACAACAGTTTGCAAAGCCAATTTAGTAAAGGACTAACGTTTCTGGGCGTTCTCCTGTATTTATTATACGGGCTGTATACGCCCGGCTATGCCCATGCCGCTTCCTTTAACGGAAATGTAAAAGAATGCATTGATAATCCGAAACAATGCGAAAAACAACAAACGGACGCAAAAACATCATCCAAACAGTCCGGCAGCGGATCAGAATCGGCGAGCCCGGTGGTAACGATTTGGGATATTGCCAGGATGATTTTCGCACTTATCTTTGTCATTTGTTTATTATATGTTGTTTTAAAGTTTATAAACAAAAGAAGCCGATCCTATCAAAACAGCAAACTGATCCAGAACTTTGGAGGAACGCCTTTGGGCGGCAATAAATCCCTGCAAGTCGTAAAAGCGGGGCGCATGATTTTGATTTTGGGCGTAGGTGAGGATGTGCATCTCATAAAAGAAATCGACGACCAGGAAGAGGTCAAGACTTTTGTCGACCAATACAATCAAAAATTGGAACAGACTTTGGAGCCGAGGGATGTGGTCACAAAGCTTCTGAATTATTTGAAAAACAGGCAGAAAACGACAAAAGTGCAGACGCCATTCGGGGAATTGCTGAAATCGCAAATCCTTGCCATGAAGCAGGAGCGGGCGGCGGCGATGAAAGAGCTGGAACTAAAGGAGAAACGGAAAGATGAATGATTTGATGAACGCGTTGAGCAGCACTTCGGGGGACACGGTTTCCGTCTCCGTCAAAATCCTTTTATTGATGACCGTTCTTTCATTGGCACCGAGCATTCTGATATTGTTGACTTCATTTACGCGTATTGTCATTGTGCTGTCTTTTGTCCGGAGTTCGCTCGGCATGCAGACCGCCCCGCCGAACCAGATCATCATCGGGCTGGCGCTGTTTTTGACTTTTTTCATCATGGCTCCGACGTTTTCGCAGGTGAATAAAGAAGCCCTTACGCCGTTGTTTAAGGATAAAATAACGCTTGAGGAGGCGTACGACAAAGCGCAGGTGCCGTTTAAGGAATTTATGGCAAAACAGACCCGGCAGAAAGATCTGCAGCTGTTTTTGGATTATGCGCACGAGAAACAGCCAAAGTCGGTGCAGGATATCCCGATTACGACACTTGTTCCGGCTTTTGCCATCAGCGAGCTGAAAACGGCTTTTCAAATGGGGTTTATGATTTTTATCCCGTTTTTGGTGATCGATATGGTTGTGGCAAGTGTGCTGATGTCGATGGGGATGATGATGCTGCCGCCGGTTACCATCTCGCTTCCCTTTAAAATTTTGTTGTTTGTTCTTGTTGACGGCTGGTATCTCGTTGTGAAGTCGCTGCTTGAAAGTTTTTAAAGAAGGTGAATCATTTGAGTGAGGAAATGGTCATTTCGTTGGCTGAAAAAGGCGTCATGGTGACATTATTGGTCTGTGGGCCGCTGCTTTTGATCGCGCTTGTTGTCGGGGTGATCGTCAGCGTGTTCCAGGCTGCTACGCAAATTCAGGAACAAACATTGGCGTTTATCCCGAAAATTGTAGCGGTGCTGCTTGGCCTGATTTTATTGGGCCCTTGGATGCTGAGCCATATGCTTTCATACACGAAAGAAATTTTCACGAATTTAACCCAGTATATAGGTTAAAAGATGAACGAACTGATTCCGTCATTCAGCATCTTTTTGCTCGTCTTGGTCAGGGTGACGACATTCTTCATCATGATGCCTTTGTTTTCCAACCGGAGCGTGCCTACGCCGTTTCGGATCGGTCTCGGCTTTTTCATGTCGCTTATCATAGCTTATACGATCCACGTCCGGCCGTTTGACTTTTATGGATCCTATTTTCTGCTGATTATAAAAGAAGCGCTCGTCGGTTTGCTGATCGGCTTTGCCGCTTATTTGGTTATCTCAGCCATCCAAATGGCCGGCACATTTATTGATTTTCAAATGGGATTTTCGCTGGCCAATGTGATTGACCCGCATACAGCGGCGCAGACGTCGCTTACCAGTCAATATTTATACAGTTTTGCGCTGCTGCTCCTCCTTTCCTTAAATGGCCATCATTTAATTTTGGACGGCATTTATTACAGTTATCAGTTTATTCCGATTGACCAGCCTTGGATCCATCTGGGCTCTGCCAATCTTGCAAAATATTTGGCGCTTTTGCTGGCGCGGATTTTCTTGATCGCTTTTCAAATGTCAGCGCCGGTTGTCGCGATTCTCTTTTTGGTGGATGTTGCGTTTGGGATTGTGGCTAGGACTGTTCCGCAGCTGAATATTTTTGTGGCCGGTTTTCCGGTTAAGATCGCCGTTGGTTTTATTGTTATGGCTGCCACAATGGGCACAGTATATATCGTCGTGGAGCATTTGTTTGAAACGATGTTTTACACAATGCGCAATGTGATGGAGCTTTTGGGGGGATCTGCTTGAATTACCTCTGGCTGGATTTGCAGTTTTTTGCCGGTGAAAAAACAGAAAAAGCAACGCCAAAAAAACGGCAGGAAGCTCGGAAAAAAGGGCAGGCGGCGAAAAGCCAGGATGTGATAACGGCCATCAGCCTGCTCGCGGTGTTTCTGTTTTTATCTTTCGGTGCATCTTCTATCGGCGGCCCAATGATGGAACTTCTCCATTATTCGTTTACAAAATATATGCTGCAGGATGTTACTGAGCAAAGCATCCGCAAAATTTTCACAGAGATCGTAAAACAAATGGCTGCAATGCTTTTACCAATTATGGGGGTGGCGATGCTTGCCGGCGCTATCGGCAGCCTGGCACAGACTGGAATCCTTTTTACCGGAGAAGGACTGAGGCCAAACTTAAACAAAATCAATCCGGTTGCCGGCCTAAAGAGGATTTTTTCCATCCGGGCGCTTGTGGAATTATTAAAGTCGATTTTAAAAATGACTGTAATTGGGATTGTCGTCTTTGCCGTGCTGTGGATGAACATCTCGGAAGTTTCCGGGCTGTCGTTCAAGAGCGCGGGTGCAGCCTTGCAGTCCGTTGGGCATTTGACGCTTTCCATCGGCATCATCGCATCCATCGCTTTATTTGCGCTTGCCATTCTTGATTATTTGTACCAGCGCTTTGATTTTGAAAAAAATATCCGGATGTCAAAGCAGGAAATAAAGGAAGAATTTAAAACGACGGAAGGGGATCCGCTCATCAAATCAAAAATCCGGCAAAGGCAAAGGGAAATGGCGATGAGAAGGATGATGCAGGAAGTGCCGAATGCCGATGTCGTGATCACGAACCCGACCCATTTTGCCGTCTGCTTGCAATACGATGAAACGAAAAGCGATGCGCCCGTTGTGATTGCAAAAGGGGCGGATTTCCTGGCGCAAAAAATCAAGTCGATTGCAAAGGAACATGACATTGTCATGATGGAGAACCGCCCGCTGGCGAGGGCATTGTATGCGGAGGTTGAAGTGGGCGATGCGATCCCGGAACAGTTTTTCAAGGCTGTCGCCGAAATTTTGGCTTATGTTTATAAAATCAAGCATAAAATTTAAGTTTTTGCATGCTAGTTAGGAGAGAAAAAATGATGGGTGCAAGAGACCTACCCGTGGTCGCCGGCGTTATTTTAATTGTCACGATGCTGATCATTCCGTTTCCGACATGGGCATTAAGCTTTTTAATCATATGCAATATTTCTCTTGCATTATTGGTCCTCTTAATCTCAATGAATATGAAAGAGGCGCTCCAGTTTTCTGTCTTTCCGTCATTACTTTTGATTTTGACGCTATTCCGGCTTGGGTTGAACATTTCAACAACCCGTTCGATCCTGTCAAAGGGGAATGCCGGCGGGGTCATTGAAACATTTGGGTCATTTGTTGTAGGCGGAAATATCGTTGTCGGGCTTGTCGTCTTTTTAATTTTGATCATTATCCAATTTATCGTCATCACAAGAGGCGCCGAGCGGGTCGCCGAAGTGGCGGCGCGTTTTACGCTTGATGCGATGCCGGGTAAACAAATGAGCATTGATGCAGACCTGAATGCAGGCATGATCTCGGACCAGGAAGCGCGCGCCCGCAGGGAAAAGGTCAGCAGGGAAGCGGATTTTTACGGAGCAATGGACGGTGCCAGCAAATTTGTAAAAGGTGATGCGATCGCCAGCATCATCATCGTTTTAATCAATTTAATTTTCGGGATTATTATCGGGATGACACAGCTCGGCCTTTCCATCAGCGATGCCGCCAGCCAGTTTTCGCTGATGACGGTTGGCGACGGAATTGTAAGCCAAATTCCGGCACTACTAATCTCGACAGCAACCGGCATTGTGGTGACAAGGGCGGCTTCAGAAGGCAATCTTGGCCAGGATGTCATGGCGCAGATGCTGGCCTACCCGAAGATGCTGTATGTTGCGGGGGGAACCATTTTTCTGCTCGGGCTTTTTACGCCGATTAACGATTTTTTAACCATTCCTGTCGCAGCCGCCCTTGCTTTCGGAGGATACCGGCTCCAAAAAATACCGGATAAAGCGGGACAAGAAAGCGTTGAAGGGGCGGAAGAGCTGCAAACAGAAGAATTGAAAAGTCCTGAGAGTGTCATGAGTTTGCTTGATATTGACCCGATTGAATTCGAGTTTGGCTACGGGCTCATCCCGCTTGTGGACGTCAACCAGGGAGGGGATCTGCTTGACAGGATTGTCATGATCCGCCGTCAGCTTGCCATTGAGCTCGGGATTGTCATCCCGGTTGTGCGGATCCGCGACAATATCCAGCTTCAACCGAATGAATACCACTTGAAAATAAACGGGAATGTACTTGCAAAAGGAGAAATATTGCTTGACCATTATTTGGCGATGGCACCCGGCGAGGATGACGGCGCCATTGAAGGGATTGATACGGTGGAACCGGCATTCGGAATGCCAGCAAAATGGATTACGGAAGACCAAAAAGAACAGGCGGAGATGATGGGCTACACCGTGGTAGATCCGCCGAGCGTTGTATCCACCCATATTACCGAGACGATCCGGCAGAACGCCCACGAACTGCTTGGAAGGCAGGAAACAAAAGCCCTTGTGGACCATTTGAAAAAATCCTATCCGGTGTTAGTGGAGGAAGTCACGCCTAATCCGCTGTCGATCGGCGATATCCAAAAAGTTTTGGCAAAGCTGTTAAAAGAGAATGTTTCCATCCGCAAACTGCCGGTGATCTTTGAAACGCTGGCCGACTATGGTAAATTAACAACAGATACTGATCTGCTGACGGAATATGCCCGCCAAAGCTTGGCAAGGCAAATTACGGAGCAGTATGCAGCGGGCGGGCAGAATTTGAAAGTGATCACTGTATCGGGAAAAGTGGAAAAGCTCATTGCGGACGGCGTCCAGCATACGGAACACGGCAATTATCTTTCCATAGACCCGGCTGTCTCGCAAAAAATTGTTCAGTCAGTTACACAGCAGGTGGAGCGGGTATCCCTCACAGGAAGCGCGCCGGTTATTCTTTGTTCGCCTGCAGTCCGCATGTATTTGCGGCAAATGATAGAAAGATATTTTCCGCAGGTTCCGGTACTTTCCTATAATGAACTCGAAGCAAATGTTGAAGTACAAAGCGTAGGGTTGGTGAACATTGAATGAAGATAAAAAAATTTTTGGCGCCGAGTATGGCTGAAGCAATGAAACAAATCCGCCTTGAACTGGGGGACCAGGCGGTGATCCTGAATTCGAAAGTCGTTCACCGGAAAGGATTTCTAGGCTTCATGAAAAAGAGGAATATTGAAGTCATTGCTGCTGTTGATCCGGAAGCGGGAAAAAATAAACATGAAAAAGCGGCGCAGCCTGCCAAAACCAAGCCGGAGCAGCTGCAGCGGCCTCTCATTCCGACCGTTATGGAGCAAACGGCGCCTTACGCCGAAAAAGAAAGCCTGTATAAAGAAATTGCCGAATTGAAAAAGGTTGTGCATGAAATTTCCAAATTTGCCAATGCCACTTTCCAAAAATACCCGCTGCCCATCCAAACATTTTTAAACTGGTGCTCATCCCAGGGCTTGGATGATTCTTTTCTTTTGCCGGTCGGCGATTCGTTGCTGAAAAAGTGGGATGAAGCAAATGGTGAAGCGTCTGAAGAAGAGATTTTGCGGTGGGGAAAAGCGCTGATCCGAAAAAGGCTGTCCCGTTTTTCATACGGGCGGAGCCGGCAAAAATACGTGAATCTTATCGGCCCCACGGGTGTCGGCAAGACGACTACATTGGCAAAAATGGCGGCACAGGCCGTTTTGGACAAAAAAGAAAAAATTGCTTTTGTAACGACGGATACATACAGGATTGCGGCGATCGAACAGCTGAAAACATATGCAAATCTGCTGAACGTCCCACTCGAAGTCATATACAAACTGTCCGATTTCCAAAAAGCAATTGAAAAATTTGCCGATTTTGACCGTATTTTTATTGATACGGCGGGACGGAATTACAGGGAATTGCAATATGTCCGCGAGTTGGAAAATTTGATCGATTTCAATGCGGAAATGGAAACATTCCTGACTTTATCGCTGACGATGAAGGAGAAAGACATGCAAGATATTGTGGAAAGTTTTCAAAGCATCCGGATTGACCGGTTCATCTTCACGAAACTGGATGAAACGACGACATACGGGGCAGCTGTTAATTTAATGGAGCAGTATGAAATAGGCTGTGCCTATTTGACGAACGGCCAGGATGTCCCGGACGATATGCTTGAGGCATCACCGGAAATTTTTGTCGAATACTTATTTGGAGAGAAAGGCAAATGAGGGACCAGGCAGAACAGCTTCGTGCAAAACTAAAAATGCAGTATGGGCAGCCGGCGAAAACGTTTGCGGTTGCAAGCGGCAAGGGCGGTGTCGGAAAATCGAATATTTCGGTCAATATGGCGATGGCGCTTGCCAAACAGGGGAAGAAAGTGCTTTTATTTGATCTTGACATTGGCATGGGCAATATCCATGTGCTGCTCGGGCTTGATGCCCCGTATACCATTTCGGATTTTATCAACCGTGAAATGTCGCTTTCGGAAATTATGTGCAAAGGGCCAAACGGCATTTCCTATATTTCGGCGGGCAACGGGTTCGCAGAAATTATCCAAATGGAAGAAGCCGAGATTGAAAAACTCGTCAATGAACTTGAATTGCTACAATATGATTTTGATTACATTATTTTCGATATGGGGGCCGGTGCCGCGCCGGCAAGCCTGGAGATTTTGCTGTCGGCGGATGATATTTTTATCGTGACAACGCCGGAGCCAACCGCCATTACTGATGCTTATTCCATGATTAAATATATTTGCATGCAGCGGTTCGACTCGGCCCTTTATTTAATTTGCAATCGCGCCGAAAAGGAAAAAGACGGGATTTTGACATTAAACCGCCTTCAATATACGGTAAAGAAGTTTTTGCAAAAAGAAGTGGAAATTCTCGGGGTTGTGCCGGAAGATTCGAACGTCAAAAAAGCCGTTTCAAGGCAGCTGCCGTTTTACGATGCTTTTCCGCATTCATCTGCCGCTAAAAAAATTGATGCTTTGCTTGAAAGTTATTTAAACGGCAATTTCGAAAGGCCCACAACGCGAGCGTCCGTTTTTGTGCGAAAACTGAAAGGGCTTTGGCTGAAAAACTGAATGTGCCCGGCCCGATGTGTAAAAAACATTACCGGCCGGGAGACGGAAGTATTCATAAAATGACAGTTGTTGAAAAGTAGGGGGCAGTTTTTGTGAATACACAGAAAACAAATGGTAAAGAACCGGCAGAACGGATCCATCATCAAATGCCTGTACATTTTGCGAAGGAATCCCCGCAAAAAGAGCGGATGAACAACAAAAAAATTGTCTGTATCGGAACATCGACCGGGGGGCCGCGTGCGCTGCAAACCGTGCTTTCTTCTCTTCCGGAAAATTTGGAGGCGCCTGTCTTGATTGTCCAGCATATGCCTAGCGGATTCACGAAATCGCTTGCCAACCGTCTGAATACCATATGCAGCATGACAGTAAAAGAGGCAGAAGACGGCGAAATGCTGAAAAAGGGGGTTGCCTACATTGCGCCGGGGGATTTTCATATGATGATTGAAGAACAAGGCGGCCGGATTATGATCCGTCTCGATAAATCACCGCCTGTAAACGGGCACAGGCCGGCGGTCGATAAAACATTTGAGTCGGCCAGCCATTTGAAACATTATGAAAAAATTGCTGTGATCATGACCGGAATGGGTTCGGACGGGACAAAGGGGCTGATAGAATTAAAAAAACGCGGCAATGTCAGGGCCATTGCCGAATCAGAGGAAAGCTGCATTGTTTACGGTATGCCAAGAAGCGCGATCGCAACGAATCTAATTGATGAGATTGTACATCTTAACCATATTGCGGATGCGATCGTGAAATTTATATGTGAGTAAGGTGTGGTATAGATGGAAATGAGCCAATACTTAGAAGTTTTTATTGAAGAAAGCAAAGAACATATCCAGTCTTTAAATGAAAATTTGCTGAATTTGGAAAAGAATCCGCAAGACTTGGCGATTGTCAATGAAATTTTCCGGTCTGCGCATACGTTAAAAGGCATGTCGGCTACAATGGGCTTCGAAAATTTGGCCAATTTGACACATAAAATGGAAAACGTACTCGATGCGATCCGGAATGGAAAGCTGACCGTTACACCTTCCACTATTGATGTCATATTTACTGCGGTTGACCATCTGGAAGCGATGGTGGATTCCGTTGCGAATGGCGGGGACGGAAAATTGGATGTGAGTGAAACCATTGCCCGATTGCATGCGGTAGAAAACGGGGATAACGCAATTGGGGAGGATGAAAAAGAAGTATCCGTTCCCGTGGCGGAAAAACCGGAATCCAACGAAATCGTATATGATGAGTATAAGCAGACGGTCATTGTTCAATCCAGAGAACAAGGGTACAATTGCTACCAGTTTACGGTCCGGTTGCGCAACGACTGTCTGTTAAAAGCGGCACGTGTTTTTATGGTGTTCGATATTCTCGAAAAATGCGGGGAAATCATCCAGTCCAATCCGCCGGTAGACCAGCTTGAAGAAGAACAGTTTGACAAAGAATTTACGGTGACATTGATATCAAAAGAAGATCGGGAAGAGATCAGGCAAAAAATTTTAAAAGTTTCAGAGATCGAACAAGTCAATGCAAAAACAATTGTGATAGAATCAGAACAACAAAGCCGGGACAATAAGGCGGAACCGTCCCCCCCTCTTAGCAAAGAAAAGGCTACCGCTCTAAAGAAGAAGGAAAACAAAGGGCCGGTGCCTAATATAAAAGGAGCGCCCGCCAAAAAACATAAAAATACATCAAAGACGATCCGTGTGAATATCGAAAGGCTGGACAACCTGCTGAATTTATTCGAGGAACTTGTCATTGACCGCGGGCGGCTTGAACAAATTGCAAAGGAAGTCAACCATTCGGAATTAAATGAAACGGTTGAAAGGATGTCGCGCATTTCTAGTGATCTGCAAACCATTATTCTTAATATGCGGATGGTGCCGGTCGAAACAGTGTTTAACCGGTTCCCGAGGCTGGTCCGCCAATTGGCAAGGGACCTGCATAAAAAAATGAATCTTGAAATAATCGGTGCCGAAACGGAACTGGACCGCACCGTGATTGATGAAATCGGCGATCCGCTCGTCCATTTAATCCGCAATTCATGCGACCACGGTATTGAACTGCCGGAACAAAGATTAAAAGCTGGAAAGCCTGAGACGGGAACTATTACATTAAAAGCCTACCACAGCGGCAACCATGTTTTCATCGAAATTGAAGATGATGGGGCCGGCATTAACCGCGAAAAGGTATTGGAAAAAGCGATTCAAAAAGGCATTGTGAAAGAAGAAGAAGCGAACGCTTTGACGGACAGCCAGATTTTTAACCTGATTTTTGAATCCGGTTTTTCCACAGCCGATAAAATTTCGGATATTTCAGGGCGCGGTGTCGGTCTGGATGTTGTTAAATCAACCATTCAATCTTTGGGGGGATCGATTTCCGTCCATTCTGAGGAAGGGCGTGGTTCCATTTTTACGATCCAGCTTCCGCTGACATTGTCTATCATTTCCGTCATGCTGGTTGAAATTGGATCCGAAAAATATGCAGTGCCGCTTACTTCTATTGTAGAAACGGCAATTATCAAAAAGGACCAGATTTTAAATGCGCACCACCAAAAAGTGATCGATTTCCGGGGCAAAGTTGTGCCGCTTGTATTTTTGAATGAAGTATTTGAAGTAACGGATTCGAAGACAAGTGATGAATTGGTTTCCGTCCTGATCGTCCGCAAAGGGGAGAAAATGGCCGCCTTTGTTGTTGATTCATTTATCGGCCAGCAAGAAATTGTTTTAAAATCCTTGGGAAATTACTTAACGAATGTGTTTGCTATTTCAGGGGCAACGATACTCGGAGATGGCCAGGTTGCACTGATTATTGACTGCAACGTACTAATTAAATAAAAATGAGAGGTTTCCATCATTCGTCGTAAAAGGCTATCGGTTGAGATAAGGAAGAAACGGTGCGAACGATCCGATGCCCTCTTGCCGCAGAATGCAATAAATCTTCAACGAAAGGGTCCGAAGAAGGCTAAGCAAATTCTATCCCCTAAAAGAAAGAGGTTGATAGTATTGGAGAAAGTGATCGTATTCCAATTAAACGATAAAGAATATGCCCTGCCGGTGAAGCAGGTGCTGTCCATCGAAAAACTGCAGCATATTACGAGGGTGCCGCTGACCGCGCCTTTTGTGCTCGGTGTGATGAATCTGCGGGGCGTGATCGTTCCGGTAATTGATTTGAAAAAACGGTTCGGAATGGAAGAAGACGATGAAGCCGGAAGCATCCGGGACAGCAAATTGATTATTGTCCGGATTTCGGATATTGAAGTGGGCCTTCTCGTTGATGAGGCAACTGATGTCCTTGATTTAAATGAGGATACGGTCGAACCAGAGCCCGAAGTGGTCAACAGCAGCAAAGAAGAATTTATTTCCGGTGTGGCGAATTTGGATCAGAGGCTCTTGATGCTGCTTGATTTAGAAAAAATTTTAATGCCAATATAATAGAGGTATTTCTATATGGATATCAAAAATAAAATCACATCACTCCACTTGGATGTTTTAAAAGAGATTGGGAACATTGGGGCAGGGCATGCGGCAACATCCCTCTCCAGACTGCTGCATAAAAAAATTGATATGAAAGTGCCAGACGTCCATATCGCCTCTTTTGAAGAAATTATGGAGCTGATCGGCGGGGCGGAAATCGTTGTGGTGAGCGTATTTTTGCGGATTGAAGGCGATGCGCCTGGCAATATCTTTTTCATTGTGCCGGTTGCCCAGGGGGAAAGATTTATTAAAGAAATGATCGGGGATCCTGCGTTTTCGTTCGACAAACCGCCGTACCCCGAATTAGGGTTGTCAGCCATGCTGGAATTGGGGAATATTTTGTCGGGGTCTTATTTGACTGCACTTTCCGATTTTACGCATCTCGATATGTTTCCGTCTGTCCCGGCCCTCAGCATCGATATGTTCGGATCCATTATCAGCTATGGGCTGATCGAGCTTTCCCAGGTCAGCGACTATGCGATCGTGATTGATACGGTATTAAGCGACGAACAAGCGTCCAGTTCTGATGTGAAAGGCCACTTTTTCCTTTTCCCGGATCCGGGATCTTATGAAATCCTTCTCCGTTCCTTAAGAGTTGAACTCGATGGATAGCCGGCCGGAAATCATAAAAGTGGGCATTGCCGAAATGAAGATTGTAACGGCGCCTGGCCTTATCAGGACGACCGGGCTTGGTTCGTGTGTAGGCGTTATTTTATATGATCTGCCTGCTAAAACTGCCGGGCTTGCGCATATCATGCTGCCGTCTTCGTTAATTGCAAGGAATTCTGAGCATATTAATAAGGCAAAGTTTGCGGATACCGCCATCGAAGAGTTGATTGGCAGGCTCCTGCGCGCCGGCTGCAGCGCACATCGGCTGCTTGCAAAGATTGCGGGCGGGGCCGAGATGTTTTCCTTTTCTTCCATGAATGAAGCCATGCGGATCGGTCCCCGTAATGTGGAAGCTGTAAAAAAAGAGCTGAAGGAAAACCACATCAAGCTTGTGGCAGAAGATACAGGCGGAAAAAGTGGGCGCACGATCGAATTCAATCCTGAAACGGCGGTGTTGACCGTCAAAACTGTCAATCATGGGGTCATAGATATATAAAGAAGGAACGGACGTTTACGTTTTTGATGGCCCTATTTTTGGCTTTGCGATTCACCAATAAAGGCAACAAGGAGGGATGGCCGCATGGCAGAACCAGTACAGCAAGAAGAACAGAAGTATTGGGATTTGTGGGTGCGCTGCCGGGACCCGAAAGCCGGGGATGCCCTCGTGAAAAAATATATGCCGCTCGTTTCTTACCATGTCCAAAGGATTGCTGCCGGACTTCCCCGCAATGTATCGAAAGATGATTTGAAAAGCCTTGGAATGTTCGGACTCTTGGATTCTTTGAACAAATTTGATCCTTCACGTGAGCTGAAATTTGATACATATGCTTCTTTCCGCATCCGCGGTGCTATTTTGGATGGTTTAAGAAAAGAAGATTGGCTGTCAAGAGGAACGAGGGAAAAAGCAAAAAAAATTGAAAGTACGATCGAAAAGCTTGAGCAAAAATATATGCGCCCGGTTTCCCCAAAAGAAATTGCTTCCGAATTGGGGATGAAAGAGGAAGAGGTATATACAACAATGAATGAACAATTTTTTGCCAATGTGCTGTCCATTGAAGAAATCGGAACCGATTACGAAGAAGGCGAAACCGCATCCCCATTCGGCTTAAAGGACCAAAATGCCAACCAGCCGGAAGCCGAATTGGTAAAAAAAGAGACAGTGAAGGAATTGGCAGAAGTGATCCGGACACTGTCGGAAAAAGAGCAGCTCGTGTTAAGCCTCTTTTACCACGAAGAATGCACGCTTACGGAAATCGGCGAAATCCTGGGTCTGTCAACTTCCCGAATTTCCCAAATCCACTCGAAGGCCATTTATAAATTGAGGAATACTTTGGAAAAAAAGCTGCTTCCATAATGGAAATATACCGCCGGTCGGCCGCAATGGAGGGGGTGAAGAAACTTGGTTGCTTTTTTACTGGCATTATCTTTCCTTCTGAATGTACTCTCCATTTTTGCTATTATTTTGCTGTATTTGCGGCAAAACCGCACAGTACAGGCTGAAGAAAACTATAATAAAATGGTGAAGGAAATTGAAGAAATTTTTGCAGCGTATCTCTTGGAAATGAAAGAAGAAAATGATGCCTTTATCCGGAAAGTAAAGGCTGCCCGAACTGCAGACACCGGATCTCCACGGGCGGAAGGAAGCGTAAAACAAAATGAGCCGCCGGGCGCGGACGGGAAAATCGCCGAAGTGAAATCAGAAGCTTTTGTGCGTGCTGTTGCGGGCCGCGCATACCGTAAAGCGGCAGAACCGCCGCTTTCGGAAAATATGGAGCAGGAAGGGCAGGATGACTACCTGTTTCCTGAAAGCCCTGAAGAAGAAACAAGCCTTTTCCAGAAAGTGAATGAATTGCAAAAGATCGGGTATAACGTAGAAGAAATTGCCCAAAAATTAAATATAGGCAGGACGGAAATTGAATTGCTGTTAAAATTTCACTCCGGCCTGGAATAAAGCTTGATAGGCATTTTTATTTATGTTATAGTAATTGTCGGTGTTATCACACACGCTTCATGATTTGAAGGACGGTGCTGCATTTGCAGTCTCCTTTTGAAAAGGATTGAGGCGGAGGAAAATAAAACCATAGGAGGAAAACAAATGTCAGTCATTTCAATGAAACAATTACTTGAAGCTGGTGTACACTTTGGTCACCAAACGCGCCGTTGGAACCCGAAAATGAAGAAGTATATTTTCACTGAGCGCAACGGCATCTACATTATCGACCTTCAAAAAACGGTAAAGAAAGTTGAAGAGGCCTACAACTTTGTAAAAGAACTTGCCGAAAATGGTGGAACCATTCTTTTCGTCGGGACAAAAAAACAAGCCCAGGAATCCGTGAAGGATGAAGCGGAACGTTCCGGTATGTACTATGTAAACCACCGCTGGTTAGGCGGAACGTTGACAAACTTCGAAACGATCCAAAAACGCATTGACCGTTTAAAACAAATCGAAAAAATGGAAGAAGACGGCACTTTTGATGTCCTTCCGAAAAAAGAAGTTGTCCAGCTGAAAAAAGAACATGACCGTTTGGTAAAATTCCTCGGCGGCATTAAAGATATGAAGAACCTGCCGGATGCTTTG
This sequence comes from Weizmannia acidilactici, assembly GCF_008974185.1. GTDB lineage: Bacteria > Bacillota > Bacilli > Bacillales > Bacillaceae_C > Weizmannia > Weizmannia acidilactici. The sequence goes on from NZ_BKZP01000001.1 coordinate 116,085, forward strand.
TTCGTGATCGATCCGCGCAAAGAACGCATCGCGGTTGCGGAAGCAAGAAAATTAAACATTCCGATTATCGGGATTGTTGACACAAACTGCGACCCTGATGAAATTGATTATGTCATTCCGGCAAACGATGATGCGATCCGTGCGGTGAAACTGCTGACAAGCAAAATGGCAGATGCCATCGTTGAAGCAAGGCAGGGTGAAGAAGATGCCGGTGAAGTTCCGGTTGAAACAGCAGAGTCGGCCGAAACGGCAGAAACTGAAGAATCGACTGTTGAAGCCTAAAATTAGTATCCCGATCGCGGGCCATTATAAAGCCGCATCTTATCTATAACATCCTAAAGAAAGGTGATAAGGAGGTTTCGTGCTTATCACCTTTTTTTAAGGGAACGAATTACATAATATTTAAGGAGGAAATCCCATGGCAATTACTGCTCAAATGGTTAAAGAACTTCGTGAAAAAACCGGCGCCGGCATGATGGACTGCAAAAAAGCGCTGACAGAAACAAACGGCGATATGGAAAAAGCCATCGACTATCTCCGTGAGAAAGGGATCGCAAAAGCTGCGAAAAAAGCGGATCGTATCGCTGCAGAAGGAACCACATATGTATTGAGCCAAGGCAATGATGCCGTTATTTTGGAAGTGAACGCAGAAACGGACTTTGTGGCGAAAAACGCAGAATTCCAAAACCTTGTAAAAGAAATCGCTGCGCATTTGCTGGCAACCAAACCGGCCGATTTGGATGCGGCTTTGAATTCCAAAATGGCTAACGGTTCTACTGTCAACGAATTCATAACACAGGCGATTTCCAAAATTGGCGAAAAAATCTCCCTTCGCCGCTTTGCCTTTAAAGCAAAATCGGATAACGGCGCATTTGGTGAATACCTCCATATGGGTGGCCGAATCGGCGTGCTTGTTGTTCTTGAAGGCACTACAGATGCCGGAGTCGCAAAAGACGTTGCCCTTCACGTTGCCGCGATGAACCCGAAATATGTTTCCCGCAACCAGGTTTCGGAAGAGGAAGTTGCTCATGAACGGGAAGTATTGAAGCAGCAGGCATTAAATGAAGGCAAGCCGGAAAAAATTGTCGAAAAGATGGTGGAAGGCCGCCTGAAAAAATACTTCGAAGAAATTTGTGTTGTCGACCAGGCATTTGTTAAAAATCCGGATCAAACTGTAGGCCAATATGTTGCTTCCCACAATGCAAAAATCGCGGAATTTGTGCGCTATGAAGTGGGCGAAGGCATTGAAAAACGCCAGGAAAACTTTGCCGAAGAAGTCATGAACCAAATTAAGAAAAACTAAAACAATGGAAAAAGGGGGACACACAGTGTTCCTCTTTTTAAAAAATTTAACTGTTTGTGCTTGCGAAAGTTTTCCTCACTTATGTGGGAAAAGCGGGCAACATGGGAAATACATGCATTATACATACAAAATGAACTGGAGGTTTAAAATGCTTACCCCTAAATACAAACGTGTTGTTTTAAAATTAAGTGGTGAGGCTTTGGCCGGAGAGCAGGGGTTTGGAATACATCCGACTGTCATCCAATCTGTTGCGCAGCAGGTAAAGGAAATCGTAGAACTAGGCGTTGAAGTGGCGGTCGTTGTCGGTGGCGGCAATATTTGGCGCGGCAAGATCGGCAGTCAAATGGGCATGGACAGGGCGACTGCTGATTATATGGGCATGCTGGCAACTGTCATGAACGCGTTGGCACTGCAGGACAGTCTCGAACAAAGCGGCGTTGAAACGCGTGTGCAAACTTCCATTGATATGCGCCAGGTGGCCGAGCCTTATATCAGAAGGCGGGCAATCCGGCATTTGGAAAAAGGGCGCGTTGTCATTTTTGCTGCAGGTACGGGCAACCCTTATTTTTCGACGGATACGACCGCTGCACTGCGGGCAGCCGAAATTGAAGCCGACGTCATATTAATGGCAAAAAATAATGTGGATGGGGTATATTCTGCCGATCCGAAATTGGATAAAAATGCCGTAAAATATGATGAGCTATCCTACCTGGACGTCATCAAAGAAGGGCTGGCCGTTATGGATTCAACTGCTTCATCTCTATGTATGGACAATGACATCCCACTTATAGTATTCTCAATTATGGAAGAAGGAAATATAAAACGCGCCGTCATGGGTGAAACCATCGGGACAATCGTTAGGGGGAAAGCATAATGACAAAGCAGGTCATTGATACGGCAAATGATAAAATGACAAAAGCAATTCAAGCTTTTCATCGCGAACTCAGTTCAATCCGTGCTGGCCGGGCAAACGCATCGCTGCTCGATAAAATCACGATAGCTTACTACGGAGCCCAGACGCCTGTTAACCAGCTTGCGTCCATTTCCGTTCCGGAAGCACGCCTTATGGTGGTGCAGCCGTACGATAAGACTGTACTCGGCGAAATCGAAAAAGCAATCTTAAAATCGGACCTCGGCCTGACACCGAACAATGACGGATCTGTCATCCGGCTTACGATCCCTCCACTGACGGAAGAGAGAAGAAAAGAACTGGTCAAATTGGTTAAAAAAGAAGCGGAAGAAGCGAAAGTCGCGGTCCGCAATATCCGCCGTGATGCAAACGATGAGCTGAAAAAACTCGAGAAAAACGGTGAAATTACGGAAGATGAACACCGCGGATTTGCGGATGATGTGCAAAAAATTACGGACCAACATATCAAAAAAATTGATAAAATCACAAAAACAAAAGAACAGGAAATCATGGAAGTCTGAAATCAGGCAAAAACTTCCATTGGCGCTTCGCCGGTGGAAGTTTTTTGTTCATACCACTGCCAAAAGCACGCCGGTAGCAGCAAAACAGATGATGGCCGCAAGTCCACTGTACAATGAAATTTTCGTGCGGCTTTCCCGTTGCTCTTTTGTTTCTAAAAAAATCATTTGCCCTTTGCCGGTCCCCACCTGCCCATGCCCTCCAAAAATGCAAAGGCCGGAAAATGAGAAGAATTTCATGGCACCCGATCCTCCCCACTGTATTAAGCTGCTATACGAATAAGCAACAGAAGGGTTCTTTTCCATTAGGATTTTTCAGCTTTTGAAACATGTTTAACAACAATCACGACTACACAAACGCATCTATTTTCTCTATAATAGAGAATGGCAAATTTAAAATATGATAGCCATACAAATTTTGCCAAATCGTAAACCGCAATACCTGTATGGCTGATGCGCCGTGCAATATGCAGGCGGATTCCATTTGGAGGGCAAATGTGCTTATGAATATAAAAAGATGGAAATCTTTCAATAAAGAAAGGGTGCCCGGATACAGCACACGCGGGGAAAAGGTCAAAGCAGACGAAGTCCCCCGGCATGTTGCAATCATTATGGACGGAAACGGCAGGTGGGCGAAAAAGCGCCATTTGCCGAGGGTTGCCGGACACCATGAAGGAATGAAAACCATCCGCAAAATTACCCGAGTCGCCAATGAGCTTGGGATCAAAGTGCTGACACTGTATGCATTTTCAACTGAAAATTGGAAAAGGCCGAAAGCGGAAGTCGATTACTTAATGAAATTGCCGGAAGAATTTTTATCCACATATCTTCCAGAGTTGAAAGAACAAAATGTAAAGGTCCAGATGATGGGCCACAAGGAACAAATTCCGCTGCACACACAAAGGGCGATTAATAAAGCGATTCGGGAAACGGAAGGAAATAACGGCCTTATCTTGAATTTTGCGCTGAATTACGGCAGCCGGGACGAAATTATGCGTGCCGTGAAAAATATTTTAAATGATGTCAAAAATGGTATAATGGATGAAAATGAGCTGACCGAAGAAGTTTTCCACCGTTATTTAATGACGAACGGCCTACAGGATCCCGACCTATTAATCCGGACGAGCGGGGAAATCCGCCTCAGCAATTTCATGTTGTGGCAGCTTGCTTACACGGAATTTGTCTTTACGGATGTATTATGGCCGGATTTTAATGAGGAACATTTTCTGGACGCCATCGAGGAGTACCAGAAACGTTCCAGACGGTTTGGTGGTTTAAAAAGTGAGGAGCAGACTAGATGAAACAGAGAATCATAACCGCTGTCGTAGCAGCAGCCTTTTTTATTCCTTTTGTGATTTACGGGAAATTGCCGTTTATTTTGCTTGTCTATGCAATGGCGACCATTGCTTTGTATGAACTGCTGAGGATGGGGAAGCAGAGATTTTTTTCTTTTGAAGGGCTCCTTTCCGTACTGCTGTTGTGGATCATATTGTTCCCTTCCAAATACGTGCATTTCATTGAACGGTTCGGGTTTGCAAAACTCGAATATACTTACATGATTGTGCTGCTTTTTTTGGCATATACAGTGCTGACGAAAAACCGGCTTACGTTTGAAAAAGCGGGTTTCCATATTCTTTCCGCCATTTACGTGGGCATCGGCTTTTACTATTTTATTGAAACTAGAAATACGGCGGATTTAGGCATCACATATATTTTATACGCCCTTTTCTTAATTTGGGCGACGGATTCGGGCGCTTATTTTATCGGACGGGCTTTCGGCAGGCATAAGCTGTGGCCGGAAATCAGCCCGAATAAAACGGTCGAAGGCGCGTTTGGCGGTGTGCTGTGCGCTGTTATTGTCTCAGTCCTGTTTTTCTTTTTTACCGATATCGGTATCAGCCTCGGGCGGATGGTCGCCTCTACGGTCGTGCTGTCTATTTTCGGCCAGATTGGCGATTTGGTGGAATCCGCTTATAAGCGGCATTATGGCGTAAAGGATGCCGGGAATATTCTTCCGGGGCACGGTGGTATTCTGGATCGTTTTGACAGCTTATTATTTGTGTTGCCGCTCATCCATTTTTTAAAAATGATTGCAGCAAGGTGATATACGAGGGGGCGTATAAATATGAAACGGATTAGTCTTTTAGGGGCAACCGGCTCCATCGGCACGCAAACGCTGGATGTCATCCGGAATCACCCAAATGAATTTAAACTGGTTTCTTTTTCGGCAGGAAGCAATATAAATTTAACAAGGAAAATCATTTTGGAATTTCAGCCTGAATTCGTCTCAGTTGCTGGAAGAGAAGACTGCGTACGGTTGAAAAATGAATTTGGGGATGCTGCCGCTTTTTCATACGGGGAAGAAGGGCTAATCGAAGCGGCTGTTTATAAGGGAGCCGATCTGCTTGTAAATGCGGTTCTCGGGAGTGTCGGCCTTTTACCGACGCTTAAAGCGATCGAAGCAGGGAAAACGGTTGCTATCGCCAACAAAGAAACGCTTGTGACAGCCGGCCACCTTGTGTTGGAAGCAGCCGAAAAGGCCAAGACGGAAATTCTTCCGATCGACAGCGAACATTCGGCTATATTCCAATGTTTGCAAGGGGAAAATAGAAATGAAATCGAGCGTCTCATTATCACGGCGTCCGGCGGCAGTTTCCGAGACTATACAAGGGAACAGCTGATGCATGTGACCGTCAAGGATGCGCTGAACCACCCAAATTGGTCAATGGGTGCAAAAATTACGATCGATTCGGCAACAATGATGAATAAGGGCCTTGAAGTCATTGAGGCGCATTGGCTGTTCGGCCTTCCTTATGAAAAAATTGACACGGTGCTCCACCGCGAAAGCATTGTGCATTCTTTGGTGGAATTCCAGGATTTTAGCGTGAAGGCGCAGCTCGGCACGCCCGATATGCGGATTCCGATCCAATACGCCCTCAGTTACCCGAACAGGATGGAGCTTCCGGATGCAAAGCGCCTTGATTTGGCGGAAATCGGCCGGCTTCATTTTGAAAAAATGGACGAGGATCGTTTTTACTGCCTGAAGCTGGCTTATGAAGCCGGCAGGATAGGCGGATCAATGCCGGCTGTGCTGAATGCGGCCAATGAAACGGCTGTAAATGCCTTTTTGCAAGAAAAAATTCCGTTTTTACAGATTGATCAGTTGATTGAAAAGGCACTTGCAAGGCATAATGTAATTAAACACCCTGATTTGGAAACGATCCGTGCGGTTGATGCTGAAACGCGCGCCTATGTAAGTTCGCTTATTTAAACTGCGGATTGTTATGCATGTTGATCTTCCGGCCAGAGGCAGAAATTATTTTTAAAGTAAGGTGGTATTCATTTGACAACAGTAATAGCCTTTATTTTGATTTTTAGTTCGCTTGTCATTTTCCATGAAGCCGGGCATTTCTTCGTAGCAAAAAGAGCCGGAATTTTGTGTCGCGAATTTGCCATCGGCTTTGGCCCGAAGATCCTTTCCTTTAAGAAAAACGAAACGCAGTATACGATCCGTCTGCTCCCGATCGGCGGATATGTCAGGATGGCAGGGGAAGATCCTGACATACCGGAATTGAAACCCGGGCAGCGGATCGGGCTTTTGCTCGATGATAATGAAACGGTCGAAAAAATCGTGGTAAACGGGAAAGACCGGTATACCGGGCTGCGCATGATCGAGACGGAATCGGCTGATTTGGAGCATGCACTTGTGATAAAAGGCTATGAAGAAGGGGACGACGAGAACCTTCAAACGTTTAAAATAAAAAGGGATGCCGTGTTTGTGGAAGACCGTACGGAAATGCAGATTGCGCCGTGGGACCGCCAGTTTGCATCCAAATCTTTGGGAAAACGGGCACTGACGATTTTTGCAGGGCCGTTTATGAATTTTGTGTTGGCGGCGATTGTGTTTACGATGATGGCGATTGTTCAGGGCGTTCCGGTTTCCGATCCGGTACTTGGGACTGTAGTAAAGAATAGTGCAGCCGCTCAGGCCGGCCTCCACAAAGGGGATACGGTGATTAGCATTGACGGAGCGGAAATTTCCACTTGGAATGATATTGTAGAAGTGATCCAGAAGCATCCGGATGAAGAAATCACCTTTACAATTGAACGCGGCGGTAAAACGATGGATATTCCGGTAACGCCGAAAAGTGTGACGGTGGATGGCAAATTGATCGGCAGGATCGGGGTAAACAGCCCGGTTGACCATTCTCCGTTGAAAGTCGCCACTTACGGCATTACGCAGACGTATGTATGGACGGTGGAAATTTTTAAATTGCTCGGCCACCTGATTACAGGCGGATTTTCGATTGACGCGTTGTCAGGGCCGGTCGGCATTTACAAATCTACGGAGACAGTTGCCAAATCTGGCTTGATTTATCTCTTTAAATGGGCCGGGCTTTTAAGCATCAATATCGGGATCATGAACCTGCTCCCGCTGCCGGCTTTGGACGGCGGAAGGCTACTGTTTTTCGGGATTGAAGCTTTAAGGGGCAAACCGATTGACCGGCAAAAAGAAGGGATTGTCCATTTTATCGGCTTTGCGCTTTTAATGCTGTTGATGATTATCGTCACCTGGAACGATATCCAAAGGTTTTTCCTCTAGAATCTTATGCGGGCTGTTGATGGCCATCGCCGTTTTCGTTTCACTTTCCTGGTGCACGGCTTACGCTATTCCATGGATCATCGCGAATGCCGCGGATAAAACATGACTGCCATTGTCATCCGTAAAAATGATAAAATTTTCCAATCGGGCAATCGCCTATAGTTGATTGCCTGAATCTTATTGAAAACTGAATATAGGAGTGCGATTGTATGAGACAAAGTAAGATGTTTATTCCGACACTGCGGGATGTGCCTGCTGATGCCGAAATTAAAAGCCACCAGCTGCTTCTTCGTGCCGGATACATACGGCAGGTTGCAAGCGGCGTTTATACGTATTTGCCGCTGGCTAGAAATGTATTACATAAAATTGAAACAATTATCCGCGAAGAAATGGAAGCAATTGGCTCGATGGAACTGCTCATGCCGGCGCTGCAGCCTGCGGAATTATGGCAGGAATCGGGGCGTTGGTATTCGTACGGCCCTGAACTGATGCGGCTGAAGGATCGCCACGAACGTGACTTTGCGCTCGGTCCGACGCATGAAGAAGTCATTACAAGTCTCATTCGCGGCGAAATCAAATCGTACAAACGGCTGCCGCTTTCTTTATACCAGATCCAAACGAAATTCCGCGATGAAAAAAGGCCGCGTTTCGGTTTATTGCGGGGCCGCGAATTCGTCATGAAAGATGCGTATTCTTTTCATGCCGATCAAGAAAGCCTAGATGAAACGTATAACGATATGTACCGTGCCTATTCGAATATTTTCTCTAGGTGTAAACTCGATTTCCGCGCCGTATTGGCCGACTCGGGGGCAATCGGTGGGAAAGATACGCAGGAGTTTATGGTGCTTTCTGAAATCGGGGAAGACACAATTGCGTATTCCGATGCATCCGATTATGCGGCCAATATCGAAATGGCGGAAGTAAAAACGGTTTATACGAAGCCGGACAAACCGGAAAAGCCGCTTGAAAAAATCCCGACACCCGGGCAAAAGACAATCGCCCAGATCGTGGATTTCCTGAAAGCAGATCCTGTACAATGCCTGAAAACGTTAGTGCTGAAAGCGGATGACGAATATGTCATCGTGCTTGTGCGCGGCGACCATGAAGTGAATGAAATCAAAGTGAAAAACCTCCTCGGAGCCGAAACAATTGAGATGGCCGATCCGGAAATCATCAAAACGTTGATGGGGGCGGATATTGGTTCACTCGGCCCAGTCGGCGCCCCGGAAAACATCCGTATTCTTGCGGACAATGCCGTCCAGTATGTTGTAAACGGGATTTGCGGCGCCAACGAAAACGACTACCATTACATCAATGCCAACCCGGGGCGCGATTACCGTGTTGATTTGTACGGCGACCTCCGCAATATCCAGGAAGGGGATCCGTCGCCGGACGGAAAAGGAACGATCCGTTTTGCCCGCGGCATTGAAGTCGGTCATATTTTCAAACTCGGCACAAAATACAGCGAAGCGATGCACGCCGCCTTTTTGGACGAAAATGGCAGGGAACAGGTGATACTGATGGGCTGTTACGGGATCGGCGTTTCCCGCACATTAATGGCAGTCTGCGAACAGCATAACGATGATAAAGGTTTGGTATGGCCTGTCAATCTTGCACCGTTTGAAGTCCATCTAGTGCCGGTCAATATGAAAGATGAAAAACAAGCCGGGCTTACTGAAAAGCTCTATACGGAATTGCAAAAGCAGTTTACGGTTTTAATGGATGACAGAAATGAACGACCGGGTGTTAAATTTGCAGATTCCGATTTGATCGGGCTGCCGACCCGTGTAACGGTCGGGAAAAAAGCATCGGAAGGGATTGTAGAAATCAAGGTTAGAAAAACCGGCGAAGTGCTGGAAGTAAAACAGGAAGATTTGTCCGGCACCATTGCCAATATTCTTGCAAAACTTGCGTAATGGAATTGATCTGGGGCATCGGCTTTCCGGCCGGTGCTTCTCTGTTTATATTCGCGGCTGGCAAGATTTATACATGCTAGAATCGTTGAATTATCGTTATAGTTTTTTTAAGATGTTTACGAGGCTAACTTTAATGGATGGGAGAGGAAAACATGATTGAAAATCCCGCCGAAAAGAAAGAAAGGTTTCAAATTTTGCTGCAGCAGTTGAAACTGACGGACGACGGGCTTTACAGCCATTTTCAAAACGGGGAAATTGAAAAGCTTGTCGTGGAACGCCAGTCGAAACGATGGCACTTTTATTTTTTATTGGAAAAAATCCTTCCTATTGAAGCGTATTTACAGTTTTCAACCCGGCTGTGCCAAGCTTTTCAGCATATTGCAAAGGTCAGTTTTTCTATCCGGACGAAAGATGCATCTTTCAAGCCTGGGCTTGTAGCAGACTATTGGAACGCCTGCCTTCGGGAGTTTGAAGGCATGTCGCCGATGCTCTTGTCTTTATTGTCGGAGCAGGTGCCGAAAGTAACTGGCAATAAATTTACCTTAACCGGCCGGAATGATCCGGAAGCGAGGACATTAAAACAAAAATACGGGGGGCTGATTACCGGTTTTTACGAACGGGCAGGCTTCCCGAAGTTAATGTTTGATGTGGAAACCGCACCTGTACCGCAGTCTTCCGAAGAATATGCAAAATTTATGGAAGAAAAGAAAAAAGAAGATGAGGAACGGGCGAGGCAGGCGGTTCTGGAAATGCAGAAAAGCATGTCCGAAGACCGTAAGCAGGATGCGCCTGAAGATGAAGGCCCGCTGATGATCGGGCTGAAAATCCCGGATGATGACGAAATCCGCAGCATTTCGGAAATTGTGGATGAAGAAAGGCGCATTACGGTGGAAGGATATGTTTTTGACGTTGAAACAAAAGAACTGCGCAGCGGCCGGACGCTTTTGCAGCTGAAAATGACAGACTATACGAGCTCTATCCTTGTGAAAATGTTCTCGCGCGATAAAGAAGATGCCGCCCAGTTTGCCCGCCTGAAAAAAGGCATGTGGCTCAGGGCGCGCGGCAGCATCCAAAACGATACATTTGTGCGCGATTTGGTCATGATTGCGAATGACATTTGTGAAATTGCCCCGCATGTACGCAAAGATACAGCCTCGGAAAATGAAAAGCGCGTCGAACTCCATCTCCATACGCCGATGAGCCAGATGGACGCCGTTACTTCTGTCAGCGACCTTGTGGCTCAGGCGAAAAAATGGGGGCATCCGGCCATAGCGGTCACGGACCATGCCGTAGCGCAAAGTTTCCCGGAAGCTTACAGCGCCGGCAAAAAGAACGGTATTAAAGTGATTTTCGGCCTTGAAGCCAACCTCGTTGACGACGGGGTGCCGATCGCTTATAACGATGCCCATGTGAATCTTGATGAGGCGACATATGTTGTGTTTGACGTCGAAACGACAGGGCTTTCCGCCGTCTACGACACCATTATTGAAGTGGCAGCCATTAAAATTAAAAACGGGGAAGTGATTGACCGTTTTGAACGGTTTGCCAACCCTGGGCACCCGCTCTCAAATACGATCATTGAGCTGACGAACATTACCGATGAGATGTTAAAAGATGCGCCGGATATTTCGGTAGTGCTGAAAGAATATCACGAGTGGATCGGCGATGCCATTTTGGTTGCCCATAACGCTTCGTTTGATGTCGGCTTTTTAAATGTGGGCCTGCAGAAAATCGGTTTGCCGAAATCGAACAACCCGGTTATTGATACGCTCGAACTTGGCCGGTTTTTATACCCGGATTTTAAAAACTACCGGCTGAATACGCTCGCGAAAAAATTCAATGTCGAACTGACCCAGCATCACCGCGCGATTTACGATACGGAAGCAACCGGGCAGATTTTCCTGAAGATGCTGAAAGACGCACGCGAAAGGAATATCGAATACCATGACCAGTTTAACCAGTATATGGGCGAAGGCGGCGCATTTAAACGGGCGCGCCCGTCCCACTGCACCCTGCTTGTGCAGACGCAGGAAGGCCTGAAAAACTTATTTAAACTGATTTCGTTATCGCATATCGATTACTTTTACCGCGTGCCGCGGATTCCGCGTTCACAGCTGCAAAAGTACCGCGACGGAATTCTTGTCGGGTCCGGCTGCGACAAAGGCGAAGTTTTCGAAGGGATGATGCAGAAAGACCCGGCAGAAGTTGAGGAACTGGCACGCTTTTATGACTTTCTGGAAGTGCATCCGAAAGAAGTGTATGCGCCCCTTATTGAACAGGAACTTGTCCGCGATGAAAAAGCGCTCGAAGAAATCATTGCAAAGATCGTGAAACTTGGCGAAAAATTAAATTTGCCTGTCGTTGCGACAGGCAATGTCCATTATTTGAATCCGGAAGATAAAATCTACCGGAAAATCCTGATCAGCTCCCAGGGCGGCGCGAATCCGCTCAACCGGTATGAGCTGCCGGATGTCCATTTCCGTACAACGGATGAAATGCTGGAATGCTTTGCTTTTCTCGGCGAAGAAAAAGCGAAGGAAATCGTCGTTTATAATACGCAGAAAATCGCGGATTTAATCGGGGATGTCAAACCGATTAAAGATGATTTGTACACGCCGAAAATTGAAGGGGCGGAAGAAGAAATCCGCGAGCAGAGTTATAAGCGAGCAAAAAGCATATACGGTGATCCGCTGCCGGAGATTGTCGAGGACAGACTTGAAAAAGAGCTGAAAAGCATTATCGGCCACGGGTTTGCGGTCATTTATCTGATTGCCCATAAGCTTGTAAAAAAATCTTTGGACGACGGATACCTTGTCGGTTCGCGGGGGTCGGTCGGTTCCTCATTGGTCGCAACCATGACGGAAATTACCGAGGTCAATCCGCTCCCGCCACATTATGTCTGCCCGAACTGCAAGCATTCCGAGTTTTTCGATGACGGTTCCATCGGTTCCGGCTTTGACCTGCCGGATAAAAACTGCCCGAACTGCGGGGCAAAATACAAAAAAGACGGCCATGATATCCCGTTTGAAACGTTCCTCGGCTTTAAAGGGGATAAAGTCCCGGATATTGATCTGAACTTTTCCGGCGATTACCAGCCGCGCGCCCATGCTTACACAAAAGTTTTGTTTGGCGAAGACTTCGTATACCGGGCGGGGACGATCGGCACCGTTGCCGAAAAAACGGCATACGGTTATGTAAAAGGGTACGCACAGGACCATAATATCACCTTCAGGGGTGCTGAAGTCGACCGGCTTGTCCAAGGCTGCACCGGCGTCAAACGGACAACCGGCCAGCACCCGGGCGGCATCATCGTTGTTCCTGATTATATGGACATTTATGATTTCACGCCGATCCAGTATCCGGCCGATGACAGCAGCTCTGATTGGCGGACGACGCATTTTGACTTCCACTCGATCCACGATAACATTTTAAAGCTCGATATACTCGGGCACGATGATCCGACCGTCATCCGCATGCTACAGGATTTAAGCGGTATCGACCCGAAAACAATTCCGACCGATGATCCGGAAGTCATGAAAATTTTCAGCGGAACGGAATCGCTCGGGGTGACGGAGGAGCAAATCATGTGTAAAACCGGCACACTCGGCATTCCGGAATTTGGAACAAAGTTTGTGCGGCAGATGCTCGAAGATACAAAGCCGACGACGTTTTCCGAACTCGTCCAGATTTCGGGGCTTTCGCACGGCACGGATGTATGGCTCGGCAATGCGCAGGAACTGATCCAAAACGGGACATGCACCCTTCCGGAAGTGATCGGCTGCCGGGACGATATTATGGTGTACTTGATTTATCAGGGCCTTGAGTCTTCCCTTGCCTTTAAAATAATGGAATCGGTGCGGAAAGGGAAAGGGCTGCAGCCGGAGATGGAAGAAGAGATGATCAAGCAGAATGTGCCGAAATGGTATATTGAATCGTGCAAAAAGATCAAATATATGTTTCCGAAAGCCCACGCCACCGCATACGTCCTGATGGCGGTCCGGATTGCTTATTTTAAGGTGTACTATCCGCTTTTATACTATGCAACTTACTTTACGGTTCGGGCGGAAGATTTTGATTTGGACGCGATGATCCACGGTTCAAACTCGATCCGGGCGAAAATTAACGAGATCAACGCAAAAGGGATGGATGCGTCGGCAAAAGAGAAAAGCCTGCTGACGGTATTGGAACTGGCGCTTGAAATGTGCGAGCGCGGCTTCCGCTTCCAGCCGATTGATTTGTACCGTTCGGAAGCGGACAAGTTTGTCATCGACGGCGACTCGCTTATTCCGCCTTTCAACGCCATTCCGGGCCTAGGCACAAACGCGGCTGTCAATATTGTAAAAGCGCGTGAAGAAGGCGAATTCCTGTCAAAAGAAGATTTGCAAAGGCGCGGGAAAGTATCGAAAACGATTATGGAATACCTTGACCAGCACGGCTGCCTAGAATCGCTTCCGGAGCAAAACCAATTATCCCTGTTTTAATAGACTTTATTCGAAAAAAGTATAATCTTTTTCAAATTTGCATTTTCAAGTATGTTATGGTATAGTCTTTTATGGAAATACTACTGATAAACTCTCGTGTAAAAGAGTGGGGCGTAACCCCGCTCTTTCGTGTTTTAAATCGGAACTTTTCAGGAGGTCAGCATGAGTAAAGTCGTTGAAGTGGTGGAAGAACTTGCATCCCCGATTGCGGAAGAACTCGGCCTTGAACTGGTTGATATCGAATATGTAAAAGAAGGAAAAAGCTGGTTCCTTCGTGTCTATATTGATAAAGAAGAAGGTGTGGATATCGAGGAGTGCGGGCTTGTAAGCGAACGCCTCAGCGAAAAGCTGGATGAAGTTGACCCGATTCCCCACAATTATTTTCTTGAGGTTTCATCACCGGGTGCCGAACGCCCATTAAAAAAACAGCGGGATTTTGAACGCGCTGTCGGCCGGAGCGTTCTCGTCAAAACTTATGAGCCGATTGACGGGGAGAAAATATTCCAGGGAAAACTGATCGCTTTTCAGCCTGATTTATTAACATTAGAATGTAAGGTGAAAACAAGAAAAGTCGAAAAGGAAATCCCGTTTGAAAAAGTGGCCCAGGCGCGACTGGCCGTTGAATTTTAAAGCGTAAATGAAAGAAGCGGTTCATCAGCAGTAAAAGCTCCAAAAAATGAAGGGGGACCAAATTTCCATGAGCTCAGAATTGGTAGATGCTCTTACAATGCTTGAAAAAGAAAAAGGGATTTCGCGGGAATTGCTTGTCGAAGCGATTGAAGCCGCCCTTGTCTCGGCATACCGCCGCAACTTTAACCAGGCGCAGAATGTAAGGACGGATTTGAACCTTGCAAACGGCACAATCCGCGTTTTTGCCCGTAAAGATGTTGTAGAAGAAGTTTTCGATTCAAGGCTTGAAATATCGCTTGAAGACGCCAAAAAAATTAATCCATCGTATGAAATCGGGGATGTTGTCGAAATCGAAGTGACACCGAAAGATTTCGGCCGGATTGCGGCACAAACCGCGAAACAGGTTGTGACGCAGCGTGTCAGGGAAGCGGAACGGGGAATCATTTACAACGAGTTCATCGACCGCGAAGACGATATTATGACAGGGATTGTACAGCGGAAAGACGCGCGTTTTACGTATGTCAGCCTTGGAAAAGCCGAAGCATTGCTGCCGCCGGGCGAACAGTCGCCGAATGAAGCGTACAATCCGCACGACAGGATCAAAGTGTATATCACAAAAGTCGAAAAAACCACGAAAGGTCCGCAGATTTTCGTTTCACGGACGCACCCGGGTCTATTAAAACGGTTGTTTGAATTGGAAGTCCCGGAAATATACGACGGGACAGTTGAAATCCGCTCCGTGGCCCGCGAAGCAGGAGACCGCTCGAAAATTTCCGTTTATACTGACCGTCCGGATGTCGATCCCGTCGGGGCATGCGTCGGTCCTAAAGGGGCGCGCGTGCAAGCGATCGTTAACGAACTTCATGGCGAAAAAATCGATATCGTAAAATGGTCGGACGATCCGGTTGAGTTTGTCGCAAATGCATTAAGCCCTTCAAAAGTGCTTGATGTCATTGTGGATGAAAAAAATAAAGCGACGACTGTCATCGTCCCGGATTACCAGTTATCGCTTGCAATCGGGAAACGCGGCCAGAATGCAAGACTGGCGGCGAAACTGACAGGATGGAAAATTGATATTAAGAGCGAAACGGACGCAAGGGAAACAGGCATTTATCCGCGCCCGGAAACTTTTGAAGGAGAAATGCCGGCTGAAACGGAAGAAACGCTGGATCCCGTTCTAAATAAAGAAACGGCCGAATTCCTTGCTGCGGAAGAAGAAACCGGACTCCATGCGAAAGAGGAAAAAGTGCCTGAATTTGATGAAAAAGATGATGAAATCGAATAAGGAGTGAGGACGATGGCGACACGTAAGAAAATTCCGATGAGAAAATGCGTTGCAACGGGAGAAATGAAACCGAAAAAGGAAATGCTCCGTATTGTCCGTTCCAAAGAAGGGGAGATTTCAATCGACCCGACCGGGAAAAAATCCGGAAGAGGCGCCTATCTTTCAAAAGATGAGGAAGCCGTGCTTTTGGCAAAGAAAAAAAATATTCTCGCAAGCCATCTCGGCGCTGCGATAGAAGATTCCTTTTACGATGAAATATTGGCGTTTATCCAAAAAGAAAAAAAGGAGAATAAACAAAAACTATGAACGGAAACCGGGCGATGTCCTTTTTAGGCCTTGCCAACCGGGCAGGAAAAGCCGTTTCGGGAGAGGAGCTCGTTCTGAAAGAGGTTCGGTCGGGCCGGGCAAAGCTTGTATTATTGTCAAAAGATGCCTCATCCAACACGTCGAAAAAGGTTTTAGATAAATGCCGTTTCTACAATGTGCCTGTACATTTTGTTGAAACGAGAGAAACACTTGGGAAAGCCATCGGGAAAGAGGCAAGGGTTACAGTGGCGGTTTGCGACCGCGGTTTTGCGGAAAAACTTGCCGAACTGCTCGATGAATCATAGGTGGGGGTGACGACATGAGCAAAATACGTATTTACGAGTATGCGAAAGCTCATCATACTTCAAGCAAGGAAGTCATATCGAAATTAAAACAAATGAATATAGAGGTATCCAATCATATGTCGATGATCGATGGGGAAACTGTAAGTAAGCTGGATGCTTTCTACAGCGGAAAGAAGCAACATTCGGACGGGAAAAAACAAAACGTACAAAAAGCGCCTGCAAAACGTGAAAGGAATGAAAAAGCCGAGAAAGCACAGCCTGAAGGCCGCGAACACCATGAAAAGAGCGGAAAACAAAGGCAGAAAAACGGGAATCACGGAAACGGCAATATGAAAAAGCAAGCGCGTGAAAACAATGTGAAACCTTTCAACAAGCAAAAGAAAAACAAGAAAAATAAAAATGCCAAACAACAGCCACAGCCTGCCCAAAAGAAAAAGGAACTGCCTGAAAAAATTACGTTCACCGAATCGCTGACAGTGGCGGAACTGGCGAAAAAGCTGAACCGTGAGCCGTCCGAAATTATTAAAAAATTGTTCCTATTGGGCGTTGTGGCAACGATCAACCAGCAGCTCGACAAAGACGCAATCGAGTTGATTGCCTCGGAATACGGCGTGAAAGTCGAAGAAGAAGTTGTCATCGACCAGACGGATTTGGAAACGTATTTTACGGAAGACCGTGAAGAAGACCTTGAAGTCCGCCCGCCGGTTGTCACCATTATGGGCCATGTCGACCATGGGAAAACAACGACACTTGATTCCATCCGCCACACGAAGGTCACTGCAGGGGAAGCAGGCGGCATTACACAGCATATCGGTGCGTACCAGGTCAAAATTGATGGTAAAAAAATTACGTTTTTGGATACGCCCGGTCATGAAGCATTTACGACGATGCGGGCGCGCGGGGCGCAGGTAACTGATATTACGGTTCTTGTCGTCGCGGCTGATGACGGCGTGAAGCCGCAGACTGTGGAAGCAATCAACCACGCAAAAGCAGCAGATGTGCCAATTATTGTTGCTGTCAATAAAATTGACAAACCGACGGCTAATCCGGAGCGGGTCATGCAGGAATTGACAGAATACGGACTGATTCCGGAAGATTGGGGCGGCGATACGATTTATGTCCCGATTTCCGCTTTAACGGGGGAAGGAATCGATAACCTGCTTGAAATGATTTTACTTGTCAGCGAAGTGGAAGAACTGAAAGCCAACCCGAACCGGCGTGCGCTCGGCTCAGTCATTGAAGCGCGCCTTGATAAAGGCCGCGGCCCTGTTGCAACATTGCTCGTGCAAAATGGCACGCTGCATGTTGGCGATCCGATCGTTGTCGGCCATACTTACGGGCGTGTCCGCGCAATGGTCAATGACCTCGGACGCCGTGTAAAAGAAGCCGGCCCGTCCACGCCGGTCGAAATCACCGGCTTGAATGATGTCCCTGAAGCGGGCGACCGTTTTGTCGTATTCGAAGACGAGAAAACCGCGCGCCAAATTGGGGAAGCCAGAAAACAGCAGGCTGTCCAGGCGCACCGCAACGAAACGGCCCGCATCAGCCTTGACACCTTGTTTGAACAAATGAAACAAGGGGAAATGAAAGAATTAAATGTCATCGTAAAAGCGGATGTGCAAGGTTCTGTTGAAGCGCTGACCGCAGCCCTGCAAAAAATTGATGTGGAGGGCGTCAATATTAAAGTCATCCATACAGGGGTCGGTGCGATCACTGAATCCGATGTGGCGCTCGCCTCTGCGTCCAACGCGATTATTATCGGGTTTAACGTCCGCCCGGATGCCAATGCAAAACGTGCGGCCGAAACGGAAAAAGTCGATATCCGCCTGCACCGCATCATTTATAAGGCGATCGAAGAAATTGAATCGGCGATGAAAGGGATGCTCGATCCTGAATACGAAGAAAAAATCATCGGTCAGGTCGAAGTACGGCAGACGTTTAAAGTATCCAGAATCGGCACAATTGCCGGCGGCTATGTAACCGACGGGAAAATTACCCGCGACAGCGGCGTCCGCGTCATCCGCGACGGCGTCGTCATTTACGAAGGCGAAATCGATACGCTGAAACGGTTTAAAGATGATGTGAAAGAAGTCAATCAGGGGTACGAATGCGGCATCACCATTAAAAACTTTAATGACATCAAAGAAGGAGATGTCCTCGAGTCCTTTATCATGGAAGAAGTAGAAAGGGCATGATTGGCAGCGTCCGGTGCGAATTTCACATCCATGATGCCCATTCGCTGAAAGAAAAACGGGCGGTTTTGCAAAGGATGCTGACACGTCTGAAGCAAAAATACAATGTCGCGGCTGGTGAAATGGATTTCCAGGATGTATGGCAGCGGACCATGATTGAGGTAGTAACGGTCGCATCAAGCCAGGCCAAGGCAGAAAAAGAATTGCAGAGGGCGATCAAGTTTCTCGACTCTTGCCCGGAGTGGGAGCGGCTTGAAACGAATTTTGAATGGCTATAAATGAGGTGTGAGTGATGAGTCTTCGTGCGAGCAGGGTTGGCGAGCAAATGAAAAAAGAGCTGAGCGATATCATCGGCAGAAAATTAAAAGACCCGCGCGTCGGCTTTGTGACAGTCACCGATGTGGAGGTCACAGGCGATCTGCAGCAGGCAAAAGTGTTCATCACCGTTTTGGGCGATGATGAGAAAAAGAAAGAAACACTTGCCGGCTTGGAAAAAGCAAAGGGATTTATCCGGTCGGAAGTGGGCAACAGGATCCGGCTGCGCAAAACGCCTGAACTGTTTTTTGAAATCGATGAATCCATTGAATACGGCAACCGCATTGAAACATTGATTAAAAAGATTCATGACAGTGAAGAGTGACCATTGTTGGAAACTGATTGCAGCCGAAAACGGGTTCAATCGGTTTCCTTTTTTTAAGCTTTGTTTGGGGAATATTTTTCCATCACGGAGTTAAGGAGCCACATGGTAAAAGCAGCCCTTGCATAGCTGCGATAAGTATCAGGAAGGAAGTGAAATCATGGATGGGATTCTACCGCTGTGGAAACCGGCAGGGATGACTTCGCATGACTGCGTTTTTAAAATCCGGAAACGATTAAAAATAAAAAAAGTAGGCCACACCGGCACGCTCGACCCGGATGTGGAAGGGGTGCTGCCGGTCTGCATCGGACGAGCAACGAAAATTGCCGAATTTCTCACAGATGCCGGCAAAACGTATGAAGGAGAAGCAACAATCGGTTTTTCAACCACGACGGAAGACGCATCCGGAGAGACGGTAGAAAGAAAAGAAATCACCCGCCCGATCCCCCGTGAAGAAATTTTGGCGGTTTTCGCATCGCTAACCGGCCGCATAACGCAAACGCCCCCAATGTTTTCGGCGGTAAAAGTGAACGGGAAAAGGCTTTATGAGTATGCAAGGCAGGGGATCGAAGTGGAGCGGCCTTCAAGGGAAGTTGAAATTTACAGCCTCGAATTATTGGACCAGCGAGAAATCTTTGAAGGCCCGCTCGTGTCTTTCCGATTTCGCGCATCCTGCAGCAAAGGGACTTATATCCGTACCCTTGCTGTCATGATGGGCGAAAAGCTCGGCTATCCCGCCCATATGTCGAAGCTTTCAAGAACGATGGCGGGGAGTTTTTCAAAGGAACAGTGCTTCACACTTGAAGAGGTCGGTAAGTATGCAGAAGCCGGTATGGCGGAAAAATTGCTTTTCCCGATGGAAGCGGGGCTGAACCATTTGCCGAAATGGGAAATAAGTGATACATTAGCAGAGAAAGTAAAAAACGGCGCAGTATTGGAAAAAGGTGCACATTGGCAAAATGGCGGCGGCATCATGGCATTATTTCACCGCCATAAAATTATGGCAATTTATCAACCCCATCCCAAGCGGCCCGGCTTTATCAAACCGGTAAAAGTGATCAGAAATGATCTTTCAAATTTTTAATATTCCCGCATTCCCTTGTGTGAATCCGGATTTCGCGGGTACAAAAAATTTAACAGAGCCAAACTGAAAAGGGAAAAGGTGAGAAACATTGAAAGTATTGACGGTTCATCATCCCCATTCCTTCCGCCCCGGCGATTTTCCCCCGCTTGCAATCGCTTTGGGCTATTTTGACGGTATCCACCTTGGCCACCAAAAAGTGATCAGGACAGCGAGGGAAATTGCGGAGCAGAACGGCTGGAAAAGCGCGGTAATGACATTCGAGCCCCATCCTTCTGTTGTACTTGGGAAAAAAAAAGAAGGAATCGAATTGATCACACCGCTCGGGGATAAAATCAAATTGATAGAGGCACTCGGCATAGACTATTTATTTATCGTACGGTTTACCTCCAGCTTTGCAAATCTTTTGCCGCAGCAATTTGTCGATCAATATTTGGCCGTGCTGGGGGCCAAACATGTTGTGGCCGGTTTTGACTATACATACGGCAAGTTTGGCAAAGGGAATATGGGAAACCTGCCGGAATACGCAAACGGACGTTTCACGATTACAACAGTCGGGAAAGTCGTACTTGAAAATTCGGAAGAAAAGGTCAGCTCGACTTTAATTCGGACAAAAATAAGAGAAGGAAAAGTCAGGGACGTGGAACGCTTGCTTGGGCGCTATTATGAAATCAAGGGGGTCGTCGTCCACGGGGAAAAAAGGGGCCGTCAGCTCGGCTTTCCGACCGCAAACATCCAATTGCCCGATCCGTATATGCTTCCCCCGAACGGCGTTTATATTGTGCAAATGATGGTCGGGGATGTCTGGCATAACGGCTTATGCAGCGTCGGGTACAACCCGACTTTCAAAAATCCGGACGAATACGAAAAAACGACTGAAGTGTATTTGCTGGATTTTTCCGAGACGATTTACGGGGAAGAAGTTATTGTCAGGTGGCTTCGACGGATCCGTGAAGAGAAGAAATTTGACCGCGTGGAGGATTTGATTGAGGAAATGAAAAGGGATGAGCAAGCCGCAAGAAGCTACTTTGAAAAATATTGAACTTCCACTTGTGTTTTGGTTTAAAAAGTAGTATTCTATTACAGTAACAGTAACAGGAACCTATGCTTGGCAGTGCGACCCACCGACGCCTGCTCGGCACAAGGGGATTGAAGTTGAGGAGGTGAACAGTATGGCGATTTCAAAAGAACGTAAAAATGAAATCATCAACCAATTTAAAATCCACGAGAACGATACCGGTTCTCCGGAAGTGCAAATTGCTGTATTGACGGAAGAAATCAACAAATTAAACGATCATTTGCGTGTCCATAAAAAAGACCATCATTCCCGCCGCGGTTTGATGAAAATGGTTGGGAGACGGCGTAATTTGTTGACTTATCTGCGCAATAAAGATGTGCAGCGTTACCGTGAATTGATTAACCGGTTAGGCTTGCGCCGATAAATAAAATGCAGGTTGCAAAAAAGCGGGATCATTCCCGCTTTTTTGCAATGTTTATATCTCCCCTTTTCTCCGCCGCCGGATGTATCCGAAGCGCCGCCTGGTTTCTCCTTCCCATCCTGGTGCGGCCTGTACATACATAGCAATACGATTTGATTCTCTAATATGAATCATCACCCCATGCTTATCTTTAGATTGAATGTGAAACAATAGTAAGAAATAAGAAAGGAGAATTTTTTCTATATGGCACAGGACAAACACATATATACGATAGACTGGGCCGGTCGTCCGCTCACTGTGGAAATCGGCCAGCTCGCGAAACAGGCGAACGGCGCCGCACTTGTCCGCTATGGCGAAACCGCTGTCCTCAGTACGGCAACCGCCTCAAAAGAACCGAAAAATGTAGATTTTTTTCCGTTGACGGTAAACTATGAGGAACGCTTATACGCTGTCGGGAAAATCCCGGGCGGTTTCATTAAACGGGAAGGGCGCCCGAGTGAAAAGGCGATCCTTTCAAGCCGTTTGATTGACAGGCCGATCCGCCCGCTGTTCGCCGATGGTTTCCGTAATGAAGTGCAGGTCGTCAGCATGGTGATGAGCGTCGACCAAGATTGCACGCCGGAAATGGCGGCTATGCTTGGTTCCTCTCTTGCGCTGAGCTGCTCGGATATTCCGTTTGAAGGCCCGATTGCCGGCGTCATTGTAGGAAGGGTTGACGGCCGGTTCGTCATTAATCCGACGGTTGAACAGATGGAAAAAAGCGACATCAATTTAACCGTTGCTGGTACAAAAGATGCCATCAACATGGTTGAAGCCGGCGCCAAGGAAGTGCCGGAAGAAGTGATGTTGGAAGCGATCATGTTCGGCCATGAAGAAATTAAACGCCTGATTGAATTCCAAGAAAAAATTATTGCCGAAGTCGGAAAAGAAAAAATGGCTGTGGAACTGTTTGAACTCGATCCGGAACTGGTGGAAAAGGTCAGCTCCATGTGCCGGGAAGACATGGTGAAAGCGATCCAGGTGCATGAAAAGCAGGCCCGCGAAGAGGCGATCAAAGCGGTCAATGACCGGGTGCTTGAGCAGTTTGAGGCTGAGGAAGCCGACGAAGAGACGATAAAACAGATTAAGCAGATTCTGCATGATATCGAAAAAGAGGAAGTCCGTAAGCTGATCACTGTCGATAAAATCCGCCCGGACGGCCGCAAAATCGATGAAATCCGGCCGCTTTCCTCCGAAGTGGGCGTTTTGCCGCGCACGCACGGCTCGGGGCTGTTTACCCGCGGACAGACGCAGGCTTTAAGTGTTTGTACATTGGGCGCTTTAGGTGATGTGCAAATTTTGGACGGACTTGGCATTGAAGAATCGAAGCGCTTTATGCACCATTACAATTTCCCGCCGTTCAGTGTAGGAGAAACCGGGCCGATGAGAGGGCCGGGACGTCGCGAAATCGGGCACGGGGCATTGGGAGAACGCGCCTTGGAACCGGTCATTCCGGATGAAAAAGAGTTCCCGTACACGATCCGGCTTGTTTCTGAAGTTTTGGAGTCGAACGGTTCCACTTCGCAGGCAAGCATCTGCGCTTCCACCCTTGCAATGATGGATGCCGGGATTCCGATTAAAGCACCTGTTGCCGGGATTGCAATGGGGCTTGTCAAAAATGGGGAGCATTATACGATTCTAACGGATATCCAGGGTATGGAAGACCATCTTGGGGACATGGACTTTAAAGTTGCCGGGACCGCAAAAGGCGTTACTGCGCTACAAATGGATATTAAAATCGACGGATTGTCAAGGAAAATTTTGGAAGAGGCGCTGCAGCAAGCCAGAAAAGGCAGGATGCAGATTCTCGATCATATGATGTCGACAATATCGGAAACGCGTGACCATCTGTCCATCTATGCACCGAAAATTTTAACGATGACGATCAATCCGGATAAAATCAGGGATGTCATTGGGCCGAGCGGCAAACAAATCAATAAGATTATCGACGAGACAGGCGTCAAAATCGATATTGAACAGGATGGCACGATCTTTATATCGTCAACGGACGAAGAAGCAAACAACAAAGCGAAGAAAATCATCGAAGACATCGTCCGCGAAGTGGTTGTCGGCCAGGTTTACCTTGGCAAAGTGAAACGGATCGAAAAATTTGGTGCGTTTGTTGAAATTTTTAATGGGAAAGACGGCCTTGTCCATATTTCGGAACTTGCGGAAGAACGCGTGCGCAGAGTGGAAGACGTCGTCAAAATCGGCGATGAAATTTTGGTGAAAGTGACGGAAATTGACAGTCACGGCCGCATCAACTTATCCCGCAAAGCGGTATTAAAAGAACAGCGCGAGAAAAAAGAGCATAAACCGCGATGAAAGTCAGGGAACCCTGGCTTTTTTTATTTGTGCTGCGCCTCCGTTCTACGTCTCCCTTTTTTTTCATATTTTTTAAAAGAAGGGGGAAAATAACGTGAATAAAGCAAAACACTTGATTGCAGTTGCCTTGATTGCTATTCTAGCATTGTTGCTTGTGGAAAATCCGCTGTCGGACCAATACATACGTGAACGCCCTGCCATTACGGCACAGCAAAATCAGTTATATGCAAAAATTGAACAAGCCGCAAAACGTTATTCCCGCCCTCCTGAAAATGCGCGGATTGATCCGGTTTGGAAGGCGATTCCCGGCTACAACGGAGTAGAAGTGGATAAAAGGGCATCTTACGAAAAAATGAAGAAAGACGGGCGTTATGATGAACGTAAGTTGGTGTTTAAGCAGATTCCCCCGGCCATCCACTTAAAAGACCTGGACGCCGCCCCTGTCTATACGGGAAACCCGGACAAACCGATGGTCGCATTTTTGATCAATGTTGCCTGGGGAAACGAATATTTGCCGGATATGCTAAAAACTTTAAAAAAGTACAATGTCCATGCTACTTTTTTCTTAGAGGGAAGATGGGCAAAAGAAAATCCGCATCTTGCCAATATGATTGTAAGCGGGGGGCATGAAATCGGAAACCATTCCTATACCCACCCCGATTTAAAAACTTTATCGGCAGCCCAGGTCAGAAAACAGTTGGAACAGACGAACCGCGTCATTGAAGCGATAACAGGAGAAAAAGTGAAATGGTTTGCACCGCCAAGCGGGAGTTACCGGGATGAAGTCGTGAAGCTCGCAAAGTCTATGGATATGGGGACGATCATGTGGACGGTCGATACGATCGATTGGCAAAAACCGGCTCCCGATGTGATTGTCCAGCGCGTTATTTCCGAAGCGCGCGGCGGTTCGCTGATCTTAATGCATCCAACCGCTTCAACGGCAAAAGCGCTGGAACCGATGATATTGCAGTTAAAAAAGAAAAATTTAAAAATCAGCACCGTTTCAAAAGTGCTTGACGAAGAAAGAATCATTAAAAGTGAAGATGGAAAATTTATAAGCGGTGAAAATGAACGCCGCTCCAGTTCTGGAAATTTTGACAGCGACTGAAATGCATGAGCAGGGAGGCACATACATGATCCAGAAATACACTTGCAAAAACGGCTTAAGGATTGTGCTTGAAGAGATTCCAACCGTCCGTTCGGTTGCAATCGGCATTTGGATCGGCACGGGCTCGAGAAATGAAAATGAAAAAAACAACGGGATTTCCCATTTCCTTGAGCATATGTTTTTCAAAGGGACAGAAAAAAGAAGCGCGAAGGACATTGCAGAAGCCTTCGATTCGATCGGCGGCCAGGTGAATGCTTTTACCTCGAAAGAATATACCTGCTATTATGCAAAAGTACTTGATACGCATGCGCCGATTGCGCTCGATTTATTGGCGGATATGTTCTTCCACTCCACCTTTTCGGAAAAGGAAATGGAACGCGAAAAAAGTGTCGTCAATGAAGAAATCAAAATGTATGAAGATACGCCGGATGATATTGTCCATGATTTGCTCGGCAAGGCTGTATACGGGGACCACCCGCTTGGCTATCCGATTTTAGGGACGGAAGAGACGCTGGCATTGTTTACGAGCGATGACCTCCACCAATACGTTTATGATATGTACACGCCTGACCGTGTTGTCATATCGGTTGCCGGGAATGTCGGTCCGTCGTTTATCAAAGACATCGAAGCGCTTTTCGGATCATACGAGGGCGGAAATGTGAAACGCCGGGGCGAGGCGGCAGTATTCCATACGAATGACCTTGCGCGCAAAAAGGAAACGGAACAGGCCCATTTATGTTTAGGGTTTGAAGGAAAGGCGATCGGCAGTGAAGATATTTACGATTTGATCGTATTGAATAATATTCTGGGCGGCAGCATGTCCTCCAGGCTTTTCCAAAATGTGCGCGAACAGCGGGGGCTTGCATATTCCGTATACTCTTACCACACTGCTTATAAAGACAGCGGCATTTTAACGATTTACGGCGGAACAGGCGCATCTCAGCTGGACGAACTTTTTGACACTGTACTGGAAACGCTCAAGACGCTGAAAACAAAAGGAGTAACGGAAAAAGAAGTGCAGAACAGCAAAGAACAGTTAAAGGGGAGCCTGATGCTCAGCCTGGAAAGCACAAACAGCAGGATGAGTCGCAACGGGAAAAATGAACTGCTCCTGAAAAAGCACCGCTCGCTTGATGAAATGATTGAGCAGATTGACCGCGTGACGGTGGAAAAAGTGAATGCCTGCGCGCGGCAAATTTTCTCGGACCGCTATTCGGCGTCACTCATCAGTCCGGACGGAAAATTGCCGGGCCGCCTTTCTTAAAACCGGCATATCCCTTCCCTGTTGGACATAAAATGGAAACAGTCCATCTAGAAAGAAGGGGAAATATGCGGCTCAGCGAACTAAGCGGCAAGGAAATGGTCGATTTTAAAAAAGCGGAGCGGCTCGGGGTATTGGGGCAGACCGACCTGGAAATTGATGAAAAATCCGGGAAAGTCGAGACCCTGATTATTCCGGTCGGAAGGCGTTTTAGGAAACAGGCGTACGAAATCCGTGTTCCGTGGAACCGGATCCGGACAATCGGCGCGGACATGATTATTTTGGAGGTTCCTGAAAACCAATACAGTTATTAAAAGGCAAAGAAAAGCGCCGGGGTTTTCCCGGCTTTTTTCTTTGCCTTTTTTCACAGAAACCATGCCCGTGTCATAAGATATGGGGAAATCACCCAATGATCATTCACAAAAGAAGGTGAAGCCGTTGTTGACAGGACTGCAAATTGCGATTATTGGCGGGGATGCGCGCCAACTGGAAGTGATCCGTAAACTGGCGGATCTGGACGCGAGAATCTCACTAATCGGTTTTGAACAGCTGGATTTTGTATATTCCGGCGTCACAAAAGAGAAATTTAAAGACATCAATTTTGCCGAAATGGACTGTATCATTTTACCGATTACTGGAACTGCCGGCGACGGGAAAATAGAATTAATTTTTTCGAACGAAGAGGTCGTTTTGACGGAAGATATTTTGGTGGAAACACCACCGTATTTCACGATATATACCGGCATCAGCAATGAATATTTGAATCAGCTTGCCAAAAAAGCGGATCGCCGCCTCGTCAAATTGTTCGAGCGGGATGATGTCGCGATTTACAACTCCATCCCTACTGTTGAAGGGACAATCATGATGGCGATCCGGCATACCGAATTCACGATTCACGGCTCCAATGTCGCCGTCCTTGGTCTGGGAAGGGTCGGCATGAGCATTGCGAGAGCTTTTCATCACCTCGGGGCCCGTGTCAAAGTCGGTGCGAGAAAAAGCGAGAATTTGGCCAGGATTACGGAAATGGGGCTTAAACCGTTCCATTTGAAACAGCTGGAGCAGGAAGTGAAAGATATCGACATCTGTATCAATACGATTCCGCACCTTATCGTCAATGCTTCGGTGATTCAAAAAATGCCGGCGCATACGCTCATTCTTGATATTGCTTCAAAACCGGGGGGCACGGATTTCCGATATGCCGAAAAGCGCGGTATTAAAGCATTGCTCGCGCCGAGCCTGCCGGGGATTGTTGCGCCGAAAACAGCCGGCCGGATTCTCGGAAATGTCCTTGCGCAGCTGATTGAAGAAGATGTATTAAAAAGAAAGGAGTCTTTATGATGGGTTTGAAAGGAAAAAGAATCGGGTTTGGATTAACCGGTTCCCACTGCACTTACCAGGCCGTTTTCCCGGAAATAGAGAAACTCGTGGCGGCAGGGGCGGAAGTCATTCCAGTTGTGACGCACACAGTCAAAACAACGGACACGAGATTCGGCAAGGGATCGGAATGGGTGGAAAAAATCGAAAAGATAACCGGCCGTAAAGCAATTGATTCAATCGTTGAGGCTGAGCCGCTCGGGCCAAGCATTCCGCTCGACTGTATGGTCATTGCGCCGCTGACCGGTTTTACAATGAGCAAACTCGCCAATGCCTTGACGGATTCGCCCGTATTGATGGCCGCAAAAGCTGCGCTCAGAAATTTGAAGCCTGTCGTGCTCGGCATATCGACAAATGATGCATTGGGATTAAACGGTGTCAATTTGATGCGGCTGATGGCAACGAAAAACATCTATTTTATTCCTTACGGCCAGGATGACCCCGACAAAAAGCCGAACTCGATGGTTGCGAGGATGTCGAGCCTGCTTGACACCGTTTCGCTGGCGCTTGAGGGCAAACAAATCCAGCCCGTCATTATCGAGCGCTTCCGCGACGGGAAATGATCAATGTACGGAAACTGAGCGGAAAAATAAAAAAATTAACACGGCACAGCAAGACATGTGATACAATAAAAGCTATAAAGATGAATTAGGTTTTGTATCTGGAAGGGGAATGCTGAATGGCGAATACAGCAGGTTATCACGTAGCAGTTGTCGGTGCAACCGGTGCAGTCGGCCAGCAAATGGTCCAAACATTGGAAAACAGGAATTTTCCAATTAAAAAATTAACGCTTTTATCTTCCTCACGCTCCGCCGGTAAAAAAATGGCCTTTAAAGGTGAAGAAATTACAGTACAGGAAGCGGTGCCTGAAAGCTTTGAAGGAGTGGACATCGCCCTATTCAGCGCGGGGGGAAGCGTCTCGAAAAAATTTGCGCCTGAAGCTGTAAAGCGCGGTGCCATTGTCATAGATAACACGAGTGCATTCCGTATGGAAAAAGATGTGCCACTCGTCGTACCGGAAGTAAACGAAGAAGATATTAAAAAACATAACGGCATCATTGCCAACCCAAATTGTTCAACGATCCAGATGGTCGTGGCGCTGGAACCGATCCGCAAACAGTTTGGCCTGAAACGGGTCATCGTTTCCACTTATCAGGCGGTATCCGGCTCGGGGGCGGCCGCGGTCAGGGAACTGAATGAGCAGACGAAAACATTGCTCGAAGGCGGGTATTATGAGCCGCAGGTGCTGCCGGTTAAAGGCGATAAAAAGCATTTCCAAATTGCTTTTAATGCCATTCCACAAATTGACGTGTTTACGGAGAACGGCTTTACATTTGAAGAAATGAAAATGATCAACGAAACGAAAAAAATTATGCATATGCCGGAGTTAAAAGTATCCGCAACATGTGTGCGCATTCCGGTCGCTACCGGCCATTCGGAATCTGTTTATTTTGAAACCGAAAAAGAAGGCGTAACGGTAAAGCATATCCAGGAAGTACTGGAGCCGGCACCGGGTGTTGTGCTGGAAGACAAACCGGAAGAGCAAATTTATCCAATGGCGATCAATGCGGTTGGCAAATATGACACTTTTGTCGGGCGGATCCGCAAAGATCCGGATGAAAGCAACGGATTCCACATGTGGGTTGTTTCGGACAATCTGCTGAAAGGGGCCGCCTGGAATTCCGTGCAAATTGCGGAAAGCCTCATCAAGCTTGGACTCATTTAATTGTACGCAAGTTAGGCTAACCATTTTGCGGCTTAGGTGATAAGATAAAGAGGAAGCAAAGTTTCCGAATGATGCCGGGTTTTTTGCATAAGGCCCAGTTTGCCGGGTATTCCATAAAAAGCAGGCAAGACATTCCCTGTTAAAGAGTGTGGGGTAGGATTCTGCGCTTTGCCGGCAGAGCAGTAAACTGCACGGGGCCATAAAACCGGGCGATTTGCCAAGTAAATCACACCCGCTATATGCTGGAATAGTTGCTCTTATTCTTAAGTTGACGATAGAGGTGTTCATAATTGAAATTAATTGTCCAAAAATTCGGCGGTACATCCGTACGGGACCATGATGCAAGAATGCATGCCAAACACCATGTGGAAAAGGCGCTTGAAGAAGGCTATAAAGTGGTCGTTGTTGTTTCCGCGATGGGCCGTAAAGGCGAGCCGTATGCAACAGACACGCTTCTGTCTCTCGTCGGCGCATCCGAAACGCTTTTAAACAGGCGCGAACAGGATTTGCTTTTGTCCACCGGCGAAATTATCTCAAGCCTTGTGTTTACCAATATGTTAAAGGCGCACGGCATAAAAGCCTGCGCCCTGACCGGTGCCCAAGCAGGCTTTCGCACAAACGCCGAGCACACAAATGCAAAGATCATTGACATGAAGTGTGACCGTGTGCTGCGTGAATTGGAGGATCATGATGTAGTTGTGGTTGCCGGGTTCCAGGGGGCGGCAAAAAACGGTGATGTTACAACGCTCGGACGCGGAGGCAGCGATACATCCGCAGCTGCGCTTGGGGCGGCGCTCCATGCTGAGTGGATTGATATCTTTACCGATGTGGAAGGCATTATGACAGCCGATCCGCGCATTGCCGAAAACGCGCGAAAACTTCCGGTTGTTACCTATAACGAAGTTTGCAATATGGCGTATCAGGGGGCGAAAGTGATCCACCCGCGCGCTGTTGAAATCGCGATGCAGTCAAAAGTACCGATCCGCATCCGCTCCACCTATTCTGATGATGTCGGAACGCTTGTAACATCTTTAAACCACCGCCAGAAAGTCGGAACTGATATAAGGGAGCGGACGGTTACAGGGATTGCGCACGTATCAAATATCTCACAGGTGAAAGTCTTTGCCAAAGACGGCCAGTACGACCTGCAGACGGTTGTATTCAAAGCGATGGCGGCGGAAAATATCAGCGTCGATTTTATCAATATTTCTCCAAACAGCGTCGTTTATACGATTTCGGAGGATGTGGCAGATCGTGCCGAAGCGGTGTTAAAAAAATTGGGGCACAAGCCGATCATTGAGCGGAACTGTGCCAAGGTGTCGATTGTCGGCGCAGGTATCGCAGGAGTGCCGGGCGTAACGTATAAGATTGTTTCGGCACTGTCCGAAAAAGGGATCCGTATTTTGCAGTCCGCCGACAGCCATACAACGATTTGGGTGCTCGTGATGCAGAAAGATCTCGTCGCTGCTGTAAACGCCCTTCATGATGCATTTAATTTGGAAAGTGAAACATACAATATCCAAGCGTAAAATTTTGGCAAGTTTCCTTGCCGATACAGTTTCAAAGGCTGCGGCGATTGCAGCCGGATGAAGGAGTGTAAGTATGAGTCGTTTCGGAAGAGTTTCAACCGCAATGGTTACGCCTTTTGACCATAAGGGGAATCTGGATTTGCAGAAGGCAGCCCAGCTTGTCAATTATTTGATTGAAAACGGGACAGAATCACTTGTCGTTGCCGGGACAACGGGAGAATCTCCGACATTGTCCCC
Source organism: Weizmannia acidilactici (assembly GCF_008974185.1). GTDB lineage: Bacteria > Bacillota > Bacilli > Bacillales > Bacillaceae_C > Weizmannia > Weizmannia acidilactici. The sequence continues at coordinate 147,290 of NZ_BKZP01000001.1, forward strand.
TGAAGAAAAAATTGCGCTTTTCAAGCAGGTTGTGAAAGCTGCAGGCGGCCGTGTACCGGTGATTGCGGGGACAGGAAGCAACAACACATATGCTTCGATCGAATTGACAAAAAGGGCGGAAGAATGCGGTGTGGACGCCGTGATGGCTGTGGGCCCGTATTACAATAAACCGAATCAGGCCGGTATGTATGCGCATTTCAAAGCGATTGCCGAGTCCACAAGCCTTCCTGTCGTCATTTACAATATCCCGGGCAGGTCGGTTGTCAATATTGAACCGGAAACCATCATTGAGCTTTCCCAAATTCCAAATATCGTTGCGGTAAAAGAGGCGAGCGGGAATTTGGATGCGATGGCGCAAATCATTGCCCACACTCCGGATGATTTTGATTTGTACAGCGGGGATGACGGCCTGACAATTCCGGTGCTTTCAATCGGCGGTTCCGGGGTCATTTCTGTTGCTTCCCATGTTGCTGGGCCGGAAATGCAGGAGATGGTGCAGGCCTTTTTGGCCGGGAATGTGCGAAAAGCCGCCCAATTGCATCAAAAGCTGCTTCCGCTGATGCGCGGCTTATTTAAGGCGCCGAATCCGGTGCCGGTAAAAACAGCCCTGCAAATCAAAGGGCTGGATGTTGGCGGTGTACGCCTGCCGCTTGTCCCGTTGACAAAAGAAGAGCGGGAGCAAATCCACCGCCTGCTGGATGATCTCCGGCGGTAGAAGTACAGGGTTGTCCCAAAAGTCAGTAATTGACTGGGGGCGTCCCTTTTTTTATGCATTGAGATAACGTGACATTCGCGAGACTCCAGCGGGAATAGTAAGCCAGGCGAGCCTCCCCGTGCCGGGATAACTAACGAGAGAGAGCTCGCGGATGCCGCGGAAATCGTGCTAAGCGAATTTCATGTCTAGATATCGTTCTATGATGTAAAAATGTTTCGCTGCCAAATGTCGAGCTTGTGAATAATTTGTCGATTGAAATATCCTCTCCTGTTCATTGACCAAATATGCCCTTTTCGGTTAAGCTATACATAAGAGAAAGGAACGGACAGTATTTTATGATTGGGCAACAGCGCCCGTTTGGATAGGTTTTGGGACGGTACAATTGAATAATCGGTGCTAGCTTTTATACGGACGGCCATTGGGCTTTTTTGAAACGGAAGATGGCGCAGAGCCAGTCGCTTATTTTTTTATGCCGTAAAATAGAGCCGAAAGTGGCGCGGACGAATAAACAGGCCCGGTAATCCTATAATCTATCGGTAATAGAAGATGATTCCTGCTCTGCAATTTTTTTGGACAACATGGGAGGAATAGTGATTTGTTTAAAGGAAAAAATGATCCAATAAAGGTTATTCCTTTAGGAGGAATTGGAGAAGTCGGAAAGAATTTGTATGTGGTGGAAATCGGCCATGATATTTTTGTGCTCGATGCGGGCCTGATGTTTCCGGAGGATGAAATGCTCGGCATTGACATCGTCATTCCGGATTTTAGCTATTTACTTGAAAATAAGCACCGCATCAAAGGCATTTTTTTGACGCACGGCCACGAAGATGCCATCGGGGCCCTTCCTTACATCCTGATGAAACTGCATGTGCCTGTTTATGCAACGAAGCTGACCATCGCGCTTGCGAGAGAAAAAGTAAAAGAAGTCAGATTGAAAAAGAATATCCTATTTACGGAAGTCGATGCGGACAGCGTCTTGCATTTTGATTCGGCGGATATCCGCTTTTTCAAAACTACGCACAGCATTCCGGATTCTGTCGGGATTTGTATTTCAACACCGGAAGGGAATATCGTCTACACGGGCGATTTTAAATTTGACCAGGAAGTTACCGGCCATTACCGTTCGGATATCGGGAAAATGGCGAAAATCGGCGAAGAGGGTGTGCTGCTTTTGTTGTCAGACAGCACTGAAGCGGAACATCCAGGTTTTACCACCCATGAGTCGGCTGTTGCTGAAGAAATTACAAATGCTTTCTATGAAGCGAAAGGCAGAATCATTGTAGCCAGCTTTGCTTCAAACTTAATCAGGGTTCAGCAAATCCTGGATGCGGCGCATATCACGGGCCGTAAAGTCGCTTTTGTAGGAAATTATTTAGAAAAAATATATAAAATTGCTTTAAAATTAGGATATTTAAAAACGCAGACAGAAGACCTCATTATTCCTGTGCAAGATATTTCGAAATACCGTGATGATGAGCTCGCGATATTGACGACGGGCAGCCAGGGCGAGCCGTTTTTGGTACTGCAGAAAATGGCGAAGAAAGCCCATAAGCAGATTAACATCCAAAAAGGGGATACCGTATTATTGGCGACAACACCTTCCCCGGGATTGGAACTATTTATGACAAAAACGATTGATATGCTGTACCGCGCCGGCGCCGAAGTTTACTCGAGCAAACGGAAAATCCATGTGACAGGGCACGGCTGCCAGGAAGATTTAAAACTGATGCTGAATCTGATGAAGCCGAAATTTTTTGTGCCGATCCAGGGGGAATACAGAAGCTTGTACGCCCATGCAAAACTGGCGCATCAAATCGGCATTCCGAAAGAATCAGTCATGATTTCAAGCAATGGTGAAGTGCTGGAATATAAGCACGGAAAATTTTCGGCCAGCGGGCGGGTTGCTTCTGGCAATATTTTAATTGACGGGATCGGCGTCGGCGATGTCGGCAATATTGTGCTGCGCGATCGCCGCTTATTGTCCCAGGACGGCATTTTAATAGTCGTCGTCACACTTGATAATAAACATAAAAAAATTGCCGCCGGGCCTGAAATTATTTCGCGCGGGTTTGTATATGTACGCGAATCCGAGAAATTAATCAGCGACTCGGCAAGCCTCGTAAAAGAAGTGGTGGAACAAAATACATCCAAAGATTCGTTTGACTGGACGAGTATTAAACAGGATATCCGCGACCATCTCAGCTCATTTTTGTACGAACAAACGAAAAGGCGCCCGATGATTTTGCCGATTATTATGGAAGTCTGAAGGGCCGGCCCCGCTTTCAAGAAACCGATGCGGGGCTGTTTTGTTGAATGAAAATTCTTCAGAAGCAAATAATAAGGCGGAAAGGCGTTTATGCCCTTACATTAATAATTAAAGGGGTTAAAAAAATGAGCGATGAGCAATTGCCGAATAAAGAAGAACGGAAAGAAGAAAACCAATCTTCCACGCTTGTTGAAAAAATCCAGCAGCTCGGCCAGACAAATGTTCCGCAGCTGCCGCAGGATTCTAATATCCACTGCCTGACCATTGTCGGCCAGATTGAAGGGCATCTGCAGCTTCCGCCCCAAAATAAAACGACAAAATATGAACACATCATTCCCCAGCTTGTAGCCATTGAACAAAACCCGAAAATTGAAGGGCTTTTGGTGATCCTCAATACAGTTGGTGGGGATGTGGAAGCAGGGCTGGCGATTTCCGAAATGCTCGCTTCCATGTCGAAACCGACTGTATCCATCGTGCTGGGCGGTGGGCATTCGATCGGCGTCCCGATCGCCGTATCGTGCCGGTATTCTTTCATCGCGGAAACCGCCACGATGACCATTCACCCGATCCGGCTGACCGGCCTTGTCATCGGTGTTCCGCAAACATTCGAATATTTGGATAAAATGCAGGAAAGGGTCATTAAGTTTGTCACGCGTCATTCAAAAGTGGACGAAGAAGTTTTTAAAGATTTAATGTTTGCAAAAGGAAACCTGACAAGGGATATTGGAACGAATATTGTCGGCCAGGAGGCGGTCAAGTACGGGCTGATTGATGAAGTGGGCGGCATCGGCAAAGCTTTGGAAAAATTAAACAGCCTCATTGAAACAATGCGGAACAAAAAAGAGGGGCTGATCCAATGATTCTCCATACGATGATGCCACATGAACTCATGTTTCCGGAAGAAGCGGGCTTTAGCCATTTTGAAACGTTAAATGTCCAAGGCGTTCCGGTTTTGGCCGAGCAGCTGGATGAAGGGTACCGGATTGTCAGAATCCTCAGCACGAATCCGTATGATTTCCTGCGGCCGGGATTGGCCCCTGGAAATGTGGTCCGGCATGCTGGGTTTTAAAACAAAACTGATATGGGATATGCTATAATATGTACAAGAAAAGCAGCCGCCATTGGCTGCTTTCTTACCATAGGTATCCGGGTATTTTTTTACGGAAAAATTTCGTTTGACTTGTTGAAGGTGATGAAATGGCAAAAAAGAAGAGGCGCAGAAGGAAAAAAGCGGCTGAACAAATAAAAATAGATTTAAAGTTTGAGTTAATCGGTCTCATTATCTTCGTGCTGGGCATTTTTACGCTGTATGACATCGGCAAAACAGGGACCACTTTCATCCTGTTGTTCCGCTTTTTTTTCGGCCAGCTGTACTGGATTGCCGTTTGCGGCCTGATGGTTCTTTCCGGTTATTTGATGATTAAAAGGGAGTGGCCGAAATTTTTCTGCGTCCGCATAACCGGGTTTTATCTATTATTTGCCGGCACCCTCCTTTATTTTCACGTGCGGCTCATCGAAGCTTTAGCCAATGCGCATGAATTATCCGGAAACAGTGTGATCATGAATACGCTCGGCATATGGCATAAAGATGAACAAGTTTGGTGGCAAATTGTGCTCGGGAGGGATGTGCACGGCAATCTCTTCGGCACCCGGCTTGGCGGCGGCATGACGGGCGCGGTTTTATACGCGGCATCGCATTTTTTATTCGATGCACTCGGGACAAAAATCCTCTGTGTTGTGCTTGTAATGATTGCCTTCATGTTCTTGACCGGCAAACCGCTCAGCCCGTTATTGGAAAAATCGCTGGAAAATCTCTATGCATTTTTCAGGAAACAATGGGCACAATCTAAAGAGGAATTTTCAAATTGGAAGGATGGAAAAAGGAAAAAGAAAGAGAAAAAGCGGCAGAAAGAGCAGGCGCAACAAAGCGGTTCTGTCCCTTCCAAAATACAAGAGGGAGGAAACGGGCAGCAGGCTGCGGTCATTGAAGAAACCCCCCCGCCGATTATTTCAAGTTTTACGGAACAATATGAAGGGGAAACCGGGCAGCCGGATCAGCAGGTTCATGAAGCGCCTATTGAAGAAACGGATGAGGATCATTCCCCTCCTATAAAGTTTACGGAATATGAAAATGAAGACTACCAATTGCCGCCTATTACGTTATTAAAAAGGCCGCGGGCTGCGGACCAAAGCAGCGAGTATAAAGCCATCCATGCAAACGCGGCAAAACTTGAGCGAACGTTCCAAAGCTTCGGGGTAAAAGCGCGTGTCACACAGGTACATTTGGGTCCTGCCGTTACAAAATACGAAGTGCATCCAGATGTGGGTGTAAAAGTAAGCAAAATTGTCAGCCTGAGCGACGATATCGCTTTGGCCCTTGCTGCAAAAGATATCCGCATGGAAGCGCCGATCCCTGGGAAATCGGCGATCGGGATCGAAGTGCCGAACAGGGAAGTTGCCGTCGTGTCGTTAAGGGAAGTGCTAGAAGGAAAAGAAAACAATCCGGCATTAAAACTTCAAATTGCTTTAGGGCGCGACATCACGGGACAGGCGGTTTTGGCCGAATTGAACAAAATGCCCCACCTGCTTGTTGCGGGCGCTACAGGAAGCGGGAAAAGCGTGTGCATCAACGGCATTATTACCAGCATTTTAATGCGTGCCAAACCGCATGAAGTAAAGCTGATGATGATTGACCCGAAGATGGTGGAGCTGAATGTATACAACGGCGTCCCGCATTTGCTGGCGCCTGTTGTCACGAACCCGAAACGGGCTTCCCAGGCGCTGAAGAAAGTCGTCAATGAAATGGAGCGCAGGTATGAGCTGTTTTCGCATACAGGAACGCGCAATATTGAAGGGTACAACGACCATATGAAAAAAATCAATATCGAAACCGGGGACAAGCAGCCGCTTCTGCCATATATCGTCGTGATTATTGACGAACTGGCCGACTTGATGATGGTGGCATCAGGCGATGTCGAAGACTCGATCACAAGACTTTCACAAATGGCGCGGGCTGCCGGCATCCATCTCATTATTGCAACCCAGCGGCCGTCCGTTGACGTCATTACTGGCGTCATCAAAGCCAATATTCCGTCCAGGATTGCCTTTGCGGTTTCATCAGCAACTGACTCGAGGACGATTTTGGATATGGGCGGTGCCGAAAAACTGCTCGGAAGGGGCGATATGCTTTTCCTCCCGGTGGGCGCTTCCAAGCCGATCCGCGTGCAGGGCGCATTCCTTTCCGACGAGGAAGTTGAAGAGGTCGTTGATTTTGTTATATCCCAACAAAAAGCCCAGTACCAGGAAGAAATGATTCCGGAAGAGAACCAGGATCAGCCGGATGATTTTGAAGATGAGCTGTATGATGATGCCGTCCTCTTAATCTCGGAAATGCAGACCGCATCCGTTTCTATGCTGCAAAGGCGTTTCCGGATCGGCTATACAAGGGCGGCAAGGCTGATCGATGCGATGGAAGCGAGAGGTGTAGTCGGGCCGTATGAAGGGAGCAAACCACGTGCCGTTTTAATCCCAAAACCGTCGGAAGAACAAAGCTCGTGATGCATTTTATTCCCTATCCGGACGCTATCCGAATGATAAAAAGGCAGCGTGACTTTTTTCGACAAAAAAACAAATTTATGTTTATTTCACCAATAAAAAATGATATATTAATTTCGTTAAGTAGGATAACGGGAAGAAAAGCTTACGCAGTTATCCGCAAAAAATTATCCCAGGGGGGACTCAAGTGAAAACGCGCAAATTTGGTTTAGCTCTCGCTATCGTACTGGCAGTAGGGACGCTTCTCGCTGCGTGCGGTTCGAACAGCGGCAATTCAGGCAGCGGAAATAAGGACAAGTTCACCGTTGCCCTGGTAACAGACACGGGCGGCATTGACGACCGTTCTTTTAACCAGTCTGCATGGGAAGGCCTTCAGCAATTCGGCAAGGATAACAACATGACGCAAGGGAAAAACGGTTACGACTATCTGCAATCCAAATCGGATGCGGATTACACGACGAACTTAAACACAGCGGTCCGTAACGGTTTTGACCTTGTTTACGGGGTTGGCTATAAACTCCAGCCTGCGATTGAAAAAATTGCCGATCAGCGCAAAAATACAAATTTTGCGATTATCGACAGTGTTATCACCGGCAAGAAAAATGTTGCAAGCATTACATTTAAAGAGGAAGAAGGCTCTTTCCTTGTCGGGGTTGTGGCCGGCATGGCGACAAAATCCAATAAGATCGGATTTATCGGCGGTACTGACAGCGACTTGATCAATAAGTTTGCAGCGGGCTTCAAAGCCGGCGTAAAAGCCGCCAATCCAAAAGCGGACGTGCAAATCCAGTATGTCGGTTCTTTTGATGATGCCAGCAAAGGGCAATCGATTGCTTCCGCGATGTATAAATCCGGCGTCGATGTCATTTACCATGCAGCCGGCGGAAGTGGCAAAGGCGTATTCACAGAAGCAAAAAACATTAAGCAGGACGATCCGAGCAAAAATGTCTGGGTCATCGGCGTTGACCGTGACCAGGCTGACGAAGGCCAGGTTACAGTGAAAGGCAAAGATTACAATGTAACGTTGACCTCGATGGTAAAACGAGTAGATAAAGCCGTGATCGATTTATCGACAAAGGCGAAAAACGGTAAATTCCCTGGCGGAAAAACAATTGTCTACGGTTTGAAAGAAGATGGTGTTGGTATTGCGCCGACACAGGACAATTTGACGCCTGAAATGAAAGCCGCAGTAAAAAAATGGACACAAAAAATCATTAATGGGGATGTTACCATTCCATCCAAATTAAAATAATTTTGCTAAGCCCACGGGACCGGTTTAATAACCGGTCCTGTATTAAAAATTTTAGTAAAATTAAAAATAATCACATTTTATCTGCATATCAAGGATTGATTCCCCCGCAACAATTACCTTGCCGCAGCAACCTTGCTGCCATTCTTTGTACAACCCAAATAAGGAGTGATAAAGGGTGGATTACGTAATAGAAATGCTTCATATTCGCAAAGAGTTCCCCGGAATTGTTGCGAACGATGACATCACCCTCCAGTTGAAAAAGGGAGAAATCCATGCACTGCTTGGAGAAAACGGTGCCGGGAAGTCGACATTAATGAATGTGCTTTTCGGTCTTTACCAGCCTGAAAAAGGCGAAATTCGTGTGAACGGAAAAAAAGTGGAAATCACTGACCCGAATGTGGCCAATGACCTTGGGATCGGGATGGTGCACCAGCATTTTATGCTCATTGACAAGTTTTCGGTTACCGAAAATATTATCCTCGGTAAAGAACCGAGAAAAAAAGGCGTAATTGACATCAAAAAAGCAGAACAGCAAGTGCGGGAAATTTCAGACCGTTACGGGCTGAAAGTGGATCCCCGTGCAAAAATATCCGATATATCCGTCGGCATGCAGCAACGCGTAGAAATTTTAAAAACGCTGTACCGAGGCGCCGATATTATTATCTTTGATGAACCGACGGCCGTGTTGACGCCGCAGGAAATCCGTGAATTGATCGGGATCATGAAGACGTTGATCAAAGAAGGGAAATCCATTATTTTAATTACCCATAAATTGAAAGAGATCATGGAAGTATGCGACCGCGTCACGGTGATCCGCAAAGGGAAAGGAATTGCCACATTAAATGTAAAAGATACGAATCCCCAGGAGCTGGCGCATTTAATGGTCGGACGTGATGTTATTTTTACGACAGAGAAAACAGAAGGCCATCCGAAACAAGCTGTGTTAGAGATTGAAAATTTGCATGTGAAAGATTCGCGCGGCGTTGAAGCTGTAAAAGGTTTAAACCTGCAGGTAAGAGCCGGTGAAATTGTCGGCATTGCGGGTGTCGACGGAAACGGGCAATCGGAGCTCATTGAAGCAATCACAGGCCTGAAGAAAGCGGAAAGCGGCGTGATCCGGCTGAACGGCAAGGATATTACAAATTTACGGCCACGGAAAGTAACAGAAGCCGGCGTCGGCCACATTCCTGAAGACAGGCATAAATACGGGCTTGTCCTCGACTTTACAATCGGGGAAAACATGGTGCTGCAAACGTATTACAAAATGCCGGTATCAAATAAAGGGATTTTAAATTATAAAGAAATTTACAAAAAAGCGAAGTCCATTATTTCTGAATTTGATGTACGGACACCGAGTGAATATACAAAAGTCCGGGCCCTTTCAGGCGGGAACCAGCAGAAAGCTATCATCGGACGTGAAATTGACCGTGACCCGGATCTTTTGATTGCGGCCCAGCCGACTCGCGGGCTGGATGTCGGGGCGATCGAGTTTATTCATAAACGGCTGGTCGAGCAGAGGGACCATGGAAAAGCCGTATTGCTTGTGTCGTTTGAACTGGATGAAATCATGAACCTTAGTGACCGGATTGCAGTGATATATGAAGGTGCCTTTATCGATATTGTGGATCCGAAGAAAACGACAGAACAGGAGTTGGGGCTCCTGATGGCGGGGCACAGAAAAGAAAAAGTAGGTGAACAATCCAATGTCTAACCGAACCCTGAACCTTCTTATACCTGTTATTTCTGTAATACTCGGCCTTCTTGCCGGGGCTCTCATTATGCTTGTCAGCGGCTATAACCCTGTGAACGGTTATATTGCGCTTTGGAACGGCGCTTTCGGCCAGGTCTTTTACATCGGGGAAACATTGAGGCTTGCAACCCCGTATATTTTTGCTGGTTTGGCGATTGCGTTTGCTTTCCGCACCGGGCTGTTTAATATCGGGGCCGAGGGCCAGCTGATTGTAGGGTGGATTGCCGCCGTCTGGGTAGGCATTGCTTTCGATCTGCCAAAAGCGATCCATCTGCCCCTTGCCATCCTTGCCGCTGCAGCCGCAGGCGCCTTATGGGGCTTCATCCCGGGGCTTTTAAAAGCGCGGCTCAGGGTCCATGAAGTCATCGTTACGATTATGATGAACTATATTGCGCTGTATAGTTCCAATTATTTAATCCGGAATGTGCTGTCAAAACAGCAGGATACAACGCCGCATATCCATCATTCGGCATCATTGGCATCACCGTTTTTCCAGAAAATCACGGATTATTCCACTCTACATAACGGCATCTATTTGGCTTTGCTGGCAGTAGTTGTAATGTGGTTTATCATCGAGAAAACAGCGCTTGGCTTTGAATTAAAATCTGTCGGGTTTAACCCAAACGCGTCCGAATATGCCGGTATGAATGTCGGCCGTAGCATCATCCTGTCAATGGTCATATCCGGAGCATTCGCCGGTCTGGGAGGCGCAATGGAGGGGCTTGGCAATTACGGTTTTGCCTTTTTGCAATCATCTTTTTCAGGAATTGGTTTTGACGGAATTGCCGTGGCGCTGCTCGGCGGAAATACGGCACTCGGTGTTTTGATTGCGGCCGTTTTATTCGGCGCATTGAAGGTGGGGTCGCTGAATATGCCGATTGATGCAGGCGTACCGAATGAACTCGTTAATATTGTCATTGCCCTGATCATTCTCTTTGTTGCATCCGGCTATATGATCAAATGGATACTGACCCGGCTGAAAAAGGAGGCGAAATAAGTGGATTTTTTAACAGCATTGGAAATTATCATATCAGCATCTTTACTCTCTGCGGCACCACTTATTTTCACCGCTTTAGGGGGCGTTTTTTCCGAACGCTCCGGCGTTGTGAATATCGGTTTGGAAGGTTTAATGATTATGGGGGCCTTTACCTCGATTGTGTTTAACTTGACGTTTGCAAAAACATTCGGGGCATGGACGCCGTGGCTTGCGTTGCTTGCTGCGATGGCCATCGGCGGTTTATTCGCGCTTATCCATGCCGTAGCATCCATTTCTTTTCGTGCGGATCAGACTGTCAGCGGCGTTGCCATTAATTTTTTGGCGCTCGGACTGGCGATGTTTCTGATTAAAAAAATATACGGAAAGGGTCAGACGGATACGATCCGAGAATATTTCCGCCAGGTCGACATTCCTGGTCTGAACCATATTCCGCTGATCGGCAAGCTGTTTTTCCAAGGTGTCACCTATCCTTCGTATATCGCTATTCTCGTCGCCTTTGCGGTATGGTTTATTATTTACAAAACGCCGTTCGGCCTGCGCCTCCGTTCAGTCGGGGAACATCCAATGGCCGCCGATACGATGGGGATTAATGTCACCAAAATGCGTTATCTGGCCGTCTTTTTATCCGGTGTATTCGGCGGGATCGGCGGCGCGGTATATGCGCAGTCGATCACATTAAATTTTAGTTCATCCACGATCTCCGGACAGGGCTATATGGCGCTCGCTGCTATGATTTTTGGAAAATGGAATCCGCTTGGCGCGATGGGTGCAGCTTTGTTTTTCGGCTTTGCGCAGAGTCTCAGCATTATCGGTTCCAATATTCCTTACTTGAAAGAAATACCAAGTGTTTTCCTGCTTATTGCCCCTTATGTGCTTACAATCCTGGCGTTGGCCGGATTTATCGGGCGTGCCGAAGCTCCGAAAGCGGACGGCGTCCCGTATATCAAGGGGGAGCGTTAGTGCTTCAAAACCGGCAACCGTTGCGGCAAAAGTTTTGCCGTAACGGTTGCCGATTTTTTATACGCGAAAAAGCTTGCCGGGACGGGCACGGTACCTGTATAGTAAAATTAATGCCACTTGCGGGTAAGAGATGGCTGGCAAAAGGGCATACTTTTATCACGGATTAAATACAGGCTGCCTGCTGAAGGAGGATCAATATGGCCATTGCAAAAGAGACGATTCGAAAAATGAAAGGGTACACATTACATACGATTAAAACGGACAAATACAAAACGAATACGCTTGTATGGAAAATGAAAGCGCCGCTTGATAAGGACACGGTAACATTGCGCGCCCTGCTTCTGAATGTCCTGCAGAGCAGCACAAAGCGGTATGATACGACAGCAAAGCTAAGAACATATCTCGACGAATTGTACGGTGCGAGTTTTTATGTCGATACAGCGAAAAAAGGCGAATATCATATTATCTCTTTCACAGTTGAAATCGCAAATGAAAAATTTCTGCACAATGCTGAACCGCTGTTGCAAAAGGGCATCCAGTTTCTGGCGGAAGTGCTGCTGAATCCGAATGCGGACGGCGGCCAGTTTGACCAGGCCGTGGTGGAAAAGGAGAAACGGGTGCTGAAACAGAGGCTGCAGGCAGTTTATGATGATAAAATGCGGTATGCGAACATGCGGCTCATTGAAGAAATGTGCAAGGGCGAACCGTTTGCCCTGCAGGCTAACGGCATTATTGATGAAGTGGACGCCATTACGCCTGAGTCGCTGTTTGCTTATTACCAACGAGCGATACAGGAAGATGAAATGGATTTATTTGTAACAGGCGATGTCGATGAAGGCCGCCTAGCCGCTTTTTGCGAAGCGCTCATCTTCCCGGACCGCGAAGCCACAACCGCTGCGGCAAGGACGCTGAGAAAAGTAGCTGAAGTCCGGAAAATAAAAGAATCCCAGGACATCCGCCAAGGGAAACTGAACATCGGCTACCGCACCAATATTGTGTTTGGCAACAGGGATTATTTCGCGATGCAAATGTTTAACGGCATATTCGGCGGTTTTTCCCATTCCAAGCTTTTCTTAAACGTCCGCGAAAAAGCTAGCCTTTGTTATTATGTGTCCAGCCAGATCGAGAGCCATAAAGGGTTAATGATGGTCATGAGCGGGATTGAATCCGTCAATTATGAAAAGGCGGTTTCCATTATTGAAAAGCAAATGGAAGCAATGAAAAACGGCGATTTCAGCGTACAGGAAATGGAACAGACTAAAGCCGTCATCCGTAATCAGCTGCTTGAGGCGACAGATACATCCCGCGGGCTCGTTGAAATTTTGTATCATAATGTCATTGCCAAAAAACAGATCGGCGTAGATGACTGGATCCGGGAAATTGAAGCGGTTGAAAAAGGGGAAATTGTAAAAGTGGCGGCGAAGATCGAATTGGATACAATTTACTTCTTATCCGGATCGGAGGGGAAATAATGGATACACAACGTTTTAGCCAGCTCGATGAAACACTCTATTTTGAAACGCTCGACAACGGTTTGAAAGTATATATCCTGCCTAAGCAGGGTTTCAATAAAACGTTTGTTACGTTTACGACAAAATACGGTTCTGTTGACAACGAATTCGTCCCGTTGGGGAAAAACGAGTTTGTGCGGGTGCCGGACGGGATTGCCCATTTTCTCGAGCATAAAATGTTTGAAAAGGAAGATGGCGATGTATTCCAGCAGTTCAGCAGGCAGGGTGCTTCAGCCAATGCATTCACGAGTTTTAACCGTACCGCTTATTTATTTTCCAGTACCGATCAAGTTATGAAAAATCTGGAAACTTTAGTTGATATGGTGCAAACCCCGTATTTTACAGAGCAGATGGTTGAAAAAGAAAAAGGGATTATCGGGCAGGAAATTATGATGTACAACGATAATCCGGATTGGCGGCTTTATTACGGAGTGATTGAAAATTTGTACAAAAACCATCCGGTGAAAATCGATATCGCGGGGACGGTCGAATCCATTGCAAAAATTACGGCCGAACAGTTATATGAATGCTACCGCACATTCTACCACCCGAGCAATATGCTGCTGTTAGCGGTCGGAAATGTTTCTCCTGAAGAAGTGATTTCTTTTCTCAAAAAAAACCAGGAGAAGAAAAAATATGAAAAAGTGCCTGAAATTAAAAGGCGTTTTCCGGAAGAGCCGATTGAAGCAGCCAAAAAAGAGCAGAAAATGCATATGAATGTGCAAATCCCGAAATGCCTTGTAGGGATGAAGGCGCTCCACACCAGCCAAAGCGGCACTGAGATGCTAAAAAACGAACTTACAGTAAATTTAATGCTCGATATGCTGTTTGGCCGCAGTTCGGAAGCGTACAGCGGGTTGTACAACGACGGCCTGATCGACACGAGTTTTTCTTTTGATTATTCCCAGGAACAGGGGTTTGGATTTGCAATGGCCGGCGGAGATACGGAAAATCCCGATCTTTTGGCGGAACGGCTGCATGATGTGATGTTTGCGGCAAAAGAAGGAAAAGTCCTGACGGAAGAAGGGCTTGAAAGGACGAAAAAGAAAAAAATCGGGGCGTTTCTGCGACAGTTGAACTCACCTGAATTTATTGCAAACCAATTTACAAGATATGCTTTTAACGGCATGAATTTATTTGATGTTGTTCCTGTTCTTGAGCAAATCCAATTCAACGATTTGCGGAAAACGGCGGAACAATTTTTTGGCGAAGACCGGTTTACGGTTTGCCAAGTATTGCCGAAATAACTACAAACCCGGGGAATGCCCGGGTTTTTCAATGGGGGAAAATAAAGAATGAAGAAATTTGCTTTAATTACCGGCGCAAGCGGAGGAATTGGAAAAGCGGTTGCAAAAATGCTTGCAGAAGAAGGCTGGAATCTTTATTTGCATTACCATCAAAATCAGGAAGCGGTAAAAGAACTGTTGGACATTTGCGCCGCGCGGGGTGTTGAAGCGATTCCGATCCGCGCCGATCTTGCTGTAGACGGCGGCGTGCAAACGATAGTGGATAATATTTTCCACCTCGATGCGATTGTATATGCGAGCGGCACGTCCCAATACGGTTTATTAACGGATATGGAAGAAAACGCAATTGATGAACAATATCGTATTCACGTGAAATCGCCGCTGCTTTTGTCAAAATTGCTGCTTCCGAAACTGATGCAGAATGAAACTTCGCACATCATCCTTGTCAGTTCGATATGGGGGCAGACGGGGGCTGCGTGTGAATCCGTCTATTCTGCAATGAAAGGTGCGCAAATTGCTTTTGCCAAAGCGCTGGCCAAAGAAACGGCAAGAAGCGGCGTGCGCGTCAATGCTGTTGCACCCGGCGCAGTCGATACGAATATGCTCAGGCTATTTTCGGAAGAAGAAATTGCCGGCGTAGAGGAAGAAATTCCTCTCGGCCGCCTCGCCAAACCGGCAGAAATCGCCCAAACGATCTCCTTCCTTCTCTCCGATAAAGCTGCCTACATTACAGGGCAAACGATTGCTGTAAACGGGGGCTGGTATATATAAAAATTCGGGCGGCTGATATTTCCATGCATAGCCTCCGCGCCAGGTCGCAAACTAATGCTGAACCATTTGAAAGGAGGATGCGCAATGAGTGTATTAGAAAACTGGGACCAATGGAAGAACTTTTTGGGGGACCGCCTTCACCAGGCACAGCAGCAAGGCATGTCCCAAGAAACGATCGGCAAGCTTGCGGAACAGGTCGGGGATTACCTTGCTGCGCAAGTGGAGCCGAAAAATGAGCAAGAACGTGTCCTGGCCGATCTCTGGTCGGTAGCATCACAGGAAGAGCAACAAGCGATTGCCAATGTCATGGTCAAACTCGTCCAAAATGACGAATCCCAATCATAAAAAAGGTGCCGGTGCCATATCAAAACAATTTACGGCTTTTCTCCAAAGCCGTAAATTGTTTAGATGCCGCCGGTTTTTTTTGCAGGATTTGCACGCACCTCGACAAAATTCATGTTTTTTTGTGATTTTTGGAGCTATCACTTTCTTATTGATATAAAATCATATATCATATAACCTAGATATAGTTAGTGAGTATCCGGTTGCGGGAGGGGTCCAGGTGGAGGACAGGAAAGAATGGTATTTGGAATATGAAATTAAAATCAACCGCCCGGGGCTTCTTGGCGATATATCTTCTCTCTTGGGTATGTTGGCGATTAACATCAAAAGCATTAATGGCGTTGACGATAGAAAGCGCGGCCTGCTTCTTCTTGTAAAAAATGAGGAACAGGTCGGCCGCCTCGAATCGATCTTGCAAACAGTGGAAACGATAAAAGTAACGAAAATCAGGGAATCCAAACTTCGGGACAGGCTTGCAGTGCGCCATGGCAGGTATATTCAGCGGGACCACGACGACAGGAAAACATTCCGGTTTGTGCGTGATGATCTCGGTATCCTTGTTGATTTTATGGCTGAGCATTTTAAACAAGAAGGCCATAAACTGATCGGAATCCGCGGCATGCCCCGCGTCGGAAAAACCGAGTCAATTGTGGCGGCAAGCGTGTGCGCTAATAAAAAATGGATTTTTCTTTCCTCCACGATGATCAAGCAGACAGTCAGAAGCAGCCTGATCGATGATGAATACAACGTCAATAATATATTTATTATGGATGGGATCGTATCCGCCGAAAGGGCAAACGAACAGCACTGGCAGCTCATTCGCGAAATTATGCGCCTGTCGGCTGTAAAAGTGGTGGAACACCCTGATATTTTTGTGCAGCACTCGGAATACTCATTGGACGATTTCGACTATATTATTGAGCTGAGAGAAGATCCGTCACAGGAGATTACATACGACATGCTGCAAAATAACCGGATGTTTCAAAGCGGATTTGGCGGATTTGATTACTAGATTGGCAGGTGTTACCATGACGGAATTAGGGAATCGTTTAAAGGAAGTAAGAAAAGAAAAGGGCATCAGCCTGGATGATCTGCAGGAGATGACCAAAATCCAAAAAAGGTATTTAAAAAATATCGAAGAAGGAAAATATGATTCAATGCCTGGAAAATTTTACGTCCGGGCATTTATTAAGCAGTATGCCGAGGCAGTCGGGCTTCAGCCGGAAGAGCTATTTGAGGAGTTTAAAAACGAAATTCCGAGCATCGAACATGAAGAATTTCCGGAGCAGATTACCCGTGTACAGACGAGAAAAACGGCGGCTCCGGATACGGTAAAATTGATGAACGTGCTGCCGAGGATCATTGTAGTCGTTGTGATTATCGGGATTTTGTTTTTGCTGTGGTTTATTGTTTCCAGTTTTGCTGGAAACAACAGCAAGGAAAAATTAAGCAGCGGCAATTCGGGCAATGTGAGCGTGCAGCAAGGTGATGTGAAATCTTCTGACAAGGCAACATCCGAAAACACCACAGGCACAAAAAATACGGCAAAAAGTACGAAAACAATTTCTACGGAAACGAAAAAAAATGCAAACCAGCAAACGGGGCAGAAATTGAAAGCTATTTCATCAAGCGGCTATACATCGACTTACAAGCTGAGCGGTACCGGTCAATTTAAGCTCGAGTTAAAAGCCAAAGGCGGGCAGTCGTGGATACAGGTGAAAAACAGCGACGGCTCAACCAATTTCCAAAAATTATTGAATGACGGCGACAGCCAGAATGCCGACCTCACGAAACAAAAACAAGTAACGATTACGATCGGAAATACCGTGAACACGGAAGTCTACATTAACGGCAAAAAATTAAAATACGATATTCCTGCTTCCAAAGAAGTACGCCAGGTTATTGTGATCCAGTTTCATGCAACACAAACGGAATAAGCTTATATAATGGGGGCTTTCTCTGCGGAAAATATATATATAGATCAGTTGGAGGAAAAGTTCAGTGAATTTGCCGAATAAAATTACTGTTTCTCGCGTATGTTTAATTCCTATTTTTTTAATGGTGATGGCGGTGCCTTTCCATTGGGGCACACTCGAATGGCTGGATACCAAAATCCCTGTCACCCATTTTGTCGGTGCGGTGATTTTTGCGGTTGCTTCGATGACGGATTGGATTGACGGACATTATGCGCGCAAAATGAATCTTGTCACGAATTTTGGCAAGTTTCTCGATCCGCTTGCCGATAAACTGCTTGTTTCCACGGCGTTTATTTTGCTTGTCGGCCTACAGCTTGCGCCGGCATGGATTGTGATTATTATCATCGCCCGCGAATTTGCCGTGACAGGCTTAAGGCTGATTCTGGCCGAGGGCGGTGAAGTTGTGGCAGCCAATATGCTTGGCAAAATTAAAACATGGACGCAGATTATTGCCATCCTTTTATTGCTTCTGCATAATTTCCCGTTTGCGGCGTTGTCCTTCCGCATGGATCTCGTTGCTTTGTGGGTGGCGCTTGTCTTTACAATCTGGTCCGGCATTGATTATTTTTATTTAAACCGGAAAGTATTCGCCCACTCAAAATGAACAATTCAGTGAAAGTCCGCCTTTCACTGTTTTTTTGCATATATTTTTGGATAAAGGAAAAGAGCACCTTTTTTTGCGCGGTTCCTGCCAGTTGGCTGCACGCTTATGACATTTAACAGCCACAAAGTTCCGAGGCGACAGGACTACATAATCTTTCTGCTGCTTATCAAAGGGAGGAATTGGAATGAATGCTGAGATTATTGCGGTCGGTTCAGAGCTGCTGCTTGGCCAGATCGTCAACACGAACGCGAAGTTTATTGCGGAGCATTTGGCAGAAATCGGGGTGGATGTCTACTACCAGACGGTTGTCGGCGATAATCCGGGGCGGCTTGAAGAGGCAATTAAAACCGCCGAGGCACGCGCCGATTTGCTCATTTTTACCGGCGGGCTGGGGCCGACAAAGGATGATTTGACGAAAGAAACGATCGCTTTCCATATCGGGAAAAAGCTCGTGACGGATGAAGTTGCGATGCGTTCCATTAAGCAATTCTTTGCCCGCACAAAACGGAACATGACCGAAAACAACAAAAAACAGGCGTTGGTTATTGAAGGGTCAAAAGTGCTTCCGAATGACCACGGGATGGCGCCCGGGATGTTCGCCAAACAAGGAAACCATTATTATATGCTTCTGCCGGGGCCGCCGCATGAAATGGAGCCGATGTTTATCAATTACGGCAGCCCGGCGATCCAGGAAGAACTTGAAACGATTGAAAGAATCGAGTCACGTGTGCTTCGTTTTTTCGGGATCGGAGAATCGCAGCTGGAAACAGAGGTACAGCACATCATTGACAGCCAATCGAACCCGACGGTCGCGCCGCTCGCATCGGAAGGGGAAGTGACGCTCAGGATTACGGCAAAACACGAATCAGCCGAAATCGCGAACAAAATGATCGATGAAAAAGAGAAAGAAATCCTGCAAATTGTCGGGCAATATTTTTACGGCTACAATGAAACGACACTAATGGAGGCACTGTTGAAAAAACTGTCCGAAAAACAGCTGACGCTCGCATGCGCGGAAAGCCTCACAGCCGGCATGTTTGAATCGGAAATGGCCGCCATTCAGGGAGTGAGCACAATGTTGAAAGGCGGCATTGTTGTTTATTCAAATGAAGCGAAAATGAAACTGGCAAATGTGAAGAAGGAAACGCTCGACCAATACGGCGCCGTAAGCAAAGAATGTGCGATAGAGCTGGCGGAAAATGTCCGCAGGCTGCTGAGCGCGGATATCGGAATCAGTTTTACCGGTGTAGCCGGCCCGGATTCGCTTGAAGGCCATCCCCCTGGCACGGTTTGGATCGGCATTACGGTCAAGGGAAAAGAAACCGGGGCCCATCTTTTGGAACTTGCCGGCTCCCGCAACAATGTCCGCCGCAGGACGGTGAAATACGGCTGTTACTATCTTTTGCAGATGCTGGGCAAATAATATCGGGTTTGCCCATAAAGGCCTCTTCCGCAAGGCAACCGGGTTTTTCACGGAAGAGGCTTTTTTAGCCATGTCGGCAAAATTTTAATTTTTGGCGGCTTTTTCTTTGAAAAATTCGATTTTCCGCAGGGGAAAAATGATTTTTTTTAAAGTTTTGGAGCAAAAAAATCACGAATGGACGTTCGATATTTTTCTTGGCAAACGGATAAAAAACGGGTATAGTATATGTATAGGTTCATTGCTTGCGAGAGTCCGTGATGAATAAAAAGGAGGAAATTTTGTGAATGATCGTCAACAAGCCTTAGACCAGGCTCTGAAACAAATAGAAAAACAATTCGGAAAAGGTTCCATCATGAGATTGGGCGAACAGACGGACAGGGCCGTATTCACGATCCCGAGCGGTTCTCTTGCGCTTGATATTGCACTGGGCGTCGGTGGTTATCCGCGCGGCCGCGTGATCGAAATTTACGGGCCTGAAAGTTCGGGTAAAACAACTGTTGCCCTCCATGCGATTGCGGAAGTTCAGGCAAGGGGCGGACAAGCCGCTTTTATCGATGCGGAACACGCGCTTGATCCGGTTTATGCCCAAAAGCTCGGCGTCAATATTGATGAACTACTCCTGTCCCAGCCGGATACGGGCGAACAGGCGTTGGAAATTGCCGAAGCGCTCGTCCGCAGCGGTGCTGTCGACATTATTGTGATTGACTCGGTTGCTGCACTCGTGCCAAAAGCGGAAATTGAAGGGGAAATGGGGGACTCCCATGTAGGCCTCCAGGCGCGCCTCATGTCCCAGGCTTTGCGCAAATTATCAGGCGTCATCAATAAATCCAACACCATCGCTATCTTCATCAACCAAATCCGCGAAAAAGTAGGCGTAATGTTCGGAAACCCGGAAACAACGCCGGGCGGCCGCGCGCTGAAATTTTACTCGTCCGTGCGCCTTGAAGTGCGCCGCGCCGAGCAAATCAAGCAGGGCAACGACATTGTCGGGAACAAAACGAAAATTAAAGTTGTTAAAAACAAAGTTGCGCCGCCGTTTAAAACAGCCGAAGTGGATATTATGTACGGGGAAGGCATATCAAAAGAAGGCGAAATCATTGATATGGGCAGCGAACTCGATATTATCCAAAAAAGCGGCGCTTGGTACTCGTATAATGATGAAAGGCTGGGCCAGGGCCGCGAAAATGCAAAACTCTTTTTAAAAGAGAATCCGGATCTGCGCAACGAGATTGCCATGAAAATCCGCGAGCACTACGGCCTGGCGGAAAACAGCCAGCCGGCCGCCGAAGAAAATACGGAAGAACAGGAAGAATTCCATTTGGAATAATACGCAAAAAAGAGCGCCTAAAATGCAGAACGCATTCCGGCGCTTTTTTTGCGGCTGTAGCCCACTTAGAAAAATTTACTAATTTATTCCATGTGCTCCACTTGACAATAAATATTCCCACCTTTAAAATTAATGTGTATATTTTATTTTCTAAAAATGACTTTCTCCTGCGCGAAAAGCTTACTCCGTTTCCGGACAGATTCCGGAAAGGGGTTCGGATATCTTACCGGATTGCCTTTTTGCGAACGGCTGGAAGAATCATTCCGCCGTGCGGCATTTAAACCGCACAGGGAGGAAACTCATGATTTGGTTTTAATGCATATACATCGGTGTGGGGATTTTCTCCGGGATGGACGTTTTACTTTTTAAGCTGAGCGTTGTATACTGTAAACCTTATGGATTAACGTAAAGCCGACATCTTTTAGCGTAGAAAAAGTTCATAGCAAGAGGAGGTGAGATTGATGGAGTCTCTCATATGGATCATCTCCCTTTTGCTTGTCCTTATCGTCGGTGTCGTTGTTGGCTATTTCATCCGAAGATCGATTTACGAAGCAAAGATCGCAGCGGCTAAAAATACGGCCGATCAAATTGTGGGTGACGCAAAACGTGAAGCCGACCGTCTGAAAAAAGAAGCCCTGCTTGAAGCGAAGGATGAAAATCATAAACTTCGTACAGATGTGGAACGGGAACTGCGCGAACGAAGAAATGAATTGCAAAGACAGGAAAATCGCTTATTGCAAAAGGAAGAGAACCTCGACCGCAAAGATGAATCGCTGGACAAGCGCGAATCGATGCTGGAAAAGAAAGAGGATTCTTTAAACCTGAGACAACAACATATTGAAGAGATGGAAAGCAAATTGGAGGAGATGGTTAAAAAGCAGGAGTCTGAACTGGAAAGAATCTCGGGCCTGAACCGCGAGCAGGCAAAAGCCATCATCATCGAAAAACTGGAGAAGGAGCTTTCGCATGATTTGGCCTTAATGGTAAAAGAAGCTGAAACGCGGGCGAAGGAAGAAGCCGACAAAAAGGCAAAAAATATCCTTTCATTGGCAATCCAAAGATGCGCAGCCGAGCATGTTGCCGAAACGACGGTATCGGTTGTCAATCTGCCGAACGATGAAATGAAGGGGCGCATTATTGGAAGGGAAGGGCGCAATATCCGGACGTTGGAAACATTGACAGGTATTGACCTGATTATCGATGATACGCCGGAAGCGGTTATTCTTTCGGGATTCGATCCGGTGCGCCGGGAAACGGCACGCATTGCACTGGAAAAACTGGTTCAAGACGGCCGCATCCATCCGGCCCGCATTGAAGAAATGGTTGAAAAAGCAAGGCGCGAGGTGGATGAACATATACGCGAAGTTGGTGAACAAACCACTTTTGAAGTCGGTGTCCACGGTCTTCATCCTGATTTAATCAAAATACTGGGCCGGTTGAAATTCCGTACCAGCTACGGGCAAAACGTCCTGAAACACTCGATTGAGGTGGCGTTCCTTTCCGGTTTGCTGGCAGCCGAACTCGGAGAAGACGAAATGCTTGCCCGCCGTGCCGGTCTGCTCCATGATATCGGCAAAGCAGTCGATCATGAAGTGGAAGGGAGTCATGTAGAAATCGGCGTGGAATTGGCAACCAAATATAAAGAACACCCGGTTGTCATCAATAGTATTGCTTCCCACCACGGCGATACAGAACCAACGTCGGTCATTGCCGTGCTCGTTGCAGCGGCCGATGCGTTGTCGGCGGCACGGCCGGGGGCGCGCAGTGAAACGCTCGAACATTACATCCGGCGCCTCGAAAAGCTGGAGGAAATTGCCGAGTCGTATGAAGGCGTTGAAAAATCTTTTGCCATCCAGGCGGGGAGAGAAGTCCGGATCATGGTGAAACCGGAACAGATCGACGACTTGGAAGCCCATCGTCTTGCGCGTGATATCCGCAAAAAAATCGAAAATGAGCTGGATTATCCCGGCCATATTAAGGTAACGGTCATTCGGGAAACGCGGGCTGTTGAATATGCAAAATAAGCGGTGACGTGCTCACCGCTTATTTTTTTAAATCTGTAATTATTTACCATTGATGATCACAAATTACGGGGCTCCTGCGGAAAACGAGGGCTGAGCGAAATCACCGGGGCCAGCCGGATTTCCTGATCATCGGACATGCTTAACATCTAAAAGATGAAATCCACTTACACAGCAAAGAAAGGGATATACATGAAGATTTTATTTATAGGGGATGTTGTCGGGTCTCCGGGACGCGATATGGTCAATGAGTATTTGCAAAAATTAAAAGCGAAATACAAGCCGCAGCTGACCATTGTAAACGGTGAAAATGCAGCCGGAGGGCGGGGAATCACCCAAAAAATTTACCGTGGGCTGCTGGAAGCCGGGGCGGATGCCGTTACGCTCGGCAATCATGCCTGGGACAATAAAGAAATTTTTGAATTTATCGAGGATGCCAAATGGATGGTGCGCCCGGCGAATTTTCCGGACGGGACACCAGGTAAAGGCTTGGTGTTTGTCAAAGCGGAAGGGGCCGAATTTGCCATTTTGAATTTGCAGGGAAGAACGTTTATGAATGCGATTGATGACCCGTTCCGGAAAGCGGAAGAACTCGTTTCGATGGTTAGAAAAAGGACCCATTTCATTTTTGTTGATTTCCATGCTGAGACGACTAGCGAAAAGCAGGCAATGGGCTGGCATTTGGACGGAAAAGTTTCCGCTGTTGTCGGTACGCATACGCATGTCCAAACGGCAGATGCCAGAATATTGCCGAACGGCACGGCTTATATGACGGATGTCGGCATGACGGGGCCTTATGACGCGATCCTCGGCATGGATAAAGATGCAGTGCTAAAGAAATTTCTGACTTCGCTGCCGGTCCGTTTTGAAGTAGCGAAATCTGGAAGAAAAATATTGAGCGCTTGTGTCATTGAACTCGATAAAAAAACCGGTAAAGCAGTTTCTATCAAAAATATTTTAATCAATGAAGACCACCCATTTATTTCAGAATAAGCGGGTTTTTTTGCAACATCTATTTAGGCGTGGAATTTGCGTAATCTTCCATTTGAAAAACCACGGTGTACTTGTATTTACTTGCATAACTCCCGTAGACGGGGAATATAGTAGCAGTGGAATGATTTTCCCTGCTGTGCGGGCGGCATCTCCCCCGGGAAGAACTTGAGCAAGAGACGTTCATTTGCCCGCACGGATCCATAGGAAAATCAGCAACCTAACATGACGGGGACGGTTCTGCTGCACTTTTAGCGCAGCACCCCGTTTACAGCGAGTGCATTTCAACTGAAATGGCCATCGGGCAAGCAGAAAAACTTTGCGTTTGGGCATGAATTGTCACTCTGAACGGACATTCGGTTAACGGAAGTAAACAAGGAGGAGAAGGAATGGAAATATTAAAAGTTTCAGCAAAATCTAATCCTAATTCTGTAGCTGGTGCTCTTGCCGGTGTTCTTCGTGAAAGAGGGGGAGCGGAAATCCAGGCAATCGGGGCAGGCGCCATCAATCAGGCCGTGAAAGCGGTCGCGATCGCAAGAGGATTTGTGGCTCCGAGCGGCGTGGATTTAATCTGCATACCTGCTTTCACGGACATTCAGATTGAAGGGGAAGAAAGAACTGCAATTAAACTAATCGTTGAACCCCGCTGATATAGATGGAAGAGTACGCTGTTTGCAGCTGCAGGCAGCGATTTTTTTATGATTCTGCGGGATAAACGGTCAGGAAGCGGGGGAAGCAAAAGCGGGCCTTTCGTTCCTTTTCACAGCCAAAGTAATGCAAACGATATTGCAGTATTTTCGGCGGCCCGGCAAGATTGCGGAAAATGTCATAACTTGTCACCAAAATCATACTGGAAACATGGTAAAGTATAATTGCGGCGCTATGTTTTTTGCGCTATTTTTATGTACATAGAGGACAGCCTGGAAAACGGGCGCTAAAACGGAGGGATAAAGTTGATTAATATCATTGCGACCGCTGAATCAGTCGAACAGGCTGAAGCGCTGATCAATGCGGGGATTGATACCCTCTACATCGGGGGAAACCGTTTCGGGCTGCGCATGCCCGGAGCATTAATGAATGAAGATATCCGTAAGATCGCAGAACTTGCGCATGAATACAATAGAAAAGTAGTTGCAGCCGTAAACGGGCTGATGCATAATGATCACATTGAAGAGCTCCCAAAATACTTGGCATTTCTTGAAAATGCGTGCGTGGACGCTATCATTGCCGGAGATCCGGGCGTCATTATGCTGTTAAAGGAGTTAGAGCTTAACCTCCCGTATATTTATGATGCGCAGACACTCGTCACATCTGCAAACCAAATCAGGTTTTGGTTGGAGCGCGGGGCAATAGGCGCAGTTGCGGCAAGAGAATGTACGTTTATTGAATTAAAAGAAATCCAGTCGCAACTGGATAAACCAGTGGAAGTGCAGGTGTACGGGCCGACATGCATCCATCACTCGAAACGGAGACTGCTGACGAATTACTATCAATTTACGCATCTCTATGCCGCAACGTCCCGGGAAGCAGGCCTAAACATCCGGGAAATGAAAGACCCGGAATACCAGTATCCGATCTATCAGGATGAAAACGGGACCCATATTTTTTCAGCAGAGGATATTGCGCTGATCGCCTATTTGCCTGAACTGCATAACGCGGGTCTTGATACGTGGAAGCTTGACGGGATATTAACCTGCGGGCAGCAATTTGTAGATATAGCCGCACTTTATGTCCGGGCAAAAGAAGCGCTGCTTTCCGGCATGTTTGATGCGGCCCGATTTTCAGCAGAACTTTCGGATCTGCAACCGAAAACACGGAAACTTGGCACCGGGTTTTTCTTAAGAAAGCCGGATGAAGTACAGTAAGGAGGAGACAACATGAGGAAAATTATCAATAAACCGGAAGTTCTGGCGCCGGCCGGGAACTTGGAAAAACTCAAAATGGCGATCCGCTATGGTGCAGATGCTGTTTATATCGGTGGACAGGCTTACGGTTTGCGTTCAAGGGCAGGTAATTTTACTTATGATGAAATGAAAGAAGGAGTTGAATTCGCACATGCGCACGGGTCGAAAGTGTATGTGGCCGCAAATATGGTCGGCCATGAAGGCAACTTTAAAGGTGCAGGGGAATTTTTCCGTACGCTGAAGAAAATCGGAATTGACGCCGCTATCGTATCCGATCCGGGCTTTATTACGATATGCATGGAAGAAGCACCGGGCCTCGCCGTTCATTTGTCGACGCAGGCTTCCGCAACAAATTACAAAACGCTGGAATTTTGGAAACAGGAAGGTTTGGAACGGGTGGTACTTGCACGCGAAGTCAGCCTCGAAGAAATCCGCGAAATCCGTAAACATACCGATATGGAAATCGAAGCGTTTGTGCAGGGGGCAATGTGCATCTCGTATTCAGGGCGCTGTGTGCTGTCGAACCATATGGCGAACCGCGATGCAAACCGCGGCGGCTGTGCCCAATCGTGCCGGTGGAAATATGAATTATTTGAAAATATCGGTGGGGCGGGGGCAAATGAATTAACCGCTGACGGCGAGCCGTTTTCAATGAGCGCAGTGGACTTGACGATGATCCACCACGTCCCGGAATTGATTGAAGCAGGCGTTAATAGTTTTAAAATTGAAGGGAGAATGAAGTCGATCCACTACGTCTCGACCGTAACCAACGTTTACCGCGCGATAGTCGATACGTACTGCGAAGATCCGGAACAATTTGAATTTGACCCGGCGTGGGAAGAAGAAATTTGGAAAGTGGCACAACGGGAGCTGGCGACAGGTTTTTATTTCGGGGAGCCGGATGAAAATCAGCAGTTGTTCGGCCGCCCGCGCAAAATTCCGAAATATACATTTACGGCGCAGGTGCTTGATTATGACCCGGAAACCAAAATAGCCACGCTCCAGCAGCGCAACAATTTTGGCGTGGGGGAAGAAGTTGAGTTTTACGGGCCGAAATTTGTCCATTTCAAACAAACGATCCGTGAGATGTGGGATGAAGACGGAAACCGCATCGAGCGCGCCCCGAATGCAATGATGATTGTAAAAACAATCGTCGACCATCCTGTTCAGCCTTACTATTTAATGCGGACGCGCAAAACGCCGATGAGTACAGCCCGTGGATAATGGCTTGTTGTGTTAGAAGAAAAAACCATTTATACTAGTACGTATAAGCATTGCATGATTTGCCGGGCAACCGGCTTTTACATTGGCCGAACAATCGGCAAGTGTAAAAAAGAAAGGAGATTACCATGAACGAGAAACAGCGCTTAGAGCAGCAGCGAGTGAAATCAGTGGAGCCTGCGGACAAAAAATCCGAAAAGGACTACAGTAAATATTTCCAATCTGTCTATATCCCGCCAAATTTAAAAGAAGCGAGAAAACGAAGCAGGGCAGCAGTCCAATATTATAAAGATTTTCAAATCGACGAAGACTTGAAAGGCATGGGGGAAGGGTTAAAGTTTTATATCCGGACGTATGGCTGCCAAATGAACGAGCATGATACGGAAGTCATGGCCGGCATTTTTATGCAGCTCGGTTATAAACCGACTGATATGGTTGAAGATGCTGATGTGATCCTTTTGAACACATGCGCAATCCGTGAAAATGCCGAAAATAAAGTATTCGGCGAAATCGGGCACTTGAAACATTTGAAAACGGAAAAACCCGATATGCTGATCGGTGTATGCGGCTGCATGTCACAGGAAGAGTCCGTTGTCAATAAAATTTTACAGAAGCACCCGCATGTCGATATGATTTTCGGTACCCATAACATTCATCGCTTGCCGCAAATTTTAAAAGAAGCGTATATGTCGAAAGCAATGGTTGTGGAAGTGTGGTCCAAAGAAGGGGATGTCATCGAAAACCTGCCGAAAGTGCGCAAGGGCAATATCAAAGCATGGGTCAATATCATGTACGGTTGCGATAAATTCTGCACGTACTGCATCGTGCCGTATACGCGAGGCAAAGAACGTTCAAGGCGCCCGGAAGACATTATTCAGGAAGTGCGGGAACTGGCGGCGCAAGGCTATAAAGAGATCACTTTGCTCGGCCAAAACGTGAATGCGTACGGGAAAGATTTTGAAGACATCGAATACGGGCTCGGCGATTTGATGGACGATCTCCGGAAAATCGATATTCCGCGCATCCGCTTTACGACAAGCCATCCGCGCGACTTTGACGACCGCCTCATCGAAGTCTTGGCGAAAAAAGGAAATTTGATGGAACATATCCATCTCCCGGTCCAATCAGGTTCAAGCGAAATTTTGAAAATTATGGGCCGCAAATATACAAGGGAGCAATATTTGGAACTTGTCCGCAAAATCAAAGCTGCGATTCCTGACGTTTCATTATCAACCGATATTATTGTCGGCTTCCCGAATGAAACGGAAGAGCAGTTTGAAGAAACATTGTCGCTTTATAAAGAAGTCGGGTTTGAAACGGCCTATACTTTTATTTATTCCCCGCGTGAAGGCACGCCGGCAGCAAAAATGAAAGACAACATCCCGGTGGAAGTCAAAAAAGAACGGCTGCAGCGCCTGAACGAAGTGGTGAACGCATACTCTAAAGCCGCAATGGAAAAATACGAAGGCCAGACCGTTGAAGTGCTGGTTGAGGGCGAAAGTAAAAACAATCCGGATATTTTGGCCGGCTATACCCGCAAAAATAAACTGGTCAACTTCAAGGGGCCAAAATCGGCGATTGGAAAATTGGTAAAGGTCAAAATTACAAAAGCCAAAACTTGGTCGCTGGACGGGGAAATGGTCGGTGCCGCCGATGCGGTCGGAGTGGAAGCGTGATGGCGAAGTTTACGAAAAATGATATTGTTGCAAAAGCGGCGGAACTCGCGAAAATGATTGCGGAAACGGACGAAGTGGACTATTTTAAACGTGCGGAGGCGCAAATCAATGAAAATGAGAAAGTCCGCAATTTAATTGCCAGTATCAAAGCCCTGCAAAAGCAGGCCGTAAACTTGCAGCATTATGGAAAAACAGAAGCATTAAAACAGGTGGAAGAAAAAATTGATACGCTGGAAGAAAAGTTGAACGATATCCCGGTTGTCCAGGAATTTAAGCAATCCCAGGTGGATGTGAATGATCTTCTCCAGTTGGTTGCGAATACGATTTCCAATACGGTGACGGACGAAATCATTATCTCTACGGGAGGAGACCTTTTAAAAGGGCAGACCGGTTCACAGGTGAAATATTCTTCCGGCAAAATCCACTAAAAAAGCGGTGCGCGCCTTTTTCGGTGCTCACCGCTTTTTTTAACGCAGCCTCTTGGAGAACCGGCGCAGAGCGGTTGATGTAATCTATCTTTCTTTTTAAAACTTCCGGGCACCTCCCCAAAACTTCTGCATAACTTAAAAATACCTTTATATCCGGGACAGGAAAAAAGTTTGGCACACCGGCCTGGGTAAAAGCATAGGATGAATTGAAAATAATTGAGGAGGGTTCGCTCGAATGGCAGAATATAGAGAAATCATTACAAAAGCAGTTGTTGCGAAAGGGCGCAAATTTACGCAGTCCAACCATACGATATGCCCGCCGCATCATCCTTCGAGCATTTTAGGCTGCTGGATTATCAACCATAAGTACGAAGCTAAGAAAGTGGATAAAGAAGTTGAAATCCGCGGCTCTTACGATGTCAACATTTGGTATTCCCATAACGATAATACGCGGACATCGGTGATGACGGAAAAAGTTGAATACACCGATACCGTCAAATTAAATTACCGGGACCCAGATTGCCTTGACGACAAAGAAGTCATCGCAAGCGTCTTGCAGCAGCCAAATTGCATCGAAGCGGTCATTTCGCCAAACGGGAATAAAATTATTGTGAGTGTTGAAAGAGAATTCCTCGTTGAAGTGATCGGGGAAACAAAAGTTTGTGTCGCTATCCATCCGGACGGCTGCGGCGGCGATGATGAATGGGAAGAAGAATCCGGCGATGAATTTGAAGAACTGAATCCAGACTTTTTAGTGGGCAGCGAAGAAGAATAAAAGCATTCAACTAGGAGATCATCGCACTCCTAGTTTTTTCTTGTATATTCAATTTATGAAGGTACACATGCAAATATGTTATAATAAACAGTATTGAAATAAACGAAGTTGAAAGCAGGAAAGGAATTTGGTAAGAATGGCTGCGTATACCCCAATGATTCAGCAGTATTTACAAGTGAAGGCGGAATATCAGGATGCCTTTTTGTTTTTCCGCCTCGGCGATTTTTACGAAATGTTTTTCGAAGATGCCATCAAGGCTTCCCAGGAATTAGAAATTACGTTGACAAGCAGGGACGGCGGCGGCGAAGAGAGAATCCCGATGTGCGGGGTACCGTACCATTCAGCAACTGCCTATATTGAGCAACTGGTCGGAAAAGGCTATAAAGTGGCGATTTGCGAGCAAATGGAAGACCCGAAACTGGCAAAAGGGGTTATCAAACGGGAAGTGATCCAGCTGATTACCCCGGGGACGATGATGGAAGGAAAATCCCTTTCCGAGAAGGAGAATCATTATATCGCGTCTATTGCCGCCATCCCAAATGGGGGGTTTGCGCTTGCTTATATTGATTTATCGACAGGCGAGAGCCGCGCAACGGTGTTGGATGGCCCATTTGAAGAGACCTTCAATGAACTTAATTCGATCGGGGCAAAAGAAGCGGTTGTTGATCCGGATTTCCCTGAAGATTTTTGTAAATTGATGAAGAACAGCGGGAATATTACGATTTCATATGAAACGGACACAACGGAAAAGGAAGATTTTACAAAGCTTTTGGCCGGTGCGGGCACAGAAAATCTGAGGCTGTCTGTTACAAGGTTATTAAACTATTTATACCGGACACAGAAAAGAAGCCTTGACCATTTGCAGCCGGTAGAAGTGTATGAAGTCCGCCAGTATTTAAAAATCGACTATTACTCAAAGCGCAATCTTGAACTGACAGAAACAATCCGCGCACAGGGGAAGAAGGGGTCACTCCTTTGGCTGCTTGATGAAACGATGACGGCTATGGGCGCACGCCTTTTAAAGCAATGGATCGACCGCCCGCTTTTGAAACGTGAAAAAATCGAAGCGCGGCTCGCCATGGTTGAAACCTTCCTCAACCATTACTTTGAAAGGCAGGATATCCGGGAACGGCTGAAAGAAGTGTACGATTTGGAAAGGCTTGCCGGCCGGGTTGCGTTCGGCAATGTGAATGCGCGCGACCTCATTCAGCTAAAATGCTCGCTCCAGCAGGTTCCGGGTATCCGCGCGTTGATTGAAAGCTTAGGGAATGCGGAAAGCGAAAAACTTGCCTCGCTTCTTGATCCGTGCGAGGAACTGACAGATCTGCTTGAACGCGCGATTGCAGACAATCCCCCTGTCTCCGTTAAAGAAGGCGGCATGATCCGCGACGGCTACGATGAAGAGCTCGACCGTTACCGGGACGCGAGCAAAAACGGCAAGCAGTGGATTGCAAGCCTCGAACAGGAGGAGCGGGAACGGACCGGGATTAAGTCGCTGAAAGTTGGTTACAACCGTGTGTTCGGCTATTATATTGAGGTGACAAAAGCGAATCTCCACCTGCTGGAAGAAGGACGCTACGAACGTAAGCAGACGCTTGCAAACGCCGAAAGGTTTATTACCCCCGAGCTCAAAGAAAAAGAAGCGCTCATTTTGCAGGCGGAAGAAAGGATCATTGATCTTGAATACGAGCTGTTTACGGAAATTCGCGGACACGTAAAAGAGTTTATTCCGCGCCTGCAAAGCCTTGCCAAAGCGGTCAGCATGATTGATGTGCTCCAAAGTTTTGCAACCGTAAGTGAAAACCGCCATTATACGAAACCTGTTTTCCGTGAAGACGGCGTATTGAAAATCACAGACGGCCGCCACCCGGTTGTCGAAAAAGTGCTCGATTCACAAAGCTATGTGCCGAACGACTGCCTGATGGATGGCCGACGTGAAATCCTTTTGATTACTGGGCCGAATATGTCGGGGAAAAGCACATATATGCGGCAGATTGCGTTGACAGTGATCCTCGCGCAAATGGGTTGCTTTGTGCCGGCTGACGAAGCGGAACTGCCGATCTTTGACCAAATTTTTACAAGAATTGGTGCTGCGGATGATTTAATTTCCGGGCAGAGCACGTTTATGGTGGAAATGCTCGAAGCGAAAAATGCCATTGCCCACGCGACAAAAAACAGTTTGATTTTATTTGATGAAATAGGCCGCGGAACCTCTACATATGACGGTATGGCGCTTGCACAGGCCATGATCGAATATATCCATGATAAAATCGGGGCAAAAACGCTTTTCTCCACCCATTACCATGAGCTGACCGCGCTTTCCGAAGAATTGGACAAACTGCAAAATATCCATGTCAGTGCCATGGAGCAAAACGGAAGAGTCGTTTTTCTCCATAAAATCAAAGAAGGCCCGGCCGATAAAAGCTACGGGATCCATGTTGCCCAATTGGCCGGCCTACCGGATGGCGTGATCAAGCGTGCCGAGAAAATTTTGCATGAATTTGAGAACCACGACGGGGGCGAAAAGCAATTGCCTGCTCGCGAAACGGCTGCTGCCCATGAAGCGCCGGCCCAGCTGTCATTTTTTGAAGAGCCGGAAGAAATCAGGCATAAGGAGCCTGTTTTAAAGGAAAGAAAAGTGATCCAGCAAATCAAAGAACTGGATTTGCTTGAAATGACGCCGCTGCAGGCGATGAACGCCCTATATGAGATCCAGAAAAAATTAAAAAAATAGGTGGTGTTGTCCGCGATGGGGAAAATTGCCCAATTGGACGAGTGGCTTTCCAACAGGATTGCTGCCGGAGAAGTGGTGGAACGGCCAGCATCTGTTGTCAAGGAGTTGGTGGAAAACGCGATTGATGCACAAAGCACCGTGATTGAAATCGATGTGGAAGAAGCCGGCCTCCAGAAAATCCATGTCATCGACAACGGCACTGGCATTGAAGCGGATGATGTGGAGCTAGCATTTTCGCGCCATGCGACAAGTAAAATTAAAAACGAGCATGATTTATTCCGTATTCGTTCGCTTGGTTTCCGCGGTGAGGCACTGCCGAGCATTGCGTCCGTTGCTCGCGTGGAAATCGTAACGTCAACCGGTGAAGGGCCGGGCATAAAAGCCATAATAGAAGGAGGAAAATGGCTTTCTCACGAAACGGCGCCAAGCCGGAAAGGGACGGAAATGACAGTCACGGATTTATTTTTCAACACCCCGGCACGGCTAAAATATATGAAATCGATCCACACCGAGCTCGGCAATATTACCGATGTCGTCAATCGCCTGGCGCTTGCCCATCCGGAAGTGTCAATCCGCCTCCGCCATGGGGGGAAGATGCTTTTGCAGACAAATGGAAACGGCGATGTGCGCCAGGTGCTCGCTGCCATTTACGGGGTCAATATTGCAAAAAAGATGATTCCAATCCATGCGGAAACGCTTGATTTTGAACTCAACGGTTATATTGCCCTTCCGGAAATCACAAGGGCGTCGCGCAATTATATTTCTACGATGGTCAACGGCCGGTTCATAAAAAATTACCCGCTTGCCAAGGCGATTTTGGAAGGGTACCATACGCTGCTTCCGATCGGCCGTTATCCGATTGCGCTGCTTTCGGTGAGAATGGATCCGGTTCTCGTAGATGCCAATGTCCACCCTGCAAAGCTTGAAGTGCGTCTCAGCAAAGAAAAAGAGCTTTGCCAAATCATTTCGGAAACGATCAAAGCCGCATTTAAGAAGCAGGAATTGATCCCTACCGGCATGATCCGGGCAGCGGAGAAGCCAAAGCAGGAGCAGGTTTCATTCCGGCTTGACCATCTGCCGGAAAAAGAGGGGCCGAAAAATGTGGAAGCCCCCGTAAAACCAAGTTTTCCGATTTATTCGCATAAAGATGCTTTGCTGCCCGAACAAGAAATGAAAAAACTGTATATGCCGAACCCTGGACAAAGTCCGGAAACTCCTTCTCCGCTTTCAAAGCCGCCAGAGGATCCGGTTTTTCCGGAAACGGTCCGGGAAACGGATACGGCATTCGATTATAAAGAAGCAGAACAGACGATTGCCGTTGAGAATCCGGCGCCGCGCGTTCCGCCAATGTATCCGATCGGCCAGATGCACGGCACATATATTTTCGCGCAAAATGAAAACGGCCTGTACATCATTGACCAGCACGCCGCCCAGGAAAGGGTCAAATACGAATATTTCCGCGAAAAAGTGGGAGAGGTCAAAAAAGAACTGCAGGATATGCTTGTGCCACTGACGCTTGAATACTCGACGGACGAGGCGATTAAAATTCAGGAAAACCTTGATGCGCTGAAAGAAGTCGGCGTTTTTTTGGAACCGTTCGGGCATAACAGCTTTATCGTCCGTTCGCATCCGACATGGTTCCCGAAAAACGAGGAAAAAGAAGTCATTGAAGAAATGATTGAACAGGTCCTTTTGGTGAAAAAAGTGGATATCAAAAAATTGCGCGAAGAAGCGGCCATCATGATGAGCTGCAAAGGCTCGATTAAGGCAAACCGGCACTTGCGCAATGACGAAATCCAGGCGCTTCTGGACGCCCTCCGGATGTCGTCCGACCCGTTCACATGCCCGCACGGTCGCCCGATTATCATTCATTACTCGGTTTACGATCTTGAGAAGATGTTTAAGAGGGTGATGTAGTTTGAGCAAAATCCCCTTATGAAATTGGGGGAGGATATTAAATCGCACTTGACACATCGGATTAATATGCATATAATAAAACCAACATACATTTACATCGATTAACTTATCCAGAGAGGTGGAGGGATTGGCCCGATGAAACCTCAGCAACCGGCCTGCACGGCACGGTGCTAATTCCAATAAGCCTGAGGCTTTGAAGATAAGTTGAGGTGACATGCCCATTTGAAGAACCCCTCTTCTTATTTTTGAAGCGGGGTTTTATTTTTAAATAAAAGGAGCGATACAAATGGGCAATATAAAAGACAGGGAATTGGCAGCTGAAAAAAGGAGGAATGAACTGATTGACCGGCTGATTGCCTTCCATATTTATAAAAAAGGAGGGAAGCACCTGTTTGAACTCACGCTTCACGAACTTGAACAGGAATACAGGCATATCCAATCGCAGGTGCATCCCCACAGCGGCTGGGAATCGATCCATTGGAAACGGAAAAAATAAACCGGAAAGGTCATTTTAAATCCTGTTCCCTTAGGCGGTCAACCGTTCCATTTCAAAATAGGCGGCATTGAGCTGCCTGTGCGTTTCGGAAATTCCTTTTTCCTCCAAGGTATTTCCCGCGGATTTTATAATAAGAACGCGGGTTGAACCATTTATGCCCTTTTTCACAATCTCGCCTCCTTTCATTCAGCTGCCCATAGTGTTGCCGTAAAAACGGGAAATATCCGGCGGAAATGGAGACGTTTTAATCGGAGAACGAAGCATCTTTGCCTTTTTGGAGCATGTACAGCTGGTATTCATAAATGAGCTTGTCCAGGAGCTGGCTCTGGCGGATGGTTTCCGGGTGGTTAAAACCTTTTTGCACGGCAAATTGCATCATCTTTTTCCGGATTATGTTGATGTTGCGGGACAAATTAGAAGTTTTTTGGTTTGGTTTACGGTTGTTTTTTGGCATACAAACGTTCCTTTCCGGAAATATGGGGGGAAACAATTAAGCAAAAATTTTCACGGAGCGGGACAATCAGATCCGTTTTGGAGAATGTTTGCGGATTGGAAAGAGGCTATTCTTCGGATCGGCCGAGAGGAATTTCGTCATGATCGGGATGGATGACGCACCCAATCAAAAGAATATCTTCATAAATACTCTTTTTTACGCTTTCATATGGGCATTTCCGGTAATCATCCAGAAGGCGCCCCAAATCAATAATGAATAATAAGGTTTCTTCCTCTTTGACCATCTATCATAATACCTGCCTATCATTTGTGATCAACCCTTATTATATAGTATAAATGGACCAAATGTGAAGCAGAATTTTTGTATTATGGGAATTTTTACAAAAAAGTTTGGACGGCACCATTTTGGGGCACTTTTTCCAGCATAAACAGCCGCAACCCGAAAAGGCTGCTGCAGCTTGTTTAATTGGGCGGTCTTGTGGAGGTTCCTTGAATGGCCTCGTGTATGCTCCTCACTTCTTTAAATAGCGCATGCCGGTCCACTTTTAAGCTTTCGATGATTTCTTGTGGATCATTCCCGCTGCGGTGCATCTTCATGACTGTATCCAGATTTTTATGCCCCAGCTTGGCCAACGCCGATGCTAGAATAAGAAAGTGGCGGTCTTCTTCACGCCGAGCATATTTTTCAATATCTGCCCGGCTTCTTCCGTTATACTGGGCTAGATACCGGATGATGTTTTCTTTGTTTGCCGCATAAAAATGTTCTTTTGCCTCATGGTGTTCGGCCCGGATTTTTCCAACGTCCACGCCGAAGTGTGTAGCGGTTTCTTTCCATGATTTGTGTTTTTTATAGTATTGCAGGACTGCCTCCATTTTTTTGCCGCTATGTTCGGCGATGAAGGCGGCATGGTAAACCTCTTTTTTGGTGTATCCCTCCTGCAACCATTTCTGCATATTTTGAACCGGCGCCATTTGGTGATGGGTGTAAGGCTTTCCGCCGTGCTGGGCGTATGCGGAAGGTACGGCAAAAAATGCCAATATCAAAATAGCGGTCAAGCCTGTCCATGTTTGTTTTCTATTCATCTAAAAATACCCTCCTTTTTTTAATTTATGCCTGAATAGTTTTCCCTTTCCCCTGCTTTCTATGACCGCTGGAAGGAAATGAATAAAATTTATTCAGAAGGGGAAAATATATAAATGTTCTGTTTGAATGCTTTATGGTAGGATAAAGAAAGGGATGTTCCCTTTTCGGTTGCCGAGTTTCAGCAATTGGTGCGGGGAAAAATTTATCGAAATTGCATCCCGGGGCAAATTGCCCATGATTGTCGGCGGCACTGGGCTTTACATACAATCGGTTTTATATGATTATCGTTTTTCGGACATTTCCGGCGACGCTAAATACCGCAGGGAGCTGGAATTACTGGCGGAGCGGGAAGGGGCCGGGGTGCTCTACAAGATGCTGGAAGAACTCGATCCGGAAACCGCCGGCAAGATCCATCCGCACAATGTAAGAAGAGTGATCTGGGCGCTGGAAATATACCATTTTTCCGGCAAAATGATGCATGAATACCGCAAGGAGCAAAAAGAGGAGATGTTGTATGATGCCGCTTTGGTCGGCCTCACACTGGAAAGGGAAAAATTGTACGCGCGCATTAATCAACGGGTCGATAAAATGATTGAACAGGGATTAATAGCCGAAGTGGAAAAATTGCTGGCCAACATTTGCGCGGTGCCCAGTCAATCCAGGCGATCGGCTACAAAGAGCTGTATGATTATTTTGATGGGCTCATAACCCTTGATGAGGCGATAGCCCGGTTAAAACAAAATACGCGGCGTTTTGCTAAAAGGCAGCTTACCTGGTTCCGCAACAAAATGGAGATTGAATGGTTTGATATAACAAACGAGGCCGAAAAGAAAAAAAAGTTTGAAGAAATTTCCGCTTTTATAGCAGGAAAGCTACAAATAAAATCGAATAGTTTATAATGGAGAGAAAGAGGAGGAGGATGCGAGATGAACAAGGCCATCAATATTCAGGACCAGTATTTGAATCAATTGCGGAAAGACGGTACCGTTGTTACGGTCTTTTTGATGAATGGGTTCCAGCTTCGTGGCCAGGTAAAAGGATTTGATAATTTTACGGTTCTGATTGAGACGGACGGCAAGCAGCAGCTTGTTTTTAAACACGCCATTTCTACGTTCCAGCCGCAAAAAAATGTTCAGATCAATTTTGAAGAATAAATGGAAATAATTGCCCGGCGGCCGCCGGGCATTTTTAATATGCCCCGCGTACTGTTTTGCTTATTATGTGCATAAACTGGTACAGATGATTTATTTCTTGGGAAAGCGCAAAAACCGACAAAATCCCCCGTAAACCCCCAATCTCTGTTTTTGCTTCTGGATCCATACTCTTCGGGAAAAACAGGGTATACCTGGGCGGTTTTGCAAATATTTCCTGCACTTGGGCATTTGTCACACTCCCGGCCCAATTCGCGTATATTGTGTGTAGATTGCGAGGTGGCGGTTATGGATCAACCGATTCGTATGAAAAATAATGGTCAAATTAATATTGTCCTGAATGCGGGCCAAAGGGAGGCCGTGATTCCCCAGCCGAAAAAAGAAATAACCAAAAAGGATTTATCAGAGGAACACGAAATTTTAAAAGAAATCGAAGATGAGCTAGGCGCACTGGTGGGGATGGAAGAGATCAAGAAAATGGTGAAGGAAGTTTATGCCTGGATCTACATTAACAAAAAAAGGGAAGCGGCAGGGTTAAAGACGGGCAAACAGGCATTACACATGATGTTTAAAGGTAACCCCGGTACAGGGAAAACGACTGTTGCCCGTTTAATCGGGAAATTATTCCATAAAATGAATGTGCTGTCAAAGGGGCATTTGATTGAAGCAGAAAGGGCAGACCTTGTCGG
The DNA here is from genome assembly GCF_008974185.1 of Weizmannia acidilactici. Classification (GTDB taxonomy): domain Bacteria; phylum Bacillota; class Bacilli; order Bacillales; family Bacillaceae_C; genus Weizmannia; species Weizmannia acidilactici. The sequence goes on from NZ_BKZP01000001.1 coordinate 185,525, forward strand.
GGAATATATCGGCCATACGGCGCAAAAAACGAGGGATTTGATCAAAAAGGCAATCGGCGGCATTTTATTTATAGATGAAGCCTACTCACTCGGACGCGGCGGTGAAAAGGACTTTGGCAAAGAAGCAATCGACACTCTTGTAAAACATATGGAAGACAAGCAGCATGAATTTATTTTAATTTTGGCCGGCTATTCGAATGAAATGGACTATTTTTTAAGCTTGAATCCGGGGCTCCATTCGCGGTTTCCGATCGTGTTCAATTTCCCTGACTATACGGTTGATGAATTAATGGATATCGGGAAAAGAATGCTGAAAGAAAAAGAGTATACGCTCAGCATTGATGCGGAGAGAAAGCTTCGCGACCATCTTGCTTTTGTCAAAACAACGAGCAACCCGGCCAGTTTCTCTAACGGGCGGTATGTCCGGAACGTCATTGAAAAATCGGTGCGGGCCCAGGCCATGCGGCTTTTGATGCAGGCCACATATGACCGCCATGAGTTGATGACGCTCCGCAGCAGCGACCTCGTTTTTCCGGACTGACATACCGGGCGCCACCTGCGGCTTGCTGCATGGTGCCTTTTTTGCTGTATTGGCGGTTACTGTTGATCACCATAGAAGCAGCGGGCCCGTTCGAAAGAAGGAAAGCTGCTGTCTGTTTTAAAAAGTGATACAATCTTAAGGGAGCTTATTTTTAAGGAAGAAGCAGAGACATACCAATGCAGTGGTTATGTGCTCCCGGGGCACCCGGTTTTGGGTGCGTTGGAACAATATAAAAATAGAAAGGTGTACAATATGTTTCAGTATTTAAAACACGGCGCGAAACTCCAGCCGGTTGCGGAAGAAGTCGAACGACAAATACGGCCGGTCCACGAAGCGATCGAAAGGCGGGCGGAAACAAACCAGTTCCGGGTTCTGCAAAGTTTTCAAAAGCACCGGGTCAGCGATACGCATTTTTACCCGTCAACCGGATACGGCTATGATGACATCGGCAGGGATACGCTGGAAGAAATTTATGCCGATGTATTCGGCGCGGAAGCCGGTCTTGTCCGCCCGCAGATCATTTCCGGCACGCATGCGATTACCATTGCGCTTTTCGGTATCCTCCGCCCGGGGGATGAACTGTTATACATAACAGGAAAACCTTATGATACGCTGGATGAAATTACAGGCATACGCGGCAATGGAAGCGGCTCGCTGAAAGAGTTTAACATAATATTTAATTATGTAAACTTAAAAGAAGGCGACAATGTCGATTTTGAAGCGGTGAAAAAAGCGATCAACCCGAATACAAAAATGGTCGCCATCCAGCGTTCAAAAGGATATGCAACGAGGCCGTCATTTTCCGTGGGTGAAATCGGGGAGATGGTCCGTTTTGTGAAAGAAATCAAGCCGGATGTTATCGTGTTTGTCGACAACTGTTACGGCGAATTTGTGGAAGAAAAAGAGCCATGCCATGTCGGCGCCGATCTGTTGGCCGGTTCGCTTATCAAAAACCCGGGCGGCGGGCTCGCCAAAACCGGCGGCTATATTGTCGGGAAGAAAAAGTGGGTCGATGCCTGTAGCTATCGGATGACTTCCCCCGGCATCGGCCGTGAAGCAGGTGCGTCGCTGTACAGCCTGCTGGAAATGTACCAGGGATTCTTTTTGGCGCCGCATGTCGTCGCTGAGGCGTTAAAAGGCGCGGTGTTTACTTCGGCGATGCTCGAAAAATTTGGGATGAATACCCATCCGAAATGGAATGCGCGCCGGACAGATCTCATCCAGTCTGTCGAATTCGGGGATCCGGATAAAATGGTGGCATTCTGCCAGGCTGTCCAATCCGCCTCACCGGTCAATTCGTATGTGACGCCGTATCCGAGTTATATGCCGGGTTATGAGGACGATGTAATTATGGCGGCCGGCACGTTTATCCAGGGGGCAAGCATTGAATTGTCCGCCGACGGTCCGCTCCGCCCGCCGTATACCGCTTATGTGCAGGGAGGGCTGACATATGCGCATGTCAAAATGGCCGTATTGCTGGCGTTGGACCGGATGATGGAGCACAATCTCGTCTAGCATTTTTCCAATGCCGCAGGGTTCCAGCATGTTATAATAAAAAATGACGTCATAAGAGGTGATCATATGGATGAAAGGCCGCGTTTGCTTTTAATAGACGGGATGGCGCTTCTTTTCCGCGCTTTTTATGCCACGGCGGTAACCGGTCAGTATATGGTAAATTCAAAGGGTATGCCGACAAACGGTGTGCAGGGTTTCCTGCGCCATTTGCTGCTCGCTTTTGAAAATAAAAAGCCGACGCATGTTGCGGTCTGCTGGGATATGGGGAGTAAAACATTCCGGAATGAGATGTTCGGCGGCTATAAGGCGAACCGGGAAGCGCCGCCTGTTGAGATGATTCCGCAATTTGACATTGCGAAAGAAACGGTGGAAGCTTTCGAAATACCGAATGTCGGCGTGAGCGGGTATGAAGCGGATGACTGCCTCGGTACACTTGCGAAGCGGTTCCAGGAAGACGCTGATGTATCGATCTTAACCGGCGATCGCGATATGTTGCAGTTGCTTGACGACCATATCGAAGTCCATCTTCTTCAAAAAGGGTATGGAAATTATAAAAGTTATACAAAAGACGCTTTTACCGCAGAGTATGGGGTGACGCCGCGCCAGTTTATTGATGTAAAGGCGCTGATGGGCGATATGAGCGATGGTTATCCAGGTGTAAAAGGGATCGGCGAAAAAACGGCGTTCAAACTGATTGGCCAATATGGCAGTGTTGGCGGTATTTTGGAACATCTCGGGGACCTTACGACATCGCAGCGTAAAAAAATTGAAGCAGATCTCGATATGCTGCATCTTTCCCGGAAACTTGCTGAAATCCATTGCAATGTGCCGGTGGCGTTTTCCTTGGAAGAAGCACGGTTCGGCCGGATCCCGGAAACGTTTATGCAACTGATTGATGAACTTGAACTGAAAACGGTGAAACGCCATTTGATTACCGCCGGAATGAATACGAGCTTAATTTCTTAAAAGGCAGTCCTGTGCGTATTGATGCTGGTAGCCGTAGAATTTGCCGCGTATGGATTTCGCTTATTATGAACAATATGCGGCAATAAAACTGAAGGAAAAACAGCATTCAAATCCTGAACGCTGTTTTTCCGTACAAAAAGTGCCCTTAAATTCTCGTATTCGACTTTTTTGCACGGTTTTCAAGCTGCGTTTTCGGGTCCGGAGCGAAACCCGCATCTTGCGCAATGCCCTGCGGTGTTACGGAATTTGCCGTTTTTCCGAGGTTCAGGTTATTTTTCTTTACCATCTTATCACCCCAAGCATTAGGATGCCCAACTTTTAGGGTAAGTTTTCACCACGCCGGCTAACAAAAAATGTTCGATAAATGCAATGGAGGAAAAACAGATGTCTTTAGGGGAATATCTTTTATTTTTAAAGGGTAAAGGATTTAAGTTTCAAAACGATGCCATCCATTTCATTTATTTCGGCAAACAGTACGCGAACGCGCCTGATGCGGTTGCCGAAGCGGCGGTCGAAATCACGCTGAAGGTGCAGAAAGCATTTGACGGCAGTTTTTATATTTCATTGCTTGAAACATTTAAACAGCATAAAGTGGGGACAAAAAAAGAAGCCTATGCCTGTATTGAAAGGTTCGGGCTTCTTGAAAAAATTTAACTTTTTCCTTTGCTTCCGGCAAGCAGCGCTTTTTTCGTCTTGAAAACGTTCGGCAGCTCCGCAAGCACCATGCCTGCAAAAATGAACAGGCAGCCAAATTCAGCCAAAGGGGTAAGCCGTTCGTGTACCCAAAAAAATGAAGTCAGAGCAGCGAAAACCGGTTCCATGGTTAAAATGAGCGCAACCCTTGTCGGGGAAGTATAGCGCTGGGCGGCCGTCTGGATAAAAAAGGCTGCGGCTGTCGCTAAAAATGCAGTCACAAACAACGCAAAAACGGTTTTCGGGCTGAACAGGGTACGGGGTACGAGCGCGGCTTTCCAGTTTTCGAAAAAGATGGCTCCGATCCAGCTGAATGCCGAAACCACCAGCAACTGAACGGTTGTAGCAAGCAAAGGTGATATTTGTTGGGCAAACCGGTCGGTGATGATGATATGAAAAGCAAACCCGACGGCACATATCAATACAAGCAAGTCACCCGCAGACAGCCCTGACGCATCTTTGGCAGCCAATAAATAAAGGCCGCAGCCGGCAAATACGGATCCCGCTGCTGACAAGGCCCCCGGCCGTTTTTTGAGAAAAAAAACGGATAACAGCGGAACCATCACAACGCTTAGCCCGGTTATAAAACCCGCTTTTGCCGGGGTCGTGTACAACAGGCCGACCGTTTGGAACGTATATCCGATAAACAGGCAGCATCCCAAAATGGCGCCGGCTGCAACCGATTTGCCAACACTTCCTTTTCCGCCTGCCCCTTTCCAAAAGGATACGGCGAGCAAAAACAGGCCGGCGAGCCCAAAGCGGACGGCATTAAAGATAAACGGCGGCAGCGATTGGATGGCATCTTGTACGACCACAAATGTTGATCCCCATACAAAGGCGACAAATAAAAGTGCAATTTCGGAAAATCTTTTTTTATTCAATGCTTATACCCCCTAAATGGTTTTAGCACTATGTATCATTTGGTTTTTTGTTCATTTTTGTTTATAAAGATGCAATTTTCGGCATAATTTAACTATAATCATTTATATAGGGCATGACAATAGGAATGCGCGTAAGTAATGGAGAAAGAGTGGTGATATGAATTTTTAAGAGCATTTGGCAATACAGGCCGCGTAACGGGCCGGTGCTCCTGTTTGAGTCGGAATGGGCAGACGGGGAAACGATCAAAAGCATTATTTTGGAAATTCAAAAAAACTGCAAGACAGGCGCTTTGGCCGTCCACGATGAGATAGGGAATGGATGGGCCGCAAAAGTTGAAAAAAGAAATCAAAATGAAAACGGGGAATGTCACCATCTATTTTGACGGCAGGTTTGATCAAACAACAAACCGTGCAGGGATTGGGGTTGCTGTGTATGATGAAAAATGTACCATGTGAGGGAAAAACGGATATTGGAGCTGAAACCGAACAGCGAAGCGAAATACGCGGCGCTTTATATTACTATCCGTAAAACGCATCCTGTTGCCGTAAGGGGTGACGTTCAAGGCGTGCTGATGCAATTGGTCTGGGAACTGTTATGACGAAGCTCACAACAGGTGGCTGGACAAAATTAAAGCGCTCGCTAAAAAACTTGGCATCAAGCCGGAATATGAACCGGTTCCGAGAAAACAAAAATAAAGAAGCGAATAAACTGGCGGGCCAGGCATTAAACGGCACGTTCATCCACAGTCATGTTAAATTGGAACGACCAGAGAAATTTATTTACGGGAAAAATTTTTTCGTATATACTGGGTTAGCAGAAAGGTAGGTTCAAATGGAAAGGAAACAACTGGTCCGGGAAGTGGATGAGATTTTGAATACGTATTGCAAAGGCTGTTTCATAAAATCCCATTTCAGGAAAACGCGCGGAAAAAAATATGCCCACCAGTTTTGCATCCGCCAATGCACAGTCGGTGAGCAGTTGAAAAAATACGGGGATCAATTATCGTGATCCCTTTCACAATCGAGAATGAAATAAAAGGCTGACGCGGACGGCCAGCCTTATTGCATTCTATCATTATGAGAGTTTCGTTACATTCGCAGCTTGCGGCCCGCGGTTGCCTTCAACAATATCGAAAGAAACTGCTTGGCCTTCTTCCAATGTTTTGAACCCTTCGCCTTGAATAGCGGTGAAGTGAACGAAAACGTCGTCTCCGCCTTCAACTTCGATAAAACCATAGCCTTTCTCGTTATTGAACCATTTTACTTTACCGTTTTGCATTTCTTAATCCTCCTAAATCAAAAGCACATTCGTGCCAAAAAATGTTGCATTAAACAGATGAAAAACCGCCATCAAGGTCGATGAAATCACTTGTTTAATGTTATAATAAATATACTCCAACCGGCATCTGGAGTCAAGATTTAGACAATCAAAATTATGGAAAATGGTTGTGAATTCTTAAATTTGCAAGCGGTTTAAAACTTACCGGTGGTCAAACGATTTCTTGTATATCGTCCGCGATTATAGTAAACTGATGGTATTGTATGGGAAAAGCATACAATAAATAGCAGTGAGAATGGGGGCCCGGGGATGCCGACACCTAGTATGGAAGACTACATTGAACAAATTTTTATTTTAATTGAAAGCAAAGGATATGCGCGTGTTTCCGATATTGCCGAAGCGCTTTCCGTCCATCCCTCTTCTGTGACAAAAATGGTACAGAAGCTTGATAAAGATGATTACCTTGTTTACGAAAAATACCGTGGTTTAGTCCTCACCCCAAAAGGCAAAAAAATCGGAAAGAGGCTTGTCGACCGCCACCATTTGCTTGAGCAGTTTTTGCGGATCATCGGGGTGGACGAAGACAATATATATAAAGATGTGGAAGGTATTGAACACCACTTAAGCTGGAATTCCATTGACCGCATCGGGGATTTGGTGCAGTATTTTGAGGAGGACCCGAGCAGGATTGATGCGCTGAACCGGCTGCAGGCCCAAAACGGAGATTAAGCTTCCCGGGCTGTTTTTCTGTCTATCCCGTCTGCATCCCGTACATTTGCAGGCGGGTATGGACATTATACAATGGCTGCACCAGTAACCTATGCTTTTATCAAAAACGTCGCAACCATATACTCCGCCCTGAAATTCCCTCCCTGATCCATTTTATTCCCAACTGTATTTTTCTTTTTTGCAATGCTTCAATTTTTGCGTACCAATCTGGGACGCCTCGCCCTGCCTGCTTTTCCCGGAGCAGTTCCGCGAATTCTCTGAAATCCGGCCGAAACCTTGGTGAAAACCGAACATTTCGTGTTTTTTATGGTAAAAAATTCATTTTATAGGTGCAATTGCATCAATAGCCATGTATGATAAAAAGTGTATGCTGATTTTGACAAAGTGAGGGATCTGACATTGCCAAGCCATTCAACCGGAAAGACTGACATTGAAATCGCACAGCATGCAGTGCTAAAACCCATCAAAGACGTCGCGAAAAATTTGCAGCTTGAAGAAGATGATCTTGAGTATTACGGAAAATACAAAGCAAAAATTACATACGATAAAATCAATGCGTTAAAAACAAAAAAAGACGGAAAGCTTTTTCTCGTCACGTCCATTAATCCGACACCGGCCGGCGAAGGAAAATCGACGGTGACGATCGGCCTCGGGGATGCCCTGAAAAGGCTCGGGCACAAAACGGTGATTGCTCTAAGGGAACCTTCGCTCGGTCCGGTCATGGGACTGAAAGGGGGCGCAACCGGCGGAGGCTATGCCCAGGTCGTGCCGATGGAAGATATCAATCTTCATTTTACAGGCGATTTTCATGCGCTCACGGCTGCCAATAATGCGATTTCCGCGCTGCTTGATAACCATATCCACCAGGGGAATTTTCTGCAGATTGACCCGCGCCGCGTCGTCTGGAAACGGGCTGTTGATTTAAACGACCGGGCGCTCCGCCATGTTGTTGTCGGGCTTGGCGGACCAGGCAACGGTGTTCCGCGCGAAGACGGGTTTGACATCACAGTTGCTTCTGAACTGATGGCGGTCTTATGCCTTGCGGAAGATCTGAATGACTTAAAACAGCGGATTGCCAAAATCGTGGTTGCCTATAATTACGAAAAAAAACCTGTTACCGTCGGCGACCTCGGCGTGGAAGGGGCAATTGCACTTTTATTAAAAGATGCCCTGAAACCGAATCTTGTCCAGACGATTGAACATACGCCGGCGATCGTCCACGGCGGCCCGTTTGCCAATATCGCACACGGCTGCAACAGCGTAATGGCGACAAAGACGGCATTAAAACTGGCGGACTATGTTGTGACAGAGGCAGGATTCGGTGCGGACCTCGGCGCGGAAAAATTTCTTGATATAAAGGCAAGGACAGCCGGCCTTAAACCGGACGGCGTCGTGATTGTTGCCACAATCCGTGCTTTAAAAATGCACGGCGGTGTACGCAAAGAAGAGTTGGCGGTTGAAAATACTGCTGCGCTTCAAGCCGGCCTTTTAAATCTGCAAAAACATGTGGAAACGATTGTGGCATTCGGGCTTCCGTTTGTTGTGGCGATCAACCGGTTTGCTTCAGATACAGAAGCGGAAATTGCGGTTTTAAAAAATTGGTGCAGCGAACGGGACATCCCGGTATCGCTTACGGAAGTGTGGGAAAAAGGGGGCGCTGGAGGAATCGACCTTGCAAACAAATTGCTTGAAGCCGCAAAACAACGGAACAATTTCCGTCCGATTTATCCGCTTGAGTCAACCATTGAAGAAAAAATCGAAACGATTGTCCGGAAAGTATACGGCGGAACAGGTGTGGAATTTTCAACGAAAGCGCTCAGGCAAATGGAAGATTTTAAACGCTTCGGCTGGGGGCATCTCCCGGTTTGCATCGCTAAAACGCAGTATTCTTTGTCCGATGACCCGAAAAAAACCGGGCGCCCGGTTGATTTTGCCATCCATGTCCGCGAGCTTGTGCCGAAGCTTGGCGCCGGCTTTATTGTTGCTTTAACGGGGGACGTATTGACGATGCCCGGGCTGCCGATAGAGCCGGCTGCTTACCAGATGGATGTCGATGAAAACGGCAGGGCAATCGGACTCTTTTAATGGGGGAAAAGCGATGTTTGACCCCACTGCTTTTGAAAATATGAAGACGGTTTTTGAAGGGGCGGCTTATGACCTCGATTTAAGCGGGGAAGCAGCCATTATCGGGCGGAACGATATCGTCGATTTGGCCGGGATGTCGCGGGACTATAGGATTACGCTTACGCTTCCCGCCTGGAGGGAGGCAAGCGCAACGGTCCGGCTTTTTGCACCGTTTGCACAGCTGGCGGCGGAAATTTTGGACGGGTTTTCCGGGAATGGAGCAGGTGCTTATGCCTGGATTACTTTTTCGTGGCAAAACACGAAAAAATCTGACGCCTATAAAAGCATCATCCGCTCGCTGTGGGGTGGCCGCCATTTTGAAGAAAGGTCCGTTTATTCATCATTCTCCGGCACGTCAGAAGAAGTCATCATTGATTTTAACCGGCTGATTACGGAAGATCTGATGGATGATTTGCTGGAAATGCTCCACCATGCCGTCAAAACTTTGCACCATTTGAAATTCAGCCCGTAAAAAAGCTGCACCCTGCACCGTGCAGCTTTTTTATTCGCCAGATAAAAACATGGTAAAATAAAAAGCACGAAGAAAGGAGCGCATATGCAAGGAAATTCAATTTTAATACATATTGAACAGTTTGCCCGCACTTTCCACAGCGGGGATGCTTCCGGGCACGACTGGCACCATATTGACCGCGTCCGCCGGCTCGCATTATATATTGCGGAAAAAGAAGGAAAAGGGGACCGGTTTATCATTGAAGCGGCCGCCCTTTTGCACGATATCCCTGATGAAAAAATGCATGCCGGCAAAAAAGAAGGTGAAGAAATACTGCACCGTTTTTTGGGCGGGCTTCCGCTAGTGGAGGAGACAAAAAAACATATCGCCGAGATCGTTTTTTCCATTTCTTTTAAAGGTGGAAACGAAGCGGAACTGACAAGTTTTGAAGCGATGGCTGTCCGGGATGCCGACCGCCTTGATGCGATCGGCGCCATCGGAATTGCCCGCGCATTCGCATACGGCGGGAAAAAGGGCCAGCCGCTCTATGAACCGGCTCTTCCTGTCAGAAGCGCGATGACGGTTGTAGAATACCGGAACGGGAAAACATCGTCGATCCATCATTTCTATGAAAAACTATTGCTTCTAAAAGACAGGCTCCATACCGAAACGGCCAAAAGCCTTGCGGAGGAGCGCCACCGGTTTATGAAGCAGTTTTTACAGCATTTTTATAAAGAATGGAATGTTGGACAATGAAAATGTTATCAGTCGAAGGGCTTTCAAAATCATACGGAGATAAAGTGCTGTTTGACCATCTGTCTTTCCGTATCGGGGAGCAGGAACGGATCGGCCTTGTCGGTGTCAATGGGTCGGGAAAATCGAGCCTTTTAAAAATCATTGCCGGGCATGACGATGCAGACCTCGGGGATTTGACGCGCCCGAATGATTACACGATCGGTTATTTGCCACAGGATCCCGAGCTTCAGCCCGATTTAACGGTGCTTGAACAGGTGTATCATAGCGGATCCCCTTTGATGGCGCTTTTGCAATCGTATGAAGAGGCGCTGATTGAAATGCAAAAGGATCCGGGAAATGCTGTCTTACAGGAAAAACTGTTCCGGCTGCAAAAAGAAATGGATGCTCATAGCGCTTGGGAAGCGGGCGCCAATGCGCAAGCGATCCTTTCGAAACTCGGTATCCGCGATTTTGAAAAGAAAATTTCGAGCTTATCAGGCGGTCAGAAAAAGCGGGCAGCCCTTGCCCAGGTGCTGATTGAAACGCCTGATCTGCTCATTTTGGACGAACCAACCAACCATCTCGATTATCCGGCGGTGAAGTGGCTGGAAGAGTTTATCGCGAAATACCCCTATTCCGTTTTATTTGTGACGCACGACCGGTATTTCCTGGATCGGACGGCAAACCGGATTTTCGAGCTCGACCGTGGGAAACTTTACAGCTATAGAGGAAATTATCAGGATTTTATTGAAGCTAAAGCGCGGCGGGAAGAAGAAATGCAGCTGCAGGAAGAAAAGCTGAAAAACTTATACCGTCGTGAACTCGCCTGGATAAGGCGCGGGGCAAAAGCGCGCTCGACTAAACAAAAAGCGAGGATCCAGCGCTTTGAAGAACTTGAATCGAACCTTGGTAAAGTTCCACAGCAAAATGAAGTGGATATGGCGCTTGCCGGAAGCCGGCTAGGCAAGCAGGTTTTTGAACTGAAGCATGCTTATAAAGCGTTCGAAAATGAGGCGATTCTTAAAGATTTCAATCTGCTTGTCAAACCGGGCGACCGGATCGGGATCACAGGGAAAAACGGAAGCGGAAAATCGACGCTGATGAATATTTTGGCAGGGGTGGTTCCGCTTGACAGCGGGGAACTCGTAACCGGGCAAACCGTAAAAATTGCATATTACCGGCAGGAAACGTCTGATATGGATGAAAACAAGCGGATGATTGAGTATATCCGCGAAGCCGGTGACGCGGTAACGACAAAAGACGGGGAAACGATTTCCGCTGCGCAGATGCTTGAAAAATTCCTTTTCGGCATGCACACGCACGGCACTCCGATCCGGAAGCTTTCAGGCGGCGAGAAACGCAGGCTGTATTTGCTGAAATTGTTGATGACACACCCCAATGTGCTGCTTTTGGACGAACCGACAAATGATCTGGATACCGAGACGCTGACCGTTCTTGAGGACTATTTTGAGCAGTTTCCGGGCGTTGTCATTTCCGTTTCGCATGACCGCTATTTTTTGGATAAAACGGCAGAGCAGCTGCTCATTTTTGAAAGAAGCGGAAAAATCAGCCGGTTTTTCGGTTCTTACAGCGATTACCTTGAAAGTACACTTGACGTGCAAAAACCGGAAGCAAAGCTGAAAGAGCATCCCGGCCCGCAGCCGAAAAAGGAAACAAAACGAAAAAAACTTTCGTACAAAGAACAGCGGGAATGGGAAGAACTTGACGGGAAGATTGAAGCGTGCGAGCAAAAAATTGCTGCTTTAAACGCAGAACTTGAAAAAGCGGGGTCGGACTTTGTGAAAGCGCAGGAAATGATGAAGGCGCTTGAAGCTGAAAATGAAAAGCTGGAATATTTGATTGAACGCTGGAGCTACCTGTCAGAGCTGCAGGATGGAAACATCTAATTCGTGTATCCACCGTAAATATGGTAAAATGCTAGTAGATTGATTGGGAAAGGCGGTGTGGACATGAAAATTAAAGCGATCGAACCGACGCCGAGCCCGAATACGATGAAAGTCATTTTGACTGAGGAGCTCCCAGACGGCTCCCGCAACAATTATAAAAAAGGGCAGGAAGAAGGCGTGCCCCCGTTGATCCGCGAAATTTTAAATATTGACGGCGTCAAGGGCGTTTACCATGTCGCCGATTTTCTTGCGGTGGAGCGGAACGGGAAAACTGACTGGCAGGATATACTGCCGAAAGTGCGCGAAGTTTTCGGAGAAACGGAGGGGGAAAGCGGAAGCGGTGCGCTTGTTAATGAACATTACGGCGAAATCCAGGTAGTCGTGCAAATGTTTAAGGGCATTCCCATCCAAGTGAAATGTACCGACGGCGAACAGGAAAAACGTTTCGGGCTCCCGGCTTATTTTGCCGAGGCGCTCGCAGCTGCACAGCTTGAAGGCGAAAATTATGTCTTCCTGCGGAAATGGAAAGATTTTGGCATACGTTACGGAGATCTTGACGAGATCGGCCGTGATGTCACGGAAGAAATCATTGCCGCTTACCCGAAAGAAAAGCTTGACAGGCTTGTCAATGAGGCGAAGCATCAGGCGCCGCAGCCCGGGGCCAAAAAACGGCTGAAATTGACATCCGATATGCTTGAAACGGATGACTGGAGGGAGAGATACCGGCTGCTTGAAGAAATGGAAGATCCGGAACTTTCTGATCTCCCGGTGCTTAAAAAAGCTCTTTCGGATGAAAAACCATCGATCAGAAGGCTAGCCGTCGTTTATTTGGGCATGGTGAAAGACAAAAAAGTGCTGCCGCTATTGTACCGAGGCCTGCACGATGCAAATGCAAGCGTTCGGCGGACTGCGGGGGATGCCTTAAGCGACCTCGGCTTTAAAGAAGCGTGCGATGAGATGGCAAAAGCGTTAAAAGACAGCAGCAAAATCGTCCGCTGGCGTGCCGCGATGTTTTTGTATGAAGAAGGCGATGAAACGGTCCTGCCTGCTTTAAGAGAAGCCGAGAATGACCCTGAATTTGAGGTCAGGCTCCAGGTCAAAATGGCGATCGAAAGGATTACAAAAGGTGAGAAAGCAAAAGGTTCGGTCTGGAAGCAAATGACGGAAGCAAGGCAGTCCCAATCTTAAAGATAAAGGAGGAAAATGAAAGATGTCGATGGCATATGAAGAATACATGAAGGCGTTGATCGCGCCGATGAGGGAAGAACTGACAAGCAACGGTTTTACAGAACTGCGCACCTTGGAAGAAGTGGAAACATATATGGAAAAGGCAGAGGGCACGACTTTGGTTGTCGTGAACTCCGTTTGCGGTTGTGCAGCCGGCCTGGCGCGCCCGGCAATTGTGGAAGCAATCCGGACATCCGAAAAGAAACCGGCCCATTTGGTGACCGTTTTTGCAGGGCAGGATAAAGAAGCAACGGCAAAAATGCGCGAATATTTTACCGGTATTGAGCCTTCTTCCCCGTCTGTTGCGCTCCTTCAAGGGAAAGAAGTCGTCCATTTTATCCCGAGAAGCGATATCGAAGGGCATGAAGTGGAAGAAATCATTGAAAATCTGCATACGGCTTTCAGGCAGTACTGCTGAAAAAAAGCAGGCCTCTTTCTGTGCGGCATCCCCGGCATGCGCAAAGGGGTCTGCTTTTTTCTGCACCTGCTTAATGCAAGTGCCAATTAAATATTATATAATAAATTCATATCGGAATCTTAAGGCTGAGGGAGGGGAAAATGATGAAAAAGTGGCTGAAAAAATCGGCTGTGGTCCTTGTTTCTGTTTTAACATTTGGTTTGGTGCCTCCTTCCCATGCCATTTGGAACTATTTATACAAGGCCGACAATAATATTGAGCAGGGAAGCACGGAAACAGCCGCCAATCTATCAAGTCGCTCGAATGCTGTTACGGAACGGAAACTTACCGATGAAGAATATAGCAGCCAGTTGGTCAGCGAATTTTTAGATGAAGCGGAAGAGCAGGCTTACCGGAAATTCGGGGCGAAAATCAGGCCGGTGATTGAAGATGAATTTTGTGCAGTGATATTGCCGAATATTGAAACGGCGATTGCAGAAACTGTACGCAATTATCCCCAGGAAAAACTGCCTCTTTTAGCGGTTTCGGACCAGCCGAGCGCCGGCACCGGTGAAAAAATTTTCCATATATACAATACAGAAACAAAAGAAGATGTGATTCGCTTCCACGTACGGCGCGAACATCCGCCCGGTGACGGATACTATTTCAACTTCCACTACCATGTCGCCTTCGACAATTTCCAAACGCACCGCCATCTTGGCACGATTTATTGGGATAAAAACATGCCGCCGCAATGGATGAAAGTATAATATTTGAATGTTTAAAAAGGGTGGAATCAAATTATGAAGCAATATTTGGATCTTTGCCGGAATGTACTTGAAAACGGCGTGAAGAAAGAAGACCGCACCGGTACCGGGACGATCAGCATTTTCGGTTACCAGATGCGATTTAATCTGCAGGATGGTTTTCCGCTTTTGACGACAAAAAAGCTGCACTTGAAATCCATCATTTATGAACTTCTCTGGATGCTGAAAGGGGACACGAACGTAAAATATTTGCAGGAAAACGGTGTCCGCATTTGGAATGAATGGGCGGATGAAAACGGCGATTTGGGCCCTGTTTACGGGGAGCAGTGGCGGTCGTGGAAAACACGCGACGGGAGGACGATAGACCAGATTGCCCAAGTAATTGACCAGATCAAACACAACCCAAATTCGAGGCGGTTAATTGTCAATGCATGGAATGTCGGGGAAATCGATGAGATGGCGCTTCCGCCATGCCATTGTTTATTCCAGTTTTATGTTTCAAACGGCAAACTGTCCTGCCAGCTTTACCAGCGTTCTGCCGATATTTTTCTCGGCGTGCCTTTTAACATTGCTTCTTATGCGCTGCTGACAATGATGATCGCGCAGGTTTGCGGGGTTAAACCCGGGGAGTTTGTGCATACGCTCGGCGATGCCCATATTTACTTGAATCATATCGAGCAGGTAAAACTGCAGCTGACGCGCAAGCCGCGGAAGCTGCCGAAAATGGTGTTGAATCCTGAAGTGAAAGATATTTTTGATTTCAAATATGAAGATTTTACGTTAAAAGATTATCGTCCGCATCCGCATATTCCGGGAGTGGTGAGCGTATGATCTCGTTTTTATGGGCGGAAGATGAGAAAGGCGTAATTGGGAAAAACAACCGCCTGCCGTGGCATCTTCCTGAAGACCTCAAGTATTTTAAAAAACTGACGATGGGGCACCCTGTTGTCATGGGAAGAAGGACATTTGAATCGATCGGCAGGCCGCTTCCCGGGAGGACGAATGTCATCATGACGAGGGATCCGGATTTTAAAGCGGAAGGATGCGTTGTTGTTTCAGGAAAGGCAGGCCTCTTGAAATGGGCAGATACGCACAACAGTGAAATTTTTGTGACGGGCGGCGCCGAAATTTTTGCACTTCTGCTGGAAGAGGCCGGCAAGCTGTACCGCACAAAAATATATGCGGATATAGAAGGTGATACATATTTTCCGCCCATGAACTGGGACGAATGGGAAATGGTTTCCTGCACAAAAGGGGTAAAAGATGAAAACAACCCGTACGACTACGAATTCCAAGTGTTTGTACGCAAACCTTAAAAACCATGGAGGCTGGCTCCATGGTTTTTTCACTGCGGAAATACTAAACGTAAAATAAAATACAGAAATACATAAATGCGCTGCCGGCGATGACGAACAAATGCCAAACCGCATGGGAATAAGGAAGGTTTTTCCAAGTGTAAAACACGGCTCCGACAGAGTAGCAGATGCCGCCCGTGAGCAGGAGCCAGAATCCTGTAGCGGACAAGCCGGTGTACAGAGGCTTAATGGCGATGATGACAAACCAGCCCATCATCAAGTAAAGAATCGTGGATAAAAGTTTAAAGCGGTGGATGAGAAAACATTTGCCGGCAATGCCGATCACAGCCATGCTCCACACGATGGAAAACAAGATCCAGCCCAAAGTTCCGTGCAGGGTAATCAGCACGATTGGGGTGTATGTGCCCGCAATAAGCAGGAATATGGCGGAATGATCCAAAATCGCCAAAAATGTTTTGATTTTTGTCCAATAAAAGCTGTGGAGTAAAGTCGAAAACAAGTAAAGGAGCAGCATGGAAATGCCGAAAACAAGGAAACTTGCCATATAAAGCGGGCTGTTTTTCTGCGCGGCAAACATAATCAGCATGACCATTGCCGGAATGCTGAGCAAAAATCCGATGCCGTGCGTAATCGCATTGGCGAGTTCCTGTTTCCAACTGTGTGAGTATGTTGAAGTTGCCAAAATAAATATCCCACCTTCAAGTGCGTACTTCTTCTTATTATAGTGCCAGGGTAAAAGATGTGCAATGGAAACGGTGATGGCCCCTTTTCAGGAAAAACCGGCTGCAAAATTTGAGCACAAATCAACACCCGGTGCATTTTTTTCATGATATAATGGAAGCATTGCGAAAACAGAAGTCTAATAAAAGTGGTGTCAAAAGTGAAAAAATGGTTCATTCCTCTTATTGCCGCTGTGTCCCTCGCTATGTCGGGATGTTCAATCGGCATTCATAACCTTTTATTCAAACCGGCAAGTGGTGAAAAAAAGGTGGTGCCGGTTCCCGTACGCATTGTTTCGATCGGCGATTCCTTGACAGAGGGAGTTGGGGACAGCAAAGGGCGCGGCGGTTACACGTATTATTTGAAAAATGAGCTCGATGGCCTGAAAGGGGTAAAAAAAACCACCATTACAAACTACGGCGTAAAAGGGAACCGGACAGACCAGCTGCTGGCCCGGCTTCAGGATAAAAATATCCAAAAGTCCATCCGGGAATCCGATGCTGTTATTATAACCATTGGCGGAAATGATATTATGAAAGTTTTCCGCGAAAACATCCCCAACTTGAATAAACAGGCATTCCAGATTGCGATCCCCGGATATGAGCAGCGTTTGAATGAAATTTTCCGGCAGATCCGCAAAATCAACCCGAACGTAAAAATTGCGCTTGTCGGCATTTATAATCCTTTTTCCAAATGGTTTTCGGATATTAAAGAAGTTGATGATATTTTAGCGGATTGGAATGCGGCAAGCAAAAAGGTGGCAGGAAAATATAAAAACACGATATTTATTCCGGTTTCGGATATTTTTGACCGCAAGGAAGAGGATCTTCTTTACGACGACCATTTCCATCCGAATGATCAAGGTTATAAACTGATGTCCAAAAGGATTTACCATTATTTGCTGAAAGGCAATTTTTTGGGCATACCAAAATAAGAACCTGCTGTAAAACAGTACAGGATTAAAGGATTGATATGGAATGAAAAAAAATCCATGGAAAACCGCCTTTTTTGCGCTGGCTGCCGCGGTGGCGGCAATAGCCGTTTTGCTGGCATTTTTCCTTTTTGTGCCGGACGGACATGTGCCGAAACAGCCAAGGCCCGGCAAAACAGTCGACTTCCATGTAGAAACGGATAAAGCTGACTTAACGGCGCTGGTCAACCGTTTTTTGCAGGAAAAAAAGATGAAAGAAAAAGTGTTTCTGGATAATGAAGTTGTTTTTTACGGAACGGTCAGCGTGTTTTCCGAAAAACTGGGATATACGATGACTTTTGAGCCGGAAGCTTTAAAAAACGGGGATTTGGTTTTAAAACAGAAATCCGTATCCCTCGGTTCCATTCATCTGCCGGTATCATATATTTTAAAATTTGTGAAAACAACGTACAAACTGCCGGAATGGGTGATTATCAAGCCAAGTGAAAAATTGGTATATATCCAATTGCAAAAGATGGAATTGGAGAATGATGCCCGGATCAAAGCCGACAAATTTGATTTAAAGAACAACGATATATCGTTTACGCTTAGTTTTCCAAAATAACAGCCAAAGGCCGGCTTGCAAAAAATGCACAGCCGGCCATTTACGGTGCGCCTGGCATGGCTGCACTCTATAGGGTGAAAGTCCCGAATCGCGAAGGCAGTAGTAGCGATAGCCTAACGCAAGGGTGTCCGTAGTGATGCGGAATCTGAAAGAAGCGAGCGGCAAACCTC
>NZ_BKZP01000002.1 GCF_008974185.1 Weizmannia acidilactici
ATCGTAAGCCAGGAATAAGAGGATTCAGAAGGCGTATTGTCCGATACAAGAAAACCGCAGTTTAGCTTGAAGGTAATGTCTTCATTTAAACGTTTCACAAGATCCTTAACGGTTGGGATTCGTTCAACATAACGGACGAAAACTGAAATAATCATGGCGGCATAGTTTAATTCTTCAGGTGCACCAAGATGGGACTTCTTGGTTACTGAATGGCAGATTTTATTAAGATTTATAGCTGAAATAATGGCATCGTAACGATGGGTAGGTTCCATTTCGTATAATTCCTGGATGCCAAATAAACTCATTTGTCGTATAATGGTCACAGGGAGTGTCCCTCCAGTCTTTTTTGTTTTTTTCGTTAATTACCGTTATACAAGACTTGGGGAGGTACTTCCTTTTTTATGTTTTGAAAACCTTTGGACACAAGGACTTGGAATTTTGAAATTCACTCATTTAAATATTCTTTGCTAAATTTTTTACCAAGTCCCTTATGAACAACTGATTTCTAATATTTTTTTGCGCAGGCTTTTCCTTTATCTTTCCTTCTTTAAACATTTATGCAACATAATTTACGGTATGCGTGACATTTTTAATTTTTTTATTTCTTGAAATAAATTTAATTTAACTTATAAATATGTTTCGACATGTCTGGTAGTTTTCTATTTTGTTGTGTTCCTGTATAATGGACGAAAATGCTTGTTGCTGAAAGGTGAGCATATGTTTAAAAAGCTTGTCTATTGGTTTTTGTCTTCCCAGTTGCTTGTTTTCATCTGTTCTTTCACGTTTTATAAGCGGATCGACCTGCTTTGTTATATTAATACATCTTTTACAATCGGGGCGCTCTTGATCTTTTTTTCCTTGTCGGTTTTTATGCTCCGTACAGGTTTTTTTGATGCTTTTTTCTACGGTTTCCAGCGACTGTCGTCCAGATTTGACGGAGAAGTCCGTCCGCTGTCCAAACTGGTCTCGATTCACGTGCAAATGCCGTTTTTAACCGGCGTTGTGATGATGATTTTCATGGCAATTGCCCTTTTTCTGCAAAGTTCGTAAAGATTTCGCATTTTGACTTTTTTGCTTAATTTGATTATAATGGTGGCGGTACGTGAAAAGCGATGAGAAAGAATAGTACATTTGCCAGGGCATTTTAGAGAGTTTGTGGTTGGTGGGAACAAACATGCCGGGCAGATGGAATGGGCTTTCGAGCTCCGGGGATGAACGGATATTTTACCCTATTAGTTTCCGGCGTTTGCCTTGCGTTAACAAGGCCCCAATTTTTTGGAACTAAGCGGCCCGGCGTAAAGGGCACTTAGGGTGGCACCGCGGATCTATCCCATTCGTCCCTATTTGGATGAATGGTTTTTTATTTTTATGGAAAAATTTCAGCATGTCTTAGGAGGAAAAAGCAAAATGAGAACCATTTTTTCAGGCATCCAGCCGAGCGGAACGATCCATATCGGCAACTATCTTGGCGCAATGAAGCAGTTTGTTGAACTGCAGGACAGTTTTAATTGCTATTTTTGCATTGTGGACCAGCATGCCATCACCGTGCCGCAGGATCGGCTTGCGTTGCGCAAAAACATCCGAAGCCTTGCCGCTTTTTATGTCGCTGTCGGCATTGATCCGAAGAAAGCAACGCTGTTTATCCAATCAGAAGTACCGGCACATGCCCAGGCCGGATGGATGCTGCAGTGCGTTTCCTATATCGGAGAATTGGAAAGGATGACGCAGTTTAAAGACAAATCGGCAGGAAAAGAAGGCGTATCGGCCGGCCTATTGACATACCCGCCGCTGATGGCTGCTGATATCCTGCTATACAGCACAGATCTTGTGCCGGTCGGTGAAGACCAGAAACAGCATTTGGAATTGACGAGGGATTTGGCGGAAAGATTTAATAAACGGTATTTGGAAATTTTTACATTGCCTGACATCAAGCTCTCTGAATCAGGCGCACGGATCATGTCCCTGCAGGATCCGACAAAAAAAATGAGTAAATCCGATCCGAATAAGAAAGCCTTTATTTCACTTCTTGATGACCCGAAACTGGTCGATAAAAAAATTAAAAGCGCCGTTACCGATTCGGACGGCGTCGTGAGATATGATAAGGTAAACAAACCAGGCATCTCCAATCTGCTCGTTATCTACTCCAACTTCAGCGGCCTGTCCATTGAAGAATTGGAAAGGAAATACGAGGGGGTCGGTTACGGGGCATTTAAAGCTGACCTTGTGGATGTAATCAATGATGCGCTTGCCCCGATCCAGCACCGTTATTACGAACTGATTGAATCGGAGGAATTGGACCGCATTTTGGATGAAGGCGCGGAAAAAGCTAATATTGTGGCAGGAAAAATGCTGAAGAAAATGGAAAATGCAATGGGGCTCGGCAGGAAAAAACGCCACTGAACCAATGCAAAAAACGAGTTGCGATTTAGTACGCAACTCGTTTTTACATGAGTTCGCTTTTTTCATTGTGTTCAAGTTCCCAAAGTTTTTCAAAGAACGGTTGTCCTTTTATCAAGTTTTCGCACAACTGCTCGTGTTTTTCAGACCACCCTGTTTTTGTTTCCTCATAAAGCCGCTCCCACACAAGATCAAAATCCATAAATTGAATTTGTTCATATTTTTCCGGCGACCATTCAGTATACCAATACCGCACTTCCGCCGTATTCTTAGAAGAATAAAGCTGGTCAAGGGCCATAAACAGCAGCTGCTTTAACTGCCTTTCCCTTCTCGTCAGCCCCTGCATGCATTCCGGTGAAGGGGATAAAATATGGTATTCTTTCGGTTTGGCGTTTTTTTCAAAATGGTAAGAAACCGGCTCATGTCCCACTATCATATCATACACAAGCTGTTCCTGCCGCGGGATAAGCCTGCTTTTCCGGATCGGCAGCGTATAGCCGATCGTATCGACAGCCAATATTCCCTTGCCATCCGTTACGACAAAACAATAATCAAGCTGGATCCTTTCATGGTTTTTGCGCAATATCCCTTTTTGATAAACATCGTTCAGCAACGTCTGCGGCAATTCCGCCAAATCATTTTCAATGTAATCATAAAGAAGCGTGTCCACATATAAAAGAGGGACCTGGTCAAGCAGTTCAATGACATCATCCCGGCGCCATTCATGAAAAGGGCAGACATTATATCCGTTTTCCTCCCCCTCGAACCAGTTGACCCATACATCGTGAAGATACAGCATTGATAACCCCCCGTAAACTCTATTTGTCATTCAGTATAGGCAGGGAGCAGTTAAATTATTCCTATGCCGCCGCCAAAAAGGAAGATGGGGGAAGCTGCCGGCACTATATCTTTCAGCAGGCAACCCCCTATTTAAAATTTTTTGTAAGGAATGTTTCGGATGCGAGGCCTATGCATTTTGCAGTAGAAAAAGCATGTGTATTCTTAAATTCTTCTATGAGGAAATACCCGAGCGCATACCCCATCATGTTTGGCACGTACCTTCTCCCGAAAAGCAGGTCATCGTGGATTTTCTCGCTTTTTTTCCTTTCAAGGTTTTCCGCAAAAAATCGGTGCCACGCCTGCATCTTCTGCCTGCCCGTATACAGCCTGGACGTTCCTGAAATATATTCCTCCCCTAAGTATTCGAGCACGGCATGTTCCGCCAGGCCTTCAAATACAAGAGAATCGAGCAACGTATATTCCATAAGCGGCTGTTTCAGCCGGGACATGCGCGCAGCATGATGGTATTCATGGATCAAAAGTGCCTCCCATTCTTTTTCGTCCCGTACCGGCCCCAAGAACAGGAAAACGGCATCCGGCAGCGTGACGCCTGATTTTCCCCTGCTTTTTCGGAACCCGAATCCGTTTCCCGCACGGATCGGGAATATATAAATATCCGGGTCCGGCCCTTTCCACAGCTTTTGATACTTTGCTTTAAGTGCCGCGATTTTTTCCCACGCATTCTTTTCTTTCAACGATAGAAAAGTCTGTTTCGACTGTCCTGAAGGCCGGTACATGCCGAAGCTTTGCAAGTACCGGTAAAAATCTTTCACGTCTTTTCCGGCCTGTTTGATGTTTTTGCAAAACACTTCCGGCCTTCCAAAATCTTCCTCCATCCACCTGTCTGTACGTATGACGCCCATAACGCCCCCCCTTCTGTTTGCTTCTATTGTATTAGCGGGGAACGCGTTTTATTGATCAGATTTAAAGCACATTTTGAAATAACTAAAACTTTCCCGATTGCATAAAAAAAGGAGTGCCCCGGGCCGGCCTACCGGCTCTTGGGACAGCCCCTTGACGTTCTTTATAAAAGACGAAGGTTAATCTTCGTATTTTTTAAATGCCAGTGTCGCGTTATGGCCGCCGAATCCGAGCGAGTTGCTGAGCGCCACTTTGACTTCCTGCTTGCGGGATTCATCCGGCACGTAATCCAAATCGCATTCCGGGTCCGGCGCTTCAATATTGATCGTCGGCGGTAGGATACCTTCGTTGATTGCCAGTACGGTAAAGATAGCTTCAATCCCCCCCGCTGCGCCGAGCAGATGCCCGGTCATGGATTTTGTCGAGCTTATGGCAAGTTTATAAGCATGGTCGCCAAAAACTTCTTTTATAGCCATCGTTTCATATTTATCATTATACTGCGTACTTGTGCCGTGGGCATTAATATAGCCGACTTCGCTTGGGGTGATCCCTGCGTCGTCAAGCGCCATTTTCATTGCACGCGCGCCGCCTTCCCCGCCTGGAGCTGGCGCCGTAATATGGTATGCATCGCCGGTTGCCCCGTAGCCGATGACTTCCGCATAAATTTTTGCCCCGCGCTTTTTCGCATGTTCCAATTCTTCGAGCACCACAATCCCGGCGCCTTCTCCAATGACAAACCCGTCGCGGTTTAAGTCAAACGGGCGGCTTGCCGTATTCGGGTCCGGATTGGTCGAGAGCGCGGTGTTTGCGCAAAATCCCGCCAGCGACATATTTGTAATCGGTGCTTCTGCGCCGCCGGTAATCATCACGTCGCAGTCTCCACGCTGGATGACCTTAAATGCATCGCCGATCGAGTTCGTTCCCGTTGCACAGGCGGTTACGGTACAGGAATTGATGCCTTTTGCGCCGAGTAAAATGGAGACCTGCCCAGCCGCCATATCCGGGATCATCATCGGGACAAAAAACGGGCTCACACGCCGGTATCCGCGTTTTTGGAAGATTTCAAACTGGTTTTCGTACGTTTCCATGCCGCCGATCCCGGATCCGATCCAGACGCCGACACGGGTTGCGTTTTCCTCGTTAATCGTAAGGTTCGCATCTTTTACCGCCATTATCGCGGATGCGACGGCATAATGCGTAAAGCGGTCCATTTTGCGTGCTTCTTTGCGCTCAATAAACTCTTCAATATTAAAATCTTTCACTTCAGCAGCCACTTTTGCCGGAAACTGGTCCGCATTCAGCCTTGTCAGCGGCCCGATCCCGGACTTTCCGTTTACTACGTTCTGCCAGGCTGTCCGCGCATCATTTCCGACCGGTGTAACAGCCCCAATTCCAGTGACAACCACTCTTCTGTTTTCCATTTTTCCATCTCCTTTTCCAGGTACAAGAAGACCGGTAATGTTTAAGTATCATGCGATAAATCCGTCAAAATTTTACAGCTTTGAAAGGCTGCTGTGCCAAAGCGGGGGTTATTTCCCCCATCTTACCAGTACAGCACCCCATGTCAATCCGCCTCCAAACCCGACCATCAAAACAAGATCGTCATCTTTGATCTTGCCTTCTTCCAGTTCATCCACTAATGAGATCGGAATGGAAGCAGCGGAAGTATTTCCGTATTTATGGATCGTTTTCGACATTTTTTCAACAGGCAGGCCAAGCCTTTCCCTCGCTGATTCCATGATACGGATATTTGCCTGGTGCGGGATTAAGAAATTTACATCCTCTTTTTTCACCCCGGCCTTTTCAATCACGCGCAGGCTCGATTCTCCCATTTGGCGGACGGCAAACTTAAATACTTCGCGGCCGTTCATGACAATATGCCCGTTTTTATCTTCATACAAATATTTGCCGCCGGAGCCGTCCGAACCGAGTTCAAAAGCAAGAATGCCCCTTCCTTCCGAAACCGGACCGATGACGGCGGCACCTGCCCCGTCGCCAAAAAGCACAGCCGTACTGCGGTCTTCCCAGTTCGTGATTTTGGATAATTTTTCAACACCTACAATTAAAACATATTTATACGTATTCGTCTCAATAAATTGCTTGGCTGTCGCCATGGCGTACATAAATCCGGAGCATGCCGCGCTTAAGTCCATCGCCGCTGCCTTCTTCGCGCCAAGGCGGTCCTGCAAAATATTCGAAACGGTCGGGAACGGCTGGTCCGGCGTAATGGTCGCTACAAGGATTAAATCAATTTCTTCAGGGGAAATGCCTGCATTTTTTATCGATTTTACAGCCGCTTCATAGGCCATATCAGACGTCTCGATTTCATCCGGCGCGATCCTGCGCTCTACAATCCCCGTCCTTGTCCGGATCCATTCATCGGACGTATCCATCATTTTTTCAAAATCAAAGTTTGTCAAAACCTTTTCAGGATTATACTTCCCAACACCGATAATGCCAGCATTCATTTCGTATTCCTTCTTTCCAAATTAAAATAGTCAAAGTTTATCATATACGAATGATTCTTATAGTTATTATTATGACCTGCTCCTAATTATATCAAAGCGGTGTTTTCTTGTCACCCCCGGCCAGTGTTCTATTGCGGATGGGCCAATGGCGCGGTCGAAACCGTTTTTTCGTCATATGCTGTAGTAGAAAAGACGCCCGGATTTCAGACAATAAAAAGAAGCCGAAAGGGAGTGAGAAAATGGGTGAACACAAAAAAGTCCATCCTTTTGACCAAATGTTTTTTCCACGCAGGAACCAGGTGCAATTGCCAGAAAGCACCGATGAAAAAATAGAAGATGGAATAGCCGGCAGTTTATTTAACCATCCATTTTTCCAAAACATTGATATCGAAGCACTGTTGGAGAATGCTGATAAGCTGTTTGAGGCAATTGATGAGTTGAAGCCTTTGTTCCGAAAAATGGCCCCTATCGTTGAAAAACTTCTTTCCAATATCGGAAAAGGGGATTAATTACTTGTTTTAATATTCTTTCCCATATATGCCATTTGCTTTGAGATGGCCTCTTTATATGAAATCGACGGCTGGACCGTTATGCCTTCCATCTCCCGGACGGAAACAAGCCTGTTTTCCGGAAGCGGGCGGCTGCCATAGCCATCTTTGGCCAAAAAGCGGGCAACGGGCTCCCATCCGTTTCCATCCGGGCTTTTCAAATAAAAAGTTTTCCCGGTTCGTCCTTTTTCCAGCACTTGCACAATTGCTTTAGCTGCATCACCGGCGTATAACGCATCACGATCATCGTATTGCAGATCCGGATCAAGATTTCCGTTTATCATTTGTGAAAATGCCATCCGGCTTGGCTGTCCGGGGCCGTACAAAGTCGGGACAAAAAAGGTCATGGTTTCTATATAATCGGTTAAGCTCCGGGGAATCCAGCCCGCTTTTTCCGTGCTTTCCGCCAAATGGTTTGGGAGGATTAGCGCCAAACGTTCCATCCTGTTGGAAAAATTTCCTAAGCAAGAACAGACAGTTTGCAAATCCTCCCGGGCGTTTTGGACATAATAGTCGTAAACCGGCAGGCAGCAAGTAAAATCACTTTCAACCGAAAGCTCGCTGGTTGGCTGATAAATGGCATTCGCATTTCTGCCGATTTCCATCCATTTTTCCCCATCTATGCCGCCGGACGCTTTACTATCAGCTGCCATAACCGGATATCCAGCATCAAGCAGCGCCTTGCACAGTTCAAATCCGGCAAATTGCAGGGCGCCGAGGACAAGCACTTGATCCATAGGAACCCTCCATGAACATTTATTTTTAAGCTTATGCGGACTCGGCTATAAAGATTCATTGCCGTCGACGGTGTTTTTAGATGGCAACGGGCAAATATCTGCCTCTTTACAATTTATTGCGCTGTGATATGATAAAAGGAGACATTGCATAGGAGTCCATTTGAATTTGGGGTGAAAATCATGAAATACATTTTTACAATCTTTTGGGTATTTTTGCTAACCGAGATGCTTGGATATGTCGGAAGCGCCATCACAAATTCTACATACCATGTAAAAACGATGGCCATCATGTCGCTTGTCATTACAGCTGCGGTTTTGATTGTCAATGCAGCGTTGCCAAAACATGTAAAAGCGGAAGAATAAAATCTATCCGGCGCTGCCTGATTCGGGCAGCGCCGGATTGTTTAAGTTTAAGGCTTCAGATTTTCGGCCGTAATCGTAAGCTGCCCGTTTTTCACATCGATCCTTACAATTTCATTTGGGCGTACCGTTCCCGAGATAATTTCTTTTGCCAGTTTTGTCTCGATTTGGTGCTGGATAAAGCGTTTCAGCGGCCTTGCGCCGTATACAGGGTCATAGGCCGATTCGGCGATCCATTTTTTCGCGTCATCGGAAAGCGAGAGCCGGATTAACTGCTCTCTTAGGCGGCCGGCCAGTTCTTTCATTAATTTATCGACAATGCCCATCATATCGTCCATGCTGAGCGGCTTAAATAAAATAATATCGTCAATTCTGTTTAAAAATTCTGGACGGAATGAGGCGCGCAGCTGCGCCATGACTGCATTTTTCGTGTCTTCGTCGATTTCCCCGCCCTTTATATCAAGCAGATAAGAAGAACCAATATTGGATGTCATAATAATGATCGCATTTTTAAAATCGACTGTTCTCCCCTGCGAGTCGGTAATCCGGCCGTCGTCGAGTACCTGCAGGAGGATGTTGAACACTTCCGGATGGGCTTTTTCAATTTCATCAAGCAGAATGACAGAATACGGTTTCCGTCTGACCGCTTCTGTTAACTGCCCGCCTTCTTCATAGCCGACATATCCCGGAGGCGCGCCGATCAGACGGGATACGGAATATTTTTCCATATACTCGCTCATGTCGATCCGGACCATATGGTTTTCGTCATCGAATAAATGCTGTGCGAGCGCTTTTGCGAGTTCAGTTTTCCCGACGCCGGTCGGTCCGAGAAAGATAAAGGAGCCGATCGGGCGGTTCGGGTCTTTCATACCAGCACGCGCCCTGAGGACAGCATCGCTCACAAGGCGGACAGCTTCATCCTGGCCGATCACCCGCTCATGCAGGATGCTTTCCAGTTTCAATAGTTTTTCCCGCTCGCCTTCCACAATTTTTGCCACCGGAATGCCTGTCCAGCGCGCCACAATATTGGCAATTTCTTCTTCCGTGACTTCTTCCCGCAGCAGCCTTGTCTTTCCTTCATTTTCGGCCATTTGCTTTTCCAGCTGCTTTAGTTCTTTTTCAACAGCAGGGATTTTTCCGTGCCGCAGCTCAGCGGCTTTATTCAAATCATACTGATTTTCGGCTTCTTGCAGGTCGCGCCGGTATTTTTCCAGTAGTTCACGTTTCTCTTGGACTTTCTGCAGATCCGCTTTTTCGGACTGCCATTTGGCGCGCATCGTGTCCACTTCTTCTTTCAAATCAGCGAGTTCTTTCCGCAATATACCCAGCCGTTCTTTGCTCGCATCATCCGTCTCCTTTTGCAGGGCGGCTTCTTCAATTTCAAGCTGCATGAGTCGTCTCGTCACTTCATCAAGTTCGCTTGGCATTGAATCCATTTCGACGCGGATGTTTGCGCATGCTTCATCCACCAAATCAATCGCTTTATCCGGCAAAAAACGGTCGGTAATGTAGCGATTTGATAATGTTGCGGCCGCGACAAGCGCTTTATCATGGATGCGGACGCCATGATGGATTTCAAAGCGTTCCTTTAATCCCCGTAAAATCGAAATGGTATCCTCCACATCCGGCTCCTGGACAAGCACCTGCTGGAACCGGCGCTCAAGGGCGGCATCTTTTTCAATATACTGCCGGTATTCATTAAGCGTTGTTGCCCCGATGCAATGCAGCTCGCCGCGGGCCAGCATCGGCTTCAGCATATTGCCGGCATCCATCGCCCCTTCCGTCTTACCGGCACCGACAATCGTATGCAGCTCATCGATGAAAAGCAAAATCTGTCCGTTGCTTTTTTTGATTTCCTGCAGCACCGCCTTTAATCGTTCTTCAAATTCCCCCCTGAACTTCGCGCCTGCAACAAGCGCCCCGATATCCAGAGAAAAAATGGTTTTATCTTTTAAACCTTCCGGGACGTCTTTGCGGACAATCCGCTGCGCAAGCCCTTCGACGATCGCCGTTTTCCCGACGCCAGGCTCCCCGATCAAGACAGGATTGTTTTTCGTTTTGCGCGACAAGATCCGGATCACATTCCGGATTTCCGCATCCCGGCCGATGACTGGGTCCACCTTGCCTTCTTTAACGGCTTCAACAAGGTTCACCCCATATTTTTTTAAAACGTTATAGGTTGCTTCCGGGTTTTGCGAGGCCACCCTTTGATTCCCCCTTACTTTTTTGATTACCTGCAAAAGTTTTTCTTTCGTAATCCGCCTGCGCTTTAAAAAGCGGGAAATGTCATCGTGCTCCAAGTCCATCAAAGCGAGCGCCAAATGTTCCACTGAAATATACTCATCCTGAAACGAGTGCATTTCCTTCTCTGCCAGACGGAACAATTCCAAAAGCGATGAAGACAAATACGGTGCTGCACTTTGCCCAGCCACTTCCGGCTTTTTCAAAAGCGCCTCATCAATTGTCCTGGCCATTTCTTCTTGTACGATACCGGCTCCTTTGTATATCGTTAAAAGCAGGCTGTCGGGCTTTTCCAGCAGCACTTTCCATAAATGGGCGGTATCCATTTCCGGATGGTGCTTTTCAGCGGCCATCTGCTGGGCCCCCGCCAAACCTTCCTGGACCGTAACCGTCATGCGGTTGATATCCATATTTTCACCTCCGTTATCCTTATTTTACCTTTTTCCAAGTCCCTGTTAAATTTTTCTGTTGGATTTTTGCTAAAATTTCGCCCTGAACACACGGCGAACCTCCCCCATTTCCCATGTCCCGGTTCCGCCGCACGCTTTCACCCCAAGCTTCCCGCAAATCTCATGCTACTTAAGGAACCTTTTCAGAAAGCGACATCAAAAAAACGGGGAGATTCCCCGTTTTTTTAAGGTTTCCGTTTCCGCGTCCAATGGCGTTCATCATTTGATGTTTCCGGAAACCGGTCTCCTTTATGGAGGTGGATGCTTTTCGGGTTTACGACCGGATCGCCGTTTTCGCCGACTTCCACATATACCCCGTTATTCGGCGCTTTGCTTCCAGGATGAAACCGATTGCTTTGTCCCAAAGAAATGCCCTCCTTTTTGATTGTCAGCATTAGTTTGGACAGCGCCTCGCCAAAGCATGAGCGCATTTTTTTGCCATGGATTCTGTCATGGAGATATTCGCTCTCTTGCGCCCATAAAAAAACGGCCAGAAAAAGGCCGTCCGCATCAATATTCTTCAGTTGATCCCGAGCGCAATTTTTGCGTAGCGGGACATACGGTCTTTTGTCCATGGCGGATCCCATACTATGTTGACATGGGTATCCTTGACTTCCGGAATATCCTGTACAGCCATTTGGACCTGGTCAACAATAATGCTCGCCAACGGGCAGCCAATTGCCGTCAGTGTCATCGTGACTGTCAGGCACCCTTTTTCGTCAAGCTCAAGATCATATACAAGCCCAAGATTTACAATATCTATACCGATTTCAGGGTCAATCACCTGTTCAAGCGCGCCCATAATATTCTCTTTTAATGACTCATCCATGGTTTTCAACCTCCTCCGTATTCTTATCATAACAAAATTGCATTCAATATAAAAATAAAAATTCTTTACATCATTTTAACATCCCGCTCTGTACGTTTGCAGGAAAAATGCTATATTGTTTAGTATAGTTAATTATCGTGAAATTGCATGTATATTGACTATCATTTCAAAAAGGAGCAAATGCGATGCCGCAACCTTATTTAATTGCTTTGGATCTGGATGGTACACTGTTAAATGATGAGAAAACCATTTCCCCGAAAACGAAATCCGTTCTGAAAAAGGCAAAAGCAGAAGGCCACATTGTCATGATATCCACAGGCCGCCCTTTCCGTTCAAGCCAGCCGTATTATAACGAACTGGAGCTCGATACGCCGATTGTCAATTTCAACGGCGCTTTTATCCACCACCCGAAAAACAGGAGCTGGGGCATCTACCACGAGCCGATGCCGCTTGAGGTGGTGAAATCGATCGTGGAAACATGCGGCGATTTCCGGCTTTATAATATTGTTGCCGAAGTAAAAGATGATGTGTATTTGCATTACCATGACGAAAAGTTGCTTGAAATTTTCCGGATCGGTGACCCGAATGTAACGACCGGAAATTTGATCAGTTTTCTGAAAGACGAGCCGACCTCCATGCTCATCCACGCCGCAAAGGAAGATGTTCCGGAAATACGCAAATATTTAAGCGATGTCCATGCGGAAGTCGTCGACCATAGGCGTTGGGGGGCGCCATGGCATATTATTGAGATCATCAGGGCCGGGCTGAATAAAGCAGTCGGCGTCAAAAAAGTTGCCGACTCATACGGCATCCCGAAAGAACGGATCATTGCTTTCGGGGATGAAGACAATGACATGGAATTGATCGAGTACGCCGGCATCGGGATTGCGATGGGCAATGCCATCCCTGCCTTGAAAAATATTGCGGACGAAACGACCCTCTCCAATACGGAAGACGGCATCGGCGTATTTTTGGAGGAAGCGCTGAATTTGAAGTCGAAAAAAGGGGAAAGCGCATAATCCCGGCCCGATGTTCCTATACTATAAGCGGGCGCGGGATTGTACCCCGCGTACCCTTACGAGCATAAAAGGCGGTGTTTCGTTTGGGCAGAAGCAGCAAATCGAAACGATTTGTCCAGCAGGGAAAAGATGCAGTAAAAAAGCATGATGAAAGGTTCCCATATTACTCCACATTGGTCGAAGCAGAAACAAACAGGAGCCGGGAAGATGCTGTATCGGGGAGCCTCCTGTAATGGCCAACCGATTATTCAGGCAGGCAAGGCAATTTGTCGAACTGGCGAAAGAAACGGCCGCCAAGGGAACTGATGAAGAGAAAACCGAAACGATCCAAAAAGCGAAAAACGCCTTATCCAGCGCATACGCCAACTCTACACTTGCTGAAAAGGTGCAGTTGCGCGAAATGCAGGACGAACTCGGAAAATTGGAATAGCTGCCGGCTTCGGCAGCTATTTCTTATGGATCGTAAACTGCAGTTCCGTTTGCACATGCCCGCCAGATTTCCCGTTTATTTTCGAAGAAAGCAGAACGGCTTTTACCGTGTACGTCCCCGCCCCCCCTTTCCAATTTTCAACCCATGTTTTCCGTTCGCCTTTTTTTAATGTGAGATGCTGGAAGGCCTGCAGATAAAATTTTCCTTTTCCAAACGTGTACACCGGCTTCCCTGTTTCATCATAAATCGTAAAATCGTACAACTTGCTTGTAGGGAACTCCAAATGCATTTCCTCTTCTGTACGATTTGCCGCGGTTAGACGTATTTCGACGTTGCAGCCCTTTTGAACGGCTTCTACAGAAAAATCCGGAACCATTTTTCCCTCTCCTTTTGCCGCGCCCGGAATGGCCATGATAACAGCAAACATCAGCCATAACATGCCCACTTTTTTCCAAAGCATGACCTGACACTCCTTTTCTGATTCCACTATACCACTTTACAGGGCGGTTTACCCCATCCGGTCCTCCAAAGCAACTTAAAACCAGTTTTACGTTTTAGTATAAGTTATTTTTTACAAATTTCTCACGGCTGATCGGAAAAATTGTACAATCCAGCGAAAATATGTAAACTAAAGCTAGAACTTATGGATTGTGAAGGTGAAAACAATGGGTATTCAAATTTACGCGGACAGCGCATGCGACCTGCCGCTGTCTTTTTTCAAAGAAAATCACGTATCGCTGATTCCATTAACGGTTTATGTGAACGATAAAGCTTACAACGACTTGGTTGACATTAATCCAAAGGACGTGTTCCGTTCCATCCGTGAAGGCGCGGAAACAAAAACTTCCCAGCC
Organism: Weizmannia acidilactici; assembly: GCF_008974185.1. Taxonomy (GTDB): domain Bacteria; phylum Bacillota; class Bacilli; order Bacillales; family Bacillaceae_C; genus Weizmannia; species Weizmannia acidilactici. The sequence continues at coordinate 14,033 of NZ_BKZP01000002.1, forward strand.
AACACCAAAGTATTTTGAAAAACTTTTTACCGATTTGGCCAAATCAGGGGATTCCGGCATTTATCTAGCATTCTCGTCCGAGCTTTCCGGTACATACCAGACAGCCGTGATGATCGCCGGCCAGGTAAAAGAGGCGTACCCGGATTTGGACTTAACGATCTTGGATACAAAATGCGCATCGATCGGCTATGGCCTGGTGGTAAAGTCGGCAGTTGACCTGCGGGAAAACGGCGCTGATAAAGAGGAAATTATCCGGGATGCTAAATTTCGCAGCAAACATATGGAACATATTTTTACGGTTGCTGATCTGGAGTTTCTTGCCAGGGGCGGACGTCTGTCTAAAGCAGGCGCATTTCTTGGCGGGCTTTTAAATATTAAGCCGATATTGGATGTGGAAGACGGAAAACTTATCCCGATTGAAAAAATCCGCGGACGCAAAAAATTGCTCCAGCGAATGCTTGATATCATGGAAGAACGCGGCGTTGACCTGGAACATCAGCTGATCGGCATCTCCCACGGTGATGACGAAGCGGCAGCGGAAGAAATGAGGCAGCTGATCGAAGCGCGCTTTGGAACAAGGCATTTTTTAATCAATACGATCGGTTCTGTCATCGGCTCACATGCCGGGCCCGGCACATTGGCCGTCTTTTTCCTAAACAAGCTGCCTTAAGTGTATAGCGCTGCCGGGAGACGGGGAAACTTAGGTTCGGGATATTTATTTTTGTTTCGAAAGGAGTTGCCTTTATGTCACGTACTTCCGATAACGACAAAAAAGCGCGCGACAACAATGCGCTTCGCCACGAAAAAAACTTGCAGGCGGAAAAGGAACGTAAAGCCGGAAAACACCAGTATTCAAAAAAAACCGACCATTTATAAGGCAAGGGGGATCCCCTTGTTTTTTATGTATCAGAAATACAATAGGTTGTGGAATGTCTAAGGCTTCCATTATAATAAGAGTTAACGCAGCTTTTTAAGGAGTGTTGACATGGCGAAAGAAAGTTCATTCGATATTGTTTCAAAAGTCGATTTATCGGAAGTGCAAAACGCCGTCCAAATTGCAATGAAGGAAATCCAAAACCGGTACGATTTCAAAGGGAACAAAAGCGATATTAAGCTGGAGAAGGATGAACTTGTCCTCATATCGGATGATGAGTTTAAAATGAACCAATTGAAAGACGTGCTCCTTGGCAAATTGATTAAGCGCGGCGTACCGATCAAAAATCTCGAATACGGCAAACTGGAAAATGCATCTGGAGGCACTGTCCGCCAGCGCGCCAAACTGCTGCAGGGCATTGATAAAGAAAATGCGAAAAAAATCAACACGATTATTAAAAACAGCGGATTAAAGGTGAAAAGCCAGGTGCAGGACGACCAGATCCGCGTGACCGGGAAAAGCCGCGACGATCTGCAAAAAGTCATTGCGGCAATCCGCGAAGCAGATCTTCCGATTGATGTGCAATTTGTCAACTACCGGTAAAATCCATGTTTTTTGCGGGAAGCGGGGTATGCCCCGCTTCTTTTTTTCATGCGGCCGGGCCGATAAATAGAATTATTGATTGGGTAAAAAACTAATGATGAATCCTGACTTTTTCCCATTACAAAACGAGGAGTGATCCATATTGGCAAACGAACAAAGTACCTCCAAGCGAACCATGCCGGCCCAGCACCAAAACAGGCAGCCAGGCGTTGAAAGCAAAATGTACCCGCAACCGGAAAATGTAAAAGGCAGCTACCGGGGCAGCGGCAAACTGGACGGTAAAATTGCGCTCATCACTGGCGGGGACAGCGGTATCGGAAAATCGATTGCCATATATTTCGCAAAGGAAGGCGCACATGTTGCCATCTGCTATTTGGATGAAAATGAAGATGCCAAACAAACAAAAGAACTGGTGGAAAAGGAAGGCCGCAAATGCTTAGTCATTCCGGGCGATATCGGGAATGAACAGCACTGCCGGGATGCTGTCGAAAAAACCGTCAGCACGTTCGGCAAACTGGACATTTTGGTGAACAATGCCGCCGAACAGCACCCGCAGGAAAGCATCCTTGGCATTACGGAAGAACAGTTGGAAAAAACGTTCCGTACAAATATTTTCTCCCAATTTTTTATGGTGAAAGCGGCGCTTCCCCACTTAAAAAAAGGCAGCTCGATTATTAATACGGCATCCATTACAGCCTATAAAGGAAATCCACAATTGATTGATTACTCGTCCACCAAAGGGGCAATCGTTGCTTTTACGCGCTCGCTGTCGGTTTCGCTCGTCTCAAAGGGGATCCGCGTAAATGGCGTTGCGCCGGGGCCGATTTGGACGCCACTTATCCCGTCCACCTTTACGGCTGGACAGGTGGCGAAATTCGGTTCCGATACCCCGATGAAACGACCTGGCCAGCCGTCCGAACTAGCCCCGGCCTACGTGTATTTAGCTTCCGACGATTCAAGCTATGTCACCGGGCAAATGATCCACGTAAACGGCGGCACAATCGTAAACGGATAATCAACAAGCCGGAAAAAGGGCACTCCTGTTTTCCGGCTTTTATTTTTGGGTTCCGCCGGCCGAAGATGTATGAAATTCCTTCCCCTTGTCTAAAACATATAAAGAAATCCAAACAAGCGGGAAGGAAGACAGCGATGGGCAAACTGCAAAGGTTGAAAATTATTGAATCCCAATCCCGCGCTTTTTTAACCGGCACAGCGGAGAAGCTGAATGATGAATGGGTATTTTTTGACGATGAGTGCGATGAAGCGTCAATGTTGGACGATTATCTTGACCAGGAAATCGAATTCCACGGCGGCCAGTGGAAAAAGGGATTTTAGCAGACCACGGCAGGATCCTCTTGGAGGGTGAAAATCTTTTCCTCACAGACAGAACATATATACAGATTCGCAAGCCGCTTAACTTTTCATTGGAAGTACGGCTGGAAGAATGGGATGATGACATGTTCTGCCGCTTCATTTAGTTTTTAAATGAGTCGGGATTTTCCATCTATGACTGCATCTATTGCCACAATACGTTGTCATTTCTCGCAGGCTCCGAAAAAACAGGGCGTGAATTTGATGCTGTTTAACAACGGGGAATGCATTTTATCGGTCCATCACCATTCAGGTTTGGGGAAAATATGGCCGAATGGTTTGAATGCACATTGAACATAGGCGGGCGCATGTTCCTAAAAAGGGTTCATTAAAAAAGAAGGCAAGCTTGTTCCTTGCCTTCCGCATTTTTTACATAAAAGGGTGCCAGCCTATTGGCAGCCTCAGCCCCAAATATAACACGCCGATGAAAAAGACAATGAATAACACCCAAAATACCCCTGTGTTTTTCCCTTTGGCAAGGCGCAGCAAAATCATTTCCATCATACCGATCACAAGAATACCACCAAGCAGTTTTACGCCATACAACGCGGGGTCGAGGCTTTGGTTGTGGAAAAATAAAAGCGCTCCTGTAACGATGACCAGTATGTACAACAGCCTCAAAATCATTTGGACAATTTTAAAACCTTTTTCTTTTCCTGCCTTATGGAGAAACAATGCTACGATAAAAAGTATGATCGCAATTACCCACGTCGTAACATGGGTGTCTGTTCGGGTTAACATGGACGGATCTGCTCCTTTTTTTCTATTGTTCCATGCCTTTATCTTACTTTATTTGATGACGTTTCGCAAAGTTCCTACCTTTTCAACCGTAATTTCAATTTTATCACCCGGTTTTAAAAAGCGCGGCGGCTTGAAGCCGTTCCCTACGCCGGCTGGAGTGCCAGTTGCGACGATGTCCCCCGGTTCCAGCGTCATCCCCTTTGATAATTCGGATATAATTTCTTCAACCGGGAAAATGAAACGGGACGTATTGGACTGCTGGCGGACTTTGCCGTTTACTTTTGTTTCAATCCGAAGGGCATTCGGATTTTCAATCTCTGAACGATGGACGATCCACGGGCCGATTGGGCATGAACCGTCCAGGCTTTTCCCGATAAAATACTGCTTGTGCATGCGCTGAAAGTCCCTTGCAGTAATGTCATTCAGCACGGTATACCCGAATACATGGGAAAGCGCATCTTCTTTCGCAATACGCCTCCCTTTTTTGCCAATCACAACCGCCAGTTCCCCTTCATAATCCAGTTCCTGTGTAATGCCGCTGTAAGAATCGACCGGAGCCTCATGGGCGTTTACGGTTGTCGTTGCTTTCGTAAAAACAATCACATGTTCCGGAATATCAGCTGCGCTACCCATTTCAATCGCATGTTCACGGTAATTTTTTCCGACGCACATGATGTTTCTTACAGGGTGCGGGATTGGCGCAAGGTAGCGGATCCCATTGAGCGGAACGAACGCATTGCCCAAATCTGCTTCCGGTTTTTCCAGCGTTTGTTCAACAAGTGTCGTAAACGCCTCCCCCATCCGGATGCCGTTAAGCAATGAATCCGGAAAACCTGCACCCAAAACGGATAAGTTTAAAATCTTTTCTTCATCATAAACAGCGCCGTATTGTTCCTTACCTTCCCAAACAAAACTGATAAATTTCATTTCAAAACACCTCACAATTTTACGGTTTCTTTCCATAACTTAAAATTCTCCAAATCCATTCCAGCGGCCCGTACCGGAAACGGAGCAGCCACATATCGGCCAACATCATCTGTATGAGATAGATCAAAACTGTAAGCCCCATTCCGACTGTAACAGAAAGCTTGCCATACAGCCCCAAACCGTATGCATAAAAGATCATGGTGCCAATCACTGACTGGCCGATATAAATGGAAAGAGGCATCCTTCCTGCCTTTGCAACCGGATTCAGAAAAAGTTTGGCATGGGGCAGCTGTACCGCCAGCATCACGAGCGCGATATAAGCACCGCTTAAAATAGTTCCACCAATTGTTTGCTGGATATACATAAACGGGACATTTGCCGCTGCCAGTATCGGCAGTAGTTTGCAGAACAGGCCGGAAGCAAAACAGACGAAAAAAAACAGCAGCCATTTTTTCATTGTGATACGCCCATCCTGCAGCCAATTTTCCCCGCAAATCCCCGCTCCGGCCATCATGAGCGGAAAAATGGAAAAAAATGCATTCCATCCGCCGGGCGGGCCGTACACATGGTACCAGTCCAAAAATCTCCTTTTCGTGATATCCATATAACTTCCACTCCCATACACCTGGAGCGAATCCGTGACGTTTTTCAAATCAGCATACAGGACGGAGGTGTTTGGAAATTCCAGCGCCATCACCATTAAATAAAGGCTGGACAGTAGATGCGGGACGAAAAATAGTACAGCACCCGCATAGATTAAGACTTTTCCGTCCAGCTTCAAAAAGGGCAGGAGAATCATGCCAAATACCGCATAAGCAGCTAAAATATCCCCCGACCAAATCAAAAACGCATGGACAAGGCTGAAAACGAGCAGTACGGTTAAACGCCGGAAAGCAAAACGAAAAAAATTTGCCCCAGCCTTTTCCGCCCGCTGTTTCTGGAACATGAGCCCGTAACCGAAAAGTAAGGAAAAAACCGGATAAAAGCTGGATTGGAAAAACACTTGAATCCATGCTGCCACAGTCTGATCCCCAGCCTTGAACCAGTCGTACGGATTAATATAAAGATAAGGAAATTCAAACGAGAGCATATTTACCACAAAAATTCCCAACAGCGAAATCCCCCGCAGCACGTCTAATGCGAATTTTCGTTCTTTTGCGGGTAGTGGCATCCAATCAGCCATTGCATCTCTCCTTTTCCTTCGTTTCCGTGAACTTTAGCGGATGTTTCACCTTTTGCCGGTTCCCTCATACAATAAAGCATGAAAAGGCCTCATTTCCAGCAGGGCCGTTACCACCTTACGGAAGGATGTGCGGGCCATGCCAGGTTTTGTCGGCGCCGTCCAGATTATCAATATTGGATCCAGTGGCGTCTTTAATGTCGGGGATGTATTTCTTATTCAGCCGATAGCGACTTCAAAAACATTTGCAGGCGCAGGATCTTTTAATACAGGTGAAAACCTTAACATTACAAACGTCCAATCGAACACGAATACCTATGACTTTGACACAATTGATCAAGGAAACTATCTCAATTTATAACGGGTGAATGACATGAATATTTACGTACAGCAAAGCATCAACATCCGCATGATCAAAATCGGCGGCATTACGAATTCCTCGGTCCTTCAAATCGGTACTTCCGGTATCATCAAGCCGGCATCGTACCTGTACAATACCGGCAATTTTTCAGCACCGGCCCCGTCAGCAACCGCAGCGGAACAAGCCTATCCAAATGTCACCGTTCCGATGCATTCCGGCGCTGCCGCAGCAAGTTCAAGATAGAAGGAGGTTTTGTCATGTCTGACCTATACTCCGAACTCCGGCAACTGTACCAATATTTTCAATACCAGGAAGCGAAACTGGCGCAAATGGAAAAAGCACTGGCCGGCCTGATACAGGAAATCAAGATGCTGAAAGAGAGACCGCCCATCCATGTGGACAGAATTGAATATGCATTTGACCAGTTGAAAATTGAAAATCTGGACGGCACGCTAAACATCGGCGTCAATCCGGCAGATCTCAGCCAAATCGATGATATGGCCATCCCCGCAGCAAAAGGCGGGATCGATTTTCAGGATGACAAGCGCAGCGCCTTAAAGCAGGCGCTTTCCGAAAGGCTACTGGAATATGTGGAGGCAGAACTGCCAAAGGCTATTACGGACAGTGAACGCCAATTAAAAGTCCAGCTAAATCAAGAATATCATAATTTTATAAAAAATGATCTAAAAAACCAAATTCCGCAGCGGATTGATTATTACATCAACCAGCTGAATGCCCCGGGTGCCGATGATAGAGAACTTTTTGATAAAGTATTACAGCAAATCAAGGCGGATATGGAACATGCTGTCCATGTTTTTATTTCAAAACTTCCGCCGCAAATGAACGGGGGTGCTGCAAATGGAACTTAACGTCGTCAACCGTGAAATCCACGTGGAATATGTCCAAATTATCGGCATTTCGAGCGCCTCTGTTTTTCTGGTTGGGGATGCAGATACGATACAGCAGGCCGCGACATTCGATACGCCTGCCGAATCCCTCATTATCAGCCCGCTTGTTCCGTTTGTGCCGAGGGGATAAGCCAATGATCAGACACTCTATCGTCGATCAGCTTCGGATCAAAACGGTCATTTTCGGATCGAACGTTATAATCGGCGACTCAAGCAAAATTCAGATGTCATCCGCGGTACTCGCGTTTCAAAGACAGCAGGAATTGTATTACGGATTCGAAGCACCGTTTGAAACATTTGCGGTTTTCAGACAGATCATTCCAATTCCGCCGCTATCGGAACAAATTGAAATACAGCGCTACCATGAAGATCCAGCCATAAAAGTGGGAAGCATCGACATTATCGGAATGTCAACTTCGACCGTTATGCAAATCGGAAATATAAAAGATATTGCCCTTGAATCAAGAATCCATCATGTCCGCCAGCTTGATCCGTTTCTCCTCAAGCAAAACGGAACAGGTGGCCCGCGGACAGTTGCCGTCAAACAGGAAAGCAGGGGCACATCAGAATAAAACCATAAAGCAGGTGATCAAAATGCCGGCTATCGTAGGCCCGTTGCAGATTTTTAACGTTGGAAGCGGCATTGTCCATTTTGGCGACACTGCCGTTATTTCCCCAAAAACAAGTTCAAAAACAACAAGCGGCTCCGGTTCTCTCTCGACTTCCGCTTTTATCATTACAAACAACGCGCTCAGCGCAAACAACACCTTCAGCGGCAGTGTTGTCGACCAGCCTTCAGCCGGAAACAATTAGGCGGTGGGCCCTTCACCTTGAAAATATTAAGGTGAAGGCGTGCCCGCCCGTCTTAATGAACTTTGATAACATGCCCGCCGTTAAAGAAATACAGGTATTTTGCTTTAACCTTTCGTTTTAGAATCGTTTCCAGCGCCCTGCCGTATAGTGTAAGCTGGATTTCATACCGTTTGCGCAGGACGGGCTCGGCTTCTTCAAATCCGCCTTTAAACCTCTCCTGGATACGGTCCGACTTGAAATCAAGCAATATTAATCCGTCCTTTTCCTCCACCACGCAATCAAAAATGCCCTGGACTAGCACACGCTCTTCCGCCAGCGCCTTATCCCGGTAGATTTCAGATGCAGGAAGGGACAAACTGAACGGCATCTCCCGCATGACTTTTTCCGCCTGCAGGATGGTCTCGCCAATCTCTGTTTCAAAAAAGTGGACAAGCTGTTCAACCGCAATCGCATCCGCCTGTTCTTCCGTCAGCAGCTCCCGTTTGATCATGTCATCAATCAGTTCTTCCACAGATGCATAAGTCGGGGGTGCATCCAATGGAATATGCTGCATCACCATATGCATAGCGGTTCCCCGCTCGGCCGGGGTGATTGATTTTTCCTGCATAAAACGCGGCCGGTCAAACACATGTTTCTGCGTGCGGGGGATCAATTGGGTGCCGTTCGTTTCGTCACGCTCTTCGTTCATCCGCTTCAATTCCGAAACTGATTGTTTGGCGCGCCGGAGCGTTGCGGTCTCATTCTTGTAACGCCAGCTTAAGTGCTCGAAAACGGATTCTTTCCATTCGGAATGCGCCGCAACGGGAAGGCCGGCTTTGACCAGATGCTGCCAGTCCTCTTCCGGTTCTGTTTCCTCCCCATCCGGGTCCCCGAACTGTTCTTTCGGGATAAGCGTGATGTTCCAGCGGGAAGGATCCTTGAGCGTTAATTTTCCGGTTAACATATCTTCTGTAAATAATTCTTCTGCATCTTCATGCCTTGCAAGTGCCGGCCCGATCCAGTCTAAATACGAATTTGCCGAAGCCCGCAAATGGTCTTTGATCAGCCAACTCTGCTGTTTCTGAACCTTTTTCCATTTTTCCAGCCTGCTTTTCAAATTTTTTACGGTTCCGACCAAATACAGTTTTTCCTTTGCCCTAGTTAAAGCGACATAGAGCACACGCATTTCTTCCGCAAGCATCTCCAGTTTTTTCTTCCTTTTAAAGGCGAGGTGCGGCAAAGAAGGATAGATGATGCGCTTTTGCGGGCTGATGTACTTGCAGGCGAACCCGAAATCTTTATCAAACAGAAAAGCCTGGTTAATATCCCGCATATTAAATTTCCTGTTCAGGCCGGCCACAAAAACAACTGGAAACTCAAGCCCTTTGCTTGCATGGATTGTCATCAACCGGACAACATCTTCTTGCTCGCTTAACGCCCGTGCTGTGCCCAAGTCGTCCCCTCGCTCCTGCATCCTTTCGATAAACCGCAAAAACCGGAACAATCCCCTGAAGGACGTTTCTTCATACTGGCGCGCCCGGTCATATAAAGCGCGCAAATTTGCCTGCCGCTGTTTTCCGCCCGGTAGTCCGCCGACAAAATCATAAAATTTCGTTCCACGGTACAGCTGCCAAATTAATGAGGACAAATCCCCCTGCCTTGCAACGGAGCGCCATTCTGACAGTTTCTCCGCAAATTTTGAAACTTTCTCGTGTACTTCTTCTTCTTCCGGTTCCGGTCGATCTGAAATAAATTTTTTCACCGCTTCATAATACGGCCCGCGCTTTGCGTGGATGCGAATGCGTGCAAGTTCCTCTTCATTAAGCCCGACAATCGGAGAACGGAGTACAACTGCCAGCGGAATGTCCTGGTACGGGTTGTCTATCACTTTTAAAAGGGAAAGCATCACCGCAACTTCAGTAGCATCGAAATAGCCTGTCGAAAGTTCGGCGTACAGCGGAATGCCCGCCTGCTTAAATTCTTCCACCATTTCCGGAGCCCACGTCATCGAACGCATCAGGATCACGATATCTTTGTACTGGATCGGCCGGAAAGTTCCGGTCTTCGGATTATAAACCGGCTGTTTTTCCTGGATCAGTTTTTGAATTGTCCGGGCAAGGTAACGCGATTCCAGCTGGGACTGCTCCAATTCGGCCTTATCCATCACATCTTCATCCATATCGGCTGCATCATCTTCCCCTGCTTCTTCATCCGCCTGGTCAATAATTGCGACTTCAATCGGAAAATCCCCTTCAGGATAAGATGCGCCTTTTACAAGTGCAGCCTGTTCATCGTATTCCATCTCACCGACATGCACGCCCATAATTTGTTTAAAAATAAAATTCGTACCGTCCAAAATTTCTTTCCGACTGCGGAAATTTTTTGACAAATCAATGCGAAGCCCCGTGTGCTCTCCTTTAGAGTCAAAAGCCTGGTATTTTGACAAAAACAAGTTCGGTTCCGCAAGGCGGAATCGGTAAATGCTTTGTTTTACATCGCCTACCATAAAGAGATTGCCGTCATAACCCGAGCCCCTTGTCACCAGCCTTATAATCGTTTCCTGCACCATGTTGACGTCCTGGTACTCGTCAATCAGCACTTCTTTAAATTGGGCCTGGTATGCTTTTGCCGCTTCAGAAGGCACCCATCCTCCGTTTTCGTTTTTGGTTGTTAAAATCTCAAGGCAAAAATGCTCCAAATCCGAAAAATCGGCCAGCCCCTTTTCCGCCTTTACGTTCGCATAAGCAGTGGAAAATTTTTTCACAAGTTCTGCAAGCGTAGCAATGACCGGCTGCATCTCTTTCATATCATTCAGGAACGATTCGGGCTTTCTTGTGAAAAAGTCTTTTTTCAACCCTTCAAGGATCTTTTTTGCCGATTTCCGCAAATCATCGGCAGCCTGTACAAGCTCCTCCTCATAGTCGTCCCCTTTGCACATTTTTGCGCGGGTAAACGTCCATGTATTCATTTTTTCATAAAGATTTTGCCATGGGCCGGTGCTTGCGGAAAGCAGCCTGTCCACAACCGCCACATCATCCAGATAATTTTCCGCTCTGGGTGCCGGACCGCCCGGCTGTTTGGAGAGCTCATACGCTTCTTCCAGCATTTCTTTGGCCGCCTGCAGCTGAAGGCGGATATCTTCTTTCACAGGCGCCATAAACGGAAGGGCATCCAACTCCGCCCGATCCCCCACAGCGTACATTTCCACCATTTTATCCAGCCATCCGGAAGGATCCGGGTGGGAACGGGAAAAATCGTACAGCCTCCGGATCAAATGTTGGAGCTGTTCGTCGCTCCGATCATTTGAAAACGTGTCGACCACACGGTAAAAGGCATCATTATCCTCTTTCCCGTATTCAGCTTCAAACAAATCATCCAACACTTCATCGCGCAAAAGTTCCGCTTCCGTGTCATCCGCAATCCGGAAACCCGGATCAATGTCAATCAAATAATAGTATTTCCGGATCACTTCGAGGCAGAAAGAGTGGAGCGTGGAAATGGAAGCTTTATTCAGCAGACTCAACTGCTTCCGTAAATGGCGGGAGTCCGGCCTGCTGCTGATAGCAGCTTCAATTGCTTCCCCGATCCGATGACGCATTTCGGCGGCAGCGGCATTCGTAAAGGTAACAACCAACAGTTCATCAATATCAAGCGGATCTTCTTCGTCCAATAGTTTTTGGATAATCCTTTCAACAAGCACCGCCGTTTTCCCGGATCCGGCCGCAGCCGCCACTAGAATATCCTGCCCTTTTGCCATGACGGCTTTCCACTGGTCGTCCGTCCATAACGCACCGGCCGGTTTAGCAGGAATAGCTGTTTTCATCTTTTTCACTCTCCTTTCGCATTATTTCCAGAATTTCTTCCTGTTTTTGTGGGGTGATGATCCGGTAACGATTTTCTTCCATCGACTGGTCGAACTGGCATACCGACCGGAACGGGCAAACCGCGCATGCTGCCTGTTTTTTGATTTTATACGGCGCGATATCGGTGGCGCCGGACATGATCGCATTGCCGGCTTTCATATAAATATGGCGCACATATTTGCGGATCGTTTCGAAATCTTCTTTGCTGGCGACTTCGGAACGGGCGGTTAATTTTCCGTCTTTTTTCAGGCCTGCCGCTACGATTGCGCTGTTTCCCGACTCAAGCGTCTTATCCATGAGTGAAATGACTTCCGGACTGTCCAGCATCAACCCCCGCATCCGGAAATCTTTTAAAATTTTTTCTTCGATTTCTTCTATGGTTAAAATCTTATCCGCAGAAATGAGCGGATCGTGAAGATGGAAATACAGCACGCCCGCCGGAAGGCTTTCTTTTCCAATCAGCTGACGGGAGTAAGTCATGATGATATCCAAATAAGTGAGCACCTGCAAGTCTAGCCCGTAATAGACATCCGTTAAATCGAACTTGTGTGCGCTTGATTTGTAATCGATCACCCTTACGTAAACGCCGTTTTCATTCTCCACTTTATCGACGCGGTCGATCCGGCCCTGCAGCTCCATTTTCACCCCGTTTTTCAGCGTAAACGACAGCGGCGGCAGCTCTTTTTTCGGTCCGAAGGCAAGTTCCATCGCAACCGGTTCGAAGCCGCTCCTTTGGGCATGCACGCTTAAAATATAGGACGCCCTTCCAACAACCTGCTCCAGTTTCTTTTTAATATATTGGTAGCGTTTCGTACTCAGCAATATTTGGTGCTGTAGTTTCGGCGCCAGATCGTCCACCGCCGCTTTTGCCAATTCCATGCTTTGCTTCTTGCTGATTTTGGACCACGGAATGCCTTCCTGCTGCAGTTTATCGGAAATCCATTTCAGCGCCCCGTGGAAAAGGTCGCCGATATTCGGGGCATCAAGGCGGAAGACTTCGCGCTCGCGGAGTTTCAGCCCGTATGTCGCAAAATGTGAAAACGGACAGACGAAAAACTGCTCCATTCTCGACACACTGGCTAAAATATGGTCTCCGTACAATTCTCGGCTCGTTTTTTCGGACAGTTTGCGCGCCTTGTTTTGATAAAACAAACTTGAAAAAGCATGGGCGGCCCCATTTTTCCATTCCGGGTTTCCAATATAGAAGTTATAAGCATCCCACCAAAAACTGGCCATTGGATAGCCCCTTTTCTTCAGCTGCAACTGGGAAGTGACAAAAGCAACGGCAGCCGCCGGATGGGAAATATATGCGATTTGCTGATCATCTTGCAGTTCGGCCGGATCATTCACCCATAATCCCCCACCATGTGACGGGAACATATCCTGCATCCGTTTGATATAAGGGGACGCAAGCAGCGCCTTCCCTTCTTCATCGGCAAGAGGATAAGATAGGACAAGCCTTTCCGAAGGCGTCGTCAGCGCACGGTAAAAAATAAATTCTTCATCCAAAAGACGCACTTTGCTTCCCGGTGTGATCTCCATGCCTTTCAACAGCAAATATTCGCGTTCCTCATCATTTAGGATCCCCTCTTCGGTTATTTTGGCCGGCATCACGCCATCATTCACCCCGATAATAAATGCCAGTTTTACATCCGAAAGGCGCGACTGTTCCAAATCGGCCACCAACACTTGATCCAAGGCAGGCGGGACGATCGAAAATTTCAAAGACTCAAGCCCCGTTTCGATAATGGACGAAAATTTCTTTAGATCTGCAGGGTCATCGCCAAAAATTTCCACGAACTGGTCCAAAAGGCCCATCACTTCATTCCAGGCCTGGTCATGTTCCCTGGCGGCGACAAGATCCCCTTCTTCTTCCTTAATTAGCCGTAAATTTTCCAGTTTTCTTGGAATCTCCAACTCTTCCAAATAAAGATACAGCGCTTCGCACAGCGCACGCCCTGTCTTAGCCCGCTTCAGCCGCCGCGATAGGCGCAAAACCGGCGCTGTGATCAACAACCGCAGCTCATTGATTTCCTGTTCAATTTTTCTTTCTTCGTCGGTTTGCGGCAGATTTTCCAGCTCAAGGCCCCTGATGCGCCTGTACTCCCATCTTTTTCTGCCCGTCCATCGTTCCCCCTGGATCCCATAAGCAAGGACATAGTTTTCAAGCCGATCCATTTTTTCACGCAGCCTATGGATGTTTTCCCCAAGCGGAAACAATAGGTCTGTTTTTACCGCCCGGAAAACGGGTTCATAGCGCCAGTTTCCCCGGATAATTTCCAAAGTGGAGCGGACCAGCTCAATTAGCGGATGATTGAGCATCGGCCGTTTCCGGTCAATAAAATACGGCACCTCATAATCATAAAAAACCGTTTCGATTAACTCCTGGTAGGCATCTCCGTTGCGGACAAGGAGGGCGATATCCCGGTAGCGGCACCAGTTTTGCATGACAGCATCCCGGATCGCACGGGCAATCCCCTCAATTTCCGCCCGCCTGTTATTTGCCTGCCAAATTTCCACCCTGCTTTCATCCAAAAAAGATGGAAACGGCAGTTCTTCAAAGCTGGACTGTAAAAAGCGCAGGCTTTCATGCCCGAACCGGACCGGCTCATGGAGCACAACATCTTCTTCCATGTCAACCTGGCCTGAAAGCGCCAGTTCATAAATGGACGCATATGCTTCCCCCGGCATCCGGAACAGGTACAAATCATCGGGGCGGGCCCTTCGGAACGCCCTGTCCGTTGCCAGAGCGACCGTGACGCGGCGGCAAGTTTTCAAAAGTTCCGTGATGACCAAATATTCCTGGGGGGTAAAAGTGTGGAAACCGTCAATATAAATTTCCGCCTGCTGCAAATAGCGGGAATGCGCGATCGCAGAAGCAAGCAGGCGCAAGTAATCTTCCGAATCAATGTATTTGCCTTCCAATTTTTGTTCATAGGCGCTGTACACGATTTCTAAGTCATGCAGCTTATCCGACAGAACTTCCCCTTTTCCTTCTTTCCCGAGTTCTTCCCGCTGCTCTAAAAGCTGCTCCGGTGTAACACAGGAACGTTTAAATTCTGTCAATATCTGCTCAACATGGTCAATAAATCCGGCCTTATCCGCCGCCCGTCCAAACACGGACAGTTCTTCCTTTTTATCTTCTAATATTTTCCGAATGAGCATATTTAAACCTGAACTAGAAACGTGGCTGCGGCTGATGCCGCCAACTTCTTGCAATATTTTCCATGCAAGGCGCGTAAAGCTGTACACCTGGGCACGGATCATGCCGCCCAGATCCGGGGCATGTGCAAGCCGTGTTTCCGACAAAAATGTCATCTGCTCCGGAACAAGATAAATCAAGGGGGAGCCGGATGGATTTTCAAGCAGTTTCTGTCTGATTTCGCGGTGGATGAATTCCGTCTTCCCCGTCCCGGGACGGCCGATAATAAATCGAAGGGACACTCGTTTCACTTCCTTCTATCCGATCATTCCAATTTCTTCATAACACGCTTCCATTTGCCGAATGGCGTAAACACACGGAAACCGCAACCAAAATTAGAACATTTGTTCTTTTATTTTAAATCATATTTACGGCTTAATCAAGTTTTTTGTGCTACTCCGGTTCGGGGCGCGCTATACGAACCACAATGCACAAAAATAAGGTACCGCCGCCTTCGGGAAAGTCCCTTTTTAAGCTGCGGTGCCGCATTAAAAACGCACCCTTTTAATCCCCGTCAAACAGATCAAACAGCCCTTTTGCTATGCTGCCTTCATCCCTGGAACCGCCGAACTGCGGCATTGCCGCAAACACACGGCTTGCGAGACGGCTAAAAGGGAGGGACTGCACCCAAACCGCCCCCGGGCCGCGCAATGTGGCAAAGAACAGCCCTTCGCCGCCGAACAATGCAGTTTTAATTCCTTTAACAAATTCAATATCATAATCAACGGTTCTTGTCATGGCTACAAGGCAACCTGTATCAACCCTTAATGTTTCCCCGGGTGCCAGTTCACGCTTTTGGATCGTGCCGCCTGCATGGATAAAGGCAAGGCCGTCCCCTTCAAGCTTCTGCATGATAAAGCCTTCGCCACCAAAAAACCCGGTGCCGATTTTCCGCTGGAATTCGATACCAACCGAGACCCCTTTTGCTGCAGCCAAAAAGGCATCTTTTTGGCAAATTATCTTCCCGTCGTGTTCACTTAAATCCATCGGCACGATTTTGCCCGGGTAAGGCGCCGCAAAAGCGACATGCTTCTTATCGTAGGCTTCATTCGTAAAAGCGGTCATAAATAAGCTTTCACCGGTAATTAGTCTTTTTCCGGCCGAGAACAATTTCCCCATTAAGCCGCTCTGGCTGCCCGATCCGTCGCCAAAGATCGTTTCCATCCGGATGCCGTCTTCCATCATCATCAAGCTACCCGCTTCGGCAATGACCGTTTCCTGCGGGTCCAGTTCCACTTCGACAAACTGCATGTCGTCCCCATACAGTTTGAAATCAATATCATGGTTGTTCATTTCCATACCTCCATTCAAAATCGCTTTCCCCTGTATACGAATCAACTTTGATTTTGTTCCATTTTTATTTTTCGGCTCAACCGGGCTTCCACTCTTTTCCCGACAAACCATAACACGGCGATGGCCAGCAGCACAATTCCCGTACGAAGCGGCTGTTTCAAAAGCGATGCAATATCATGCCCAATAAAGCTGATGATGAAAATGGTGATCATTTTGCCGGCAAATACAGCCAATAAATATTGGAACCAGCGGATCGCGGAAAGGCCTGCCACGATATTAACGACAGCCGAGGGGGTGAAAGGAAAACAGAGCAGCACAAAAAGCGGCGCAAACCCGTGGCGGTCAAGCCAATCCATCAGTTTTTTCACATGGCGGTGTGTCTTTAAAAAAGCAAGAAAACGGCTCTGCCCGTACTTTCTTACGGAGAGGAATACAAGAAAAGCCCCCGTGCATGCCCCGAACCATGATAAGAGAAACCCTAGCCAAAGCCCAAATGCGTTGGCATTTGCCATGACAATCAGCACCATGGGCAAAAAGGGTAGAAAAGCCTCCAAAACGAGCAGCCCCGTCCCTAAAATAGGCCCGAAAGAACGGTATTGGGTCATTAGCTGCATGAAGTTTTCCATCGTTAGCCAATCTTTGAGCAGTTCCAGGTTCATATTCTTCTTGTACTCCTCCATTTTCAATTCGCTTTTAGTGTACCATATCACCGATGTATTATTTTCAATCGACTCCCACTTTTATTTTTGGTCTGGTGAACTCACGGTATTTCGGGGCTCCAGCTGGTAAAGTCATTCCAGTTGCTTCCTATGTCCAATGCCGGTTTTTCCGGGTTCCCGATTGCACGTAAAAAATATTTGAAATGGATTCATACTGCTTTCGCCAATATGTGTCTGACAAACAGCACCTTTTAGCTGTTTGCTTGCAAGCTGCGGACGATGGAGTACAGCGCATATAAATCTTTTTCCTCTCCAAACGGCGATCGTTCCTTTCTTTAACGATTCATAAGTAAATTTCGATTTTCCACTTCAATTTTCCTTTTGTAACCAGATCAATTTCCTGTCCAAAGTATTCACTTTATCGAACAAAAAGGCAGGGAGACCTTCCCTGCCTGCCGCCTAAAACCAATACAGCCCGTGATCCCCAAAATCCTCAAACACCTTAAACCCTTGTTGCTTTAAAAAAAGCAATCTTGCCCGCCTGATTTTAGCTTCATAAGCAACCTGCAATGATGCCGCATTGTGATACTGGTTCAAAAATGAGCCGTGGCTAATCGGCAAAATAAACGTTTGGTTGTTGGAAAAAATGATTTTTGTTTTCCCCCCCTCTTCAGGGTAATGGTCTTTGATATGCCTGGAAACCAGCCAGATACAATCCGGCTTAGTTGGCGATTTAGTTGGAAAAAGTATTGTGGATGTATGGGGATCTATAATTATGGGCGGTTTATGGCGGACATTAATTAAGCGTTTCGTTGAATTTTTTCTTCCTTCAAAGTTGCTTCCAAAATTTTCACAACTTATTTTAACAATTTCTAAAGGACTGTCCTGCACATAAATTTCCTGATTGACTTCGAGAACTTTTGAACCAGCCTCACTTCCATCACTGTAAGGAATAATCGCCATAGTATACGGACAAATTTCATACTCTTTCAGTTGCAAACATCTTCCCCCCAATAGCATTATTCATAACTCTATTATAGTACAAAATTCCTCAATTTCTAGTATTTTTTTCAAAAAATGCGTATTTTTTTCCAATTCATTGTTTCAGAAAAGGCAAATTTTTTTGATTGATTTTCGTTTGAAAACTCTATATAATAAAAAAAAGCGAAAAGGGTGATCATACATGGAGAACAAAAAATCTTATTCTGACCTGCCAAAAGAAAGTGCGATGACCCAGATCCAAATGGAAAAATTCGTGGAACACATTTATACTGACATGCTGCTAAATGAGATCATGTTGAACAAACAAAAAGAGAAACTGCTGGAACAAATCGACCATGTACTTGATCTCCGGGACAAAGAGCAGTTCATGGAGCTAACGAATGAACTCAAAAAAATCAATTTACAATTCGGATGATTCGGGCTGCGGCAAAGCGGTCAAAACCGGTTTGCACCGCCCTTTTCTTTTGCTCAAATAGCCGTTAAATCCAAAAAAGCAGCGGGCGCCTTGCAAACTGGCGCACACTGCTTTTTTCATAGTCAGGTTTTATTTTTCCCCTTCCAGCATGCGGATTCGCTCCAGCATCGTCGGGTGATCGTAGCGGAATATTTTTACAAGAAGCGGCGGATTGACTTCACTTAGTCCCGCCTTCGTTAAGATTTGGAACGTTTGGATGCCGGATTTAGGATCGTGGGTCATTTTGACGGCATAGCGGTCCGCACGGAGTTCCTCATACCGTGATCCCCAATTCACAAGCGGACTTGACGCAAACAGCAAAACCGAGGAAATCAACAAGAACAGGGGAAGCGAACTGATATTCGAAATTCCCGTCATCCATCGGCCGCTTCCTTTCCGGCTAGCAATGGCGTTCATGATTTTCGCATTCAGCCACAACCCGATAAGCATCATCAAAATATAACCCGCCGTGCCGAAATAAATATGTTTTTCCACATAATGCCCCATCTCATGTGCCATCACAAATAAAATCTCTTTATCGTTCAAACGGTTGAGGGTCGTATCCCAGAGTACGATCCTTGAATTGGCGCCGATCCCTGTGACATAGGCATTTAAGGCATTTGTTTTTTCTGACATATTGACTTCATATACATGATCCGCCGGAATATGTGCTTTCGACGCGAGCGCTAGGATTTTTGCTTCCAGCGCCTTGTCTTTCAAAGGATAAAAATCATTATACAAAGGATCGATTACAACCGGCTGGATAAACATCATAAAAACCGTATACGGAATCGACAATAGCCAGGCAGGAATCCACCATTTATACCGGTACTTTTTCATGAGCGCATAGAGGACAGCGAAAACGGCAAACATGATCACGAAATTTACCCAAAAATCGGTGACTTCATCTTTCATCCACCCGGTAAACGTCTGGGTGGAAATGTGATATACCTTTGAAAAACGGTAGGACAGGAAACTCATCGGGAATGTAAACAAAAAAGATGCAATGGAAAACCAAAAGAGATAAACCGCTGTTTGAATGACGCGGAAGCGTGAAACTTCAGCGGCCCACTTTTCAAACATTTTCGAGATGCCGAGCGCGAGAACCAAAAAATAAAAAAGCCATTCATACGGGGCAGACAGGAAAAAAAGCAGGTTCCGGATTTTCGAATATGCTTCGCTTAAATACAGTTCACGGCTGTTCATAAAAATTGCGGGATCTGCGGCCGTTCCCCTGTACTGCTCCGGAATCGCGGTATTTGCAAAACGAAATAGATACCAGTACATCAAAAGACCGAACAGCACATATCCGGCTATTGCCCGCAATGCCCATTTCGTTTTCAATAAATATGCACTCCCTCCTTGTCCTTCACTATATATGTAACGCAGGAAAAAGGCATTTAGAACAGCCATTTTTTAATGTGCCCTAAAACATAAAAGAATAAAAACTCAATACGGCAATCGCCCCAAGCACCACAATAATGACATTGGCACCGGTCAAAGCAAGAATAATTGCGGTGCCGGCTCCGATCGTTCCAAACAGCGGGTCTTTTTGGATCAAAAACACCTTTGGAAAAATCAGCGCGCCCAAAATCGCATACGGGACATTTTTTAAAACGCCTTCCAAAAACGGCGGCAGCGTTTTGTTTTGCAAAAGGACAAACGGCAGCATCCGCGGCAAATACGTTACAAGCCCCATTCCAATGATGACGAGAATAATAGTGTTCATCTTTCTTCCACCCGCTTTTTCCGTTTGTATGTTTCCGTAATTTCGATCAAGACTGCGGATAAAAGTGTGGATGTGATAATCGACCATCCCTCTTCCATCACATGAAAGCCGATAAAAATGCTATTAAAGCCGGCGGAAATGGCGGCAAGGAACAATACTTTCACATTTCTTTTCAAGGAAGGGACAAGAAGGCCGATAAACATTGCATACAACGCCACCGTCATGCTCGCCTGCAAAAACTGCGGCAGGTTCGCGCCAATCACGTAACCGATTCCGGAATTGATAACCCAGCTGGCATATGCGATCGAAGTGACGCCAAACCCGTATCCAAGCGGAAATTTCCCTTTTCTTGTCGCGAGCACTGAAAATGTTTCATCGGTAATCCCAAAGGCAAACAATCCGCGCTTGAATTTGCTTTGTTCTTCCACTTTCCGGCTTAAAGCGGCTGTCATGAGAAAATGGCGGATATTGACGACAAAAGTTGTCAGGATAATGACAAACGGGCTTGTTCCCGCAGCGATTAAGCTTAAGCCCATATACTGGCTGGCCCCGGCGTACACGATCAGGCTCATCAGCAAGGTTTCCAGCAAGGACAGCCCGGTTGTTTTTGACAGCAGGCCGAACGTCAGCGCAATCGGGAAATATCCGATCGCAATGCTGGACCCCGCCTGCAGGCCGAGCTTAAAGCTGCTTGTTTTCCCTTCTGCAATGGATGCTTCCAACATTGTACCTCCTCTACCAAACATGTATACAACAAAATTATTAATATTCTCATATTTTCATATTATACGCCTTGCAAGTTTTTCTTACAAGATGTGGAAAGCTGCAGATTCAATTCAAAAAAGGAAACTCGCCGGTGAAAGCTTTCCGGCGGGTTTCCTTTGTCACGATTTGCTCGATTGTTTCTTTAGGACCTGTTCTTTCAGCGACCTGCGTAAAATTTTCCCGGTTGTATTTTTCGGGAGTTCGTCCAAAAACTCAATTTCTTGCGGCACTTTATATTTGGCAAGCCGCTCCCTGCAGTAGCCAAGCAATTCCTCTTCTGTCAGAGATTCGTTTTTGGACACGACAAAAACTTTTACGACCTCGCCCTGATTCGGATCCGGAATACCCACTGCAGCGGCTTCGACCACATCCGGATGGTCGTACAGCACTTCTTCCACTTCCCGCGGGTATACATTGAACCCGCCGACAATGACCATATCTTTCTTGCGATCAACGATATAAAAATAACCGTCTTCATCCATTCTCGCCAAATCTCCAGTGTACAGCCAGCCGTTCCGGATCGTGGCTGCCGTTTCTTCCGGCATTTTATAGTAACCTTTCATCACGTTCGGCCCGCGTACAACGAGCTCCCCGACTTCCCCGACTGGCACTTCATTCCCAAGTTCATCCACGACTTTATTTTCAACGTGGACGATATTCGTGCCGATTGATCCGGGTTTCCGCGGCCGGTCAAGAGGATTGAAGCATGTTACCGGAGAAGCTTCCGAAAGGCCGTACCCTTCAGAAATGAGTACATTGAATTTTTTCTCAAAATTTTTCAATAGTGCCACCGGCATCGATGCCCCGCCCGATATGCACAGCCTGAGCGTTGCAAAATCTTTCGGGGTCCCGGCTTCGTATTGGTATAAGTAGTTGTACATCGTCGGCACACCCGCAAATATCGTTGCTTCGTATTTTTTCGCAACGCGGAACACTTCTTTCGGGCTGAATTTCGGCAAAATCAAAAGCGTTGCCCCGCTGATGAGCGGCGCATTGACGGCTACGGAGAGGCAAAATACATGAAACATCGGCAAAGCCGTAATCACACGGTCACGGCTGCTCATTCTTAAATATTCACCGATATCGCTGGCGTTCGAATACAAATTTTTATGCGTAAGCATGGCCCCTTTTGGCTTTCCGGTTGTCCCCGATGTATACAAAATAACCGCCGTATCGTCATCATCCAGCGGCACTTCTTCAGCTACAGGGAAGCTTTCTTCCAAAATTCGCGAAAACGATTTCAATTTTGGATGCGTATATTCCGTTCTTGTCTGTGCCGGGCCGGTTTCGCAAATAATGTAGTGCTCCACTTTCGGTAAATGCGCATCGACGGCATCCACGAACGGCACGAACATATCAAGCGCCACAACAGCTTTTACATCACCGTTCTCCAATATGTATTGGATTTCATTCGGCGTGTAGATCGGATTGACCGGTATCGTTGAGATGCCCGCCCGCATTGCCCCGTACAAGGCAATGATAAATTGAGGTGAGTTGCCAAGCAGTAATGCGATATGATCCCCTTTTTCCAGGCCGAGTTTTTTCAGCCCGTTTGCAAATTTCGAAACCGCCGCATCCAGCTCCCCGTAAGTCACCGGCTTATCCATAAAGTAATAAGCTGTCTTGTCCATGTTTTTACACGCCGTGTTTTTTAAACTTGACGGTAAATTCATTTCTCCCTCCCCTTTCTGAGTGAACAGCCATTCATTACCCTTTTCATTATATAAAAACAATTTTAATATTTCAACACAAATTCCCAAGCTGCCGGACGCAGCTTGGGAATTTTAATCTTTTTAATACACAAGGCTGATAAAATCTTCTTTTTCAATGTTTCCGAAATAATGTTTGATGTCAATTCCTTTCAATGCTTCTTCGATGCTCGATCGTTCATAGCGGCGGCCGGACAGCCGGTTTTCAATGTCCCTCACGTCGCCAATGCCGAAAAAATCCCCGTAAATTTTGCAGTTTTCGATCATGCCTTTGTTGACGTCAAGACGCACGTCAATGGAGCCGGCCGGGAAGCGTTTTGATCGCTGGAGATTGAATTTCGGCGATTTCCCGTAGTTCCACTCCCATTTTTGGTAGCGTTCTTCCGAAATTTGGTGGATTTTTTCCCAATCTTTTCCGGTCAGTTTATATTCTGAAATGTCTTTGCCGCCAAAAATGCTTTCTAACAATAATTGCCTGAATTCCGGCATTGAAATCGGCTCTTCCAAAAAGTCGGAAATATTGGCAACACGGCGTCGGACCGATTTAATGCCTTTCGATTCGATTTTTTCTTGTTTAACTTTTAAAGCCTGGACGACTTTATCAAGTTCGGAATTGAGCATAAGCGTGCCGTGGCTGAACATGCGCCCGTTTGTGGAAAACTGCGCATTCCCCGATATCTTTTTGTCCCCAACCTGAATATCATTGCGGCCGCTCAATTCCGCATTCACGCCGAGTTTACGCAGCGCCTGCACAACCGGGTCGGTAAATTTGCGGAAATTGCTAAAGCTTTCACCGTCGTCTTTAGTAATGAAGCTGAAATTGATATTGCCGAGATCATGGTAAACAGCGCCGCCGCCGGAAAGCCGGCGCACGACGATGACGCCGTTTTTCTCCACATAATCGGTATTGATTTCTTCAATCGTGTTTTGGTTACGGCCGATGATGATCGACGGCCTGTTTATGTAAAAAAGCAAATAAGTTTCATTAATATCCAGATTTTTCAAGGCATATTCTTCAATCGCCAAATTGATGCGCGGATCGGTAATGCCCTGGTTATCGATAAACAGCATGGCGTCGCCCTCCCGTATGTTTGGTTCCAAATGAAATCCCTTCCTACCCATTATA
The DNA here is from genome assembly GCF_008974185.1 of Weizmannia acidilactici. Lineage (GTDB taxonomy): Bacteria > Bacillota > Bacilli > Bacillales > Bacillaceae_C > Weizmannia > Weizmannia acidilactici. Next base: position 37,592 of record NZ_BKZP01000002.1, read on the forward strand.
AAACATGGCCATTTCACGGGCAATTTTAGGGATTGGGTCCTAATTCTCTAAAAAATGATCATTCTGTTATTGACTTTACGAAACTGTTATAATACAATACAAAATATAAACATTAGTTATATAACAAAAAGAAGCTGTTGATTGTGGTGCAAAATGTGCTGGACTTTTTCAAAAATCTTCCTAACAAATATTGTGTGGAATGCGGCGAAAAAATCGAGGAGCAATCCGAATGCTACGGCAATACTAGCTGCAACTGCCGGCATGTTAAAAGCCATGAATAAAAAATAAGGGCGCTTTAAACCTGGCTCCCGCAAAAATTACAGAAAACCTGAAAAAAGCTGCCCGATTGCTTTTATTTTACTGCTATTTTCGTTTTTGGCATCACATGCATATTCCGTGCTGTTACATGGACCTGTACTGTATAAGTGCCGGCCCTTTTTATTTGCATTTTTGCGGTATAGATGCCGTTTTTCCCATTGTGCGCTTTCAGCATTTGGCTGTTTTTTTCCTCCCCGTCCCGCCAAATTTCAAACATCACTTCATCGGCATCGTTTACTTTTTCTTTTCCTTGTGTCACAACCGCTTTTAACGGAATGCTTGCATCGGCTTCCACTTGTTTAGGCACAACTAACCTCACTTGTACTGGTTTGACCGTTGCGGTTTCCTGCTGTTTTCCACACGCGGCAAGGGCAATTGCCAATGCCACTGCCAATAACGCCGTACGCCAGCCTCTCCCCATCTTTTCCATCCCCTCTTTTTTCTATTTGCAAGTTTCATAAAAAAATACATGTTATAATGATCTTAACCAAAAACGCTTACATTCGTAAAGGACCATTTGAGGGGGAATTCGATTGAAAAGAAGTTTTGCCGTTTGCCTTTTGCTTGCGCTGTTGCTTCCGACATTGGTTTCGTGTGCGTCAAAAGGGGATCCGGTCGATAATTTCCGATTTGCAAACCAGGACGGGAAAAAATTTGGCTTGAATGATTTAAAAGGAAAAGTGTGGGTAGCCGACTTTATTTTCACGAGTTGCAAAACCGTTTGCCCGCCGATGACAATGCATATGAGTGAACTGCAGGATGCGATAAAAAAAGCGGGTTATAAAGATGTGGAACTTGTCTCATTCAGCGTTGATCCGGAAGTGGATACACCTGAAAAGCTGAAACAATTTGGCAAAAATTTTAACAGTGATTTTTCGATATGGAATTTCCTTACCGGCTACTCTCAGAAAAAAATTGAGCAATTTGCGATGAAAAACTTTAAAAATCCGGTCGCCAAATCGGACGGGAACGACCAGATTGTCCACGGCACCCGCTTTTACCTGGTCAACAAAAACGGCGAGCTCGCGAAAGATTACGACGGGAATGAGGACTTTGATGCACAGGAGATTTTAAAAGATATAAAGGGGCTGCGGTGACTCGCCCCTTTTTATTTTTTAATCCTTGGCAAGTTTTTATTTCGTATATTGAAATATCGAGAAAACTCCTGAAATCAGGAGAATCATTTCGCAATAAGGCAAAGTAAACGGATTTATCGGCAAGCAAAAGCGTATAAGTTCATATGTTCACATAACCGTTCTTTTTCTTATTAAAATGGCTGCGCTATAATAAAAATTGTTGCAGTTTGTAAAAAATATGGGAAACCAGTCTCGCCTATTTGACTTATCATCAGATGACCGGGTAACTATCAATCTAACAACATCGAGGTAATGGGAATGAAAAAAGGGTATTTGTACATTATTTTGTCAGCTGTGTTGTTCAGCACGATGGAAATCGCCATTAAATTGGTTGCCGGTACATTCAATCCGGTCCAATTGAACTTGTTGCGCTTTTTTATTGGTGCTGTTATCTTATCGCCTTTAGCGGTTCAGCATATGAAGAAAAACAACTTTAAACTCACAAAAGAAAACTTCATGTTTTTTGTTGTTACAGGTTTTCTCTGCGTTGTCATCAGCATGACGTTTTACCAATTGGCGATTGTTTATACAAAAGCGTCAACCGTTGCAATATTATTCAGCTGCAATCCGCTTTTTGTCATTCCACTCGCGCATTTCCTTTTAAAAGAACAGCTTACAAAACGGACTTTGGCGGCATTGGCAATCAGCCTGGCAGGTATCTTATGTATTGTTAATCCATTGGAGCTTCAGAGCCCGTTTGGCATCACATATGCGCTTCTTTCGGCTGTAACTTTTGCCCTCTACAGCGTTGTCGGAAGAAAAGGCAGCCAGCAGTTTAATTGTGACGGAGTCATTTTAACCTGCCTGAGCTTTTTCACTGGAAGCATTGAAACGCTTGTGTTGGTTTTGGTTTCTAAAATCGGCTCTGTTGCCGGCTGGCTCAGAAGTTTCGGCCTTGACGTATTTGCGAATGTGCCGGTATTCCACGATATTACGTGGGGCACGCTACCGATCCTGATTTATATCGGCATTTTTGTAACAGGGCTTGGATTTGCATTTTATTTCCTTGCCATGGACGAAACGAGCGCATCCATAGCATCGATGGTGTTCTTTATTAAACCTGCACTGGCACCGATTCTTGCCTTGATTTTCTTAAAAGAACCCATTACACCGGCTATTGCCGCAGGAATCATCCTGATTGTTGCCGGTTCGTTGCTGACCTTGTTCCCTGCCGCATGCAAACAGCCGGAGCTCAGTATCAGCCGGGCGAAAAGCAGGTAAGAATGATCAAAGTGAAGCCAGAAATTTTCCAGTCGAAATAAAGGGTGGTTGAAAAAAGCAGTGAGCTGTCAACAATCTAAGCTCGCTGCTTTTTTTAAATAAGTGCATTTCATCTCTGTTATATCCTGAATAAAATAAATGGAACGATTGCTGCCAAAAATACCGGGGACGGTATGAAATTTTAAGTAAAAAACTTGATATTTGATGGTTGTGATACGAAAATGATGACCTAGTCAACAACAAGAATGATTTATAAAAACGAACAACGCATAACAAACTTTTGTCAAAAATGATACCCGCGAATATTGGAAATGGAAGCAGCCGCACATTTATATTATCAGAGATAATCACGATGAAAGCGAATTTTTCATATGTTATAAAAGAAAAGAATGGACCCCCATCTTTTTCAAGGGACCCATTCCTTTATCAGCATCATGCTGTGACAACAGAGCCGTGCAGCAATGATTTGTACAACGCTTCAATTTCTTCCACGCTTGTATCCCGCGGGTTTCCGCCCGTGCAAACATCTGCGAATGCGTCTTTTGTAATGTTCGGGATATCTTCTTTCTTGACGCCGAGTTCATCGAGCGACTGCGGGATGCCGATGTCTTTTCCAAGCCAAGCAACGGCTTCGACTGCCGCTTCCTTTGCTTCCTCAAGGCTCATCGATTCTACGCCTTTTACACCGAGGGCTTTGGCAATGTCTCTGTATTTTTCACCGGTATATGCCGCGTTGTATTTTAAAATCGTCGGCAGTAAAGTGGCACAGGCAACTCCGTGCGGCGCATTGTACCAGGCACTGAGCGGGTGCGCCATGCCGTGGACGAGGCCGAGCCCGACATTCGAGAAGCCCATGCCGGCAATATATTGGGCGAGCGCCATGTCTTCGCGGGCTTTTTTATCCCCTGTAACCGACGCGCGCAGCGAACGGCCGATGATTTCGATCGCTTTAATGTGCATCATATCTGTCAGTTCCCATGCGCCTTTTGTAATATAGCCTTCGATCGCATGCGTCAAGGCGTCCATGCCGGTTGATGCGCACAAGCCTTTTGGCATCGACATCATCATATCGCTGTCCACAAACGCCACAACCGGAATATCGTGCGCATCAACGCAGACGAATTTGCGGTGGTTATTTTCATCTGTGATGACGTAGTTAATCGTAACTTCCGCGGCGGTGCCGGAAGTGGTCGGGACGGCCAAGATCGGCGCCGAAGGATTTTTCGTGCCCGGATCGCCTTCAAGGCTCAACACATCGGCATGTTCCAGGTTTGTGATAATGATGTCGATTCCTTTTGAAGTATCGATCGGAGAACCGCCGCCGATTGCGATGATATAATCCGCTCCCGCTTTTTTGTATGCTTCCACGCCTGCTTTTACAACCGCAATAGTCGGATTCGGCACCGTTCGGTCGAAAATTTCGTAGGCAAGCCCGTTTTCATCGAGCAGATAGGTAATTTTTTTCACGACCCCGAATTTGACGAGATCTGCATCGGTGACAATCAGCGCTTTTTTGTACCCTCTTTTTTTTCACTTCTTCCGGAATATGCCCGATTGCCCCCGCACCGTGGTAAGATGTTTCGTTTAAGATGATTCTGTTTGCCATTTTCTTTTTCCTCCTCGTGAATGAATTCACATGTATTTGGGTAGAGAATGGCACGGAGCAGTTCGTGCCATTCTATTTCATATTACACTTCGAGAAAACCTGCCCTTGGCGCGACGCCAAACGCATCTGCCAAGTCTTTCAACTGCCGGTCGGTAATCGTTTGTTTCACACCGCCCTGCGCCTGTACATAAGTGTAAACCTGTGCCGCTTTCTCGGCCGTTTCAATCAGTCCGAATGTTTCATCCATGTCGCGGCCGGCTCCGTAAATGCCGTGATGCGGCCAGATGACGAGACGGCAGTCGTGCATTTTGGCTGCAGTGGCTTCGCCGATTTCGTTTGTGCCCGGAACAATCCAAGGAATAATCCCGACCCCTTCAGGGAAAACGACGAGACATTCCGTGCACATTTGCCAAAGCGTACGTGTAAAAGCTTTTTCATCGAGCGGATGCGTGAATGTCATCGCCAAAAGGTGCGTCGCATGTGTGTGGATGACAATCCTTTGTTCCTGATCCACTGCAAGCCTTGCAATATGGGTCATAAAGTGCGCCGGCAGCTCGCTTGTCGGCACCCCGCCTCCTTCCAGCCCCCAAAGCAACTCGACATTTTTCCCGTCCTGCGCCACCCGGATCACCCCGAGGTTCACTGCAGGAGCATCGATCACATTTTTAAAATATTTGCCCGACCCGGTTACAATAAAGTATTTCCCTGCAAGCGCACTTGCGTCAAACTTCACCGGGATCGTCCGGATGACAGCGTTTAAGTCGAGATACGGCGCAACTTCTTCTTCTTTTAAAAGATAGCTGATATTTCCGCCGTTCCGTTCATCCCAGCCAAGCCGGTACAGATTGGCGGTCGTTTTCATCATTTCTTGTACAAAACCTGATGATAAAATATCCAATTGTAATGCCATTTTCATACACCTGATTTCATTTTGATTTTTCATAATTTTATTGCCTGATAAAGTTTATTTTGCTGCCATCATGCTATTAACAGCCTTTTTGTATTTCAGAACAATTGTTTTCCGGTCAATAACCTTTGGGCGATACATTTTAAGATCAATTGATTCTCTAACAAGCGCCCTAGCTTCTTTTAAATCTTTTAATCGCCCAGTGGCAATCATCTGCATGAGAAGATTTCCGACAGCGGTGGCTTCGCCCGGCCCTGCATAAACGTTTCTCCCGCTTAAATCGGCAGTCAACTGGTTCAGCCACTCATTGTTAGAACCGCCTCCAACAATATGCAGCCTGTCAATCTTATTTCCGGTAATTTGTTCAAGCTCGTCAAGCGCGATTGAATACAGAATCGCAAGGTTATTATAAATACAATTGGCAAGTTCACCTGCGGATTCCGGAACTACCTGGTTTGTTTCCCTGCAGTATTGTTGGATTTCTTCGACCATATTTTCCGGGTTTAAAAAACGCTCATCATTAAAATTGACAACTTGCTTAAATCCACTAACTTTTTTTGCTTCTTCCACAAACTCAGGGAATGTATAATTTTTCGGCAAAATTCTCCTTACTTCCTGAATGAGCCACATGCCCATAATATTCTTTAAGAAGCGGATCGTTTTAAAAGCGCCCCATTCATTCGTATAATTTTCTTCGAGTGCCTGCCGGCTGACAACCGGGATATCCGTTTCTATCCCAAGCAGCGACCACGTTCCGCTGCTTAGATACGCCCAGTTCTCCCCTTCGCCAGGCGTGCCGACTACAGCTGAAGCGGTATCATGAGTTGCAACTGTTACAATCTCGGCATCCGGTAAATCAAATTCAGGAAACCAGTCTTTTTTTAGCAGACCAAGAATGGTTCCAGGTTCAGTTAATTTAGCAAACTGTGATTTTTTTACACCGATCAAACCTAACAGTTCTTCATCAAAATCATGTTTGTGGATATTCAATAACTGGGTTGTTGAACCGTTTGTTTCTTCCGTTACCGCAACCCCTGTTAAACAATAACCTAAGTAGTCAGGAATCAATAAAATTTTGTCCGTTTCATCCAAAAGTTTTTTGTCTTCTTCGTATAATTGGTAAATCGTATTAAACGGTTGAAATTGTATGCCGGTTTTTTCATAAATGGTTTTTTTCGGAATGAATTTTTCCATTTTTTGAATCGTTTGTTTCGTCCGCGCATCACGATAGGAAACCGCTTCACGCAACCGCTTTCCATTGCTGCCGACTAAAACATAATCTACTGCCCAAGTATCTATCCCTACTGTACAATGTTCATATCCCATTGATTTGGCTTTTTGCAACCCTAATAATATTTGGTTTAGCAGATGGTCTACATCCCAAAAGCTTGTGCCGTTTTGATTTGTAAATCCATTTGCAAAACGGCTGATTTCTTGCATTTCTAATTTTCCATTATTGATTTCTCCCAAAATGAGCCGGCCGCTAGATGCCCCGATATCGACTGCGATGTAACTCACCGAGTCCACCTTCCTTTTATCCAATGAAATCCCTTCCTTATTCAACATCATATTAACTCTTAATCTACCAGAAATCAATATAAAACAAATAATTAAATTTGATATTTTTTTGTTTTTTGTTGGATTATTTTTCTTTAGTATTGGGATGATTTTTGCTAAAATTACTTATACAAATTTATCGTATCTTCAAACGGTTTGAATGGAGTAGTGGATATGTTAGCTTTTGAACGCAGGGATAAGATTCTTAATACACTTTATAGAGAAAAAAAAGTTTATGTTGCCAACTTGGCAAAAGAGTTTCAAGTGACAGAGGAAACAATCAGGCGTGACCTTGAGAAACTGGAGAAAGAGGGAATTGTAAGCAGGACATATGGAGGAGCCGTGTTGAATCTCCACACCAATGAAGATTTGCCATACCAGACAAGATTTACCGCCAATATAGAAGCAAAACAAAACATCGCCGGCAAATTGCATCCGCTTATTTCAGACGGGAATACGGTTGTTGCTGACGCCAGTTCCACCGTGCTGGAAGGGTTAAAAGAACTGAACCATTCAAAGGAAGGGCTGGTTGTCTTAACGAATTCGGCCATTGCTTTAAGCGAACTTTCCCAGTCAAATATTAATTTAATCTCCACAGGCGGAACTTTACGAAAGAGGTCCAATTCCCTTGTCGGGTCCCTCGCCGAAAATGCAGTACGTCATTATAATGTTGATGTTGCTCTATTCAGCTGCAAAGGGATTTCCATGACCCACGGCATTACCGATTCAAATGAAGCAGAAAGCAACGTAAAAAAGCAAATGCTCCAGCAGGCAAGCAAAGTCATCCTGCTGGCGGACCACACCAAATTTGACAAAATTGCTTTTGTAAATTTTGTTGATGTTTCTGCTGTTGATTTTGTGGTAACAGACGAGAAACCAAGCAATGAGTGGCTCCGTTATTTCAAAGAGCAGCAGGTGGATATTATTTTTTAGCATCGCTCTATTTTCTGCTATATCATGAAAATCAATTCCTTTATGGCAAATTTGACGAAAACAAAGAGCTTAAAACAGGGAGCAAAATCCAGACATTTGGGGCTTTACTCCTGTTTCTTCACACCACAATCGTAATCAACCGGTCATTGACATCAACGCTTTTTTTATCGGTTTCCAGCACATCCAAATAAATATCCGAGTTGGTAATGACGATCGGTGAAGTTAAATCGTATCCGGCTTCCCGGATTTTGTTAATCTCAAATTCAATTAAAAGTTCACCTTTTTCAACTGTCTGGCCTTTTTTCACATGGACATGGTAATACTTGCCTTCGAGTTGGACGGTATCAATTCCGATATGGATCAGGATTTCGGCGCCGCCTTTTGATGTAATGCCGATCGCATGGCCGCTTGGGAAAACCGTTGTAACAGTTCCGCTGATCGGGGCGTACAGCTTACCGACTGAAGGTTTAATGCAAAGCCCTTTGCCGAGCATCCCCGACGCAAATGCAGGGTCACTGACTTGTTCGAGCGGGATCGTTTCCCCTTTTAACGGGCTTGCGATGACTTCCCTTTCCTCGTACGGAGCGGGTTTTTCTTCCGGATTCCCCAGCTGGATTCCTTCAATAATGGCCGGTTCTTCCAACTTTTCTTCCGATGCGTCTTTATAACCAAAAAAATAAGTTAAGATCATAGCCAGAATAAAAGCGGCCAAAGTTCCGATCAAAAATCCCGAAAACCCTTTTCCATAAAACGCAGGTAATGTCGCAAGGCCCGGTAGCATGCTCGTATTTGCGGCGCTGCCTGCAACACCGGTAATTGCCCCGCCGATTGCGCCTGCAGCTGCCCCAATAACAAACGGTTTTTTAAAGCGCAGCGTAACCCCGAAGACGGCAGGCTCTGTAATGCCAAAAAAACCTGAAAGCGCTGCCGGTCCGGCAATTGCTTTCACCTCGGCCTTTTCCGTTTTCAAAAACACACCCAAAGCTGCGCCCGCCTGTGCCAATACGGCCGGTGCAATAAGCGCAGTCAATGTATCCCGGTGAAAAACAGCAATATTATTTAATGAAACCGGCACAAATTCCCAGTGCACGCCGAAAATGGCAAACATCTGCCAAAATGCGCCGATCATTGCGCCTGCCAATAATGCGCTCCCGTGATAGATATAGAGGTACCCTTCCGTCAAAGCTTTGCCGATCCCATTGCCAATCGTGCCAAATAAAAGCAGAACGGAAGGAACCATGACCATCAACAATAGCAGCGGCACCATAAAATTTTTTACTGATGCCGGGATATGACGGTTTAAAAATTTTTCTAATACACTCATGCTCCATACCGAAAGCAGGATCGGAACAACACTTGTGGAGTAATTCACAAATACGACCGGGATATGAAGAAAAGTGAAGTCATTCCCTGCCTGAACTGCCCCTGTAATGGAAGGATACAGCATTGCCCCGGCCAACGAGACCGCCACGAACGGATTGGCATCAAATTTTCGCGCGCTTGTAATCGCTATCAAAATAGGTAAAAAGTAAAACAAACTGTCTGAAGCCGCATACCAAATCACATAGGTACCGCTTGATTGTGAAATCCAGTGTAAAGAAACGCAAATCAGCAAAATCCCTTTTAAAATCCCTGCGCCTGCCAATACGCCCAAAAACGGTACAAAAATGGAAGTGGCCGTATCAATGATCCTATTCCATAAGTTCCCTTCCGAACGGCTGATTTGGATTAATTTTAAAATTTTTTTGTACACCCCGTCAACATTGCCGCCAATCACGATTTGGAAGCGTCCGCCGCCCGATGCCACCTCGATCACATCGTCCAGTTCTTCAATTGCGTCCTTTTTTGCCTTAGCGGGATCATTTAACTTAAATCTCAGCCTTGTCGCACAGTGGACAACAGCCTGGATATTCTCTTCACCGCCGACCAATTGCACCAGTTCCTTTGCCAATTGCTCATAAACCATCCTTCTCACCCTTTCCCAATATTTGTCCTCTTATTTTTATTATAAGCCCCCGGTAAACAAATTGTATGCCCTTTCACGACAAGTTTGTGAAAAATTGAACATTATTTTGGAAGGATGACTAAGTTTGTGATTTTTTTCATAACTTCAATAACAAATATAACATCCATAATCGTCTTGCTCGCAACCATTACATGAAAAAAGGTCTTTTTGCACACTTTCGGGACTTTTTTTCACACAAAAAAAGCAGCAGGCATTGCCGTAATGGCATCCCGCCGCTTTTCTATCACTTTATCAATCTCTCATTAAATCGGGTCGTTTGATCCTTCCATTTCCAGCATGCCGTTATAGCGTTTGAACCTCACCACAAAAACAAGAAGCGAAAGGAATACAAAGCTTGCAAAATAAATGGAAAGCATGTAGAAATTATACCACATATAGCTGAAATCACCGCTTGAAATGACTGCTTTAAACATTTGCAACGAATAGGTCATCGGCACCGCATAATGGACTGCCCGGAGCGCTTTTGGAATCAACTCAAGCGGGAAGGTTCCGGCACTTGACGTTAATTGTAAAATCAGGATAATGACCGCAATGTACCGGCCCGGATTAGCAAAAGCAGCGACCAGAAAATGGATGATCGCCATAAAGGTCAAACTTGTCGCGATCGTCGCGGCAATAAACAGCGGTACACTTTGCACATGTACCTTTATCAGTTCCAGAATAATGAAATCGGCCAAAAGCGACTGCAGGACGCCGACCAATACCATTACGCCGAATTTTCCAAGGAACCATGTCACACCGTTTTTTGGAAGGATAGCCGGATCTTTCACATTGTAAATAATGGTCAATAATAATCCGCCGACGAACAAACCGAGCGAAAGGAAATATGGCGCTAGGCCAGTCCCGTAGTTTGGCACTTTCGTATAGGCATGCTGGTTTAGATTGACCGGACTGCTCATCATATTGTAAGTTGCATCAGTCGGGTGGAGTTTTCCTGTCTGATCGGCTGCATCCCCCAATTTGCTGCTGAGTTTGTCGGCCCCATTATTTAATTGATCCGTACCGGAGGCCAGGTTAGCCGCACCGTCTTTCAATTGTTTGCTTCCGCTTGCCAAATTGCCGGAACCATTCAGGAGTTGGGAAGTTCCTTTCACCAGGACACTCGATCCGTCCGCCAGCGATTTCGTACCATTGGCAAGTGCATTTGATCCGCTCACCAGTTTCCCAGTACCGTCAGCAAGCGCGTCCGATCCGGCCGCCAATTGCTGTGTACCGTTGACGAGCTGCCCGGAACCGCTGTCAAGCTTTCCGAGGCCCGATGCAAGCTCGGCTGCACCGGATTGGATACTGCCCGCACCGGATGCTGCTTCTTGCAGCTTTTCGTTAAATGTTGTTTCGTTTTTCACATATTCGTTTTCCCCGCTTGCCAGCTTCTCTGCGCCGGAGTTCAGCGTTTCTACCCCTTTTGAAAGCTGGCTGATGCCGGTTTGCAGCTGCTTTTGTCCGCTTGCAATGCTGGAAAGCCCGTTGTTTAATGGATTAAATTTTGGTGCAATAGCCGCTGCGATCTGGCTCTCGAGGCTTGAGGCAGACTGCTGCTGTCCGGAACTTATGACAGAAGCAATATTTTTACTGATTTCATCCTGCACGGTTTTCTTATCCGGAATATTGCTCTTCACTTGGGAAGCTACCTGAAGATATACATTTTCCGGCAAAACCTGTTTCAGTTGGCTCAGCAATTGCTGTGCCTGCTGTTGTTGCTCAGTGACTATTTGTTCAGCAAGATTCTCGCTGAGTTGTGTTTCCAGCGTGCCCAAACTGCTGTTCATTTGGCTTGTTACCGCAGAAGATATTTGCCCCGGCAGCGCCGTTTGCAGCTGGGCAAATCCCTGCTGTACTTTTTCTGTTACGCTGATGATAGCTGGCAAATTTTGATTTGCTACATTTATGCCTTCTTTGAGTTCTGAGCTCCCGCTTGCAACCTGGTCCGCACCTGACTGCAGCTGCTTGGAAGCCGACAATAATTGTCCGCTTGCCGAAGACAATTGATTTAAACCCGATGCCAAGCTTTTTGATCCGGACGCAAGCCGATCCGCGCCTGATTTTGCATCCGAAAGCCCGTTCGAAAATGTAACCGAGCTGGCCGCGAGTTTAGCCAGGTTGTTTTTCATGGCAACCGCCCCACTGTTGGCCTGGCTTACGCCTTCGTTTAAGTCAAGAGCGCCGTCATATAATTTTAAAGCCCCCTGATTTAAATCGGAAGCGCCGCTGTGCACCCGGCCGATCCCTTTATTGAGGGCAATGGCGCCGTTAAACAGCGATTGCGTCCCTTTTCTTAAAATGACCGCGCCATCTTCCAGCTTCCCGCTTCCTTCTGAAAGATTTTTTGCCCCTTTGCTTGCAGTTTTGTATCCGTTTGCCATATCTTTTATTTTGCTGAATACTTCTTCGGCATACGTTTTGGTGACTTGTTCCGCCACGCTGGACTTAATTTTATTCATCGCTGATTCTTCAATTTTAGAAGAAGTATAATTCATGGCCTGGTTTTGAACATAATTTAACTGCAATTTTTTCGGATTTTGATCAAGCAGGGTTGTTGCATTTTTTGAGAAATCCCCTGGAATCTCAATAATCATATAATATTTATTGTTTTTCATTTCTTTTTCAGCCGTTGCTTTGCTGACAAAATGGAAATCAAGGCTGTCTTTCTTCTTAAGATGATCAACCAGCTTATCCCCAAGGGCCAAATGTTCTCCGTTCATTGTTGCCCCTTTGTCTTCATTGACAACGGCAACTGGCAATTTTTCGAGGCTTCCATAAGGATCCCAAAAAGACCAAATAAACATGCCCGCGTACAAAATCGGCACAAGTATAATGGCAGCCGTTTCAATTAACCTTTTTGGCGAATGCAAAATCTTGCGTATTTCCGCGAACCATAAACCGTCCATCTGAAAACCTCCTTTAGAACTTTTGTTTGCCTGGAGTGTCAGTTTTGCAGCCCTTTTAACAAATACAGCTCAAACACTTCCGCAATTTCTTCTTTCGTCAAAGATTCGTGGTGCTTTTCCCAATCGAAAATAATGGCGACATAAAGTTTGAACATCACGAAAGCGGTTAGTTCTGGGTTGCACGGTTTGATTTTTCCGGCTCCTATTGCACGTTCTAGAAGTTCCTTAATATAAGCGATAATTTTTTCCTCAATCTTTTCAATCATTTCATTGACCGCCGGCGTGCCCATTTCTTTTTGTTCTTCAAACAGCTTGAGCGTCAGCTGGTGTGATCTCCGGAACTCAAGGATGCTGAACAGGGCGGAATGGAGATTGGCATAAAATGAAGCCTGTTGATCCATCGCTTCTTCCGCGACCTGCTGCATTTCATCAATTAAACGCGAGATAATCTCATTAAACAGTTCCTCTTTGTTCCGAAAAAAGTTGTAAATCGTGCCTTTTCCTACATTTGCCATTTTTGCAATGAGATCCATCGTAGTTGCTTTGTAGCCGTATTGTGAAAAAGCTTTCGTTGAGGCATTTAAAATTTGCATTCTGCGGTCCACTTCCAACATTTCCACCTCCTTAAAACCATATGACTATTATAGTTTTTTTGGTCAACTTTAATAACAAAAGTTACTTTACCATATTTCGGCTGTTATATCAAGAATGTTTAACCCGATAAAACGGAATATACACGGCCGAAAAAATAAAAGCGGCGGGTTCTTGCCGAGACAGCATCCCACCACTTTAAAAGCTTGCTGATCGATATACAAAAGGGCATTCGATAATAAAGAACTTTAAAATTCTTCTTGGTACTGGAAATACCGAAGCATCTCTACCACTGCAGACCTGCCTTGCGATATGCAGTCAGGCAGGCCGATTCCATGAAAGGAACTTCCAGCAAACGAAATGCCCGGGAGTTCTTTTTTTGCCTGTTTTAAAATCTTTTCTATCCTGTCTTTATGGCCAACAGTATATTGCGGCATGGCGTATTTCCAGCGGGAAACGATGGTAAACTCGGGTTCTGCCGCAATTTCCATAATTTTGCCCAAGTCTTCCAAGACGATTTTTTGAATCCGGTCATCCGCCAGATCCACAACCGCAGCTTCCGCCGTGCGCCCGATATAGCAGCGCAGCAGAGCTTTCCCATGTGGTGCGGCGTGCGGCCATTTTTTATGCGTCCAGGTGCAGGCGGTAATGGTATAGTCGCTGTTTCTCGCCACAACAAATCCTGTCCCGTCAATGTCTTTTTTCACCGCAGCTTCCGGAAACGACATGGACACCGTGGCAACCGAAGTGGACGGCACCGTTTGCAGCGGTCCAAAAAAAGGATACTTTGAAAAAATATGGGGCAAGGCAAAATGCGGCAACCCCGATATAATATAATCCGCCGAAATACGGCTGCCGTTTGTCAGCTCAATCGTATAACCGCCTTCATTTATATTCTTTTCGACCGTATCCACCGTGACGCCTTTCATCACGGTATCAGCGCCGATTTTTTCCTCGAGAGCTTCCACCAATGTCTCAAGGCCGTTCTTGAAGGTAAAAAAAGCTCCTTTCTTTTGAGTCGGCCTCGAATCAGCCGCAAACCCAGAAGTTTCTTTTTTCATGCCAAGGATAAGGCTGCGATGTTTCCGTACAGCTTCGAAAAACTGCGGCTGCGTCGAGAGTACGCTCAGTTCATCGACATCTCCTGCGTAAACCCCGAACAATAGCGGCTCAACGAGATTTTCAAGCACTTCTTCCCCGAGCCGGTAACGTACAAAATCGCCGATCGACTGGTCATTATCCATTTTTCTGCGCGGCAGGACAAAATCGGCAAGCGCCCTGATTTTGCCGGTAACCGAAAACAGCCCCGACGCAAAAAAAGGCGTGAGCTTCGTCGGGATGCCCATTACCGAGCCTTTTGGAACCGGATGCAATTGCTGGTTTAAAATAATATAAGATTTACCTGTCGCATTGGAAACCAGTTCAGACTCCAGCCCGAGATCCTGCACAAGCCGGAGGGCGCTTTTTTTTCTCGCTAAAAAAGAATCAGGACCCCGTTCGACGATATACCCGTCCCTGCGGATTGTCTGGATTTTTCCGCCAAGCCGGCGCCCCTTTTCCAGCAAAATCACGTCAAGTGGCAGATTTTGGTGTTGTATCAAATACTGCAAATAATATGCAGCCGTTAAGCCGGTAATTCCTCCGCCAAGAACGGCTATTTTTTTTCTGTTCTCGGCCATCATCAGCACCTTCTTTGGCAATAATGTCGAATCATGTATGGTAAACCGCCGCCAGGCAGCCGTCATGATGACGGGCGGATCGCACTAAAATTTCCGGGCTGGATGCATCCATTTCTCAGCCTGTTTCAGCACAACATCAGCCAATGCATCGATAAATGCCGGGTTGTCGTTCGGCATTTCCGGACGATAATAGGCTGTACCGACCGCCTTGCAAACGGTTTTGCACTCATAATCATTATCGTATAAAACTTCCAGATGTTCGGCAACAAATCCGACCGGGGCATAAACGAAAGCTTTATAATGATGCTTTTCGAAAAGATCCCTTGTTAGATCCTGCACATCCGGACCGAGCCATGGATCCGGCGTATTGCCGGCGCTCTGCCAGCCGATGGCATAATGTTGGATGCCGGCCGCCTCCGCAATCAGTTCCGCTGTTTTTTGGATCTGGTACGGATACGGGTCGCCGTACTGTAAAATTTTTTCAGGAAGACTGTGCGCCGATACAATTAAGCATGACGCTTCCCGCTCTTCTTCACTCATTGTAGCATAAGTTTTCTTTAATTGGTCTGCCCAAAATTGAATAAATTTCGGCTCATCATACCAGCTTTCAATCGAATGGATAGCCGGTCCGCCTAATTTTTCGGCCGTTTCTTTCGCTCTTGTATTATACGACTTGACGCTGAATACGGAATAATGCGGCGCAAGCACGATGGAAACGGATTCTTCAATACCGTCTTCGTGCATTTTGGCAACTGTATCCTCAATAAAAGGTTCGATATGTTTTAACCCGATATACACTTTAAATTCTAATTGGTCCTGCAATCCGTTCAGCCTCGCCTCAAGCGCATAAGCCTGCTTTTCTGTCGTTTTTGCAAGCGGAGACAGCCCCCCGATCGCTTTATATCTGTACTTTAAGTCTTCGAGCATCTCATCCGTCGGCCTTCTGCCATGCCGGATATGGGTATAGTACCGTTCGATATCGTCTTCTTTATATGGCGTACCGTACGCCATAACGAGCAATCCGATTTTTTTCTTTGTCATGATTATTCCTCCAGTTTCTTTCTTTCGCTGTACTCATGAATAAATGCGGTTAATCTTTTTAATGTTTCCGGACGGACATCCGGAAAAACACCGTGCCCGAGATTAAAAATATAGCCGGGATGCTTCATCCCTTCATCCAGAATGGCCGCCGCTTTCTGTTCAATGACTTCCCACGGGGCCAAGAGCACTGCTGGATCCAAATTTCCCTGGATGGCTTTCGTCACGCCGAGCGCGCGCGCCTGTCCGATCGACATCCGCCAGTCAAGCCCAACGACATCAAGCGGCAGACTGTTCCATTCAAGCGCCAAATGGCTCGCCCCGACGCCGAACATAATCAAAGGAGCGTTTTCTTCACGCAGTTCGGAAAAAATCCGCTCCATCACTGGTTTTATATAGAAGCGGTAATCTTCCGCGTTTAAGGTACCGACCCATGAATCAAAAATTTGGATCGCGCTTGCCCCCGCTTTAATTTGCGCTTTTACGTAAACTATGATCATGTCGGCAAGTTTTTCCATCAGTGCAAACCATGCTTTCGGCTCGGTATACATAAATGCTTTTGTCTTTCTGTAGTCTTTCGACGGGCCGCCTTCAATCATATAGCTTGACAAAGTAAATGGCGCGCCGGAAAACCCGATCAGCGGAACTGTCAATTGTTCCTCCGTTAAAAGCTTAATCGTCTTTAAAACATATGGAATATCTTCTTCCGGTTGGAGCTCCCCCAATTTTTCAACATCCTTTAAAGAAGAAATCGGGTTATGTATGACAGGCCCTTTTCCTGCCAGAATTTCTACATCAACACCAAGGGCAGGGAGCGGGGTCATGATATCTTTATAAAGAATTGCGGCATCCACATCGTAGTTTTCCACCGGGAGCCTCGTCACATATGCGCATATTTCCGGCTGGTGCGTGATATCAAAGAGAGAATATTTTTCTTTTAATTTTCGGTACTCCGGCTGCGACCTTCCCGCCTGCCGCATATACCAGACCGGAACGTGGCCGGTTTTTTCACCTCTTGCTGCTTTTAATAGCGAATCGTTTTTGATCTTTTTATTCAAATGCATATCCTCCTCATGCCACACAGTCACTATTCATTTTAAAATAATTCTTTTCAAATAAAAACTATTTTAACTAAAAATGCATGGAACCATTTTTTACTATAATCTTTTTGGCAAAAAATGTGTAGGAAGCCTTTCCAACTTTCATAAAATTGCCGAATTCTGTCCGATTTTGCAGATTCAGAACTTTATCATATGTTTCATTGAATGGCCGCAGTGAATAGTATAAACTAAGAGTAGAGAGGGGTGATCGATATGAATATTTATATCACAACGGGCACCTATGATTATTTATTAAAGATAAAAGAAAAATACCCAAATGAGAAAATGGTACTCATGCAAAACCCTGAACATGCCCTGTTAGTGCACGAAACGGAAGGAAAAACAGTTTTCACCACACCGAGACATTATAAACTGGCTGCCACTGCCGGAGATTTAGGAGACGGAATATTCTTTATTTTTACCCATCTCCCTATTCCTGATGAAGGGAAACCAGTATACGAATTCAACTTCAAAAAAAACACCCCGGTTATCGAACACAAGCCCGGTTTCGCGGCATTCCGGCTTCTCCGCCCTGTGAAAGGGGACACTTATATTGCGGTTACAGGGTGGAAAGATGAAGATTCTTTTGGAAGATGGAAACGCTCTATTGATTATTTGCTTGTCCACAGCCTCGATCTCACCGACATCGGCACAAACAAAAGCACATACAATGCCCCGGCATTTACTAAAGAGTATGTTGTGCCACAGGATAAAGAAGCATCATGATCAACAAACCCCGGCTTGCCCGAACCGGCAGCCGGGATTTGTTGATCATAAAAACTTTATCTTTTATTTTATCGATTCCGTACTGTGATCATACCCTATAGAAAAAGTGTAGTTTTTCACAAGGGAAAAACTACACTCTAAACGCTTAATTCTGAATTTGCTTCCGTAACAATGAAAGCTATCCGACCTGAATTCCCTTTTCAAAGGAAGATTTAATGTGCTGTTTGATCAACTTGTCTTTCTGGCAGAATCCGATTTTCATATTTACGGACTTCTTCGAGCCAATCTTCTCCGACAGGAACATTGTTTTTCAAGCAGAAATAGTCCCAAACTGCCCCAAATGGGAATGATTTTAGTTCTTCTGTTAACGCTAAACGTTTTGTAAAGTCAAATTCAAGCTCCGCTTTTTTCAATTCATCAATCGGTGCCAGCATTCCTATCATAATTGCTTTTAGCGTATTTCTTGCTCCGATTACCCATGCGGCAATCCTGTTTATCGTTGCGTCAAAGAAATCCAGGCCAATGTTTACTTTATCCAGCAAATTTTCCCGAACAAGCGTACGAGTAATCCGTATTAGTTCATCGTTCATGATCACAACATGGTCGCTATCCCATCTAACCGGCCTGCTGACGTGAAGCATCAATCCTTTTCCAAACAGCAGATAGGCGCTAAATTTATCAGACACATCTTCTGTTGGATGGAAATGGCCTGCATCTATTGTCCAGAGCAAATCATGCGTCAATGCATAAAGCATATAAAATTCATGGGAACCAACCGTATACGATTCAACTCCTGTTCCGAACAACTTCCCTTCTACAGCTTCTATCGTATATTTCTGGTCAATTTTTTCACTTAATATTTCATCCAAAGCTTCTTTTAAGCGTTCTCTTGGCGCCATCTTATCAATCGGATTGTCCTTCATCCCATCAGGAATCCAGATATTGTTAACACATTGCTGTCCAAGCTCTTTTCCAAAGTACTCCGAAATTTTACGACTGCGCTTGCAATGTTCAATCCAAAAATCACGGACCGTTTTATCCGGGCTGCTTAATGTAAAACCACTTTCGGACATTGGATGCGAAAAGAGAGTAGGGTTAAAATCGAGCCCAAGCCCGTGCTCTTTTGCCCATTGGACCCAGGATGAAAAATGGCGGGGTTCAATAGTATCGAGATCTACTTTTTCATCTGTATCTGTATAAATCGCATGTAGGTTTACCTTATGCTTACCAGGTATCAGGCTGAGTGCTTCATCCAAGTCTGCCCTTAACTCTGTTGGATTCGTGGCCTTGCCCGGATAGTTACCGCTTACAGAAATTCCTCCAGTTAACGCTTGACCAGGATGCATAAATCCGGCTACATCATCTCCTTGCCAGCAATGAAGGGATATTTTTATGTTTTGAAGATCCTGCAATACTTTGTCGGTATCAACACCGACAGCTGCATACCGTTCTTTTGCCAATTTGTAATGTTTTGTTACAAAGCTTTCTTTTAACATTATGATCATCCTCACTTTATATTAAAATTAAACAAATTCTCTTAATCTAAATGAAAGACTTCCTTTAACTCCTTGGTGACCGGGCTGTTGTCCGGATTTGTCTCCATTAATGGATCCATATATGCCCACCATTTTTTGCAGGCTTCCGTTTCTCCCATTTTGCCGTAAAGTTCCGGATCTTCTACTTCCACATATGCAAATAGTTCACCGTTATCTTCATTGAGAAAGATAGAATAATTGGAAGCACCATGCGCCTTTAACGCTTCTTTCATTTCCGGCCAAAGCTGGTCATGGCGTTTTTTATATTCGTCATAATATTCTTTTTTGAGATACATAATTGAACCTAATCTAACCATTCAATTCAGCCTCCAATTTTGTATCAAATTTACATCTATTACAAATCAAAGGATTTTCCGTAGCGTTCTTCAGTAATTTGTTGTAAAGTTTTTCCTCTTGTATTTGGTGTCCAAATCACACCAATCAACAGTGAAACTATTAAAAGGATGATCATTACCGTACCGGCAACTTTAAATCCTAAAGAGTTCAAAATCGTTGGGAAAATAATCGACCAAATGCCAGCGCTTCCACGTACGATAAAGAACATGACACCTTGCGCCCCGCCGCGGTATTTTGTCGGAAACAATTCTGTTGCCCAAAGCGCGTAGAAAGCTTGTGCACCAATTCCGGCGGAAATTCCCCAAGTGGCTACAAAGGCCCAAAGTGCTACCCAGTTCATACCTGCAAATGTTAAAATGATCCAGGACAATGCCGCTAATGCCGCACCCGCAAAATATAAGGCTCTTTGATTAACTCTATCACCAAGCGGAACGAAAAGGAAATATGTGGCTAAAGCGGTTAATACCCACAATACAGCTTGAAGCAAGTTTGCCTGCGTATTGGTTAGTCCCCCGACTGTCGAATAAACGTAAGGCATAAAGAATCCCATTGCGCCTGCTACCAAATTCCAAAACATATATACACCAACTAAAAACAGAACTGCTTTGACATTGATGGCATTCGAAAACAATTCTCTGTATGGATGACGTTTTTTAGCTCCTTTTGCAGTGGCTTCTTGCTCCATCTTGCGCTGTTGTTCCCAAAGAGCCGATTCATTTAATTTACGTTGGAGATTCCAAGCGATAAAGGCAACTACAAAGAGTGATCCAAAGATAATCCTATTACCCATTAAACTAAGCGGGGATAAGAGTACACCTAAAGTGAAAATAATGGCAGGCCCGCACGACCAGGCAAACTGCGAAACACCAATATGTTTTGCGCGGTTCGTAGAATCTGATATCTCAGAAATATACGTCCAAGATGCCGGTACCCCGACACCTACCGCAATACCGGTAATTAAAAAGCCGGCCAAAAGCATCGGAAAGTTAATGGAAAACATTATTATTAAAACACCTAGCATATAGGCGAGCAAATTATACGTGTATATAAACTTGCGCCCATATTTATCTGCCAAACGCCCGCCGAATAGCGCCCCGACTGCAGAACCAAATGCATTGGCGCTGACAGCCCCCAGTATACCGACAGCTAAACTGCTTAAGTTCAGATCTTTCGCCCACAACGTTAATCCGCTTGCGCCAGCAACAATACTGCCCGAGTCAAGATAATTTGTTAAAGAAACAGCTATTGTTGCTTTCCAATTCCTGGAAGATGGTTCACTGATGTCTACCGTATTTTTGTTTGCGCTTTCCAAGATGATTACCTCCTTTATCATTATTTAAAGCTATTGGTAAGCGATTACATTTATTATTAAACACTTTACGCAAATATGGTACAATGTCATTGAACCAGATGATTGTAACAAATATACAGGAGACGAGCTTATGCCAGAAACAGAGTTAAATAAAATATCGGAGTATTTATTTGAATTGACCCCAATCGAAAAACTTCAAAAATTGAACGCAACCCATATTCAGGATATTCCGTCATATTCAACCATTCAAAAAGGTGAGAAGGTAAAATTTTTGGATCAGTATTTTTTTGCTAACAAAGATATTTATATTAGCAAGCATAACCGCTTTGCAGATTACCCTTCCCACTCCCATGGCTTTTTTGAAATGAATTACATGTTTTCCGGTTCGTATAACCAAATTATTAACGGGAATGAAGAAACACTAAATAAAGGTGATTTATTGCTGATGGATGTAGGTACAACCCATGAAATAAAAGCACTGGGCGAAAAAGATATTTTAATTAATATCTTATTTAGAAATAGCAATATCAGTATTAAATGGTTAAATAGCGTGAAAAAAAGCAGGAGTTTATTATTCGAATTTCTTTTAAATTCTTTTAGCGGAGTCCAAAACCAGAACAATTACCTGATTTTTCACGTTGGAAAGATACCGCATGTTCAACATATTCTTCATCAAATTTTTTTAGAGTACTTTTTCCCAAAAGATTTTTCGGGAGAAATAACCAGCCTTTATCTCCCAATTCTCTTTACTGAATTGATTCGCAATTATAATCTTGAATTTTCTGATCCACGTCTCTCTTATCCAAGTAATGAAAATATTATTGCCTTTCTCGAGCTTATTGAGAAGGACTATAAAAACATAACCTTAAAGAAAGCGGCAGAGAAATTGGGCTATAATAAAAATTACTTAAGTAATTTGGTGAAAGAGAAAACCGGATTAACTTTCACTGAGCTCGTAACAAAACAACGCCTCAATCGTGCCAAAATGTTGCTGGAAACGACCAATCATTCAATCAGCAGTATTATCCAGGAAGTTGGTTTTACAAATAAAACTTATTTTTACAGAGCATATAGGAATGCTTATCGGGAATTACCTAGCGAAACAAAAAAGAAATCAAACGGATAACTGCAATCCGGGACAGTCACCTATCCTATGCCTCCGCATACCTTGCATTAAAGAAGGAGGTATGGAGATGGGCATTGATTTGACGATTATTCACTGGGTGTATTTAACCTTTATTGTTCTTATTATTCGCATGATGGTGTTGAAAAAGGATACGTCCATTATTTGCATTGCCGGAATTTTTGTGATTGCTTTCATTGCGACCGGTTCTTTTTCCGCATCAGTCAGCGGGGTTTTCACCAGTTTTGTGTTTGCCATTAAAGAATTACTGCCGATTATTCTTGTTATATCGATTATCGTTTCGATGAGCAAAAGCCTGCTTGATACCGGCATCAATGATGTGATGGTCGCCCCGTTTGCCAAACTCATCAAAGGGCCAAACCTCGCTTTCTGGGTGATCGGGCTATTGATGTTTGTGATCTCAACTTTCTTTTGGCCTTCCCCTGCTGTTGCACTTATGGGGGCCGTGCTGCTGCCGGTTGCATTGCGGGTCGGGCTGCCGGCAATCGGCGCAGCTGTTGCCATGAACTTGTTCGGCCACGGCATCGCGCTTTCCGGCGACTACGTCATCCAGGGCGCGCCGAAACTAACGGCGGACGGCGCTGGGCTCCCGGTATCATCCGTTATCGAAGCAAGCATCCCATTAGTCATCGTCATGGGCGCCGTCACAACCATTACCGCCTTCATGCTGTTAAAACGCGACATAAAAAAAGGTGTGCTTCCTGCCGCAATCCAAACTGCAGCACACGCCTCCGCTTCATCCGGCACCAAAGAATTCCGGCTCAAGCCCGCCTACAGAAATTTTTTCGCCGTACTCATCCCGGTGTTATTTATTCTCGACATCACCGCAATGGCCGTCTTCAAATTACAGGGGGATGCGGCTACGGCACTGGTCGGCGGCACGTCGATCATCATTTTGCTCTTGATCGCCCTTACCGGTTCCCACAAAAACGGTCTGGAAAACGTTACGAAATATTTGATCGATGGCCTGCAATTCGGTTTCCAAGTATTCGGACCTGTGATCCCGATTGCTGCATTTTTCTATCTTGGCGGGGATGGCTTCCACACGATGATAGGTGCCGAACTACCGAAAGCTTCCCAAGGTATTGTCAATGACCTCGGCGGCGCTCTGGCGGCAGTTATGCCAATCTCAAAAAAAATCGGCGCATTAACAGTTGCTGGAGTCGGCGTCATTACCGGCCTTGATGGATCCGGGTTTTCAGGGATTTCACTCGCCGGTTCGATTGCAAATCTGTTTTCCCATGCGATCGGCTCCGGCGCAGCAACCTTGACGGCACTCGGGCAAGTTGCCGCCATTTATGTCGGCGGCGGAACCATTATTCCGTGGGCGCTGATCCCGGCGGCGGCGATCTGCAACGTCGATCCATTTGAACTCGCGCGGCGCAATTTGATCCCGGTCATCATCGGCCTTGTTGTGACCACCATTGTTGCCATTTTCCTCATCTGAACCCCAAAAAGCGGCCGCATCCCCTGCGCCGCTTTCTTTTAAAAGGAAAAATCCATGATATAATAGTAAAAACATTATCTTAGGGGGAGTTTGGATGCCATTAGAAAATTTACATAAAAAGCTTGAGGCCCTATACCCGGAAATGGTGGAAGTAAGGAGATATCTCCACATGCATCCGGAATTATCTTTTAAAGAAGTGGAAACGGCCCGCTATATTGCTGATTTTTACAAAAAACTAGGCATTGGGGTGCGCGAGCATGTCGGAGGAAACGGCATCGTCGCCCGTGTGAAAGGCGCCAAACCCGGAAAAACAATTGCACTGCGTGCCGATTTTGATGCACTTCCGATCCAGGAAGAAAATGACGTACCGTATAAATCGCAAGTGCCGGGTGTGATGCATGCATGCGGGCATGACGGGCACACCGCGACGCTTCTGATCCTTGCCAAAGCGATCCACGAATTGAAAGATGAACTGCAAGGTGAGTTTGTATTCATTCACCAGCATGCCGAAGAATTTGCGCCGGGCGGGGCGAAAGCAATGATCGAAGACGGCTGCCTCGACGGGGTTGATGCGGTTTTCGGCACACATTTATGGGCAACGGCTCCGACCGGACATATCCAGTACCGAAAAGGGCCATTCATGGCAGCAGCCGATCGTTTTGAAATCATGATCCATGGCCATGGCGGGCACGGCGCGCAGCCGCATCTATCAAAAGACGCCGTCGTAATCGGGGCGCAGCTTGTCACCAATCTCCAGCAAGTTGTCAGCCGGCGCATCAATCCGGTCCAATCGGCCGTACTAACAATTGGTACGTTTGAATCCGGAGATGCATTCAATGTCATTGCCGATACGGCGAAAATCACAGGGACAGTCCGGACATTTGACGAAGAAGTAAGGGACAGCGTGGAAAAAGAAATTGAGCGGATCGTCAAAGGAACATGCCTGACAGCCGATTGCAAATACGACTACGAATATTTCCGCGGCTACCCGCCGGTTGTAAACCACGATGCGGAGACGGAATTTTTGGCGGAATGCGCGAAACAAATTCCTGAAGTAAAAAAAGTCGAAGAAATTGACGCGTCCATGATTGGGGAAGATTTTGCCTATTATTTGCAGCATGTAAAAGGGGCCTTTTTCTTCACTGGGGCGGATCCGGAAAAAGCGGACCCGGCTTACCCGCACCACCATCCCCGTTTTGACATCAATGAAAAAGCAATGTTGATTGCGGCAAAAACATTGGGCACTGCAGCCATCCAGTATCAAAATGCGTAAAAAAGGGAGCAGGCGGTTCAAAAAGCCTGCGCTCTTTTTTTATCCGAAAAATACCTGATCCGGTAGGCGTTCAAAGCCGTTTCCCCGAGATGATGAAGCAAATTATAGTTCGCGTACGCCCCGACCGCAGCGCCGATGCCGGGCACAAGCTGCAGCATTTTGACAAAGTCGAGATAGTCACGGTACTCTTGCTGCAGCACTTTCCAATCAATTTCTTCAGGAAGGACGGGATGCTCTTCCCAGTTCTCAACCACCCCGAGCATCTTTTTCCGGTGTGCATCGCTTGAAAACGCAAGCTGGAAGACGTGCAAAATAAAGGAGCGTTCTTCCGGCGTATCCGTGTCAAACCCGTGGATGGCAGCCGTGTCAAACAAAAATTTCATCTTGATGGACAACAGCAGCGGAAAATCGGCCAAGCCGAGGAAAAAACCACCCGCCCCAGTTCCCGCACCTTCCGCGGACGCCAGTTTTTTATAACGTTCGAGTTTTTCCCAGATCAGTGTTTCTTTTTCCTTGAGCGGCAAATGAGCGGTCATACCGCTTTTCGTTAAAAATTCGGAACTATATAAAGCGCCCTGCACCATTTTCCTGATGCCTTCCGTGATCACGGCTTGCACTTTATCCGGGATCCAATTGTTGATTTTCAATTGTGCACCTTTTGCAGCCCGGCTCAATATCCCGGAACGCTTCGTGATTTTCCGTCTCCACTCTTCCAATTCCTGGCGGGCTTCCTTTTCATATTCCATGAAACCACTCCTTTACTGTGTATTTCATGTTTTCCGGATTTTTCCCGGAACATACCAGACAATAAGCAACCACGTAAACACGGCCCCTGCAGCGAGGACGAGCAACCCGTTCATCCATAAGCCGTTTAAAGCGGAAGCCGCCGCAAACACTACCGTCTGCACATACAGGCAAACCGACAGCAATCGGAGAAAAGAGGCTTTTTTTAAGCGAGTGTGGACCGGATAAAGCTGAAGCCAAATTTTTAAATCATGGTAGCCGATCATGGGAATCATTTGGAATGCGGTCAAGTATATAAACACAACCGCAAGGGATAACGCCAGTAAACGTTCATGACTGAAAAACAGCAATACCGCCCCGATTGTCGTCAGCCGCACATAAAGTCCGAAATATTGGCTTGTTCGGAGGAATGTCCGCGCAAACAAATATTGGTAAGCGTGTTCCTGCCCGTAATGGATGCCGCCAAGGAGCGGATCAAGCCATTTGCACCGTTTTACCTGCGCTTTCAGTTCCGGCACGTCTGTGAACAAATTCGCAAACCGGTAAAAACCCATCATTCTTCTCTGTTCACGTTCGATCAGCACATCCCACCTCAGCGTCCGGTTTTTTGCCAGCCTGTAAAAATATGCGAACAAAACGATCATCACAGCAGCCAATATCCCGACCAGCCAGACAGGGGCGCATTTTACAACAAGAAAAACAAACGCGGCGCTGCAGGCAAACCGGACAATCCAATCCCAAACAGGGACGGAAGCATCCGTCAGTTTTAATACGTACCAAACCAAAAGCAGGTTCCATATTTTTAAAACGAACAGCATCACGAGCAGGCCGAAAAAACTGCCGAATCCTCGACCCGTCACTTTGGCATACATCGGCATCAGGGCAGCAAGCGCAAAAAGCAACACATACGCCTGGATGCTGAAGCTGAACAGGATGGCCTTCCGGAAAAAGGGGCGCATCCGCATTTCCATCGGGATCAAGAACACTTGGTCCGCTTCTTTTAGCAAAGTATGGACAGGGCTGGCCGCCAAAACAAGCCCGAGCACTACGCCCATCACAAGTGCGGCGGGGAAATCGGGTTCAAGATGCCGGACCCAGCGGCTGTAATAAAAAGCAGCGGCCCCAAGCCCGAAAATGAGCACAAATAGAAGATGGTCGTTAAAAATATACCGGCTGTAGCGCCTGAGCTCTTTTAAATACGACGCAAACCGTTCTTTCCAAAGGTGGTCAATTCCGTTCATCTTCATCATCCTTTGTCAGCCGGATGTACAAATCATCCAATGTCGCACCAGGCATGCCGAATTGCTCCTGCAGTTGTGATAGCGTCCCTTTTGCGCGGATCTTTCCGTTATGTAAAATGATAAATCCGTCGCAATACCGTTCCGCCGTTGCCAAAATATGCGTAGACATCAATATGCCTGCGTCCTTTTTTTTCATCGTATTCATTAAATTGAGCAGCGATCGGATGCCGAGCGGATCCAAACCAAGAAAAGGTTCGTCAATGATATACAGGCTTGGCTCAACCAAAAAGGCGCACATAATCATGACCTTTTGCTTCATTCCTTTTGAAAAATTTGCCGGGAACCAGCCGAGTTTTTTATGCAGGCGGAACTCCTTCAACAAGGTCTCCGTTCTTTCACCGTATGTTTTTTCATCGATACCGTACGCCATTGCGGTAAGTTTCAAATGTTCCTCCAATGTCAGCTCGTCGTACAGGATCGGGGTTTCCGGTATGTATGAAAACTGTTTCCGGTAAGCATCCGGATCCGATTTTAATGTTTTCCCGTTGATTGTGATTTGGCCTTTTTTCGGTTCCATCAGGCCGATAATATGCTTGATCGTCGTACTTTTTCCTGCGCCGTTCAAGCCGATTAAGCCGATCAGCTTGCCGGCTTCCACCGTAAATGAAACATCTTGTATGACAGGCTTTTTTGTATAGCCTCCCGTTAATGATTGAACTTCCAATAGTGCCATTTCAAGAACCCCTTTTGTCCATAGTTCTGTACCCGTACCGTTATTGTACCATGAATGCCGGCCGGACTGAATGTAATCAGAAATTCCGCCCGTAAAATTTTCGCTCCAGCATGCATAGATTCCGGAATTCTGCCCATTCTATAAATGCAGGGGAAATCAATAAGCAAATCGGGGTGGTTGTCAAAGACCGGTACGAAATGCTTAAGGTAAGCCAGTAAACCATTTCCAGGCACCCATTCAAATCGAAAGGTGTTTGCGGCAGATCATCATGGTTTAAAGGCAAAAGCACTTTAAACTTTAACCCGATAAGGGGATGATAGCGTTGGAAAGAGTTGAGAAAGCCCATTATCAACCACTTTCATCGTAAATGATGGGTTGATCAAAGGCGCTTTTCGGCAATATACCTGTAAAAAACCCTGCAAGCGGGACGGACCAATACGGATTCCGTCCCGTTTTCTTTCCTTTCACCTTTCTATCCGTTATAATGAAATCAAAAAAATGGAAAGGTTGATGGGAATGTGCATTTTTTGTAAAATTGTGAACGGTGAGATCCCAAGCGCAAAAGTATATGAGAATGAGCATGTGTATGCTTTCCTTGACATCAGCCAAGTGACAAAAGGCCATACGCTCATTGTCCCTAAAAAACATAAAGAAAATATTTACGAACTGACACCGGAAATTGCCCGTAATTTTTTTGAATCCGTTCCGCTGGTGGCCAACGCTTTAAAAGCGGCATTTCAGCCGGATGGGCTCAATGTATTGAACAATAACGGCGAGATTGCCGGCCAGTCCGTATTCCATTACCATATGCACCTCATTCCAAGATATGGGAAAGGCGACGGCTTCGGGGCAGTCTGGAAAACACATGAAAAAGATTACTCCCAGGAAGACCTCCAGCAAATTGCTTCCGCCATTGCAGAGAAAATATGAAATGAACTCCTGCCACACTGCAGGATTTTTTTTACGGGATAGACAATCAGCGAATTTGTGAAAAACATTCACAACTCTTCCGGAAACATGATATAATAATGGTAATCTTTCGCCGCCGGCCATGAGGGCACGCCGGGAAAGCCAATTGACGAGAAGAGATGAGGAGAGATGAGGCAAATGAAAACAAAATCGCTTGTCAGCTTGGCATTGCTTGTTGGGATTGGTGCGGTTTTGCACACAGTGATACCGGGTTTCGTGTTCGGGATGAAGCCCGATATGATGCTCACGATGATGTTTATCGGCATTATTTTATTTAGAGAGAAAAAATATGTTCTTTTGCTCGGTGCCGTGACCGGGATCATTGCCGGATTAACATCAAGTTTTCCAGGCGGTTTTTTCCCGAACATGATTGATAAGCTGATCACATCGTTTGCTTTTTACGGCTTGCTGGCTGCATCCGGCAAATTGTCGAAAAGGTTGCCGATACTCGTTGTTTTGACGGCTGTTGGCACGATTATTTCCGGAACGGCATTTTTAGGTTCGGCTTATTTCCTTGTTGGGCTGCCGGGGTCTTTCGCCATTTTGTTCGGCACTGTCGTTTTGCCTGCAGCCGCATTGAACGCTGTCGTGATGTTTATCCTTTATCCGATTGTTTCTACCGTTGTCAAACGCACAGATATCGTACACAGCATGTAAAGCGTGGAAAAATGGCCGCCGGTCTTTCCGGCGGTTTTTTATACTGGATTCAAAACAGAAGTAAAAGAACAGCAAGCAAAAAGCATACGATCCCCGCACCGCCAAAAAAGGCGATTCTTTGCCTCACCAACTTCCTTGGCGGATAGATTCTTCTTTTTTGGTATATTTGCACATGGCGGGCCATTGCGGCTAAAAGGATGGCGCCGATCAGAAAAAAACAGAATGAAACACGTCCCATTGAGACTCCCCTTTTCCCTGTCTGGACTATTATACTATATGCCATTTTTTGGGTTAACATGTACAGGGCGCGGGTAAATAGTAAACAGGATTTTGCAAAAGGGCTGCAAACCTTTTATCATATAATGAAAGAGCAAATTCACAGGGAGGTGCTTATTTTGAAAAAAGCCAGTCTCATATACGGATTGCTGGTCGGGGGAACGGCAGGCGCCGTATCCGTCCTTTTGACAACACCCGCTTCAGGGAAAAAAATAAGGGCTGCTTTAATAAATAATTCCGGAGCTTTCATTGAATCTGCGAAGAAAATTGCCCTAAATGTGAAAGAATTAAAAGATTCGATCCAGGAGCTGTCAACAGAAGGAAAAAAAGCCGTCGCAGAAGTGATGGACGACATCAAGCAATTCATTAAGGAATGGCAAAGAAGTATTGAGCCAAATAAAGATGCCCTGCAGAACGAGATTAAAGAAATCCAAAAAACGATTGAAAACCTGGAGAAACAGTTGCAACAAAAGTCTTCATAATAATTCGTTCATGCCCAAAAAGCTGCGCTTTTTGGGCTTTTTTCTTACCACCCCTGTTTCAAAAAATTTCGCAAATTATATCTTTATTATTTTTTATTTTACTGGCATAATGTTATTATATAGTGTAAGGGGTGATGGAAAAAATGACGGAACAAATGTTAACGGTCAACGAGTACTTGCTGTTTTGCAAAAGGATTACACAGCTGTCGAAAGCGCTTTGGAAAACCATTGAAAAAGATTGGCAGCAATGGATCAAACCTTTCGACCTGAACATCAATGAACATCATATTTTATGGATTGCATACCATTTAAAAGGCGCATCCATATCTGATGTGGCAAAATTCGGGGTCATGCATGTATCAACAGCCTTCAATTTTTCAAAAAAGTTGGAGGAACGCGGCTTACTCGAATTTTCAAAAAAAGAAAACGACAAACGGAACACTTACATCCAATTGACAAATAAAGGGAAAGAAATCTTCCTAAAGTCTCTGGAAGCGTTTAATCCAAAAAAAAGCTCGGTTGTACAGGGGACAATGCCGCTTTATGAGCTGTACGGGAAATTCCCAGATATGATTGAATTGGCAGCAATCGTGCGCCAAATTTACGGGGAAGATTTTATGGATATTGTAGAAAATTCCATTTACCGGACGGAGTTGGAGGACATCGTCGAAACGGACGTGCTGGAAAACCTTCACTGAACCATTCCTGATAAGTTTTCGCTGCGGCTACAGGTTCCGTTTCAACGCTTCCATTAACTCGGGGTACAACCCCTGCTGCAAACAAGCCGCAATCACTTCCGCCGGTTTCAGTTTTTCATGCAGGCGAACTTTAAATTGCTGAAAAAGCGGATAAAAGTATACAAATTTTTCCTCCTTCATTTCTTTCAGTTCACGTGTCAGCTGTTCGCACAAATTATAAAATTGCTCGACATCCTGCTTTGCCAGCTGCTTTTCTATGACCATCTTATAGAAAGCATTTTGATCGGATTCGATCATTTTCAAAAACAGTGATTGGTAAAATTCAAACTTTTCCAATTTTTGATCGATTGTTTCCATTCAGTTCCCTCGTTTATATTTTTGATGGCATCGTCTATCAATAAAATGAACAACCATTCACTGAACGGTTCTATTTTTTGGAAGGAGGCCCGACCGGCATGTATTTGCTTGTATTTTTTATATGCTACGCTTTCTTTATTTTATACTTTACCAACATTTTGACAAGCAATCTATGCACAAAAAAAGAAATTCCCGAAGAACGGCAGTGGAAGTCTTTCGGACCATCAACATCCTCATTACTATTTTACTCTTTTCTTCCTACCTTGACATCCTATATACATAGAAAAGCGGAGGCGCCTTTATCAGGGGCGCACGGATTTCGCGATGGCAACATCGGAACAAAAGAAAAAGGCCGGCTTAGGCTGCCGGCCCCCATTTTTTTACCATACCCAGGATGCACCAATAATAATCAACAAAATGAACAACACAACCAGTAAGGCAAATCCGCCTCCGTAAACTGCTCCTCCGCTCATTCGATCCACCTCCTCTTGTTTCCTGAGTTATTGTATTCATCAGCATCCGTAATGGTTAGGGCTTACGTCTATTTTTCCGGCTCTATTTTACAGATACGACGCTCCCACCACGATCAACAAAATAAATAGCACAACAATAAGGGCAAATCCCCCGCCATATGCAAAACCCATTTCATATACCTCCTTTTTTCTCTTTCGGCATATCCTATGCTGCATTCATCCAATTTGAGTAAACCAAACGCCCATCTAAAATAACGGCTGTGTTAGCGTACGATGTTGATTGTCGCAAAATCCGCTTCGCTCATGGCACATCCGCGAGTTTACCCCGCAGGTGTCCCTATAAACGAGCGATCTTCAACAAACAGCGCCAAAATAAAAAAAGAATAATAATCGTGTTAAATTTGCATAAGAAACCCAATCATCCATTTCTTTTCTTTTTCAATTTATGATATAGTAGTGATTGTAAGTCTCCCTTGCACGACAAAATGAATAGGAGTTGTTCTTGTATGAAAAAATGGGTTCTATCCCTTACTTTGGCGGCCAGCGTTTTCGGGCTTGCTGCATGCGGCAACAGCGCAGTCGTAAAAACGGATGCCGGAAATGTCACGAAAGATGAATTATATAATGCCATGAAGGATAAATATGGTTCTTCGGTACTTCAGCAGCTTACCATCGAAAAAGTGCTGTCCAAAAAGTATAAAGTCTCCAAAAAAGAAATCGACAACCAAGTAAACCAGGCAAAAGACCAATTGGGCAGTACTTTTGATTCGGCACTTCAGCAGTACGGATATGCAAATGAAAAAGATTTCCGTGAAAGCATTAAAGTCGGCCTCCTCGAGCAAAAAGCTGCAGAAGCTACGATCCACCCGACAGAAAAGCAATTAAAAGATTATTATAAAAATGAAATTAAGCCGGAAATTAAAGCGCGTCATATCCTTGTTTCCAGCAAATCCAAAGCGGAAGACATTAAAAAACAGCTTGATAAGGGTGCGAATTTTGCAACATTGGCGAAAAAATACTCGACCGATACGGCAACTGCCTCGAAAGGCGGAGACCTGGGCTGGTTTGGCGCAGGCGAAATGGACAGCGATTTTGAAAAGGCCGCTTATCAGTTGAAGGTCAATGAGATCAGCGACCCTGTCAAAACTTCTTACGGCTACCATATTATCCAAGTGACAGGGAAAAAAGAGAAAAAGCCGTATAATGAAATGAAAAAAGAAGTACTGCAAAAATATAAAGAATCAAAAGTCACATCGGCAAAAATCCAATCTGCTTTGAAAAAGGAATTAAAAGCTGCTGACATTAAAGTCAAAGATGATGATTTGAAAAATACTTTTGATTCCCTGCTTGGAACGACGACAAGCTCATCTTCTTCCACATCTTCCAGCAATTAAATATGCCAAAAAAGCCGCCCCACCGAAAAATGGGCGGCTTTTTTGGCGGCGCCTATGCTTCATGGGCTTTTTCCGGATCCCCATGCCGCATTTCTTTTTCTTTTTTCATCCGTTCGATAAAGACTTCCCCTTCTTTTTCAATCCATGCCTGTTCCTGTTCCCGCTCATCCCTTGCACTTTTCACGGCCATAAATGCACATATGACGATACCTGCCACGACAAAATAAATCCAGATCGGAAAATCCATGTTCCCACTTCCTTTCGGTTTGTCCCTGCTATAATCTATGGCCTGTTCAACTAAAAAATGCCTTTCTATTTGAAAGGCATCCAAAAAGAAATACTATTTATGGAATGCCGGCTTGTAAAAAGACCGGTTATCGAGCGCAAAAATGCGGTCGGAGAACTCGCCGGGCTTTACATTCCGGAGGGCGCGGTCGAGCATGTTCATTTTTGCATCAATATTGTCGATATAATGAAGGATTTCCGCTTCTTTTATCATTGGCGGTTTTGCGCTGCCCCACTCCAATTTCCCGTGGTGGCTCAGTACCATATGTTCGAGCACCATGACTTCTTCCCCATGGATACCGAGCTCTTCAGCCGCTTTCGCAATTTCGTTTACCATGATGGAAATATGCCCGAGCAGGTTGCCTTCGACAGTGTAAGACGTTGAGATCGGTCCGGACAGCTCCTGCACCTTCCCCAAATCATGCAAAATGACGCCGGCATACAGCAAATCACGATCCAAAGACGGATACAGATCGGCAATGGCTTTCGCCAAATCAAGCATCGAGACAACATGATAGGCAAGCCCTGACACAAATTCATGATGATTTTTCGTTGCCGCAGGATAGACGAGAAACTGCTTTTGGTATTTTTTCAGCAGATGCCTCGTCAACCTTTGGATATTCGGATTTTTCATTTCAAAAATATACTGTGTGATCTTCCCCATCATTTCGTCCTGCCGCATCGGAGCCGTTTCAATAAAATCGGAGATCCGGACCCCATAGTCTGGGGAAGCCGGATGGATTTTCCGGATTTTCAATTGCATCCGGCCGCGGTAATTTAAAATATCCCCGGCCACTTTTACGATCGTTTCGGGTTTATACGTTTGCTCATCCTGCTCCGAAGCATCCCAAAGTTTGGCTTCGATATCCCCTGTTCGGTCCTGAAGGATGAGTGTTAAAAAAGGCTTGCCGTTGCTGGCGATGCCTTTTGCCACATGTTTTATAAGAAGAAAAGCATCGAACTGCTCGCCCACCTCATAGTAGAGAAGCCCTTTTGACATAAAACAATCCTCCGATCTAACCCCTAAAAATCATTTTCTTATAGTTGAGTATACCATAATCCAGCCGGATCGTGCCTTTATTCCAAACTGTAATGCTTTCCGACGGAAGGGCTGCTTTCCAGCTTTTTCACCTGCCCGTTTTCAAAAAAATGAAGCATATGCTTTTGGCATGTAAAGAGGAGAACCTGCCTTGTTTCGCTTAATTTTTTCAACAGCCTTGCCATTTTTTCGGTCCGGTTGTAATCAAAGTTGACGAACCCGTCATCAATCACAATCGGGGACGGGAATTCCTGCCCAAGTGCTTCCGCAAGGGAAAAACGTAAAGCAATATAAAGCTGTTCCGCCGTTGCCTGGCTCAGTTCGTTTGCGGAAAAAAGCATGCCGTC
The DNA here is from genome assembly GCF_008974185.1 of Weizmannia acidilactici. GTDB lineage: Bacteria > Bacillota > Bacilli > Bacillales > Bacillaceae_C > Weizmannia > Weizmannia acidilactici. The sequence continues at coordinate 72,081 of NZ_BKZP01000002.1, forward strand.
GCGCCGTTTGACATAAAATTGGCCATCTTCCATTAAATGGAGGGAACGATATGCGCCGTCCGTCAAATAATTCATATAAGATTCCGCTTTTTTGAGTACCTGCGGGAAACGGGTTTCACGCAGCCTTTCCATCATTTTTGCAAGCAGGCTTTTTGCCACGGAAAGCCTGGCCCATTCTTCCGCTTCTTCCCGGAAATCCGACAGAGCACTATAATATTGGTGGAGCTTCTCTGTGAATGTGCCACCTTCTTCAAGCCTTTTAATTTCAAAACCAATTTCAGCCGATTCTTTGCTTATTCCGTCCAACGCCTTCTCCATTTCGGAGATTTTTTCCTCAAGGTGAAAATGTTTCTGCTTTAAAGTGGCCTCGTCTTTTACGGCATCCAGCATTTCCAGGTCTTCCGCTTTTAACTGCAGATCCATTAATGCCAATTTGCTGCGGAGGCTTTCGTATGTTTCGTGGAGGAGGCTCGCATTCCGGAACGCTTCTTCATCTGCAGCATCCGCAAGGGAAAATAATTTTTTCATTTCTTTATCAATGGATGCAGTTTCCATTTCAAAAAGTTGTTCCTGTTCTTCCATTTCGGTTAACTTTTTTTTCCATTCCTGGTAGAGGATTTTGTTCTCCTGATGTTCAGACAATGCTTTTTTCAGCTCCAAAATCCCTTCCTGGGTCAGCGGCCAGCCGGCTTGTAGCAGTGACCAGAGCTTTTCCATCCACCTGGCAAATCCAGACTGGAGGCTTTTCAGGCGCTCCAATTTTTCCTCTACGCGCGCCCGCTGCACCACTTTTTGGCTTAAATCCGAAAGCAAACCAAAAGCGTCCATCAGCTGGCCCGGCTGGAAGCGGTCATTCAGTTTAAGTGTTTGCTTAAATGCGTCTATCTCTTCCAGCAGGCGCCTGTTTTCCGTTTCCATATGGTTGAGGCGGTTCCGAATATGCCGGGCTCGCTGTTCGTCTTTTTCCAGCTGAAGGATCAGCTGTTTCCAATTTTCCCGCAGCTGTTTTTGCTGTTCATACTCGATCAGAGAAGCGCCATCTTCTTTCCAGTTTTGCAGTACCTTCTCTTTCTCCTCTATTTCGCGCTCCATTTCAAGGATTTCTTTTTTAAACGGATTTCGGTTTCTGCTGCCTGCAGCATAAAAGCCGGAAAATATGAGCGCCAATATGGAGACGGCTAAAAAGGCGTATTGCCCGCTAACCAGGCTCCACACTCCCGCAAAGAGGAACAATACCGCCATGATAAAGACCAGAAACGGGGGCTTCCCGGTAGCACCGGCCAGTTGTTTCAGCCTCCGGAGCTGCATCCTGTCGCGTTCCAAATCAGCTTCCAAACCCGCTTTTTTTCCTTGCTGCTGCCGTTTTTCCGCTAAAGCCCGGAAAGCTTCTTCAGAAACAAGATCTTTTTCAAGCCGAGCGCATTGCTGCTCAACGGATTTTATGCTTTCCTCCAATTCATTGAGCTGGGACAGGTAAGCCTGGCGCGAGGTGCTGCCGGTTTCATATGCCTGGACAAGGGAGCGCAGTTTTTCTTTTGCTGCCATACTTAAATCAAGCTCCGGCGTTTCCGCTGCTTCCTCTTCCGTGAGATTCAGCATAGCCGCCAAGTGCGTGATTTGGCCGTCCAAGGATTCGCGTTCATACTCCAGCCGCTCCGTTTCCCCCTGCCATTGCCGGAATTGCGGCCAGTCATCAAGCAACTGCTGGATTTGCACGCCATACTCGTCGAACAGCGGATTCGGCCTAATCCCTTCTAATTTTTGGATAAGTTCCTTTTTTTGCTGCTGCACTGCGGATAACCGGCCGGCTGAAGCGCGGCGTTCATGCATCAGCTGATCGAGCCGGCGGATCCCGTCTGCCGGAAAACGGACGGGGCCCATTTCCGCAAGCTTCCGGGCAGTTTGTTTCCTTTCGACATAATGCGGCCACATTTTTAAGAGGTGCTCATTTTGCTGCAGCGATCTTCGCAGCTCTTCCAGCTCCGTTTCAATTTTTTTTCGTTTTTCCTGTAAATCCATTTGCCGCACCTTTAATTCCCCGTATCGGCCATTTTGCGCTTTTAAGCCGTTCAATTCTTTTTCGCGCGCGCGCAGATCATGCAGCATCGCATTTAAAACCGGTTTCCGCCCGTTCGGCTTAAAAAGCGCATCCATCTCTTTCTGCAGCTCCTGTTCCGCGGAAAGGAGCGCGTCTGTCCCGACCGTTCCCGCCGCAAATAAATAGCGGCTAATATCATCGCCTTTTAATTTCCGGATTTCCTGCAGGCCAAGCAGATTAAAAGAATAGATCGACTGAAACATCGGCTTGTTCAGGCCGTTTAAGACGTCGGCAAGCGCCTCCTCGCCGCCCGCTTTCCCGTTTGCAAATGTGACGGTCACTTCCCCCGCCGCTTTGCCCCTTACCCGTTCAACCGTGACAATGCCGCCTTTTTCCGTTTCCAACACAAGCTGCCCGCCATATGCCACAGACGTTTTCGGTTCATAACGGTGTCCGGCCTGCTGCCTTGAAGGGAAACCGAACAAAACGGCCTGGATAAACGCCATGAGCGTCGATTTTCCCGCTTCGTTTTCTCCGTAGATGACCTGGAGCGCGCCGAGATCTGTTAAATGGAAATCAACAAGCTTTCCGAAGCCGTATATATGGATTTCCAAAATTTTCATTGCTTCGCCCCACCCCTTACTTTATTCAAAACAACGGATTCCGCTTCTGCCAAAAGCATGCGTTTTTCCTCTTCGGTGAAAGGGTCAAGGTAACGTCCTGCATATACGTGGCTGAACAAGGGGGATACCGCTTCCTCAACCGTTCCCCCTTCTTCCTGCAAAACTTCAATGGTTTTTTGCATTTCCTGCCGGATAAATTCGTATTCCTTCATCTTGGGCGCCGATAATAAATCGGGCAGCTCCAAATGGTGGACCCAGACAAAGTTTTGCTCGCTTTCTTCGCCTTCCTGCAGCACTTCCATCAGTTCACCGTTTTTCGTTTTTTCGAGCGTTTCTCCATTTAAATTTTCCACATCTTGAAGCTCCAATTGCAGAAATGTACCTTGCGCATCTTTCCTTGCCTCTTCCATTGTGCGCCTGCATGCCGCATAAAGGGCGTTAAAATCCTCCACCCCTTTTGCGGAAACGGTGCGTTTTTCCCATAAAATATCGGCCGTTTCAAGAAACGATACAGTTGTGCTGAACTCATCCATTTCGACAATAGCACAGCCTTTCGGGCCTGTTTCTTTCCGGTTTCTTCCCTGGATATTCCCCGGGTAAACGACAAAAGGATGTTCATGGAGGATCAAACGCTGATGAATATGGCCGAGCGCCCAATAATCCATGCCTTTTTCCAGCAAATCGCGCAGTGCAAAAGGGGCGTAAGGCTGGTGCAAGCTGTTCCCGCCTTCAAGATAGCCGTGCAACATGCCGATATGGAAATCGGCTTCCCCAATTTTCCGGTATTCATCCACTTTTTTTTCAAATACATGTCGTTTCGGGTAACTAAAGCCGTACAAATGGACTATCGCCCCATTTTCCGCGGTGAAACTTTTCGTTTCCACATTCGCGGAAAAAAAACGGACATTCGCCGGCATGTCCAGTTTTGTCCAGGTGCCGCTTAAATGGTCATGATTTCCGTGAAGCACAAATACTGTGATATTTGCTTCCTGAAGCCGCTCAAACTGCTTTCTCAGCCTGATCTGGGCTTTCAGGCTGCGGTCTTCCCCATCATATAAATCGCCGCAAATCAGCAAAAAATCCACCTTTTTTGCAAGCGCCAAATCACATAGTGTTTCAAATGCCCGGAATGTGCTGTTCTTCACCCGTTCAAACAACGCCTGCGGAAGCTGCCTGAGTCCGGCAAACGGGCTGTCCAGATGCAGGTCGGCTGCATGGATAAATCGAATGCACTTCAACACCATCACGCTCTTTCGAATGTATGTTCTGTTTTCATTATAAAAGGTTTGCCGCCGCAATACAATATATAGATGTCCGAAAAATTGCATTGCGCCGCTAAACCTGGTTAATTATACTGCCGGTAAACATATGGATCTTTCGGCTCATTGATTTTTTTATAACTTGTAACTTTTAAATACGGGATATTTTCCTTAAATGGCGTGTAGTAAGTTGTATCCAGCTGTCCTTCTACCTCGATCCACGTATTTTCCTTCAATCCTTTCATATCATCCGGAAAATCAACGAGCATCCCGTACACGCCGGCATCTGCAATGCAGTGGATGATGCCGAAACGAAGCACAAACAGCTGATTCGGTTTGATATCTTTCGTCCGGTACACAAAGCCTTCGATGGTCACTTTTTTGCCGATAAAGCTGCCCGGATAATTGTAAATCGTTTCGAGTCCGTGAAAATAATGGTTATCGTCAAGGACAATATGGCTGAGTTTGCTGTACTTTTTCAAGTCTGAGCTTTCCATTTCCGCATATTGGTTCTGGTCATAGTAAAGGCTTGAGTTTGGGCGGAGGATCTGATGGTTTGCGTACTGGTCCTTGTCATTATCGATCATCGAAAAATGGAATCCTTTTGCTTTGACTACCGTTGAATTTAAAGTGGCAACCGGAAGAAAAATGCCCGTCACAATCGGAATCAGGATCATCCCGTACGTAAACACTTTTTTGTACCATGTATTTTCATCCTGTTCATGCAAGTGGCCGTGATGATGGTGATGGACATGGCTGTTTTCCTGCCCCTTGTTTCCCGCTTTGACCCATTTTACGAGCTGGTACAGGCTTAAAAAACCCATTGCAAAAATCATCGAAAAAGACAAGTAAGAATATTTCATATTGATATATTTGCTGATATCGCCCGTTGCATGCAATTTCATAAAAAAATAGGCGAAACCGAATAACACAATAAACCGCAGCATTGCCAACACCTTCTTACAAGATTAGTGTGCCTGTGAATACAAACAAAATAATCAGTCCGATCATTGAAAAAACAAATTTTTTCTTGAACGAATGCAGCATCATGAGCAAATTTTTGATATCGACCATTGCGCCGAATACTAAAAAAGCAAGAATGGCCGGAGTTCCGAACATGCCGTTGAAAGAAGAGGCGATAAACGCATCCGCTTCTGAGCAGATCGACATAATAAAAGCAAGTAGCATCATAATTAAAATGGCGGTCGCTTTTGTGTGGCCAAGCTGGAGAAGCGTGCTCGTCCGGAAAAACGTCTGCATCGCCGATGAGATCAACCCGCCAAACACAAGAAATTTGCCGACGGAGAAAAATTCATCAATGGCATGGTCAATGACGCCCGTGATTTTTTCGCGGAAGCGGAGGGGCTGTTCCTCATGATGATGCCCGTGGTGATGCAATTTTTGGTCGACAAATTCCCGCAGCTGATTCTCGTTAAATAAGTAGGAGATGGCGATTGCTGTTAAGACAGCGGTAAAAATCGCCAGACCGCACCGGAGCAGCGCCATTTTCCAGCTGTCCCCGAATGCGACAAACGTTGAAAAAATGACTACAGGGTTAATAATCGGCCCCGTCAGCATAAAAGCAATCGCTGCATAAAGCGGAACATTTTTTCTGACAAGCCTTTCGGTAATCGGGACAATTCCGCATTCACAGGCGGGAAAGAGCGCGCCAATCCCCGTTCCGAAAGCAATAGACAAAAAACGGTTGGCAGGCATAACCTTTGCGATCATTTCCTCGGTGACAAACATCTGGATGATGGCTGAAATCAACACACCCAGTACAATAAAAGGCAGCGCCTCAATGATAATACTGATAAAAATGGTATTCATTTGTAATAAGGATTGGCCCATAACAGTATATCGCACTCCTTCTCATCAATCACTTTCAAAAAACTCTCCCAACTAGAATACTATAAGTGCCGGCCGGCGTAAATGGATTCGAATACACCACCCTGCCCGCAAAAGCTGCCAATAGGTATTAGAACGGCAAAAAATTCCATTTTAATGAAATGGTATGATTCTATTACTTTTTGTCCGGGAATATGTTATGATAGATACATAGGTCAAATGAACTTGTATTGCGAACGCAAATTGAAGGGAATGAATTGGATTGCCTGTTTCCATTTTTGCACTCGGTTTGGCCGTTTCTGCGGGCGCGTTCATTGCATTACTGAAAATTATTATGATCGACATCGTTTTATCCGGCGATAATGCCGTTGTGATCGCGATGGCCACAAGGAAATTGCCGCATGAACAGCAAAATAAAGCGATCTTCTGGGGAACTGCCGGTGCCGTCATCTTAAGAATTTTGCTGGCAATGGTCATTGTGGCTTTGCTGAAAATTCCATATGTAAATATCATTGGCGGGCTGCTGCTTCTGTGGATCGCTTACAAAGTGCTTGCGGGCGGGGATGAAGATGTCCATGTCAAGCCTACAAACGGATTGCTTAAAGCGATCAGCACAATTATTGTAGCGGATGCGGTCATGAGCCTTGATAACGTTGTTGCGCTGGCCGGCGCTTCAAACGGCCATATCGGCATGATCGCGCTCGGCGTTGCCATCAGCATCCCGGTGATGATTTTCGGGTCGAAAATGATTGTGAAGGCTATGAACCGTTACGGCTGGATTGCTTACGCCGGTTCGGGCATCCTCGCTTGGACGGCTGCGGAAATGCTGCTGAAAGATAAGCAGCTGCTGAATTGGCTCAACATCTCCCACGGACCGGTAACTTACACGATCGGGGGCGCACTAACGGCTTTGATTTTAGTTTTTGGCTGGCTTTCCAACAGACGGACGGAAACGAAACAAGAAGTGCAGCAGCATGCGCATATCAACTGACGCAGGTAAGAAAGGGGTTGTCCCAAAAGCCTATTCACGTGCTTTTGGGGCGGCCCCTTTTAAGCAATATGGCAGCAAAGCGTTTTTGAAAGGTTTTTAAAGGACCGGTTCTGGGATAAAATGTTGCTAAAACGGGCTTTAGATGGCTCCTAAAATCCAGGATCAGCAGCATACTCGGGATCGTTCAAAAGGAATTGATACTTACATCAATACAGTCTCCGGATATTTTACGGATGGTGAGCTAGCGAAATCCTTTTTGGAAGAAGTTCGGAATCGCCATCAAAGATATATCAGGGTTCAGCTACAAATGATACTGAGACAAATTAAAAAGACAAAAAACAAGAAATTATCGACGTAGCTTTAAATGAGTGTGTCAATTTGAAGCAAAATAACAAGGAAATAAATTTCCTTCGTCAAAATAGTATTTTTAAAAATAAACCTCTTTTTTCATCCAGAAAGAACTTCGCCCCTGTTCTTGTCCAATATAATCCTTTGTTCTTTAACTATACTCCATTTTAAGGCCAAAATTATCTCAATTTTTCTTTCAAATGATTTCAGCGGAAAATCCAAGAGAAAAAGCCCCATCAAGGAGCTTCTGGAATCTAAAAATAATCTTCTCTCCGGATTCTGACTCTATAGACTTCAAAAGGATGGAGGGTAAAACATTTATCGGTGGAACAAAATTAATTTTCCTTTCGGGGAGGTGCACCGGTGCGTTTTATCCCAAGCGCCTTTTTCTTTTAAAAGTGTTTCCCCTTTCTCCTTTGCTTCACGGTCGTCTGTTGCTTCGAATCCTTCATCCAAAATTTTTTCCCCCGTTGGTTCAAAGGCAGTTAGCTTATATACGCCCATCGCTTTCACTCCCCTGTGAATTGAGGTGTTCTTTTTTCAACGAAAGCCCGGATGCCTTCCAGATGATCTTTCGTCTGACGCATTTTCCATTGTCCGTGTTTTTCCAGTTCCAAAGACTTGTTAAAATCCGGACGGTTCAGTTCAGTATAAATTTTTTTCGTTTTGATCATCGCAAGGATCGGTTTCTTTTTCCATTCCGCTATCTTCCGCTCAACCGCAAGCTCCAGCTGTGGCACTGCTTCATCGATGATCCCGAGCTCGGCTGCTTCCTCCGCCGCCATCACTTTTCCTTCCCAAATCAATTTTTTGGCCTTATTCTGGCCGATCCGGCGCTGCAGCAGGTAGTGGCCGCCGCCGTCCGGCACAAGGCCGATCCCAATGAAATTCATGGCAATTTTACTGTCCATATCACTCATAATGTAATCGCACGCAAGCGCAAGGCTTAATCCTAATCCTGCTGCTGGCCCGTTAATGGCTGCAATGGTGAGTTTCGGCATGCCCGTCAGTATGGAAACGGCTTCATTAATTTGGTCCATAAAAGACGCAAAGCCTTTTTCTTCCTCCATCGCTAACATTTCTTTGATATCCCCGCCGGCTGAAAATGCCCGGCCATTTCCTGAAACGACTAGAATTTTGATGTCATCATTCATAGTAATCGCTTTCAATAAGTCCGCTAATTCACTGATCATCTCCGTGTTCAATGCATTTAAAGAATCCGGACGATTGAAATGCAGATAGGCTGTATCGTCTTTTATCTCCAGCTGTATCGTTTCATACGTTGAAATCACCGAAATCCCACTCCCTTTGATTTTTTCTTCCCTATTACTAGAATAGCGGAATATTCGGCATTTTCCAATACAATTGTATTGTTTTTTTGAAATTTAAATTTTTGAATTTTTATAACAAAAAGGCTGTTTTCATGCAAAACAGCCTTCCATTTTTATTCGCTATTTCAGCAGTTTCAGTTTTTTTAAAAATTCGATCGGCTGCTGTTTTCGGAAATGTTCTTTGACCATATAGGAAACGCCGTTTTCATTATTGGAGCGCGTCACCCAGTCAGAAGCGTTCTTGACAGTGGCCGGTGCATTGCCCATGGCGACACCGAGCCCCGCCCACTCGATCAGCGGCAGATCATCAAGGCCTGACCCGATGACAACGACCTCTTCACGGCGGATGTTCATGCGGTCACACACGTATAAAAGGCCGCGGAGCTTGGAAATGCCTGCCGGTACGATATCCAGCTTCCCGTTTTCGCAAACAATGCAGTCCACTTCATCAAACATATTGGAAATAGCTTTTTTCGCATCTTGAATATCCTGTTCATTGAAAAATGTCACTTCTATTTTTGGCGGGGACAGCGGCGCCTGATCCAATTTCTCGCTCAAAGAATCGACATATTGTTCGGCGTAGGAAAACGGATTGGATGTTTGGTAAATCACCCTTCCAATCAATCTATTCGGCTGCCTCACTTTATTGGACAGCGTAAATCTCTCGGAAACGAGCCGGACCTGCGCCTGAAAGCCTTCCAAAAACCGCACGAGGTCATGGGTTACCTCTTCGCTGATCCTCCTGACAAAAATTGGTTTATCCAGTTCGCTTGCAATATAAGCTCCCTGATGCGTGATCAGCGAAGAATTCAGCTTCAACATTTTCGCAATGCGATGGGCCGATGCGAAGTTTTTTGAAGTGATCAGCGTAACCGCGATACCTTTTCCGCCCGCATACTCAATAGCCTCTTTTGTCGCTCTGCTGATGCGGCCGTTGTCCTGCAGCAATGTCCCCTCAATATTCAAGGCCAACATTTTATAGATCATGGATGCTCCCCCTCTTCAAGATGCTCTCAAGCGCTTGAGAAAATCTTTCAAACAGCCTGCTTCTTTTATAGATGTATGAGAGAAGGGGGAAAAATAGAACTTCCGCTTGTTCCGCCTGCCCTTATTTCCCGGCATACAATTCTTCGATCGGCTTTACCAAAATTTTATTGATTTCATTCAAAACGGCGCTCAGCCGCTGTTCGGCGTTGATCAGCTGCACAATCGCCGGATTTGCCTGGGCGGCAGCCATGGATGCCTGCGCCTGTTTTGCCTCCTCTTCTGTGATCGGCAGGCCCTGCACCTGTTTCTCCTGAAGCTTGAGCTGAAGATGGCGGAAATGGTCAAATAGCGCCTTTGCCCCGCTATTTGCCTGGACGTTTTCATACGCCTGCTTCAGTGTGGCAAACTCGCCGCTGTTTCTGATCCCTTTTTCGAGCATATAAGCATATTCATATAAATTCGCTGGCACTCAAAAACCCCCTGTCAATCATGCTTTCCATACACAGTATGGTTTTGCCGTCGTTTTGCTACAAATGATTACACAATCAGCGCAATGATGCCCTGGATGATGCCGATGAGGCCGCCCAATAATACCCCTAAGTACGTAATCATTGTAAATTCGCGCGAGGTAATGCCGAGAATGAGCATTTCAAGCCGCTCAAGCGGAAAGGACTCCACTTCCTGTCGTACAAGTTCTGCCACCTGCAGTTTCCGGATAATCTGATAGACCTTTCCGCTTAAAAAGAGCAGCCCTTTTTCCGTTAATTTCGGGATCCATTCATCCAAAATTTTTTCCTGATAACGGGATACAAACGCCTGTACCGGTATGCCCAATAAACGCCCAACAGGGACAAGCGAAAAAAGTTTTTCATCCAGCCAACCTATGATTTCTTCATCGGGGAGATCCGGCAAGAGTTCCCCAATCGGCTTTTCTTTGATACCGGACCATTCTTTTTCAAGCATTTCCACAATTGTCGCTTTCGTGCCGGGTTCCCGCAGCGCCTTGACGATTTCCGGCTGGATTTTATCCGCGATGGAAAGATTGCCGATGAACCTTTTTACCATGGCGCCGATCATGCCGCGGTCATCTAGAAAATGGCCGATCATCCCTTCTATTTTTCCGTGTCCTTGGGAGCTGGAAATGTAATCGCAAATCCGGCCAATGATCAAATCGGCCAGATCCGGGATTTTTTTCCCGGCTTTTTCGACCACCGCTTCCGGCAAAAGCTCCCAGAGGTTTTGTGAAAAAAGCGATTTTTTCTCCTGGCCGTACCGGATTCGGATATTTTTTGTTATCCAGCTTTTCACTTTTTCTTCCTGCAGATCAATGTTAAAAAAAGCGGCCATTTGCGGAATTGTCCATTTTGAATCCAGCCATTGCAAAAAAGCATCCTTCAGCCATTGCTTCGTCTCGTTTTGAAACGGCGCCGACAGCAGCTTTTTTTCAATACTTTCCGGCGTGACCAAATGGCGGACGACCATTTCCCCGAGCTGCCTCGCAATTTCGTCCCTGCGTTTCGGAATTAAACCGGGCGTAAACGGAAGCTTCCATTTTTTAATATAAACCGCCTGAAACGGCCGAAATAGCATCTTGATGGCCAAATAATTCGTAAATCCGCCGATCACCGCCCCCACGACCGCCATAAAAAGGATTTCCAATAATGCATGCATGTGCAACCATCCTATTCTGTTGAATTCGTTTCATAAAAGGCTCAGTGATTCGCCTTAAAGCGGTACGGGCTTTTTCCATCCTTCGCCAATTTTGCAATCACTAATTATCTCGGAAGAACCCGGCCCAATGAAAAAATACCCTTTTTCCGGCAGGGTATTCAAAAATGCGTTTTTTCTTCGAACCCTTTTCCAGTACTAATCATAAGATATCAGCAAAAGCCCAAAGAAGTCAAAAATGTTCCGGATCCTTGCGGAGAATGGCAGACGCTTCTTTGCGGAACAGGGAGGGGACCGCGGTGGAATGCACCATTGAAATCCGGCCGCATGATCGTGAACGTGGATCGGCAGAAATGCCGGAAAAGCTTTTGGCATCCCTCCGCATTCCTAATGGTGGGCATTTCGCACTCCGGTTCGGCGGGAAAACGGTGGACGTTAAAGTAAAAGCAGCAGCTGGGGAAGACGCCATCCTCCTTCTTTCCCGGGAGTACTTTGGAAGCCTTATGCTCCCGGATCCGCCCACCCGGATGAAAGCCATTTTTCACGAAGGCATGCTGCATCTCGGCCCGGTCATTGCCGTCCTTACAGAAACGGGCAAAAATGGTCCTTCCGAAAACATCCAAGCGTTTTCCGAAGAACTGCACAGGTTTGTCGAAAAAGAAGGCGGCTGCCTTTATGTTGCGGGCTTGAATGCAAGTCCCGGCACAGGATACCGGTTTACGGGCACATCATGGTTAAAGGGCAATGTTCCCGCCCCTGACATCGTTTATAATCGTCTCCATGCCAGGCAGACAGAGAAAAGCCGGCTGTTCCAACAAAAAACGGCAGATTGGAAAGAAAAGGGAATTGATGTTTTTAACTCAAATTATTTAACAAAATGGGAAGTTTACGAATGCTTGAAAGCAAACCCTTTATTACAAGCTTTTTTGCCCGCAACGTTCCGGTATGAAGCAAGCCTGCTTTCCGAAAAGCTCGATGAATTCGGGGAACTGTACGTAAAACCGGAAAATGGGAGCCAGGGGCGCGGCATCATCCGGCTCGCCAAAATGAAAAGCGGTTTTCTCCTCGAGCATAATCTCAAAGAAGATGGCGTGCCGATCATTTTGCAAAACATGGATGAGGCCGCCATGAAAGCGGAAGCGCTGATCGGGCGGCGCCCTTATATGATCCAGCAGGGCATTCCGCTTGTCAGCCCTGGCGGTAGGAAAACCGACTTCCGGTTTCTTGCTTTTAAAAGCGGCGCTGCTGATTGGCACATTATCTCCGCGGTTGCAAGAATAGCTGCAGAAAGCGCAATGGTATCAAACCTCTCGCAGGGCGGACTTGCGGTAAAACCATTGCCGCTTTTGCTTAGCAATTTCGGTAATAAAAAAGGGACGTTCGTATGGGGATTGATGCATGAATTGGCGGCAGCAGCCGCAAAAACAATCGACGCCAATGCAGACGGGCATTTCGCGGAACTTGGCATTGACATCGGGGCTGATAGGAACGGCAAACCATGGATCATTGAAGCAAATATCAAGCCTTCGAAATCCGCATTCGGACCGGCCCGCGGAATCCGCCCTTCTGTAAAAGCACTATACCATTATTGTTTATTTTTGTGGACAGAAAGGAGAACGTCACATGCCGGATAAACTTGGCATTCTCACACTAGATCCTGCGGGCCAGCAGGATTATTTTGAACAAATCGCGCAGTATTCGCAAAAATATGATGTAGAGCTTTATTTATTTTCTCCGCTTGAAGTCATCCCCGGAACGCAGATGGCAAAGGGCCTGAAATTTAATGCACCAGACGGCGAATGGAAGGAAGGCGCATTCCCGATTCCCGACTGCCTTTATGACCGGTGTTTTTACGGCGAAGACCAGTTTTCGAAAGATGCCAAAAAAATCGTGTCATGGCTGAAAGAACGGATGGACATTACGTTTTTAGGTTACGGGCTTCCAAATAAAGGAATCCTTTATGACCGGTTGAAATTTGATTCCAGAATTTCCCCGTATTTGCCGGAAACCGTGAAAGCAACCGGTTCCGATGATGTGTTGCGTGAGCTGAACAAATACCTTTCCGTCATTTTAAAACCGGCGAACGGCGCGCACGGGTATGCCGTTTATTCCCTCGAAAAAAGGAATGACGCCATTACCGTTAAAACGACGAAAAACGGGAACCTTGTTTCAAAAGATTTTATCAGTCTTGACACCTTCGAAAGCTGGCTTTTAACGCTCCTTTCCAAACACAACTTTTTGATTCAGGCTAAGCTTGGAAATACCGACCGGAAAAACCGGCCGTTTGACCTCCGCGTTTTTTTGCAGAAAGATAGAAATGGGCACTGGCGTGAAGTGGCAAGGGGCATCCGGACCGGGGTTGAAAACGGCATTTTGACGAACATGAGCGCGGGTGCCGTGGTTTCAACATTTGAAACATGGCAGCGGCAGACACCATATTTCAACCATGCCTATATCGAACAGGGAATTGCCGACTTAATGAAACAGTTGCCGCTTGCGCTTGAAGAAGCTTTCCACCCGCTGTTCGAACTTGGCGTTGATATCATCATTGCGCATGACCAGTCGATCTGGATACTGGATATCAATTCAAAACCGGGAAGAAAAATGATCGGCCTCCTTTACCCGGAAAAACTCGGGCAAATGTATGAAGCGCCACTTGCATACTGCCGCTTTTTACAGGAAACAGCCATTGGCAAAGAAGGCAGCAGCCAAACTGCGCCAGCCGGGAAATAATGTGTAAAAAAGGCTGGGGCGGAATTGGCCGCGCCGTCTTCCATTCGAAATGAGGTGCTTAAAAATGGCAAAAAAATATAAAATCGAGTTTTTTGACGAATCCGCCTCAATCCTCTACACCCCTTCAACCCTTGCTTTGCCAAAAAATATAAACAAAGCAGCTTTCGGTTCAAAAATCGTGCGGGCAAAAATTGAACCCCACCCGAACGGTCGCACCGTTTTTGCCGCCAGTACCGGTCTCGCGAACGAATTGCACATGCCAGCGTTTTTAACAGACATCCATTGTTTTCAAAGCAACCACATGCTATTGCTCGGGCCGCTCGTCGGTATTTTTACATCCGGCTTCACGCCTTTTGAAACCCGGCCGGCCGGGGCAAGGAGTAATATGTTTGCAAAGCTGCTGTCCGCCCAATCTGCTGCGGGAGTCGTGCCGTTCTTGTTTGGGGAAAAGCATATCGATTGGGAGCAGGGGTTCATCAACGGGTTTTTTTACGGAAAAGGTGGCTGGGAAAGCCGCACCGTCCCGTTTCCAAATGCAATTTATGACCGACTGCCGAACCGGAAAAGCGAGAAACTGAAAAATTCGCGGGAAGTCAAAGAAAAATTGGAGAAAGAATACTTTATCCCTTGGTATAATCCGGGATTTTTCAATAAGCTGGAGATCCACGAACAGCTGTTCCAGGACGTGTGGGCAAGCCGCTATTTGCCGGAAACCCACCCCCTTACATCATTCCACCAAATTGAGCGGATGCTGGCCGATTACGGGATGGTATACATTAAGCCAATGAACGGGAGCCTCGGCCTCGGCGTACACCAAATTCTTTATGACCGTGCATCCGGGGCGTATTTTTGCAGATACCGCAATACTTGCAACCGTTTGTTAAAATTTGGGCGCTTGGAAACGCTAATGAACCATGTTTTTTCAAAAAAACAGTGGGACCGCCTGATCGTCCAGCAGGGAATTTTCCTGATCACCGATAACGGGCGGCCGGTGGATTTCCGTATTCATACGAATAAAGACGAGGAAGGAAATTGGCATGTGACAGCGGTTGCAGCGAAAGTGGCCGGCCCGGGAAGCCCGACGACTCATATAAAAAACGGCGGTGAAGTAAAAACACTGGACGAGATTGCCGAAAACGAGGAGCAGCGAAAAAACTACCGGGACGTGCTTTCGGAAGCGGCGCTGGAACTGGCGCGTGCGATTGATGAACATATCGACGGCATCATTGCGGAAATCGGTTTTGACCTTGGGATCGGAACGGATGGCAAAGTGTGGCTGTTTGAGGCGAATTCAAAGCCCGGCCGCTCTATTTTTTCAAATCCTTCGTTGAAGGAATGCGATTTGCTGACGCGAAAAATGAGCTTATCATTTGCTGTTTATTTAACGGAACGGCAGGTGGAAGCGCCCGGGGAAATGTTCCCATGACAGTCGTCTATTTTGACCGTTCCAAAAAAATTTTTGCAAGGCGGCAAAAAACCCCGCTTTTTTGGGGGAAGGACAAAGAACTTCTTCCTTTTTCAGGCCAACTAAACAGGGAATGCAGTTTCCGCCTTGTCTTAAAAGGCGAAGCAGCCGGCCCGATTATCGGCATATTGGCTACAAAATCGCAAAAGGGGGTGATTTCAGGCAGCCGGGATTTTTATATCCGTATCCAGCAAAAACTGCAGGAAAAAGCGGGGGGCCTTTCTTTTTTATTCAGCTTGGAAGACATCCGGGGGGAAACCATCAACGGCCTTTTTTGGGATACAGGAAATGGAAAATGGCTGCGTGCCATTTTTCCCCTTCCAGATACAGTCTACAACCGCATCTCTTCGCGGGAAGAGGAATTGGCGGAAAGTTTTCTTCAGTTTTCCGCCCTGCTCAAGCAAAAGGGCATCCCTTTTTTCAACCCGCATTTTTTAAATAAATATCATTTGTACGAAACACTGCTGCAGCAGCCGGAGATTGCCCCTTTTCTTCCGGAAACGGTGCAGGTTACGGATCAGAATCATTTTTACTGCTTTCTAGAGCAGCACCGCGATGTGTATGTAAAACCTGCTGCCCGCTCGCAAGGTTACGGAATCAGGCGCGTTATTCAGCATGAAAATGGGCAGTTTGAATACGCATGCCCCTATTCGAGCCGGAAATTTACTGATTTCGCGGCAGTATGGTGGGAAATTGGAAAGCTCCTTGAAAAAGAGGCTTACCTTGCCCAAAAAACTGTGCAGACTGTGCCTCTTGAAGGAAAAAAATACGACTACCGCGTCCACACCCATTTTAACGGAAAACAGTACGAGGTGACAGGCGTCGGCATACGGT
Source organism: Weizmannia acidilactici (assembly GCF_008974185.1). GTDB lineage: Bacteria > Bacillota > Bacilli > Bacillales > Bacillaceae_C > Weizmannia > Weizmannia acidilactici. Next base: position 88,206 of record NZ_BKZP01000002.1, read on the forward strand.
TGGCCCGCCCCGGGGGGATCACCACCCATACAGCAAAAGGCGGAGAAGCCGCACCGCTTCCGCCCGGCGCCAACACCAGCATTGTCAAGGAGATCACGCCGCTTATTGCGGCATGCGGCACGGCTTTATCAAAAGCATACGGTTTTTTCGGAGAATTCACCGCCGATATCGCGCCCGGGCTTGACGGAAGTCTTTACCTGTTTGAATTGAATGCCAAACCGATGGAATTTGATGAACCGGAAATAGAAGAGAAAAAAACGGAAAAACTTGTGGATTTGTTTTATATGCTTTCGGGATATGGGCCGGATGATTAACCGCTCCGGCACCATTCTCCCCCGGAATTCTTCCCCTGCCCCTTTTTGTCCTGGTTCTCTGGCTGCTTCCAATCTTCCCGATTGAAACCATTTCCCGTTTTACAAAAATTGATTAAAATAGACTATATTCGATCAAGATATAGGGGGATCCGACAAATGCTGGAAAGATTAAAAGCGCGTTATCCGAACGCCTGCTGTGCAGATGCCCCGATACCGATGAAACATATGGTTTGGTTTTGGCTGGAAGAAGAAAACCAGTATATAGGAATCGATCCCGGGGAACTGACCCGTGAAGAAATGCTTCTTCTTAAAACGGTTTTCCCAAAATTTTACGAAGAACAAGCTTTATTTGGCGAAGAGGCTTCCAAATGGTATGAATATCTTTTTTTGCCTGAAGCGCAGGCTCCTATTGAAAATGAAAATGCGATGTACCGCATCACCCAATTTTCCATTGCAAAAGAGGTGACGGACAGTTCCGAAGTCCAGGAAGCCTTAAAAAATATGTATGTGCACAATGTCACGGTTGCCATGATAAACAAGCGTGAGGGCATCATTATTGAAGAAAAAAATCAAACAGCGGCTGCTGAAGACGATCTGCAAGCTTCCATCCATGCATTCGAAAGCGATTTTTATATCCCGATTTCGCTGTATTTGGGGGAATTTAAGACAGTAAAAACGATCAAACCGTATTTCCGGCTCGAGCAGCAGCTTTTTGAATTTGCCCTCAGCCGTCATAAAAAACCCGCTCTATATACGATGCATTCCGTGCTTCCCCTTTATTTGCTGGAGCATATGCCTGAAGGTGAAAAGAAGCTTCTGTTCGAATCACTGCTTGAAATCTTTAAAGAGGACCGGGATATGCTGCAAACGGTCAAACTGTACCTGGAAAACTTTACAAATGCCAGTCTGACGGCAAAACAGCTGTTTATCCACCGTAATTCCCTGCAGTACCGTATTGAAAAATTTGAAGAAAAATCGGGCCTGAATTTAAAAAATTTTACAAGCGCCATGCTCGCATACCTTGCATGCCTGCAAATCCAATAACAGAAAATGGGCAAGGTGCCGAAAATGTTTTCAAAATTTTGTGCACCTTGCCCATAACTTATTGAAAAGGCTTTCTTTATAATAAAGGTAACAAATTGAAGGAGGCTTTTGACAATGACTGAACTGGTACTTGACCATATTTATAAAATTTACGACAATAACGTGACGGCTGTGTCCGACTTTAATTTACATATTAAGGATAAGGAGTTTATCGTATTTGTCGGGCCATCCGGTTGCGGAAAATCAACGACGTTAAGGATGATCGCAGGGCTTGAAGAAATTTCAAAAGGCGATTTGTACATGGACGGTAAAAAGGTCAATGATGTGGCGCCGAAAGACCGGGATATTGCAATGGTGTTCCAAAACTATGCACTTTATCCGCATATGACCGTTTATGATAATATGGCCTTCGGGCTGAAACTGCGTAAAGTGCCGAAAGCGGAAATTGACAAACGGGTACATGAAGCAGCGAAAATCCTCGGGCTGGAAGAGTATTTAAAGCGGAAACCGAAAGCGTTATCAGGCGGGCAAAGGCAAAGGGTTGCGCTTGGACGTGCGATTGTGCGCGATGCGAAAGTCTTCCTGATGGACGAGCCGTTGTCCAACCTGGACGCGAAACTGCGTGTACAGATGCGTGCCGAAATTGCGCGGCTCCATCAGCGTCTGCAAACGACCACGATTTATGTCACCCACGACCAAACAGAAGCGATGACGATGGCCTCAAGAATTGTAGTCATGAAAGACGGTGTCATCCAGCAGGTCGGAACGCCGCGCGAAGTATACGATACACCTGCAAACCTGTTTGTCGCCGGCTTTATTGGTTCACCGGCCATGAACTTTTTCCGCGGCAAAATGGATAACGGCAAATTCCATTTGAACGGCTCCGTTCAAATTGATGTTCCCGAAGGCAAAATGAAACACTTGAAAGACTATGTCGGTAAAGAAGTCATTCTCGGCATCCGTCCTGAAGACATTCACGACGAACCTGTCTTTATTGAGGCGGTCCCGGGTGCTTCCATCCGTGCTGTCATTGAAGTTTCCGAACTGCACGGCGCCGAAACGATGCTTTATTCGAACATTAACGGCCAAGATTTTATTTCCCGGATTGATTCAAGAACCATTGTTAAACCCGGCGATGAGATCACCCTCGGTCTTGATATGAATAAATCCCATTTCTTTGATGCTGAAACTGAATTGAGAATCGGTTAATGCCCTAAAAGCCAGCCGTCTGATTGCGGCTGGCTTTAAACTTTTCTATATGCGATTTCTTTCTTTTCTTCATAGCCGCAGTGCACACAATAGTAAAGATGGACGCACGTTTCTTTTTTTGTGCTGGCAGGGTCGCCATCCTCAAGCTTTTCCAAATCAATCTCCATATACGGGCTGTAATCATCAAAATAATCATACAGCTTTCCGCCGTCCGCCAGCGCTTTCCGGAAATTCGGACACTCCTCCTGCAATTCACCCAGCCCATTGCATATCAGGCAAATTTTCATCTTGTTCACCAACATTCCCGGACATTCTTAGGGGCTGTGTTATATTTGTTAACCACGGAAACAGCCCATGTTTCAATTTTAAAATGTACGGAAAACCAAAAGCTTATTCAAAGGGTGGTACCTAATTTTTACCAGTACGAAAAAAGAATAACTGCACCGCAATTCCGCATAATACATAGTACATAGAACAAGTTCCCGCTGGGTTAAACCGAGAAGGTGGCGGGCGAACAGTCCGCTTGCTGGTGCAATTCCAGCCGACCCAACCATAAACCATACAACGAGGAGATGACACCTTATGGCAAACAACAATAGTTCAAACCAATTGTTAGTAGATGGAGCTGAACAAGCGCTTGAGCAAATGAAATATGAAATTGCGCAGGAATTTGGCGTGAAACTCGGCGCAGATACAACTTCCCGCGCGAACGGGTCTGTCGGGGGAGAAATTACGAAACGCCTTGTCCAAATGGCCGAACAGCAGCTTGGCGGCACTATCCATCACTGACAATCTTAATAAAGAATGGATAAAAAGGGAGTCCTGCGCCTCCCTTCTTCGATGTTATTGTTTCAGATTTACCATTTTTTCCGGAACAATCCATTTATCATACTGTTCTTCTGTCACATAACCCGTTTTAATGGCGGCTTCTTTTAACGTGGTCCCTTCTTTAAAGGCTAGTTTTGCGATTTGCGCCGCTTTTTCATAACCGATATGCGGGTTTAAAGCGGTAACAAGCATGAGCGAACGGTTGACGTTTTCACGTAGCGTTTCAACATTCGGCTCAATGCCGCGGACGCATCTTTCATCAAACGACTTCATCGCATCGCCGAGCAGATGGACCGATTGCAGAAAGTTATAAATGATCACTGGTTTAAACACGTTTAATTCAAAGTTGCCCTGGCTTGCCGCAAACCCGATCGCGGCATCGTTCCCGAATACTTGTACCGCTACCATCGTTACCGCTTCACATTGGGTCGGGTTGACTTTTCCCGGCATGATTGAGCTACCCGGTTCATTGGCCGGGATTGTGATTTCCCCGATTCCACTTCTCGGGCCGCTTGCAAGCCATCTCACGTCATTGGCAATTTTCAACAAGTCGGCAGCAAGCCCCTTCAAAGCTCCGTGCACATGGACAAGCTCATCGTGGCTTGTAAGTGCATGGAATTTATTGTCCGAAGAACGGAATGGGTAGCCAGTCTGCTTTTCCAATTCTTCAGCAACTTTGTCCCCGAAAGTCGGATCGGCATTGATGCCCGTACCGACGGCAGTGCCACCGATAGCCAAGTTCAAAATATGTTTGGCGCTTTCTCTGATCATTTGTTCGCTTTTCTCCAGCATCGCCCGCCAGCCGCTAATTTCCTGGCCCAAAGTAAGCGGAGTGGCATCCTGGAGATGGGTGCGCCCAATTTTAATGATTTCCATATATGCTTTTTCTTTTTCAATAAGTGTTTGCTTTAACTGTTCAAGCGGCGGCAGCAGCCTCGTTTGCAGTTCGTGATAGGCGGCAATATGCATTGCGGTAGGGAACGTATCGTTCGAACTTTGCGACATATTGATATCGTCGTTCGGATGGACATGTTCCTGGCTGTTTTGTTCCGCAAGAATTTCATTCGCACGTCTTGCAACAACTTCATTGACGTTCATGTTCGATTGGGTGCCGCTACCCGTCTGCCATACGACAAGCGGAAAATGGCCGTCAAATTTCCCATCCAGCACTTCTTCGCACGCCTGCACAATCGCATCCTTTTTGGCATCCGACAATTTGCCGAGACGGTTATTGCCGATTGCGGCCGCTTTTTTCAAATGCGCAAAAGCGCGGATCACTTCCATCGGCATTTTTTCCCCGCCGATCGGGAAGTTCTCCTTACTCCGCTGCGTCTGCGCCCCCCAATATTTGTCTGCCGGTACCTTCATTTCTCCGAGAGTGTCTTTTTCAATGCGGTATTCCACTTTCTTCCCCTCCTGTATGTGCTTTCATTTTCTTTTTTGCAAAATGGCGGCCACTGTGCCATTATGTATTTGCAAATCTATTTTACTATAAATTCTTACAAAGAAACACCTGCAAGCTTCCAAAATGTGCAGGTGTTTCCTGTTTACTGCCCTAAAATGCCTTTTAACTGCTCCTTGATTTTATCGGCGGCGTCTTTCCAGAAGCCTTTGTTCTCTTCAATCGTTTCTTTTAGTTTATCCGCCTGCTCCTTAATCGTCTCATCGATATTTTGCAGTTTTTCTTTTAGCGGGCTGCCGTTTTTCTTTTGCTCGTTAATCGATTCCACGCCGAAATCGCCGGGCTTCGTATATTTTAATGTGGCATTCATGACTGCATTAAAAACCGGCACGATTCCCTGTTCACTTAAACCATACAAATAATGGTTGCGGTTGGTTTTATCATATCCCATCCATACAACACCAACGAGGTTTGGCGTGTAGCCGGCAAACCACTGGTCCATTGTCCCTTCTGCGCCACTGAAGGGAAGCTGCGTAGAACCTGTCTTGCCGGCAATCTTGTATCCCGGCACGCTCACGCCTTTGCCCGTCCCGGATTCGACAACATTCAACAGCATGGAAGTCATTTCCTGGGAAACTTTTTTCGAAGTCACCCTTTCCTGCTTGTCTTTATGTTCAACGATAACTTGTCCTGTCGGGCTGACAATTTTTTTAATGATGTGTACATCGGACCGATTTCCATTATTTGGAAAAGTCGTGTACGCTTGGGCGATTTCTTCCGGGGATACGCCATTTTGAATATTCCCGAGCGCAATTCCGAGCTGTTTATCACCTTTTGTCAACGGGATGCCGAATTTTTTGGCCGATTCATATCCCTTTTCCACACCGATTTTGTTCAGGAGCCATACAGCCGGAAGGTTCAGCGATTTTTCCACCGCCTCATACATCGGTACTTCGCCCAAATACTGGTTGTTATAGTTTTTCGGTGCATAGCCGCCCCTAAACGTCATTTCTTTGTCTTTTAACATGGAATCGGGAGTATATCCTTCTTCGAGCGCCGGGGTATACACGGTGATCGGCTTCATAATCGACCCTGGCTGGCGCTTCAGCTGCGTCGCCCTGTTAAAGCCGCGGAACACTTTCTCTCCTCTCCCCCCGACAAGGCCGCGCACGCCGCCGGTTTTAGGGTCAACAAGAATGGCCCCGCTTTGGATCATTTGGTCGGATTTTCCAGCCGGAAAAAGTGAATTTTGCTGGTAAACATTTTCTAAAGAAGATTGGATGTTTTGGTCCATTTCCGTATAAATTTTATATCCCCTTGTCAAAATCTCTTCCTGTGTAAGGCCGTACTGATTGATCGCCTCATCCAAAACCGCATCGACATAATACGGGTATTTGCCTTTCAGCGCATCGGTCTTTTTGTCTTTCAGCACGAGCTTTTCGCTTTTTGCGGCTTTATACTCTGCTTCGGTTATCATTCCGTACTGTTTCATTACGCTAAGTACAACATTGCGGCGCTGGATGGCGCGGTCGTAATGGTGGTAAGGGTCCAGTGCACTCGGGGAATTGACGAGCCCCGCCAATGTTGCCGATTCGGATAAATCAAGGTCCTGGATGTCCTTGCCAAAATATTTATTGGCCGCTTTTTGGACGCCCCATGCCCCTTCGCCGAAATACACCTGGTTCAAATACATTTCCAGTATCTCTTTTTTTGTATAATGTTTTTCAATTTCAATTGCCAAGAAGAGCTCCTGTATTTTCCTTTTTAACGTCCGTTCCGGGGAAAGGAGCGCATTTTTCGTTAACTGCTGGGTGATGGTGCTCCCCCCGGCGGCCGCCCCTCCTGCTTTGATATCTTTCAAAAGGGCACTCATTGTGCCGATAATATCAAAACCGTGGTGTTTGTAAAAACGGTGGTCTTCAATCGCTACAATCGCATTTTGAAGATCTTCGGGCATTTTTTTAATGGAGACTCCTTCCGAGCGATTCGCCGAGATTTTACTTGCGACGTCCCCATCCTTGTCATAGATGATGGTTGCCTGCTCGAGCCCTTTTTTCAGCTGCCCGACATTCGCACTTTTTGCGTAGTAAGCAAAAAAAGCCAAAAAGGCAAGCAGCGAGACGGAGGCCAGTAAAATAACGATCTGGGTCATATGTGCCTTTTTCCAATATTCTTTTATAATATTCCAAAAAGGTTTGATTCTGTCCATTTATGATCCTGCCTCATCTTTCCACAATCTGAAAAACTCCTACTCAAGCATCTTTTTTTGTGCTCTTATGCAAAAGCATAGTATGAATGCAGGGAAAAATCAATGCAATCTGTGGAGTGCGACTTAAAACAGCGGATATTTTTTGCATTTCCCGCAAAAACGTTATTTTTGATGCCAATTTCGGTTAAAGAATAAAAAGGGTGATGAAAGCCATATACGAGAGGATGATGGTGAATGTACAAGCATATTGTCATTGCATACGATGATTCGGATGGGTGCAGAAAAGCGCTGGAAAGGGCTGCAGAATTTGTGCTAGCTGTAATGGGGTTAAATTAACCGTTATCCATGTCAATCTGGGAAGCGAAGAAACAGCTCCGGTGCCGGATGAAAATATTAGCGTTCCTCCAACGGTTTCCGTCCCCGGTCTCGATGAAAGGGTATACCCGATTGATGCGGCAATACACGCCACACAGCAGATCATCATGAACGATGCCGAAGAAACGATTCATCATGCCAGAGAATTTTTGGAAGTGATCGTAATCCAGGCCGACTATCATATTTTGAAGGGGAAAGTTACCGAAAGTATTTGTGATTTTATCCGTAAACATTATTGCCGGCAACAGCGGAAAAATCGGCGTAAAAAGCCCGCTTCTCGGAAATGTCAGCCAAAGCCTTGTTAAAAGCGCGGAAGTTCTTGTTGTAAAATAGGGCGACTTGTCTGCCGAAATGAAAGGAACTTGACACAAAAGCTTTTTTGCGTTTCTTTCCGCTATAAGTCCAAACCTCCTACTGCATTTCCGCATACATTAACAATGCATTATGGAAAGACGGAGGTGAAGAAAATGGGCTTCTGGGGCTGCGGTTATGGTTACGGCGGCTACGGATTTGGCGGTTACGGCCACAACAACTTCGCTCTGATCGTTGTGCTGTTTATCCTGCTGATCATTGTTGGCTCTGCTTTTATGTTCTAAGTGATAAAGAATGGGCGGGCCCGGCGCTCAGTTAAAAAGCCCGGGCTTAAGCCCTTTGACTCTAGGTAAGGAGCGCTTCCTCCAATATTTTCACATACTTGCAAGCAAATGCCGATCCTCATAAATGGATCTAGCCTTTTCTTCCAGTTATGCTGCATACATACGATACTTTTTCCCATAAAAAATGCCGGCATCTTTCTCCACGCCGACCAATTCTATATGTTTTACTGATAATTTCCATTTCTTAATAGCGAACCAGTGCCGGCAGTTTTTCGCGGAACTGCTGCGCCTTCAACCCGTTCCATCGGTTTGCCTTTCCTATCATAAAGGTGGCATGCGACATAATGGAGTTCTTCCACTTCCAGCCACTGCGGTTTCACACTTGCACATATGTCCATCGCTTTCGGGCATCTTGTCCGGAACACGCATCCGCTTGGGGGATTGATCGGGCTCGGGATTTCCCCTTTTAAAATGATCCGTTCCCTTTTATCTTCAATTTTCGGATCAGGGATTGGAATCGCCGACAGCAGCGCTTCGGTGTAAGGATGAAGCGGTTTGCGGTACAAGTTTTTGCTCCCCGTCAATTCGACTAGATGGCCGAGGTACATCACGCCGATCCGGTCGCTGATATGCTTGACCATCGATAAATCATGGGCAATAAATAAGTAAGTTAAGTTTTTGTCTCTTTGCAGTTTTTTCAATACGTTGACAACCTGCGCCTGAACGGAAACATCCAGTGCGGAAATCGGCTCATCGCAAATGATGAATTCCGGGTCAAGCGCCAGCGCCCTAGCAATGCCGATCCTTTGCCGCTGCCCTCCGCTGAATTCATGCGGGTAACGGCTTGCATGTTCTTTGTTTAGCCCGACTTCTTTCAGCAATTCATAAATTCTTTCGAGCTCTTCCCGTTTATTTTTATAAATGCCGTGGACTTCAAGCGGTTCAGCAATAATTTCACGGACTGTCGCCCGGGGATTCAGGGAAGCATAAGGGTCCTGAAAAATCATTTGGACGTTCCTTTTCATTCGGAAACTTTCATGTTCGTCCAGTGCATGGATGTCTTTTCCATTGTAGAGGATTTGCCCGCCGGTCGGCGTATAGATCCCCATGATGAGCCTGCCTGCAGTTGATTTCCCGCACCCGGATTCGCCGACAAGACCAAACGTTTCCCCTTTATAAATATCAAAATTGAGATCATCCACGGCTTTTAAAAATTGTTTCTTTCCCATATCAAAATATTTTTTCACATGTTTAACTTCCAGCAGTTTTTCCATCATGGTGCACTCCTTTCATCCCGGCTGTTTTATTTCCAGTACCGCCTTGCACGGCAAAGTTCCTTTTCATAAATGGTTCCTTCCAGTGCCAGCAGTTCAACGGACTTTCCCGTTTTCGGGGAGTGGAGCAGTTTCCCGTCCCCCGCATAAATACCGACGTGGTGGATGGCACCTTTTCCTTCTTCATGCGCGAAAAACAAAAGGTCCCCCGGCGTAATCCTTTCAAGTGGGACATCTTCACCGCTTTCCGCCTGTTCACAGGCATCCCGCGGTATAATCATTCCGGTTGCCGCCCTCACCATCGTATAGGAAAATCCCGAGCAGTCATAACCAAATCCACTCATGCCTCCCCATAAATACGGAAGGCCGAGAAACATTTTTCCTGCTTTCAAAATATGCCGGTTTTGCTGCCCCGGACTACTGCCGCCGAACTGTACATCACTTTTTTTGAAAAATCCGGTGCCCGAAACCGTCCTGACTTTTACCCAGCTCGTGTTTTCATCCATTACCGGCAGGCAGGTTTGGAAACTTGCTTCAAATACAGGCATTTGATTTTCATCGTATAAAGGGGAGGTCGGCTTGTTGACAGCAGCGAAACCGGAGCCTGCAAGCGGCCCTTCCGCTCTTTTCAGCTGTCGGAGGGGCATCCAGCCGGGGTAGCCGTCTAAGTGTTTGACGGAAGGCTGTTCAGGAATCGAAACGTATGCCCATTCCCCTTCTATCTGATGGACCACTGCTTTCTGCCCGTAAAGCGCCTGCGTCTGGATTTTATTTTTACGCCAAAATTCAAGCCGCTGTTCCACAGTGAGGTTCCTAAGCCATTTTTTCATATTAGCCGGATTTTGGAGCGCTTCAGCATCCCATTCATCTGGAGATTGTTTTGATGTCCAAAGTGTCGCAACAGCGGTACTGATCAAATAAACCTGCCTTGCGTCCATGTTTGCCCCCCATTTAGGTTGAATGGCCGTACAAAGTTTTTTATGCGAAATCCCCTTGCATAGAGGATACTTCGTAAATGCAAATCATGATTAAAAACATTCAACGTGGAAAAGCCTGGTGCCCCGCTGAATGCCGGTTAATTTATTTAACATCTGCCCATTTCAACTCAAGATAGCCGACAGGGTGCCGGACGATGCCGGTCACATTGTCATTTTGCAAATACACCTGGTTATAAAAGTACAATGGGAAAATTGGCATATCGTCAAACAGGATCTTTTCCGCTTCATGCATCAATTCGTATCGTTTCGTTTCGTTTGTTTCGTTTTTCGCTTCTTTTATCAATTGGTCATACTTTTTGTCGCTCCAGCCGGTTCTATTCATCGTATGCCCGGTCTGGAAATTTTCCAGGAAGTTGATCGGATCCCCGTAGTCGGCGAGGAACGAACTGCGGGACAATTGGAATTTCAGTTTTTTCTGTTCGTCCTGGAATACATTCCATTCCATATTGGCTAGCTTTACATGGACCCCTAGATTTTCTTTCAGCATTTGCTGGATCGTTTCGGCGATTTTTTTATGGACAGGATCCGTGCTGTAAGTAAGCGTCACTTGCGGAAGTTTCGTGTAGCTTTCTTCCTGCATCCCTTTTTTCAAGAGCGCTTTTGCTTCTTTCACATTCGTGGAGTACAGGTTGCCGCCTTTTTTCCTGAAGTCGCTGCCGTCCGGCTCGGTAAAGCCGTAAGAAACAAAGCCGTAAGCCGGTTTTTCTTTATTTTTCGTAACATATTTGACGATTTGTTTCTGGTCGATGGCCATGGCGAATGCTTTCCGGATATTTTTATTCTGGAACGGTTCTTTTGTGACATTAAAACGGTAAAAGTATGTGCCCGCCTGGTCCTCAACTTTAACTTTTCCTTCTTTAAACAGTTGTTCTGCCAGGTCGGACGGTACATCCGAAACGTCAAGTTCGCCGTTTTGGTACATTTGGTATTCGGTATTCGGGTCGTCAACCTCGGCCCAGTTGATTTTGTCAATTTTTACATTTTTAGCATCCCAGTAATTTTCGTTCTTCACCATCGTAAAATGGTCATCATGTTTCCAATCCGATAACTTAAACGGGCCGTCAGAAACATATGTCTTGGCTTCGGCATACCATTTCGAATTCTTTTGTGCCACTTTTTCGTTAATCGGGAAAAAGGCCGGGTTGGCAATGACGTTCAGGAAATAAGCCTGCGTACCTGTTAAGGTGACTTCAAAAGTTTTATCATCCAACGCTTCGACTTTTACATTATCTTTTGACCCTTTTCCGGTGTTGTATGCTTCCCCTCCTTCAATAAAATAGCCTAAAAATGCTGCAGGGGATGCGGTTTTCGGATCAAGCAGCCTTTTCCATGCGTACTCAAAATCGCCTGCCGTGACCGGGTCGCCGTTTGACCATTTTGCGTTTTCGCGGAGATGGAACGTATACGTTTTGCCGCCGTTTGATACATCCCAGTTTTTTGCGATTGCCGGATGCGGCTTATTGTCTTTGCCGAGCCGGACAAGCCCTTCCATCAAATTATTCAGGGCGTTCCAGGAAACCGAATCAAACCCGATAGGCGGATCAAATGAAGTCGGTTCGGCACCGTTGTTTAAATTCAATACCTTTTCTTTGCTATTGCCGCTTGAACTGTTTTTTGAGCTGGATTGGCTTGTCGTACACCCGGCGAGCGAGACAACAAGCGCAATCATGGCGAGAATGCCCCAAAACTTTTTCATACTTTTCCCCCTTTTCTTTTTCCGCATTACGGAAAGCTTTCTCCCTGAAGATCGTCTGGTGCATCGGCTGCCCGTAAATGCATATATATGGTCATTTATTTCATCTACAGGCGTCCGCCCATAGTTAAAAACGCATATTTCGCCCGTTCATCCTGGAGCCAGCAGTAAACAGAATGGGACGCTGATTTCTTGGAATGGAAAGGTTCAACGCGGCTGCACACTTCCATCGCCATCGGGCATCTCGCCGTAAACGGGCAGCCCGGAGGAGGCGCAAACAAATCGGGCGGCGTGCCGGGAATCGGGATGAGCTCCCCTTCTTCCATATCAAGCCTCGGCACCGAATTCAGCAAGCCTCTCGTATAAGGATGCTCAGCATTGTAAAAAATTTCTTCCCTCGTACCGGTTTCAACAATTTTTCCGGCATACATGACAGCGATGCGGTCAGCAACCTGGGCAACCACCCCCAGATCGTGGGTAATCAAAATGATCGAGACACCCGTCTCCCTTTGGATTTTCTTAAACAGTTCAAAAATCTGCGCCTGAATAGTCACATCCAAAGCGGTTGTTGGTTCATCCGCAATGATGATTTCCGGGTTGCAGATCAATGCCATAGCGATCATAATACGCTGGCGCATGCCGCCGCTGAATTGATGGGGATACTGTTTCATCCGTTCATGCGGGCTTGGGATGCCGACTGTATGTAAAATGTCCACCACCATTTGAACGGCCTCCTCGTGGAAAAGCTTTTGGTGCTCCTTTACCACTTCAAGCAATTGGTTCCCGATCGTAAGCGTCGGGTTCAGCCCTGTCATCGGATCTTGGGAAATCATCGAAATTTCGGATCCGCGGATTTTCCGCATTTGCTTTTCACTGTATTTTAAAATATCCGTGCCTTTAAAACGTACGGATCCGCTTAAGCGCTTTACATTTGAAGCCGGCAGAAGCTGCATAATCGATTGGGAAGTCACGCTTTTGCCGCATCCGGATTCTCCGACAATCGCCAGCGTCTCCCCCTTGTTTAATTGAAAACTGACCCCGCGCACGGCCTGTACGGTTCCGCCATGGGTGGAAAAAGAAACTTGCAGGTCTTCCACTTCCAAAATCTTTTCCAAATCCCTCACCTCCTCAGCTTTGGATCGAGCGCATCCTGCAGGCCGTCGCCAAGCACATTAAAGGCAAACATTGTCAGCGAAATAAAGAAGGCAGGGAAAAACAGGCGCCACCACTGTCCCGTCAAGATGGCCGACAAACCGTCATCCGCCATTACGCCCCAGCTCGCATGGGGTGCCTGGACGCCCAATCCTAAAAAGCTGAGGAAGGCTTCGCTAAAAATCGCGCTCGGCACCGTCAAGGTCATTTGTACGATGATCGGCCCCATTGTATTTGGCAGAAGATGTTTGCGTATGATCCGCGGAGTTTTGGTCCCAAATGTCCTAGACGCCATAACAAATTCATAGTTTTTAATTTGCAAAACCTGGCCCCGCACAATCCTTGCCATGCCGACCCAGCCCGTTACCGTAAGAGCTACGATGATGGTCCCGAGACCTGGCCCCATGACGACCATCAGCAGAATGACGACAAGCAAGTAAGGAAGACCGTACAGCACCTCAATAATCCTCATCATAATCTGGTCGGTCCTGCCGCCTTTATAGCCGGCAATTCCCCCGTATATGATGCCGATAAAAAATTCGATGATTGCCGCCATAAAGCCGACAAACAGCGAAATGCGAGCGCCGTACCATGTTCTCGAAAACATGTCGCGCCCGAGCTGATCGGTTCCGAACCAATGCTCTTTTGAAGGCGGAAGATTTTGGTTTGTTAATGAAAGTTTCGTTACACTTTGCGGCGCAATCATCGGGCCGAAAATCGCCATGATAATGAGAAAAATAAGCACAGCAAGCCCGAGCATGGCCAGCTTGTTTTTCGAGAGCCGATACCAGACGTCGCGCCAGTAAGAAATGCTCGGCCTGACTACGGCTTCCTGCATGTGGCCGTCCTTCTTTTTCGGGACAAACCATTCATCGGGAATCTCTGAAGCGGTTCGGATTTTTTCTTGATTGGCTGCTTGCATACCGACCACCCCCTATTGCTCTTTTTTATGTAATTTAATCCGCGGATCAAGGATTCCGTATGCGATATCGACCAAAAACAGCATGATGATCAAAAAAATGCTGTAAAATACGGTTGTCCCCATGATAACCGGATAATCCCGGTTGTTAATGCTTTCGACAAAATATTTTCCCATGCCCGGAATGGCGAATATTTTCTCAATGACAAAGCTGCCCGTCAATATGCTTGCCGCAAGCGTCCCCAAAATCGTAACGACCGGCATCAGCGCATTTCTCAGGGCATGTTTGATGACAATTTTTACGGGGGAGAGCCCTTTCGCACGGGCGGTTTTCATATAATCCTGTGTCAGCACTTCCAGCATGCTGGACCTTGTTAAACGGGCAATGATGGCCATGGGGCTGACCGCCAAGGCGGCTGTCGGCAGGATCATATGGGATGGGGATGTCCATGTTGCGGCGGGAAGAATTTTTAAATTGACGGCAAACTCCTGGATCAACAATGTCGCAAGGATAAAGTTCGGTATGGAAATGCCAAGCACGGCGAAGGTCATGGCCAAATAGTCAATGACGCCGTTATGTTTCAGCGCTGCAAAAACCCCGAGCAGGATGCCGGAAAAAATGGCAACAATGAGCGCAGTCATGCCAAGCTCAAGCGAAACAGGAAACCCTCTGCCAAGCATGTCATTCACTGTCTGGGATGGTTGCTTAATGGACGGGCCAAAGTCAAAAAGCACAATCGACTTTAAGTAGTACAAATACTGTACATACATCGGCTTATCCAAATGGTATTGCGCTTTCAAGTTTTGCTGCACCGCTTCTGACGTATTGCGTTCCTGGTTAAAAGGCGAACCAGGGATCGCATGCATTAAAATAAAAGTCAGCGTCGTAATCACCCATAATGTGACAACCATGGCAGCCAATCTTTTGAGTATGTACCTTGCCATTTGCGAACACCTTCTTATGGAAAATACGTGTACTATAGCTTCCAATTTTGCATTATATTTTCTTTTATATAATAAAAATGCAAAAAATTCAATACCATCTAATTTTTATTTCTATTTAATGATGTTTTTATTATTTGATATAATGAGCGTTTTTACATTTGAAATAGGTTTAATTCCCACGGCAGGCACGGATAAAAGCAGAAAAAATATTTTTTGACACAAGGTCGTTTTTTCCGATCAGCGCTTCCGGATGCCACTGCACACCGATCGCAAAACGGGCGGCGCAATTTTCCACAGCTTCAATGATCCCGTCAGACGCTCGGCCGCAAACTTCAAACGGTTTTGGCACCGTTCGGACGGCTTGGTGATGGAAAGAATTGACTTTAATAAAGTGGCATCCCGCCAGTTTTTCCAACAGGCTGCCGGGCGATAGCTTGACAGTATGGGACAAATGAGTACGGGCCGCCTGCTGCCTATGCTGCAACAGCTTGGCATCCATTTGGCTGTAAATATCCTGGAACATATCCCCCCCTGCCGCCACTGTTAACACCTGCATCCCCCTGCAGATAGCAAGGAGCGGCATGTCTTTTATAAGCACCTGCCTGCACAACTTGATTTCAAAAGCATCCCGCCCCGGTTCGATCTCCCCAAGTCCGGGCACCGGCTCTTCCCCAAACCAAAACGGATCGATATCCCCTCCTCCCGAAAGCAGAATTCCGTCCACTTTGGACAATAATAAAGGTATGTCTTCTTCTCCCCCTACAGGCAGCAGAACCGGGACGCCGCCGGCATAGCGGATGGCCAACACATAATCATCCGCCAAATAGTGTGACTTGTGATTTACACTACATGTAACGCCAATCACCGGCTTCATTTTGCAATCCGCCCTTTCATTATGGATGGCAGCATAAGCAATGCCATAGTAAAATAGTGTAAAATATTGATTTGCCGCTCCCTGCTTGACAGGTGCTTGCGGCAAACACCATGAAAAAAGGAAGTGTCTTTTCATGATACATATTATGGCAATGACAAAAGAAAATGAGCTGAAAATGGCCAAAAGCATTGAGGAACTTCTGGAAGGCGATTGGAAGTGGTATTGGATCGATTTTGACCGGCCGTCGGAAGAAGAAATATTAAAACTGCGCGAACCGCTTCATTTCCATCCGCTTGCGATTGAAGACTGCATCCATAAATTACAGAGGCCGAAACTGAACTATTATGAGGACCATGTTTTTTTTGTATTCCAAAGCCTTAATCCGCATAAGCTGCACAAAGAAGAATTGAATATGTTTTTAGGGGACCATTTTGTTGTTTCCTTCCACCACCTGCCATCAAAGGAAATCAGCGAGGTACGGGATAAGCTGGAAAAAACGGAGCAGTTTGAAAGATGGGGGCCGGCGGTTATTTTATATGAAGTGCTGGATAAAATCGTGGATGATTATTTTCCTTATTTATATAAAATCGAAGACCGCCTGAATGAAATTGAGGACAATTCCAAGAACGAAACGATGGAAGCTTTGCTGGAAAGCCTTTATTCGACACGGCATGATTTGCTTGTTTTAAGGAATACGATTACGCCAATGACCGATTTAGTTTACCGGATGTTGAATTCCCACCGGCTTCCCGGGATTCAGGAAAAAATGGCTTATTTTCACGACATCCATGACCACTTAATAAAACTTTCCGGCATGGTCGAATCGAATCGCGAATTTACGGCTGATATCAGGGACAGTTATTTGTCTTTAAACTCGCACCAGACGAACAGGGTTATGAAAATCCTGACCATTTTTACCACCATTTTTATGCCGCTGACATTTATTGCCGGCGTCTACGGTATGAATTTTGAATACATGCCCGAGCTGAAATGGAAATACGGCTATTTCGCCACCCTGATCGTCATGTTCCTCATCGGCTCCGGCATGACGTACTGGTTTATCAAAAAAGGTTGGCTGAAATAAGAAAAGCGGAGGACATTTGACAAACAGCGCAAAGGCTTGTCGAAAATCCCGGGCAGGTTTACAATAAAAATGGTTAAATCGTTCTAATTTTTTGAATGATTACATGAATTCCAGGGAGGCCCACATATGAAAATTGTCTGTTTCGGGGATAGTATTACAAGAGGTGTAACATGCATTAGGGGAAGGCTCCGCATCATTAAGGAAAATTATCCTGCGGTGCTTCAACATTTTTTTGCCCAGAAAGATACGGAAATCGTCAATAGAGGTGTCTTTAATGACAATTCCGACCTGCTCATCAAACGCCTGGATAAAGATGTGATCAGCGAGCATCCCGACGCCGTGCTCATCTGCATCGGGGGAAACGACTGCAATTTTAAATGGAACGAAGTCGTGGAAAGACCGGATGAACCGCATGTTCCGATTGTACCGCTTGAACGTTACATCAACAATATCAAGCAGATTGTAAAAGCAATAAAGGATCATGGCATTACTCCTGTTTTGCTGACGCTGCCCCCTCTTGATCCGAAACGCTATTACCAGTCCATCAGTACACGGTTCGGCAAGAATATCAGCCATTGGATCGGAATGACGGGCGGAATTGAGCATTGGCACGGCAATTATAACCGCAGCCTGAAAAAATTGATGAAACAGCTGAGTGTGCCCAGCATTGACGTCCGCACCGCGATCAAAGGGGCAGGGAACTTAAGGGAATTCATCAGCGATGACGGGATCCACTTAACTGCCGAAGGATACATAGTCATGGCAAAAAAAATTTTTAACGATTTAACTGCATTACAGTTCACGAGCCAAAAAGCTGGAAACGGAATTTGAATTCAGTGGATCCGGCCGAATATACCGTATGCAAACGGATCTTCTTTCTGAAGCAGGTGGTTCTTTTCCGCCTGCTTCAGAAGGTTGTGGGCGATGGGACCAGCACGAATTCGATGTTTACCTTGGCCAACACCCGCAATGAAAATCTGCGGAACGACCGATTGCTTCGATATGACTGAACACGCTTTCTACCTCGATTTTTCTCCGAGCATAAATTTGCGCGTCCTCGTCAGACCAAAGGCTCTTTTTGGCTTTTGCTTTCGTACACCTCTCTTTTACAGCCTGTACAGTCTTCACACTCATCAATTTTAAAGCCACGTGTTAACCCATACTGGAGTCAGGCGAGACCCCTCGTGCTGAGAGAGGAGCGAGGAGGCTCGCGACGCGTGCGGAAAGCGAGTGAATTTCGCGATCATCAACATTCTCAGATAACATTACCTTACATAAAGAAAGGGGGTGCCCCCACGTCAATCTACCGACTTTTTGACAGCACCCTTGCATGTGCTTTGTCCTTTATCAAAATTCCTTAAAATCATTTTTACAAATCTGTAACAAAAAAATTGTATAATGTAAATCGCTAATAATACACCCATAAACCGGCCTTTACACCGGAAAAAGGGTAATTCATTGATCGGAATAAACATGCTTTACGGAGGTTAAGGATGTCCGCTTCACAAAGAAGTTCTTACTTTGATAACGCAAAATTTATTTTGATTTATCTTGTTGTTCTCGGGCATCTGATCAGCCCGTTCAAAAGCCAGGACAATTTTCTTTTTACTTTGTATACCGTTATTTTCCTGTTCCACATGCCCGCTTTTATTTTGATTTCGGGCTATTTTTCAAAAGGATACAAAAAGAAAGGCCATCTTTTAAAATCGTTCAAAAAAATCCTTGTCCCGTATTTTATTTTCCAAAGCATTTATTCCATTTATTATTACTGTACGGGGGAAGAATCTAAACTGACATTTAATTACTTAGAACCGCACTGGACATTATGGTTTTTGCTCAGCCTGTTCTTTTGTAACCTTTTGCTGCACCTGTTTGCCCGATTCCGCTGGGCAGGCTTGGCGGCGGCATCGGTAATCGGGATCGGGATCGGATATTGGGATGATGCCGGAAGTTACCTCAGCCTGTCCCGGACTTTCGTTTTTTTCCCGTATTTTCTCCTAGGGCATTTGCTTGAGCCGCAGCATCTGCAAAAAATCAGAAATATTCCACATGGCTCGGTGATCGGTATTTTCATCCTGAGTGCCGCGCTGCTGGCCGCCGGATTCTCTTTTCCGAAAGACGCTGTGCCATGGCTCCTTGGCGATACTTCTTATGCCGGCATGGGCGCGGAACATTGGTTTGACGGGCTAATTAGGCTTGGGCAGTATGGCTTAACGATTATTGTTATTCTTGGATTTTTCCTTTTAATTCCGAGCAAAGGCTACAAATGGACCAATATCGGCGAGCGAACGCTGTATGTGTATTTGCTCCACGGATTCATCATTAAAACGATGGAGGTATTCGCCTCCGACAATGTCCTTGAATGGCTTGCAGGCAACTACCTGCTGCTGATCGCCGTTCCCCTCGGCATCTGCCTGTTTCTCGGCAGCTATTATATCCGGAAATTTACCAAACCGATTATTGAACTCCGGTTTTAAGGGAGGATTTATTGCCGGATCTGTTTGATGATTGCGGAATCCGCTCCATGCGTCCTCGGGATCTCGCCTGGATCGCTTGACCCGTGGGAGTACCGCAAACAATAAATTAAACACGTTCTCAAGGAAAAAGCATTCCTGGCTCATGACCCGGGATGCTTTTTTACAAATATTTCCGCTGTACACTTCTCCCGTCATAGCTGAACAGCATCGGTTTTTCTTCCACAACCGTTTCGACGTGAACGTTTCTTCCCCACAACTGGTAAAGATAAGGCAAAACCTTTTCTAAATATTTTAAATCCAGTTCAATTCCTTCATACCAGTTCTTGATATATAGTTCCCCGTTTTTCTGGTAATCGCCGTCCGTTACGGTTAAATACGGGAAGCCGCCGTTAACGCGCATGTTGACCAGCTGATCGCGGACATTTTTCCATTCTTTATCGACCACTTTATAATCCCTGCCCTGTTTCTGGAACAAATACATGTCTTCCCTCGTAACCAATTCTTTCGTCAAATAATTGCGCAAAAATGAAATATCGGATTCAATTTCGCGCACTTCAAAGATTTTTTCACGGCCCGTCCCCGGTTTTACGCCGCGCTTCTTCATCTCTTCCGTTGGGTTGTTCCAGCGTTCTTCAATATCTTCAAAAATTTTGATCCCCAGATAATACGGGTTAATGCCGGTCCTTGATGGCTGCACGACACCTGCGTTTAATTTGGCATATTCAATCGCCTCGTCCGTCGTCAAATCGAGTTCGCGCATAATGCGCTGGTGCCAGAACGATGCCCAGCCTTCGTTCATGATTTTCGTTTCAAGCTGCGGCCAGAAATACAGCATTTCTTCGCGGATCATCGTCATAATGTCACGCTGCCATTCCGTCAGTTCCCGGCTGTACTGCTCAATAAACAGCACGATATCTTTTTCCGGATGTGGCGGGAACTTTTTGGCTTTTTTCGCCGGTTTCTTTTCCGGCTTTTTCTCATCGAGCGCCCATAATTCTTCATACGGTCCCGGCGCCCGCTTTGGTTCCTCTTCTTCCCATTCCTCTTCATCTTCCATCGTCCAACTCAGCTTCGGGCGTATCAGAGAAGGATCAATGTGCTCTTCAATAGCCAGCACCGCATCGATAAATTTTTCCACTTCTCTCTTGCCGTATTTGAGTTCGTAAGCCCGGATTCTTTCCGCCGTCGCCGCCATGCTTTCTACCATATCCCTTTTCGTATTTTGGAAACGGACATTGTTTTTAAAGAAATCGCAGTGCGCGAGTACATGCGCCACAATCAATTTATTTTGGACGAGCGTATTGGAATCAAGCAAAAATGCATAACATGGATTGGAGTTGATGACCAGTTCGTATATTTTGCTCAAACCCAGGTCGTACTGCAGTTTCATTTTGTAGTACTGTTTGCCGAAACTCCAATGCGAAAACCGTGTCGGCATCCCGTAAGCGCCAAATGTATAAATGATGTCGGCCGGGCAGATTTCGTAGCGCATCGGATAAAAATCAAGCCCAAACCCGGACGCGATTTCTGTAATTTCTTCAATCGCATATTGCAGGCTTTCATGATCATTCATGAATTTTTCCTCCCCTTCAAAGTTCACCCTTTTTTCCAATGTATGAACGAAAAGGAAAAAACATGAGGACGTAAAAAAGGATTTTTACTTCAAATAGCTTTGTGAACGTAATTTTCATTCCCGCAAATTCCGCGATCATCAACAGATAAACTTTTTACGGAAAGGAAGCACCATTTAGACAATCAGAAACGGCCGCTTTTTACCAATTTTTCAAATGGTCTTGCAATGCATCTAAAGGCCGTTCCAAAGCATTTTTGTGTCCCCTTACAATGCTTCTAAGAACCGTTTCCTTGCAATAATCATATTTAAGCGGCCGTTTTATAAAAATCAGCGTCGGAGCATGTATTTGCCTAAAATACGTTCCAAATGATAACAATCTTATATTTTCCGCCAGCCAACTTTTTCAGCGGGCAAAAACAAAAAAAACACATACACTAATGGTACTCCTTTATGAAATTTGCTTAAACAGAAGCAAATGCATAAGAAAGGGGGAACCGGGATGAATCCCGTTGACTATGACCGCGCCTTATATTATACGCATCGTTCCCAATGGGATAATTTGCTGATCCTCATGGTGCGGACGAAGGATGATTTCCTTTCCAAAAAAATCGAGCATGTCTTGCATGCTTATCATTTTTCACGTGATTATACGGTGATTGAAAGTTGTCTATACGCCTTATTACGGTATATCGACCACGCGAACGAAATGGTGAAATGGAGCGGGGCGGATCCCCTGTTTCATTCCGATGGATGGTAAGCGGAGAGCGGGCCTGTGCGCGCCCTCCGCTTTTCTATTTGTCCAGCTGCGGGCGCTCAGCTGGCGGATTTTACTCCCTCTTCCATGCGATCAGTCAACATCGGTTCGCCTTAAAAGATCACCGTGTTTCCTTTATCTGAGTCAGAGGACTAAAATATCTGTACGCCGATAATCGAGCGCCCTCGCTTTTCTCATTTACATTTTACCCGGCTGGATACTATAATTTACAAAGAAGTATTTTATCAAAAGGAGGCAAAAATTTGAAAGCAACTCAGAGGGAGAATGTTTGGTTTTTTGCCTGGGCCGTTTCCGTGATCGCAATGTTCGGGAGCCTCTATTTTTCGGAAATCAAGGGTTATGAACCATGCGAATTATGTTGGTACCAGCGCATTTTAATGTACCCGATGACCGTATTGATCGGCATCGCGGTTGCCAGAAAAGATTACCGGTTATCCCTGTATACGGCTGTTTTATCCGGAATTGGCATGTTTGTTTCGCTTTACCATTACTGCCTGCAAAAAATTTCCTTTTTTTCGGATAGGCTGCCTGCTTGCGGCCGCATCCCGTGCACAGCGGAATACATCAATTGGTTCGGATTCATTACCATTCCCTTTCTCGCGTTAACCGCTTTTATCCTCATTTTTATCTCAAGTCTTCTCGTTTGGAAGTGGACAAAAACTTCCGGATGAATACTTTTCAATTATGCCGACAGGAGGGCCATCATGAAAAAAATTATACTTTTTTTAGCCATCATCATCGTATTATTTGCTGGAATTGCAGGCATCACAAAGTACCAGCAAAACAAACAGAAAAAGCATAACCCGTATGCAGGCGCAAAAAGCGTCAGCGAATTATCGACCGCGACAAGGGACCAATTGGATAATCCTTTGTACCAAAATATCATTTTGCCGAAGCAGCTGCAAAGCGATTTAAAAGCAGGGAAAGACGTTACGGTCTATTTTTTCATGCCGACATGCCCGCACTGCAAACGGACAACCCCAGTTGTTTCCCCGGTTGCAAAAGATATGGGGATCGATTTGAAAGAATTTAACCTGACTGAATTTGAAAGCGGCTGGGATGAATATAAAATCAAAGCGACACCGACAATTGTGCACTATAAAGACGGCAAAGAAGCCGCCCGTATCGTAGGGGAACATACGAAGCAGGAATTCCGGCAGTGGTTCAGCAAATATGTTAAAAAATAATGCTCGGCACTTCCGGGCATTATTTTTTCAGACGAGCAGGCGGTTGTATGCTTTTTTAAAAATACTGAATGAATCCGTTCTCTTTTCGGCAAACCGGGAGTATGAAAACGGAAAGTGCAAGCCGTATTGTTCAAGGGTAAATTTATTAAATTCGAACAGGTTAGCATAATGAAGATCCCGGTTACGGCTATCCGTTTCCAATATGGAAATGATCGTCTGCAGACTGGAAATAATCTGGTATCCTGCTTTTAACGTTCCGATTTGATCAGCCGGGTCGTTCAGGGCAAGTACATGATCCCGCTGAAATCCAATGATTTCCTCATCGGAAAAATAATCAGGAAAAACTTCCGTGAACATATGCTGCACCAATTCCTCAATCTTATCCATTTGGTCTTCCGTAGGCGCATAAACAACCTTCACAACAGTCCCACCCTTTTAAAAAAATACGCACTATGTTATGTATGCCAAAAAACGCACCGTATGTGTATTTTTAGAATAACATATGCAAATAGAAAAAAAGCATGGTAAATGTGACCATGCTTGGTTGAAGCCGGCTTGCCGCACCAACGAAAGAGCTTCCCCCCACATGTTTTTCCTGAAATGGGGTAATGTAATAAAACAAAATGGAACCGGATACATCTATTTATTTTCGACATTCTTCTTTTATATTCGCCTGAAATCAGATAAAATAAAGACGTTTGATAATTTAAAGCATATTAGGAGGCTCAAACATGGTATTTAAAAACAAGAAAGATAAGTTTGCTGTGCTGCTTGGGCATATTTCGACAAACCTCCGGGAAGCCACCAATTACTTTGCCGATTATAAACTTCAGAATACAGATGATTTAAAAATTTTTACCGAAAAAATGAAGGAGTACGAGCGTAACGGGGACACATACGTCCACGATATGATTCTGGAATTGAATGATGCCTTTATTACGCCAATTGAGCGTGAAGACCTGCTTGCTTTAACGAACAGCATGGATGATGTGCTCGATGGAATTGAAGAATGTTCAGGATTATTCGAACTGTATAACATCACAAAGGCTGACGAGTTTATGATTGAGTTTGTCGAAATGATCCGCAATTGTGCCGAAGAGATTGAAAAAGCCATTGATATTGTATTTACAAAAAAACTCGACAAGGTTCGCCCGCACGCCATCAAAATTAAAGAATACGAATCCCATTGCGATGAAATTTTAAGAAAATCTTTAATTCACCTCTTCCAAAATGAATCAGACCCGATCCGCTTAATCAAATATAAAGACCTGTATGAAAATATGGAAGATGTGGCTGACTATTGCCAGACAGTGGCCAACATTCTGGAAACGATTATTATGAAAAATGCTTAAGGAGTCTGACGAATGGATAGCATTTTAGTTTTGACAGTCTTAATTGTGATTTTTGCTTTTGCATTTGATTTCATTAACGGATTCCACGATACAGCAAACGCGATTGCTACCGCCGTCTCGACAAAAGCGCTAAAACCGCGGTTCGCCATTGCCCTTGCGGCTACAATGAATTTCCTTGGGGCGATTTCTTTTACCGGGGTTGCAAAAACCATTACGGAAAGCATCGTCAACCCGTTTACGCTCGCAAACGGTCAGGTCGTCATTTTGTCCGCCCTGCTCGCAGCCATTATTTGGAATCTTGTGACGTGGTATTTTGGTATTCCAAGCAGTTCTTCCCATGCCATTATCGGGGCTATTGCCGGAGCGGCGATTGCTTCTGCGGGATTTCATGTTATCGAATTTCGTGGTTTTATCGGTATTATTGAAGCTTTAATTTTTTCCCCTATCCTTGCTTTTACAGTCGGATTTATTATATACAGCATTTTTAAAGGTTCTTTTAAAAACTTGAACCTTGCCAAAACGAATCGGCGTTTCCGTTTTATCCAAATTTTTACCGCCGCTCTCCAGGCATACACCCACGGGACGAACGATGCCCAAAAATCGATGGGGATTATCACAATGGCTTTGATCACCAATCACTACATCTCAACAAGCGACATTCCGTTCTGGGTTCAGGTCGGCTGTGCACTGGCCATGGGCTTAGGCACCTCAATCGGCGGATGGCGGATCATTAAAACCGTCGGTGCAAACATCATGAAAATCCGCCCGATTAACGGAGTAGCTGCTGATTTGAGTTCGGCCGCCGTTATTTTCGGCGCGACTTACATTCACTTGCCGGTCAGCACAACTCATGTGATTTCCTCTTCCATTCTCGGGGTGGGATCGGCCCATCGTATAAAAGGTGTAAAATGGGATACCGCACAAAGAATGATCGTCACCTGGGTAATTACCCTGCCGATTGCAGCCGCTTTAGCAGCCGTGGTGTATCATATTGTCAATATCTTTTTATAAGGTTCCATTTTGTTCAGGCAGGCGGTCCACCCTGCTTTCCGATCATTCAATTTAACAAATAAAACAAAAGAGCGGAGCGAAAAGCTTGCTCTTTTTTTATTGGACGGTATTGAAATGAGGGTTTTGCAAAAACTATGATAACAGCTGATATTTCACATTTTGTTCAAATCTCCGGCTTATTTTAAAGAAAATAGTTGCAGTGCGTATTTGAAACGAATATTATAGAAAATGTGTTTTTAAAATGTTCGTGTTTTTGGAGGTTTCAATATGTTTAATCTGACAGAAAATGGCACGGATGCCAGAACAGAAATTCTTGCGGGTTTCACCACTTTTTTAACGATGGTGTATATTATAGTCGTTAATCCGGCCGTCCTGTCCAGCACCGGCGTTCCGTTTGACCAAGTATTTATAGCAACGATTATCGGTACGGTTGCCGGCACTTTATGGATGGCCTTGGCTGCCAATTATCCGATTGCCGTAGCACCGGGCATGGGGTTGAATGCGTATTTTGCTTATTCCGTTGTCGGCACGCACGGCGGTATTACATATGTTACCGCATTCGGCGCCGTTTTTGTTGCAGGTATCATTTTCTTTATTTTGTCGCTCACCCCATTCCGAGAAAAATTAGTCGAGGCGATTCCGGACAATTTGCGTTCGGGAATTACCGCAGGAATCGGTTTATTTATCGCTTTTATCGGGCTTCGCAGCGCAGGCATTATTGCCGCGGATAAAACAAATCTGGTCAGGCTCGGCGATCTTCACTCCCCTTCCGCCGAACTTGCCCTCATCGGCCTTGCCGTTACCCTCATCTGCATGGCGCTGAATATCAACGGTGCTTTATTTATCGGCATGGCCATTACCGGGCTGATCGCATATTTTACCGGGCAGCTTTCTTTTGATAAGGGGTTTGTATCGGTACCGCATATGCCGCAGGGACTTGTTGTGGAGCATCCGCTCAAAGCGGTTCTCGATGTGTTTACGCACAGCTTATATGCGGTCGTTTTTTCCTTTTTGCTCGTTACGATTTTTGATACGACCGGCACAATCGTCGGCGTGGCAAAACAGGCCGGCTTGATGAAAGGAAAATCGCTGCCGCGCGCACGGCGGGCTCTATTGAGCGACTCGATCGGGACTGTCATCGGCTCGCTGTTCGGGACAAGCCCGACAAGCGCCTATATCGAATCTTCTTCAGGGGTAGCAGCAGGCGGCAGAACCGGGCTTACTACGCTTGTTGTCGCAGTTTTGTTTATCATTTCCGCTTTCTTCAGCCCGCTTGTCGGAGCGGTTGCAGGGCTTTCCGCGATCACGTCCCCGGCATTGATCATTGTCGGCAGTTTAATGATCGGCAGCATCTCTGACATTAAATGGAGCGAAATTGACGAAGCGTTTCCGGCGTTTTTAATCATTTTGGTCATGCCTTTAACGAGCAGCATCTCGACCGGGATTGCACTTGGCTTCATTTCCTACCCGATATTAAAAATTTTCAAAGGCAACTGGCGCCAGGTTCATCCGCTCGTTTATATTTTCGCCGTCCTTTTCTTTATCCATTTGGCATTTTTGCAATAAAAACGGGACACGGGCTGCCCAATGCCGTTTTGCCGGTATCCGGACAGCCCTTTCCTTTATTCGAACAATCCGCTTTCTCCCTTTTTTTGCGAAGCGTCCGACAGGCTGCTGAGCGGTTTTTTGCATCCAGACCGAAAATGAGTACGGCCACCCAGTTAGTGGCGGCTTTCCGCATATCGGCAGCATAAATGTTCCATACTTCTACTTCTTTCATAACACCCTTCTCGTGTTGGTGTTATTTTTGCCGATTTCGAATGAAGCCATGTGTACAATAGGCCATGAAAAAAGGCTGCCCGGAAAGCCGATCATTTACAGGCAGCCTAATAAAACGTTAGACTTTTAATGACCACATGAATCGATTTTTTCTTAATCCCGGACTTTAGACGCAATTTAATACCCACCTGACCGAGATTTTCGTTTTAATGCACGTATTACAAACCGCATTCTGCTCCTCACATTTTTCCAAAAACAAGATCAATTTCAGTTTTTAACTGCTTAAGCAGCGGAAAAGCATGATTTCTTCCGATACTGGCTGCGATATTTCTGTAATACCATTCCTGTTTTGCTTTTCCCCGCTTAAAATGGCTCCACACCTTGTCCCCTTCGCGCGCGATATCATCCCGGATGGAACGGAGATTGTCTATTTTATCGGCACAGACGACAAGACAGACCGATTCATCCGCCGTTTTCAAAAAATCAATCGTATGCAGTTTCCGTTCTTCCCACGGCAGGCTTTTGTCCGGCTCGGAACAGCCTTCAACAATGCGGGCAACTGCATCCCCAAACACCGCCTTGATGTCATCCAGTGATACATCCGTATCTTCCACCGTATCATGCAGAAGACCCGCCGCCACGATTTCTTTCCGGCATCCCGCCTCAAGGAGGATCACCGCCACCGAAAAAGGATGAACGATATATGGCAGCTGCACGATTTTCCGGTATTGCCCGTCATGTGCTTTTGCAGCGAAATGAATCGCTCTCTTGACGATATCCAAAGCCTGTCCGCCCCTTTCTATATCATATATAAGGTTATCATGCCAAATGACACTACAGAAGTTCCCATAAACGAATTTGAAAAATTGGTATTTTATGATACATTCGTTATAATAAAACATTTTAACAATACGGGGGTTTGGCATGAGAATCGAAGACATTTACCGGGATTTGCCGCTGCTTGAAACGGACCGTCTTATACTAAGGAAGCTGAAACGCGATGATGTATTGGATTTGTTTGCTTATGCATCGAGAAGCGAAGTTTCAAAATACGTGACATGGGATTCACACCGGTCTGTCCGCGATTCGAAAAATTTTATCGGCTACATCCTCAACCTGTACCGGGAGCACAGAGTCGCGCCGTGGGGAATAGAAGACAAAAAGACCCGACGGCTGATCGGCACGGTTGACTTTGTATGGTGGAAGCCGGACCAGGGGACGGCTGAGATTGGTTATGTCCTTTCTCCGGAATACTGGGGGCGGGGCATCATGACAGAAGCAGTCAAAAAGCTGATTGAATTCGGTTTTGAGCGTATGCGCCTCATCCGCATCCAGGCCCGCTGTTTTGCCGAAAACAAAGCCTCCGCCCGCGTCATGGAAAAAGCCGGCATGACATTCGAAGGCACTTTGCGCAAAGCCATCTATGCAAAAGGAAGGCACTGGGATTTAAAAGTTTACTCCATTTTAAAGGAAGAATATTTTCTTAACGATTCAAATACGAAATCACAAACAACACGAAAAAGATAATGGCAGAAAGAAAGTTGGCTTTCGCCCTGCCGTTTTGCTGGTAGTAAGAAAAAATGCCGAGTCCGATAAAAGCGATGCAGCCGAAACCGCCGAGGGCAAGGAAAAATGTATTGTCCATGGATAAAAAACTCCTTTTCTGTTTCAATAGCCCCATTGTAGCATAATTGGCTGTGCTTGTCTTCTCGCTAAAAAAAATCAACAGGCTGCTTCACCTGTTGACCGCATGTCATGCCAAAGCTTTGTTTTCTTCTTTTGAAAAGAACCATTTCATTGCATGAAATACATCCGCTTTCTGTTTCAGCACGTAATATTTAAATTTTTCATCTTTAATATTTTTATAGGCGGACATAAGTGTGGAATGGCGGTTATACTGGTTGACTTCCCCATAAAAAAACATATTCGATACTTTCATGATTTCCTGCACGAGCTTTACGCACCGCGCATTATCCGAAGTGAGGTTGTCACCGTCCGAGAAATGGAATGGATAAATGTTAAAACGGTACGGGTCATATTTTTCATCAATCAGGCTCAATGCTTTCCGGTATGCCGATGAACAGATTGTTCCACCGCTTTCCCCTTTCGAAAAGAAATCCTCTTCAGACACGACTTTCGCCTCGGTATGGTGGGCGATAAATTCAATATCAACCGTTTCGTATTTTGTCCGCAAAAAACGCGTCATCCAGAAGAAAAAGCTGCGCGCCATGTACTTCTCCCAAATCCCCATACTGCCGCTTGTATCCATCATTGCGAGCACAACCGCCTTTGATTCCGATTTTTCCACTTCATTCCATGTCCGGAATTTAAGGTCTTCCGGCACAATTGGGTAAAAACTTGGTTTTCCCCGCATCGCATTCCGTTTAAACGCGGCCATCATCGTCCGTTTTTTATCGATATTACCCATCAGGCCGGTTTTGCGGATATCGTTGAACTCAATATCTTCCACCGTATTTTCGTCCCGCTCTTTCCGTTTAAGGTTCGGGAGCTCCAACTGGCTGAACAGCGCTTCTTCAATCTCCATGAGGGAAACTTCCGCTTCATAATAATCTTCACCCGGCTGGTCGCCTGCACCCTGGCCTTTTCCCGGTCCCTGCTCAGGGGAACCGTCGCGCGCAATGACATCGCCGATTTGCGTATCGCCCTGCCCCTGGCCGACATGCTTATTTTTATCATAATTGTAGCGGATTTTATATTCATCCAATGAACGGATCGGGATTTTCACAACATCCCTGCCGTCGGACATAATGATACTTTCTTCTGTAATTAAATCGGGCAGATTGTTGCGGATAGCTTCCTGGACCTTTTCCTGATGGCGGACTTGGTCATCATGGCCTTTGCGGTGGAGCGACCAGTCTTCCTGCGAAATGACAAAATGCTTCTGATCCTGCTTATCCATGCTCATCCTCCCTTATCTTTGAAAATCCCTCTGCTTTTATGCGATCAAACCGTCACCAAGTCGGAAAAGATTTCATATACTATTTTGGCTGCAAAAACGGGTTTGACATGAAAACATTTAGATTACTCTATACTATGCAATGGATTGGAATGTTTGACATCTTTCATTGAAAATATGCAAAAGCGTATGCGGGGTTAGAAAAAAGCCGGGCAGATGACGCCCGGCTTCCCGACTGCCGGGTTTTTTTCACCGGTTCAGCAGGCTTCCTACATAGCGCAGCAGTTCATTTGCAGATGTGGAATTATACCCGTAATCATCAATTAAACGAGCAACGACTTCATTGATTTTCTTCAACTGCTGTTCGTCCGGAGTTTTCGTTGAAGTGGTAATCTTGACAACATCTTTTAAATCGGCAAACAGCTTTTTCTGGATCGCTTCGCGGAGGCGGTCGTGCGAATTGTAATCAAACCGTTTTCCTTTACGCGCATATGCCGAGATGCGGATTAAAATTTCTTCACGGAACGCTTTTTTCGCATTTTCGGAAATGCCGATCTGCTCTTCGATCGAACGCATCAGCTTTTCGTCCGGGTTGATTTCTTCGCCGGTGAGCGGATCGCGCATTTTGACTTTGTTGCAATAGGCTTCGACATTGTCGAGATAATTGTCCATCAATGTTTTGGCGGATTCTTCGTACGAATACACAAACGCTTTCTGCACTTCTTTTTTTGCAATTTCGTCATATTCTTTCCGCGCCAAAGAAATAAAGTTTAAATATTTTTCTTTCAGTTCCGGGGTGATCGACGGATGCTGGTCCAGCCCTTCTTTTAAGGACAGGAGCACATCCAGGGCATTGATGGATTTCATTTCTTTCTTAATGATCGTGGAGGAAATGCGGTTGATGACATAACGCGGATCGATGCCGAACATGCCTTCATCCGGGTATTCATTTTTCAATTCCTTTACATCCTGGGAATTGAACCCTTCCACCGCCATACCATCGTACAGGCGCATTTTTTTCAACAGGTCAATATCCGCCCGCTTCGGTTCCCGCAGCCTCGTTAAAATCGTAAACATCGCAGCAACCTTCAGCGTATGCGGTGCAATGTGGACATCAGCGACATCGCTTTCCCGGATCATTTTATCGTAAATTTTTTCTTCCTCGGATACCCTTAAATTATATGGAACCGGCATGACGATGATCCGCGAGTGCAACGCTTCATTTTTCTTATTGGCAATAAATGAACGGTACTCGGTTTCGTTCGTATGGGCAATGATCAGTTCATCCGCGGAAATGAGCGCAAAACGTCCAGCCTTGAAATTGCCTTCCTGTGTCAGCGATAGGAGATGCCATAGGAATTTTTCATCGCATTTCAGCATTTCCTGGAATTCCATGATGCCGCGGTTCGCCTTGTTCAGTTCCCCGTCAAAGCGGTAGGCGCGCGGATCCGATTCCGAACCGTACTCTGCAATCGTCGAGAAATCAATGCTTCCTGTCAGATCGGCAATATCCTGGGATTTTGGATCAGAAGGGCTGAATGTGCCGATCCCGATCCGTTTGTCTTCGGAGAAGAAAACCCTTTCGACAAGCACTTCTTCGATCCTGCCTCCATACTCTTCCTCAAGCCGCAGCATATTTAAAGGGGACAAATTCCCTTCAATCCGGATGCCGTACTCCTCATAAAAATCATCCCGCAAATGCTGCGGGATCAAATGAAGCGGGTCTTCGTGCATCGGGCATCCCTTGATGGCGTAAACAGCGCCCTGCTCGGTGCGCGAATAAGCTTCAAGGCCCCTTTTAAGCATCGTGACAAGCGTCGATTTACCGCCACTGACAGGCCCCATCAGCAGTAAAATCCGTTTTCTCACATCAAGCCTTTTGGCGGCCGGATGGAAATACTCTTCCACTAATTTTTCAAGTGCCTCTTCCAAGCCGAATAACTGGTGGCTGAAAAACCGGTATTTCTTTACTCCATCAACTTCTTCCACGCCGGCGTCTTTAATCATATTGTAAACTCGGGAATGAGCAGATTGTGCAATCCATGGCTTTTCTTTCAAAAGGGCCAGATAATCCCTGAACGTTCCTTCCCATTTCAACTTTTCCTCTTCTTCACGGTAGTTTTCCAGCTTTTTCAGAATATCCATTTAGTACCTCCCCTTGTCATCTTGTTGAAGAGACGTTTATATAATCTATGCACCCAAGCCCGCGAACATGATAAAAAGAGGCAATACCCTATTTTTGGGGGAAGTTTGCAGCAAATAAATGAAAATTTTAAATCTGTACATATTTCAATCAAATAGACTATAATGGAATTCAAAGAAGGAAAAAATCAGGGGGGAATGTCCAGTTGAAAACGATCCTCATTGCATTAGTAGCGATTTCATTCCTGGGTGCAATTTTTACTGCCGGATACGAGGAAAAAGGGGAAAACTTTCGGGAAGAATAAAAGTGCGGCCCGTGTCAATAGGGCCGTACTTTTATTTTAACCCTGGATAATGCTGCTGCCGCAATGCTTCGTACACTAAAATGGCGGCTGTATTGGAAAGGTTGAGCGACCGCACTTTGTCCGTCATCGGGATGCGGAGACAGCGGTCCTTGTTTTTTTCGATCAAACCTTTCGGCAGCCCGGAAGTTTCGCGGCCGAACATGAAATATAAGTCTTTTTCCGAGTCGCTGAAATCAAAATCGGTAAAAAACTTTTCGCCGAATGTTTCAATAAAATATATTTCGCCGCCTTCGTTTTTTTCAAAAAACTCTTCCAGGGAATCATAATAAATAATATTCACGTACTTCCAATAATCGAGCCCCGCCCTTTTCAGCATTTTATCATCCGTTGAAAAGCCAAGCGGGCGGATTAAATGGAGCGTTGTCCCGGTCCCCGCACATGTCCGCGCGATATTGCCCGTATTGGCGGGAATTTCAGGCTGGTATAATACAACATGCAAGCTCAAATTTTGTCACCTCGGGACTTATTATATCACGTTTTTTCAGCTGTCATCTTCGATTGTAAAAAACTTGTACCGGATATTAGGCGTATAAGCGGATGAATCTTCATACGTCCAGTATCGCTTCCGGCTATTTGTTGTATGGGCATTGACAAGCGGCATGCCGTAATAATCGTAACCGGTCACGATCAACGAATGGTCGAAGCGGCCGTCCCCCTGGAAGTCTATGCAAATAACATCCCCATACTTTAACTCCTGCGGCGAGGACACCTCTTTTGCCCGCAATCCTGCCTTAGAATATTGCAGATACGTTTTAAAAGAATGGGCAACCGTCCAGCTGTAGCTCCAATTATTGTTTTGCATCCACCAACCCTTGTTCCGGTCCGGATATCCCCGCATTGGCGCCCCACCGGCATGGAGACACTGCGAAATAAAATTCGTGCAGTCATCCGTAAACGATTTATACGCCGGATTAAAGCTGTTCCACCACTTTTCCGCATACTGGACAGCTTTTAGCCTGTCATACACATACGGAATCCGCACATCAACGTTTTCCGCAGCCCGCATCTCCCCAATATCCGGATTTTTTCCATGGAAGTCCGGATATGCGGGAACCATCTCTTCATCTTCATAAAGGCGTCCTTCGTAAAAGGAAGCCCGCCTTTCCTCCAGCGCTTCTTCAATATAAAAAGTGCTTTTTTGTTTAATGACATACTGCATATGCACCTGATAATAAAGAAAGCTGTGGCTGCCTTTCTGTTCGGTCCGGGTGACCTTTGCATCCGCCTTCACTTTAACAATGCCTGCATTTCTTTTTGCAAGCTGGGCCTTTTTCTGTTCGATATCTTCAAACTCCCGATCTATCCCGCGTCCGATAAGATGGGCCAGCCGGTTTTCTAAATGCGCCTGGACTTGTTCTTTCACACAAAATCCCCCTCTCCCCATCACTATATGTCGTAGAAGGAGGGTCAATCAGTCCATTTCGAAAAATGCCAACCCTTTACGGATTTCCTCCAGTGCTTCCGGATCTTCTTCTTTGTTCTGCGCCACAAGCAACGCCCCTTTCGCTTCTTCCCCGCCAATTTTCCCGAGCGCCCAGCCGGCCGTCCCGCGGATTACCGGGCGCGGATCTTCATGCAAAAGCCGGATCAGTTCCGGCACGGCACTTTCTTCTTTAAAATGGGCAAGTGCAACGATGGCATTGCGCTGGATCGGCTTTTTGCCGCGCCAGGCTCCGGCAACATGGCCAAACAGTTCCTTAAATTCCCGGTTGCTTAAACGAAGGATCGGTTCAAGTAGCGGCTTGGCCACTTCAGGTTCCGGTTCCATTTCTTCGTGAAAATGGAAATCCATGCCTTTATTTTTCGGGCAGATGGTTTGGCATGAATCACAGCCGTACACACGGTTCCCGATTTTCACCTTAAACTCGTCTTCCAAAAAATCTTTTGTTTGCGTCAAATAGCTGATGCAGCGTTTCGCATTGATTTGTCCGGCCGAAACAAGCGCGCCGGTAGGGCATACGTCCAGGCATTTCCGGCAGTCACCGCACTGGTCTTCCAAAGGGGTATCCGGTTCAAACGGAATGTTCGTAATCATTTCCCCGAGGTAAACGTACGAACCGAACTCGGGGGTGATAATCGCGCAGTTTTTTCCGCTCCAGCCAATGCCTGCCCTCTCGGCAACCGCCCTGTCTGCGAGCTCGCCGGTATCGGTCATCGATTTACAGCGCGCACCTTCCACTTTTTCCTTGAGAAAAGCTTCGAGCTTCGCAAGCTTCTCCCTTAAAATCGTATGGTAATCCTCCCCCCACGATGCCCGGCAAAAAATACCGCGCCGTTCACCTTTTTTCCCTTTCGGCGGATTTTTCATTTTTGAAGGGTAAGCGAGCGCAATTGCAATGATTGACTGTGGGGAATCAAAAATCAAAGAAGGTGTCACCCTTTTTTCAATGTCCTTTTCTTCAAAACCGGACTGATAGCCAAGCTCCTGTTGGCGGATCAGCCGCTGTTTCATTTCGGTAAATGGATCGGGGGAAGCAAATCCGATTTTATCGATCCCAATTGTTTTACTAAATACAATGACTTCCTTTTTTAATTCGGCTACATCCATGTTTTCACCTCCTGGGTAAATTCCAATTTATGTAAATTCCCGCTTATTGGCACAATAAAAAACGCAACACCCCGCCCGTCTTCCGGACGAAACACTGCGTTCAAAGCAATCCAGCTTCTCATAAAAATGATATGCAATATTATAATAAAAGAAAGTGTCATATGTAAAGGCGTTTGCTTGTTTCACACGGAATGAAAAAGGATATGAAGTAAAAGAAATCATTTTGAATGTTTTCCTAACTTATATTGAAGGAAAAAGTCCAAAGGAAGATACTCTTTGTTTTTTTAATTCCCGAAAAACCGTTACATCTTCAACCTTCCGGGTAATGTAATGGAAAATCTATATTAAAGAAGGAGTGAGGGGATTGTGTGGCGAGATTATAAAACTTTCGCCCGGTTTTTTTGCCGTGATGAACCCGCTCGGCAATATTCCAATTTTTATTTCATTAACCGGCGGATACACCGTGAAAAATAAGCGAAATTCACAGGACGAGTCTGTAAAAAAATCCGGTGCCATGTGCGGGCACCGGATTTTTTTAACCGTTAAACGCTTCTGTCAAAACCGGAACAATTTGTTTTTTGCGAGATACGACACCTTTTAACGTTGCCGTATTATTTTCGAGCTTCACATTGTACGCTTTTTCGACAATATTAGCCGATTTTCCGAGGGCAAGCCCGACGGAATCATTCGTTAAGATGTCCGTCACAACAAACAGGAACAGGTCGAGCCCCCTGTTTTCAATTTCGGATTGGATGGCCTGCTCGAGTTCCGCCTGTTTTACAAACACATCATTCGTGTCGACCGCATTGACTTGGGCAATGACGACTTTATGTCCGGCCATGTCGAATTCTTTTGCATCTAATAAAATGAGCTGTTCAACCGTTTTGTCGCTCAAATCAGCGCCGGCTTTCAGCATTTCCAGACCATATGTATTCGCATCAACACCGGCAATTTCCGCCAGTTCTTTCGCTGCCTTCACATCTTCTTCCGTGCACGTCGGAGATTTAAACAGCAGGGAATCGGAAATGATGGCGGAAAGCATCAATCCGGCTGTTTCTTTGCGGATTTCAACGCCGTTTTCTTTATATAATTTATTTAAAATTGTCGCCGTGCAGCCGACCGGTTCCGCGCGGTAATAGAGCGGGTCGCTTGTTTCAAAATTGGCGATGCGGTGATGATCGACAACTTCCAAAACACGCACATTTTCGATATCATCGACGCTTTGCTGGCGTTCGTTATGGTCAACGAGAATGACGTTTTTTACTTCATTTGCGACCGATTGGACAAGGCGCGGTGCTTCCGCATGGAACGTTTCCAAAGCGAATTTCGTTTCATTGTTCAGCTCCCCTAAACGGACCGCTTCCGCTTCGACACCTAATTTTGTTTTTAATTCTGCATACGCAATGGCTGAACAGATTGCATCAGTATCCGGATTTTTATGCCCAAAAACAAGTACTTTTTCCATTCTTTTGCTCCTTTTCTTTGAGAATTAAAGGCTCGCGCGGCGGGATCCGCCACAGACATTACTATTATAAAGCATTTCCGGCAATTTTTTAAACTCTGTATTGGTGCTTTGGGAAAACATATCGGAACCATCCTCATCCGTCCGGCATAAATTATTACGGTTAAAAATGAGGAGGGAAACCGATGTATTATGACCCATACGATTATGAAATCGGATATAGAAATGTACAGCCAGGAGCCGGAAATCCGCAGCAGGCGGTTTTTCTTGCCAACCTGATTCGGGCAATTAACGGCGAATACAGTGCGATTGCCTGCTATGAACAGATTGCGCGCAGAGCCCCGTCACCCCAATTCCGCGACATCATCATGGAAATCCGTGATGACGAAATCCGGCATTTTCAAACGTTTTCGGGATTTTACACCAATATCACAGGCACAAGGCCGCAGCCAAAAATCAATGAGCCGTGCCCGCCCACTTATACGGGCGGTTTGGAATTTGGGGTAAAAGACGAGCAAAATACCGTCGATTTTTACAGGAAAATTGCCAATTCAGTACAGGATCCTGTGATGAAAATGGCGTTTGAAGATGCCGCAAAAGACGAACAGCACCACGCTGTCTGGTTTCTTTACCTGCTCATGAAAGTCCGCTGACCCCAAGCGGATGCCGTTTGGGGTCTTTGGGGTCACACCCCGGACAAAAATTCCCGGATGACGCGCACATACGCTTCCGGCTCTTCCAAATACGGCTGGTGGGAACTGTGCTCAAACACATGGAACTTGGCCCCCGGAATACACCTGCTGTAAGCTTCCACCGTTTCCGGCACCGCTTCATCATAACGGCCGCATGTAAACAGGGCAGGCGGCCTGTAACATCAAAAGTTTTCAAGTTACCGGTCGGGTAAAATTCCGACGCCCCACATGGTCACGTACACTTCTTCGTTTGGCTGCGCAAATTCCGATTCCAATTCTTTCGGCTTTTCATCAAGCCGGTTTACAAATTTTTCATAAAAAACTTTCATTGCTTCTTTGTACTCTTCTGAATCCGTCCTGCCTTCCCGCTCACAGCGCGCCAACGTTTCCTGCACATTAACGGGTAGCTGCTTCCGATGCTCATCCTGGTCTTTTTTTCCACTGCACCACACTTAAGCACGGCCCTGAAAAAATAATACTTTTTACACCTGCAGATTGCTCCAGCAAATAACTTGCAGCAAGCATTGTCCCCAAGAATGGCCGAGGATGTGCACTTCTTTTAAATTGAGCGCCTCCCGTACCTGCCCAAGCTCTTCCGTAAATCTTTCCAGTTTCCAAAGCACGGATCATGGGGCCGGTCCGATCTCCCGGAACCGAGCTGGTCGTAAAAAATGACGGGCCGTTCATCCCCAAGCGCTTCCAGGGCCAGCATCGGCATATGTGTTCCCCCCGGCCCGCCGTGCAGCACAATAAGCGGCGTTTTATTCCCTGTGCTCGTTTTTTTGTAATACACCCTGCCTCCGGTGACATGGACAAATCTTTCTTTCATTGGAAACACCCTTTCATTTTAAAACGTCTCTTTTACCATTTTACAATATGTCAGGCTGGATATTTTTCATTGAATTGGTTAAAATACAAATTGCTGGGTAAAACATAGTAAGACACTTAGAATTATATTTTGTAAATGGGAGTTGACATCATGGGCAAATACATTAAATGGCTGGCTGTTGCTTGTTTGCTGCTTGCATTAACCGCGTGCGGAAACAACACAGACAACCAGAACGTATCAAAATCAAACGACTTATATGACCAAATCAAAAAGAAAGGCGTCCTCCTGATCGGAACGGAAGGAACATACCCACCTTTTTCTTACCACGAGAACGGTAAACTAACCGGGTATGATATCGATGTTGCAAAGGAAGTCGCCAAACGGCTCGGATTAAAAGCTGAATTTAAAGAAACACAGTGGGATGCGATGTTCGCAGGCCTCAACTCAAAACGTTTTGATATGATCGCAAACCAGGTCGGCATCCGCCCCGACCGTGAGAAAAAATATGATTTTTCAACACCTTACACGGTTTCAAAAGCGGTTGTTATTGTCCGAAAAAACAATACGGATATTAAGTCTTTCACTGATTTAAAGGGCAAAAAAACGGCGCAGTCGCTCACCAGCAACTATGCTGACATCGCCAAACAAAACGGCGCCCAAATCGTGAGCGTTGAAGGTTTTAACCAGGCAATCCAGCTTCTGACTTCAAACCGCGTGGAAGCGACAATCAACGATTCATTAACTTATCTGGATTATAAAAAACAAAAACCGGATGCGCAGATCAAAGTTGCCGCCACAGCAAATGATGCCGGCAAAACCGCCTTTATGTTCCGGAAAAATTCCGGAAAATTGGTGGATAAAGTCAATGATGCTTTAAACGATATGAAAAAAGACGGCACATTAACAAAAATATCAAAGAAATGGTTTGGTGAAGATGTATCTCAATAATCTGGGGTTTATCAGCAATGAACAGCTGCAATTAGCACAAAGTTCCCTTCTGCCGATGGTGAAGGGAGCTTTATATTATACCATTCCTTTAACTTTGATTACATTCTGCATCGGCCTCGTACTGGCACTTGTCACCGCGCTGGCGAGAATTTCAAGCATAAAGCCGCTGCAGTGGATTGCGCGTGTTTATGTTTCGGCGATCCGCGGTACGCCATTGCTTGTGCAATTATTTATCATCTTTTACGGGCTGCCGTCCGTCGGGATCACGATCAATCCTTTTCCTGCCGCCATCATCGGCTTCTCGCTTAATGTCGGTGCGTATGCATCCGAAATTATCAGGGCTGCGATTTTGTCAATCCCAAAAGGGCAGTGGGAAGCTGCCTATGCAATCGGCATGAATTATATGCAGGCGCTCAGAAGGATCGTGCTGCCGCAGGCCGTCCGCGTATCGGTACCGCCGCTGTCGAATACGTTTATCAGCCTTGTAAAAGATACCTCTTTGGCTTCCCTGATTTTGGTGACCGAATTATTCCGGAAAGCGCAGGAAATCGCCTCTACGACATATGAATTTATGCTGCTGTATGTGGAAGCCGCTCTCCTGTATTGGGCCATTTGTTTTATTTTATCCGTCATCCAGCAAAAAATTGAAGGGCGTTTTGACAAATATGTCAGTAGGTAAGGGGGGCTAACATTGATCACAATTGAAAATTTGCATAAACAATTCGGCAGCCTTGAAGTGTTAAAAGGCATTAACCTTAAGGTTGAAAAAGGGAAAGTAGTTGTCATTATCGGTCCGTCCGGTTCCGGCAAAACGACGCTGCTCCGTTGTCTGAATGCGCTTGAAGTCCCTTCGAAAGGCACAATCCAAATCGGCGGTTTAAAAATCGATTTTTCCCAACCCGCCGATAAAAAAGCGATCTCGGCTTTGCGCAGAAAATCCGGCATGGTATTCCAGCAGTACAATCTTTTTCCGCATAAAACGGTGCTGGAAAATGTGATCGAGGGCCCTGTGATTGTAAAAAAAGAAAACCGGCAGGCAGCGGTACAAAAAGCAGAGACACTGCTCGAGAAAGTAGGCCTGCTTGATAAAAAAGATGCGTATCCGTTCAGTTTATCCGGCGGGCAGCAGCAGCGCGCCGGCATTGCCCGCGCCCTTGCAATGGAACCGGAAGTGATGCTCTTTGACGAACCGACGTCCGCGCTCGATCCGGAATTGGTCAGCGGCGTGCTGAACGTAATGAAGGAACTGGCTGAAGAAGGTATGACGATGGTCGTTGTCACCCATGAAATGCGGTTTGCGCGGGAAGCAGCGGATGAAGTCATTTTTATGGATCAGGGCGTTATTGTCGAGCAAGGCAGGCCGGAAGAGTTGTTTGGAGATCCAAAACACGGGCGCACAAGGCAATTTCTGCAGCTGATACAAAGTTAATGGAAAAAGGGGCTGTGCCAATTAAAATTGGACAGCCCCGTTATATTTGATATAAAAGATTTTGGTTTTCTTTTGCGGCCCCCGTAAAGATACACTTTATCCGATTTATGACTTGAAATGTCTTTTCAGCCATTTTAACCGTGAATCTTTGCTAAAATTTTTACTCCGAATCAACCTTTAGAAACCTTATAAGAACTGTTTTGTCAAAATTTTATATCTTGATTTATCTTTTAAATTTCAAACATTATTTTTCCGCTGAAAAATTTGATACCGTTTTTGTTTCAATCACGGTAACAGAAGCTTTATCTTTTTTCTTAGAGGTTAAGAAAGCGTACATTGCGCCGACAAATACGCCGCCGCCGATCATATTGCCGATTGTCACAACCCCCAAGTTATGGAGAATACCAGCCAGTGTGATCGTATCCGGGTGCGGTGCTGCCAAGGATAACGAGAACAATACCATATTGGCAATGCTGTGCTCGTAGCCGGAAATGACGAATCCGAACACAAGAAGCATCATCGAAGCAATTTTTGTGCCGTCGCCTTTTACATTGATCGGCACCCAGAAAGCCAAACATACGAGCCAGTTACAAAGAATAGAGCGAAATAGCATTTGTGTAGTGGTCAAACTGATTTTTCCACTGACAACTGTCATTAAAAACTGGCTGTTTTCCGTATCGGCATAAAGCCCGGTATAATGAATGAACAAACCGAAAATCGCGGCGCCGATAATATTGCCGGCGTATGTTGCCGCCCAGTTTGCCAGTGCATCTTTCCATGTAGTTGCTTTTTTCAGCGTACTCATCGAAAACATCATCGTATTTCCGGTGAAAAGCTCTCCGCCGCCGAACATAATCAAAACGAGTGCTGCGCCGAAAAAGATCGAACTCATAAAAGAAGTAACTGGCGATTTTGCATCAAAAAACGGCTCTGCAAGGCGATAACAAATAATGATGGCGAAACCGATAAACATACTTGCCAGAGCTGCTTTTGTCACATAACGGAGCAGCGATTCTTCCAACACTTTTTTCTTATTGAGTGCCATTTGAATAACCGAATCAACGGCTTCGTACATAAATAACCATCTCCATCGTGAAGTATTTAATTGTGAATTCTGTCACAAACAACTGCTTTTCTATCATATCGCCATTTCTCCTATTTGTGTATGTATAAATTTTGAACGTTTATGAAGCGATTTCACCAA
Organism: Weizmannia acidilactici; assembly: GCF_008974185.1. GTDB lineage: Bacteria > Bacillota > Bacilli > Bacillales > Bacillaceae_C > Weizmannia > Weizmannia acidilactici. Next base: position 129,812 of record NZ_BKZP01000002.1, read on the forward strand.
AGCTGGACAAGCCGAAATGCGGATGCCCCGCGTTCAGACAGACAAATAGGGGGCTGTCCCAAACAACTTCATTTCTAAGTAGACATCACTATACACGAAAATGAGTATTGGCTGGCCTGTAGCCTAAATTATTTCATTATCGTAAATAATGGAATAAGCAGGTTACAGGCCGTAGCTTTTTTGATGGATTAAAACCCGTGTCCCAAAAAGCACGGATGATTACAAACAGCGACGGAGGATCAGGGTATAGACATTCGTGGGAGGAAAAAGTGAAGTGAAGGAACAGGTTAAAAAAGCGATAAATACCCGTGATTTAGGCAGGTTTATATTGCATTTAGATACCTATAAAAGTACATTGGCGGATGAGAAGCATCTCAAAAAACCAAGGAGTTCCGTACTTATATCCCAAAAGAACTAGAAACGCATTTTTGACTGGAGAGAGAAAGTGGAAAATGTGCCGGGCGGTGCCAGAGAATCCAACCAAAGGCACATCTGGGGGATGCATTGGAGCAAAGAAGGCGGGGAAGCCATGGTTAAAATAACAAGGAATGCTCAACCAACCGGACATTAAGAAATGCTTATCTGAAACACCAAACAAGAAGCGCAAGAAAGCAGCGCGAATAGAAGCAAGCTGTAAAACCCGCCCAGCTGCTTAAACAGCCTGTACGCCCGTCAATCGGTGCAAAACAGGGATCAATCAGCCTGTATACAAGCACTGTATCAGCAATAGGGAATTTAAGCAAGATATTTAGGTTTTTCACCTGGATAAGGGGCAATCCCAACATCCTTTAAAAAGCTGGGAATATAAATGATCGCTAATTTCTGAGACTTCTGCGGGAAAAGCGAGCCGGGCGAGACCCAGTGTGCTTGAGGGACGAGCGAGGAGGCTCGCGACGCGTGCGGAAAGCGAGTAAATTTCGCGATCATCATATGCCCGGTTTAACTGCTTTTGGGATTGCCCCTTATCCAGAGAAGCAAGCAAAGCGCTGTAGCCAAAAGCGTACAAAGAGTGTCTGGAAATCACTGATTTTTAAACGATGTCGAGAAAAACTTGACACATACAATATACAGAGAAAATACAAAAAACCGCCTTTTCCATTATAATGTAAGTGTCTAGCAAACATTGAATGGAGGCGGTTTTTTTGAGTAACTTTTCAACTACCTTTATTGATTATAACAGAAGAGATGTCCCTTTATTTGTTCTATTTTTTATAATATTTACATTGCAGCCGCAATAATGGCTTCGACTTCTTTTTGCGTCGGTTTGCGCGGGTTTGTGGCCGCGCACGCATCCTGCATCGCATGCTTGGCGAGGATTTCGATGTCTTCTTCTTTTGCCCCGAGTTCCTTGAAGCCTTTCGGAATGTTCAGTTGTTCCGCCAGCCTTTCGATTGCTGCAATCGCTTTTTCCGCCGCTTCTTGTACGCTTAATCCTTCTGTCCTTTCGCCCAATGCCGCGGCAATGTCCGCAAATCTTTCTTTCCGCGCAATCAGGTTGAACCGGCAGACATGCGGGAGTAAAATGGCATTGCAGACACCGTGCGGCAAATTATAAAAGCCGCCGAATTGGTGTGCAATCGCATGGACATAACCCAAAGACGCATTGTTGAATGCCATGCCGGCCAGATACTGCGCATATACCATTTGTTCGCGTGCTTCGATGTCGTGTCCGTTTGCGACAGCCCGCGGCAAATATTTCGGGATAATTTGAATCGCTTTAATCGCGCATGCATCCGTAATCGGCGTTGCTGCCGTCGAAACATACGCTTCAACCGCGTGCGTCAATGCATCAAGGCCGGTTGCAGCGGTCAAAGATGGCGGCATACCAACCATTAACAACGGATCATTGATTGATAAAACCGGCGTTACATGTTTATCAACAATCGCCATTTTTACTTTTCGGCTCGTATCGGTAATAATGGTGAATTTCGTCATTTCACTTGCGGTTCCGGCTGTCGTGTTAATGGCAACTAAAGGCACCATCGGCTTTTCGGAACGGTCGAGCCCTTCATAGTCATGGATTCTGCCACCGTTCGCCACGACAAGTCCGATCCCTTTCGCACAGTCATGCGCGCTGCCGCCGCCAAGCGAAACGATCGAGTCGCATTTTTCTTCCTCATATACTTTTAACCCGTCTTCCACATTTTTATCTGTCGGGTTTGGTTCGGCTTTTGGGTAAATAGCCACTTCTAGGCCGGCTTCCTTGATGTACTTTGCAATTTTATCAGAATACCCAAGCTGATGAAGTCCTGCATCTGTTACAATTAGCGGCTTACGGCATCCAAGATTTTTTAGACTGATTCCAATGTCTTCAGCTGTTCCCTGCCCAAATAAGTTTAAGGTAGGCATTTGAAAATCAGTACGCAATCCTGTCAACATCTTTACCACTCCTTTGTGTAACTGCTTTCATAAATTACTATACAGCAATCGCTTTCATTAGGATGTGTCCAATTTGTGAAACATTGAACATTTTCCTTCAAAGTTTTCCAATTAAAAAATTTCTATTCAGAAAACAAATATTGTGAAATAATGAGCAAATTGTTTTATAACAGTTCAGACTCGTTTCTTCCTATTATATATCTATTGGCAGATAATTTGAACATTCTTTGAAAACTGCATTTTTTCGCGGAAAAATGTGAGCGATATCACTATCTTTTTTTTGAATGACATGCTATGATGAAAGCGTATTAAGGAATGCTCACTAATGAGCAAATAACTTCATCCATTTTTTTAGGCACTATGTTGAAGTCTTACTACAAGGCTTGAAGGAGGCCCATTCAAATGACTGAACAATTGCTTACAAAAGCACCACTCAGCAAAGAACAATGGAAAGGCTTTAAAGGCGGCAACTGGCAAAATGAAATCGACGTTAGGGATTTTATCCTGAAAAATGTAACCCCTTACGAAGGCGATGAAAGTTTCCTCGCCGGCCCGACAGAAGCTACATTGAAATTATGGAATCAAGTCATGGAATTATCCAAGCAGGAACGCGAAAAAGGCGGCGTTCTTGATATGGATACGAAAGTTGTTTCTACCATCACTTCACACGCACCTGGATATTTAAACAAAGATCTTGAAAAAATTGTCGGTCTGCAAACAGACAAACCATTAAAACGCGCTTTGATGCCATTTGGCGGCATCCGCATGGCGGAAAATTCCTTAAAATCATACGGCTATGAAATCGATCCGGAAATCAAACATATTTTTACGGAATGGCGGAAAACACATAACCAAGGCGTATTCGATGCTTATACTCCGGAAATCAAAATGGCGCGCCATGCCGGAATCGTTACAGGACTTCCGGATGCATACGGGCGCGGCCGCATCATTGGCGACTACCGACGTGTTGCATTGTACGGGGTTGACTATTTAATTGAGCAAAAGAAAAAAGACTTCGATTTAATCGGAAACGGCGTCATGACGGAGGACGTCATCAGGGAACGCGAAGAACATTCCGAACAAATTCGCGCTTTGCAAGAATTGAAACAAATGGCCCAAAGCTACGGATTCGATATTTCCGAACCGGCTTCAAACGCCCGCGAAGCTTTTCAATGGCTGTATTTTGCATACCTTGCCGCCATTAAAGAACAAAACGGTGCAGCGATGAGCTTGGGCCGCACCTCCACTTTCCTTGATATTTATATTGAAAGGGATTTGAAAAACGGTGTCCTGACAGAAAGGGAAGCGCAGGAACTCGTTGACCATTTCGTCATGAAACTCCGCCTTGTCAAATTTGCAAGGACCGAAGAATACAACGAACTATTCAGCGGCGACCCGACATGGGTTACGGAATCGATCGGCGGGATGGCACTGGACGGCCGCACGCTCGTTACAAAAAATTCGTTCCGCTTCCTGAATACGCTCGACAACTTAGGCCCTGCGCCTGAACCGAACTTGACCGTGCTGTGGTCGACAAAACTGCCGGATAAATGGAAACAATATTGCGCGAAAATGTCAATTAAAACGAGCGCCATCCAATACGAAAACGATGACTTGATGCGTGAAGAATACGGCGATGATTACGGTATTGCCTGCTGCGTATCGGCAATGCGGATCGGCAAACAAATGCAATTCTTCGGCGCCCGTGTAAACTTGGCAAAAGCTTTGCTGTATGCCATTAACGGTGGCATTGATGAACGACTGAAAGTCCAGGTTGCGCCTCCTTACCGGCCGATTACTTCAGAATATCTGGATTATGATGAAGTTATGGAAAAATACGACCGGATGCTTGACTGGCTTGCAGGCGTATACGTCAATGCAATGAACATCATCCATTACATGCATGACAAATATTCTTATGAACGGCTTGAAATGGCGTTGCATGACCGCAAAATTTTGCGCACAATGGCATTCGGCGTTGCCGGCCTGTCCGTTGCAGTTGACTCTTTAAGCGCAATTAAATATGCGAAAGTCAAAGTTATCCGCGATGAAAACGGCCTTGCGGTTGACTATGAAGTCGAAGGTGATTTCCCGAAATACGGCAACAACGACGACCGTGTCGACGAAATTGCTGTAAACCTTGTAAAAACGTTCATGGAAAAACTGAGAAAACATCCGACTTACCGCAATTCGGTTCCTACTTCTTCTATCTTGACGATTACTTCAAACGTTGTATACGGAAAGAAAACGGGAAGCACACCGGATGGAAGGAAAGCCGGAGAACCGTTTGCGCCAGGCGCCAACCCGATGCATGGCCGCGATACGCATGGTGCAGTCGCCTCGCTGAGCTCTGTTGCGAAACTGCCTTATAAATATTCGCTGGACGGCATTTCCAACACGTTCTCCATCGTGCCGGAAGCTCTCGGACATGAAGAAGATACACGCGTATCCAACTTGGACGGCATGTTGGACGGTTATATGGCGAAGAAAGCGCATCATCTGAACGTCAACGTCTTGCATCGTGAAACATTGCTGGATGCAATGGATCATCCGGAAAAATATCCGCAATTAACGATCCGTGTATCCGGATATGCAGTTAATTTCATTAAACTGACAAGGGAACAACAATTGGAAGTCATTAACCGTACATTCCATGAAATGATGTAATCGATAAAAACAAAGGGCGGCATGCACTCCATGCCCCCTCCCCTTTTTTGAAGCCTGAACTTGTGGAAGTCCAGAAATCTAAAAGAAGGATTTGATTTTTATGAAAATCTCAACGAGTATTCATTCGACCGAATCATTTGGAACCGTCGACGGCCCTGGAATCCGCTATGTCGTATTCACGCAAGGCTGCCCGTTGCGATGCAAATTTTGCCATAACCCGGATACTTGGAAAATAAACGAAGGCAAAGAAATGACCGTAGATGAAATTATGAAAGACGTGCAGGACTATTTGCCTTTTATCGAAGCTTCCGGCGGCGGCATTACAGTCAGCGGCGGCGAGCCTTTGCTGCATATCGATTTTCTGATCGAACTGTTTAAAGCATGCAAGGAGATTGGCGTCCATACGTGCATTGATACAGCAGGCGGAAATTTTTCCCACAGCACGCGGTTTATGAAAGGCCTGGATGAATTGATGAAATATACGGATCTTGTATTGCTGGACATAAAACATATTGACCCCGAAAAGCACAAATGGCTGACGGGCATGTCTAACGAGCATATTCTTGATTTTGCCCACTATCTGTCTGATAAACACATCCCGGTATGGATCCGCCACGTGCTCGTTCCGGGTGTGGATACCGATAAAGATTTGTATAAAACATCCGATTTCATCCACTCGCTTCCAAACGTTGAAAAAATCGAAATCCTTCCGTACCACAAGTTGGGCGTATACAAATACGAAGCTCTCGGCATCGACTATCCTTTGAAGGGGATCGAGCCGCCGACAAAAAAAGAAGTGGCGCATGCAGAGTATATTTTAAAACGGGAGTTTGAAACCGTAAAGTAAACCGAAAAAGTGCCGGTGTACAGAACACCCGGCACTTTTTCATTACGGCTTCAGTACGACTTTAATGCAATGATCTTCATGGTCGTTAAAATTTTATACGCATCGCTAGCTTTGCCGAGCAATATTTTATGGGTGACAATTTCATTCTGGTCAAACTTTTTTCTCCAAATATCGATAAAAAGTTTCGTCATGTAGTAGAGAGCAGGCGCCTGCCCCATTTTTAATGTAATATTTCGTCCAAACAACCTGCCGAGCGGAGACGCATTATAAATCGACCCACCTATACACACTTGTCAGCTGGATCGTGCCGAATTTGCGGTCCGCTTCCATTGCAATCTGGATGGCACTGATCGTCCCGCCCTGAAGCTTGAGTTTCTGTTCAATCGCTTCAATTGCCGATTTTTTCCGTCCATACCGGCACAGTCAATGACCACATCCGGCCCGACTTCTTCGACAATCCCCATTGGTTCATGTCCGATGATAAATCCCGGCCGGACCGGCAATGTGCCTTTATAAATATGAAAATCCGACCCGCAAATCACCCGCCGATGTATCCATCGAAATATCATCCTGTTTTTTGATAACCGGATCGCCCAACTTCATTCACCAAAATATCTTTCGCGCCTTGAACCGTAACTGCTTTCACACTTATAACCCCCCCGTATACTGGCTATCAATGTATACCCTTCTTTTCTGCTTATGTATACGAGGAAATGTTTATTCCAAGCCTTTTTTCAGCTGCAAAAGCTCCCGGGCAAGCCGCCTGATGCGCGCCTGGATATCGGGGTTTAAAATTTCATTGTCTTCATTAAAATCATCATCAAGGATAAACACATTCCGGACGGCGCAAGTTGCTTTTAAAAACGATAAAACCGGCTTCAGCTGGTACTCGGCAACCAAAAAATGCTTATCCGATCCGCCGTTTATCACGATGCCGCAAACCTTGGACTGGAAAGCATCCCGGTGCAGATGGTCGAGCAGATTTTTCAGAGCGCCGGTAATGGACGCCTGGTAAATCGGCGAACCGAAAACAAGGATATCTGCATCCAACAGCTTGTTTACGGCCTCGATAGTGTCGTCATTATAGTAGGAAAGTGGAAACCCCTTAACAAATTCCACCTCGTAATCTTTTAAATCAAGCAATTCTGTTTCCACATTCGGATCTTCGGCTTTTGCAGCCATCAGCACTTCATAAACGCCGATCGATGTTTTCTCGCCGGTAAGCGAGCCTGATACGCCTAAAATTTTCACTTTCTCCACTTCCTGATGCTCATGATTATTTAAAATTTTTCTTAATGTATGCCGCTTCTTCGGCCGGCGTCAACAGCCTCTGTGCTTTTCCGATATTGCCGTGCTGGTAGGACCATACTTCATTATGGGCTTTGACCGCATTGCTGAAGTCACCTTTTTCCCACGGTTTTAAAATCCTAAGAAGCATGTGCTGCAGTCCGGGATCCCCGAAATTTTTGTTTTGGATGGCCATATATAATGCGTCCACCTTATCCTTCGTAATTTCGGAAACACCCCATTTTTCGCTTGCCTCCACTTTTTGATGCGTCATATTATGTACTTCCTGTACCAATTCATCCTCGCTCATGCTGCTGTATGCCGGCATTTCGTTTTTCGGCGTCTTCTGTCGGAAGCTTGCTTTGATCACGGCTTTCGCTTCCGTTTCTTCCTCCGCTGCCGGCTTTTTCGCGGGTGCCGCCTCTGTGGCGATGGCTTCCCCTTTATTAAAGTAAAAATAAGTGACGCCTGCAATAAACATGGACGCAGCAATCCCCATTCCAACGATAAACCGTTTAATCACAGCATCTCCCCCTTTTGTTTTGCCATAACGGATTTCGCCCCGCTCTATAAAAAATCCTGCTTTATCATTTTATTAATGGTACTGTTCATTTTTACTGTTTTTCTCTGAATTTCACTTTGTTTTCACAGTAGTCCCGCAAATGCCGCGTCTAATAAACATCCCGTTTCATAAACACAACGAAAGAAACAATGAGAGAAAATACAAGCCAGACAGAAAGGACAGCTATTGAGAAGCCGAGCGTCATTCCTTCAACCGGTGGGCTGGACCCGTTTACATAATTGGTCAGCTGGAGATTTACCATAAACAAATATTTCGCGCTCGGCCAGGCGGAAACCATATTCGTGAGGATGGCGCCCGCGATTAACGATGACAGCATGATCCCCATCACAGCAGCTGTGCTTCGCAAAAGGACGGACAGCATAAACGTGAGACTTCCGGCCACAACACAAACAAACCAGGCAAGGCCGAGCTCCATTAACAAATACGACCATTGCGGAACCGAATGCACATGGGTTGTTAATAATTCGTTTCCTTTTGTTGTAAAGCCCGTCAGCATCGGCAGGTTCCATCCGCTGTAACCGAATACGATCCCGGAAATGGCATACGTCAAAACCGCCGTACATAATAAAATAAACGAAACCGAGAGCAGCATCGCGATATATTTGCTGAGGAGGATTTTCCATCTTTTGACCGGCCTTGTCAAAAGCAATTTGATTGTCCCTCTACTTGTCTCGGAAGAAACGATATCGCTCGCCGCCACCATTACAAACAGCGGCAGAAGCAGGCCGATTGCATTTTCGATAAACACCCGCATAAACGTCGGGGCACCCGGCGCGTTCGGGTTAATATTATGGTTTAAATAATACTGTTCCTGGCTTAATGTAATCCGCAAATATTTTTTAAAATCATCGGAAAGGCTTGCAGAACCAAGCCGGTTTTGTGTATCGACAATCTGCTTTTGGAGCTGGACCCTCCAGTCGCTTGTCCCCATTTTTTCCTGTAGTGATTTCGATTCTTTGTACTGTGCATACGTAAAAATTGGAACAAGGCAGGCAATGATCAGGATAATTACAAGGATTCGCTTTTTCTTCCACAGCTTAAGCTGCTCATTATAAATCAACTTGGTCAACGGTGTTCGCCCCCTGTCAGATCCAAAAATAAATCCTCAAGCGCCGGCAGCACAGCCTTCATTTCTTTTACCTCTACCCCGTTTTCAACGAGCTTCCGGTTCCACCCGGCGATTCTGCCTTCATCATAAGGGGTGGCCAAAATACAGCCTTCCCCTTCCGTAACCTGCGTTTCTTCTGCAAGCAGGGCGCGCGCTTTTTCTAGAGGCTCTGCCTTCCAAAAGATGCGCTCTTTTTCGGCAAGCAGCTCGTGGACGCTTCCTGTACGGATCACTTTCCCCTCGTTAATAATGGCGACCTTATCGCACATTAACTGCACCTCGCCCAACAAATGCGATGAAACGAGCACACTCATGCCTTCCTTTCCCGCCAAAGAACGGATAAATTCGCGCATCTCCCGGATGCCGGCAGGGTCCAGGCCGTTTGTCGGCTCATCCAGAATCAATAGCTTCGGGTTCCCAAGCAGCGCCTGTGCAATGCCGAGCCTTTGCCGCATGCCGAGCGAATATGTTTTCACTTTGTCGTGGATGCGCGCGCTTAAATCAACAAGTTCCGCGACTTCGTCAATCCTTTTTTTCGGAATCGACGGATCCATCCTTGCAAAATATTCAAGATTTTCATAGCCGGTCAAATACGGGTACATTTCCGGATTTTCTACGATGCAACCGAGATTTTTCATCGCTTCCGTAAACTCGGTCTGTACATTTTTGCCGGCGATTAAAATTTTTCCGGAAGTCGGGCGGATCAATCCGGTCAGCATCCGGATCGTCGTCGTTTTCCCCGCCCCGTTTGGCCCGAGAAACCCGAACACCTCCCCGGGCCTTACTTCGAAGCTGATGCCTTTAATGATTTCTTTTTTGCCGATTTTTTTATGGACATCAATCACTTGAAGCGCCGGTACATCCGTCATTTTGCATCCTCCTCGCTAAAATGGATCAGGGAAGCAACGCGCTCTCCGATCAGCTTGTACCCGGCTGTGTTCGGATGGAATTTGTCGCTGTACAAATAGTCGTTTGTATTCAATTCAAAAAGGTCAAATGTCGGCACATAGACGATTTTCGGGTAGCTTGCCGCAAGAGATGCAGAATCAAAATTCCACTGTCTGACAATGGCCGACGTCAGTTTGGAACGCTTCAGGTCAATAAACGGATTATAAAGCCCTATATGATAAACCGTTGCCGTTTTGTTGGCCGCTCGGATTGCGGCATAAATCTGCTTCAAGTTGGCCAAATACGGCTTTTCCAATTTTTGAATGTATGCTTCATTCAAATGATCGAGCGCCTCGCCGCCCTGGAATAAATCATTGCCGCCGATTGTGAGCAAAATGATATCGGCATTCCGGAGTTCGCGCCTGATTTGTGGCTGTTTGATCTGTTCAAGCAGCCCGCTAGAAGTAAGCCCTTTAATGCCGTTATTTTGCAGCAGAATTTTCTTTTTCGTTTTTTTCTTTAAATCATCCGCGAGATAGCCGGCATACCCTTTTCCCGACGTATCGCCCGTGCCCCTTGTCAGCGAGTCGCCAATTGCCGTGATGACAATTTGCTTTGTATTGCCGGCTTTTGGCGTGTCCGCACCCGTTCCGGATTTTTCCACCTTTACAGATTTTGCTTCTGTCGTTTGGTCTATCAGCACCGTTCCCAGCCCTGCCAGGAAAAAAAGCGCCGAAACGAAGGAGACAATCGAGATGGCGGAAATCAAATGCCTGTTCATTTGACCATACCTTTCTTCTTTATATACATACAGGATAGCAAAGTGGAAGGAATTTTTGAAATGGGGCGCTTTAACGGAAACCAAAAGCAACATGAATACGTGCACGGCCGGAGCCGGACATGTGGAATACAATATTCATTTTTGTTTTTGAAAAATAGGATTATAATGTGGTTAATGAAAGGTACAGCTTCATCGTATATGCAGTCAAATACGTTTTTCGGGGAATAAAAATAGCAGTTTTGATGAATATACTGCTTGTGGCGCGGGCATATTTGGGTGGCTTGGGTTTAATATAGCGTTAATTCCAACCGTATTACGAAAAAGTATTAACCGGATGGGAATCAGCTCTTATATTGTTATTTCAGAACTTTCATATCAACCATTTATTGAATAATGTATTTCCCCTTAACAAGAAAGGGGACTTTAAAAGCCCGCTAACATGATTGCGGGCTTTTAACAAATAAGTATACCGGTGGTCGGGGTCGAACCGACACGGGATAAACCCACACGATTTTGAGTCGTGCGCGTCTGCCAATTCCGCCACACCGGCAAAATATAATGTGCTGATGGAGATCACTTATATAATTATAACCAGATCTAAAAAATTGTCAACCGGATTTCAAAAAAAGATTTTACAACATCATAACCTGCCCGTTCCGGATTTTCTCCGAAACGGGCTTTTTTCCTTAATCCTGTTTCAGCCCGGCCAGCAATTCATAAGAACGGAGCCGGTCTTCATGGTTGTATATATGTGAAACAAACATCAATTCATCCGCTTCTGTTTCATCAAGTAAATCCTGCAACTTATCTTTAATTGTCTCTTTCGAACCGATAAACGCATATTCGAGCTGGCGCCGCGCCATCTCTTCCTCATAAGGCGTCCAAATGCCTTCCATGCTGTTGACAGGAGGTTGGAGCTGCTGTGATCTTCCCCGGATCACGCCGAGGAAAAACTGGAACAGGCTCGTGGCGGTCCGCTCCGCTTCCTTATCCGTATCCGCCGCGATCCCATTGACGCAAAGCAATACATACGGCTCCTTCAAATAGGCGGACGGCTTGAAATTTTCCCTGTAAATGTACAGAGCATCAAACAGCTGCGCTGGCGCAAAATGACTCGCAAAAGCAAATGGCAACCCGAGCTTTGCAGCTAGCGTCGCGCTGTACGTACTTGACCCGAGAAGCCAGACAGGTACCTCAACGCCTTCTGCCACCACGGCCCGCGCGTAAGTCCGTCGCTCTTGTTCTGTAAGAAAATAGTTCATCAGCTCCTGGACATTGTTTGGAAAATCCATTTCACTGCCCTTTAAATTCCGGCGGAGCGCTAACGCTGTCAGTTGGTCTGTTCCCGGCGCACGCCCAAGCCCGAGGTCAATCCTGCCCGGGTAAATCGAACCAAGCGTCCCGAACTGTTCCGCCACAACCAGCGGCGCATGGTTCGGAAGCATCACCCCGCCAGACCCGACGCGGATCGTATTTGTACCGGATGCAATATATCCAACTAAAACAGCTGTGGCAGAACTGGCCACACCTGCCATATTATGATGCTCCGCCAGCCAAAAGCGCTTGTAACCCCATTTTTCCACATGCCGGGCGAGATCCAAGCTATTTTTAAAAGAATCCGCAGGCGTTTTTCCTGCCAATATCGGGATTAAATCCAAAACAGAAAATGCAATGTCTTTCAGTTCTTTTCGATTGCCCATTGTCCGCTTCCTTTCAAAAACTATTAGAAAGATACATATATTGTAAAATAGCATCTCCCCAATCGGAAGCAATATGCTTTGCCAGCTGTTTGTGCTCTTTGCATAAAGTGAAAAGCTGATTTTTAGAACCAACTGGGTTACTCAAATTTAATAATAATCCTCGATGAATCCCCTTTTGCCAATTTATCGAACCCTTCATTAATCTCTTCCAAAGTTATAAAATCGCTCACCAATCGGTCAACCGGCAAGCGGCCGTTTTTAAACAAATCGATAAAATGGGGAATATCCCTTTCCGGAACACAACTGCCAAGATATGACCCTTTCAAAGTCCTTTCCTCTGCCGTTAGCGTAACATACGGGAAAGAAAAATGATGTTCAGGGTGCGGCAATCCCGTTGTGACGGTTGTACCACCGCGTTTTGTAATCCCGTAAGCCACTTCCATCGCCGTCACTGCCCCCGCCGTTTCAAATACATAATCAAGCCCGCCGCCGGTTGCTTCCAGGATTTTCTTCACAACATCAGCATTTTTAGAGTTAAAGACATCCGTTGCCCCCAACTTTTTCGCCTGTTTTAATTTATTTTCATTAATGTCTACAGCAACCACACGGCTGGCCCCCGCGGAAACAGCCCCGATCAATGCACTTAATCCAACGCCGCCCAAGCCAACAACGGCAACCGTGCTCCCTAACTTTATGCGGGCAGTATTAACAACTGCGCCTACGCCTGTAATTACAGCACATCCAAAAAGAGCCAGTTTTTCAAATGGAATATCTTTGTCCACTTTAATTAAAGAACGGCGCGACACAACAGCGTATTCAGAAAAAGCGGATACGCCGAGATGGTGTTTCACATCCTTTTTTCCTACATGCAGCCGGATGCCGCCCCCGATTAATGTGCCTGCCGTATTTGATGCCGCCCCTGTTTCACATAACGCCGGGCGCCCCTCCTTGCATGGCAAACAATGTCCGCAGCTTGGCACAAAGACACAGACAACATGGTCACCCGGCTCCAGGTCAACCACACCTTCGCCTGTTTTTATGACTTCACCGGAAGCCTCATGTCCCAGCGCCATTGGTAAAGGCCGCGGTCTGCTTCCATTCACGACCGACAAATCTGAATGACATAAACTGGCCGCCTTCATTTTGACTAATACTTCCCCATATTCTGGTTCATCCAGCTCCAATGTTTCAATTTTAATCGGTTTGCTTTCTTCATAAGGCACGGGTGCACCCGATTCCCACAGTACAGCAGATTTAATTTTCATTTCTTCATCTCCCCAGGAAATTCAAGGCATTATGTAATATTATTCCGATTATTATATAACAATGAAATTTTAATTTATATTTCGTTTTTTGTAAACGCTTTTATTCTTTATCTTTCTATACAAACTTGAACTTTCCTATGCCACTGTACATTTTGTTATAAAAAAAACAGCGCCTGTTCGTATTTGGGCGCCGTTTTTATTCATTACGATTAAGTACGATTAAGTTATACCGGTGGTCGGAGTCGAACCGACACGGGATAAACCCACACGATTTTGAGTCGTGCGCGTCTGCCAATTCCGCCACACCGGCAAAATATTGATGGAGGCGGCAACCGGAATCGAACCGGTGATAAAGGTTTTGCAGACCTCTGCCTTACCTCTTGGCTATGCCGCCATCAATGGAGCGGAAGACGGGACTCGAACCCGCGACCCCCACCTTGGCAAGGTGGTGTTCTACCGCTGAACTACTTCCGCATACTGGGCCAGCTGGATTCGAACCAGCGCATCACGGAGTCAAAGTCCGTTGCCTTACCGCTTGGCTATGGCCCAATCAAGTATGGGGCGGATGGTGGGAATCGAACCCACGAATGCCGGAGCCACAATCCGGTGCGTTAACCACTTCGCCACAACCGCCATTTTAAAGTGGCAGGGGCAGTAGGAATCGAACCCACACTGGAGGTTTTGGAGACCTCTGTTCTACCTTTAAACTATGCCCCTGTACATGGTGGAGGGGGACGGATTCGAACCGCCGAACCCTGAGGGAGCGGATTTACAGTCCGCCGCGTTTAGCCACTTCGCTACCCCTCCATATTGCGTGGTGCCGGCCAGAGGACTTGAACCCCCAACCTACTGATTACAAGTCAGTTGCTCTACCAATTGAGCTAGACCGGCCAGTGGTGGCTCGGGACGGAATCGAACCGCCGACACAAGGATTTTCAGTCCTTTGCTCTACCGACTGAGCTACCGAGCCACGTTTATGTATCAAAGTGAATGGCGGTCCCGACGGGACTCGAACCCGCGATCTCCTGCGTGACAGGCAGGCGTGATAACCGCTACACTACGGGACCTTCTATTATGTAAATTGCGGGGGCAGGATTTGAACCTGCGACCTTCGGGTTATGAGCCCGACGAGCTACCAGACTGCTCCACCCCGCGATAATAATATGGTGGAGGATGACGGGATCGAACCGCCGACCCTCTGCTTGTAAGGCAGATGCTCTCCCAGCTGAGCTAATCCTCCTGAATATGTAAGAAATGGTGACCCGTACGGGATTCGAACCCGTGTTACCGCCGTGAAAGGGCGGTGTCTTAACCGCTTGACCAACGGGCCAATGTATAAGTAATAATGGCGGAGAGCAAGGGATTCGAACCCTTGAGACAGCTTTTAGCCGCCTACACGATTTCCAATCGTGCTCCTTCGACCTCTCGGACAGCTCTCCATCATAACTCCGCAGGTAGGATTCGAACCTACGACCGATCGGTTAACAGCCGATTGCTCTACCACTGAGCTACTGCGGAATATCTGGCCCGGCAACGTCCTACTCTCGCAGGGGGAACCCCCCAACTACCATCGGCGCTGGGAAGCTTAACTTCCGTGTTCGGGATGGGAACGGGTGTGGCCTTCCCGCCTTCATCACCGGACCTTAATGGCAAAAATTATTCTACCAAAAATAATTTTTGTTTTCAATAGGAAATTTTTATTTATTCCCTCAAAACCGGATGGGAGAGAAACCTTAAACCTTGAATCTTGAATTTGTCCAGCTCCACCGCCTATCGGCTAGCGTATTTCTACGTCTTCTCCCTACGATAAGTCAACATCGGCTCGATACCTCACCGTGTTTCCTTTATCTCAGTCGAAATCCGTACGCCGATAATCG
>NZ_BKZP01000003.1 GCF_008974185.1 Weizmannia acidilactici
TAATAACTGATGCCAATAAATTATAAAAAATGGTTATTATTCCAACAGTCTCTGATAACATTGCTTTGCATTAAAAAAGGGGTGCCCCCGGGTCAGCTCACTGACTTTGGGGACAGCCCTTTTTCTTTCATATTACAGCACATAACGTTCGGCTTCGATGATTTTGTCGGCGGCTTCGCGTTTTTTCGAAATGACGTTTATCGGCGTGTGGCGCGTTAATTTGCGGAGCGCGGACAGCGTCATTTGCAATTGGTCGCCCTCCAGGCAGGCTGCAAGCGATTCTTTTGCAATTTGTTCTGACTGGTTGAACGCTTCTTGTGTGAAAATTTGCGTGTACAACAGTTTTTGTTGATGTTTGTCTACGCCTTCTTTGTTGATCGCTTTTTCTGTCCGGAGCACGCAGGACTCGGCTGCATATACATTCGAAACGAGGTCGGCCACATTGGCGAGCAGTTCCTGTTCGTTTTCGAATTTCTTACCGAAAGTTTGCAGCGCCGTTCCTGCCACAAGCAGCGCAATTTTTTTCATGTTCCTGACCAAATATTTTTCCTGTTCAAGCGGCTCATCGCCCACCTGGTCCGGCATCATCATCATCAATTCTTCCTGCAGGCTTTGCGCTTTCTCGAGAAGTGGCAGTTCCCCTCTGAAAGCTTTTTTCACATACGTACCCGGCACGATCAGGCGGTTGATTTCGTTCGTTCCTTCAAAAATCCGGTTGATGCGGGAGTCGCGATAAGCCCTCGATACTTCGTATTCATCCATGAATCCGTATCCGCCGTGGATTTGCACTGCTTCGTCGACAATATAGTCAAGCACTTCGGATGCAAAGAATTTGTTCAGCGAGCATTCAATCGCGTATTCTGCGATCGCATTGGCCACCGCGCGCCCGTCTTTTTCTTCTTCCGGCGTAAAGTGGCTCATTCTTTCATCGAACAATCCGACTGTGCGGTATACAGAGCTTTCGGCTGCATACAATTTCGAAGCCATCGTGCCGAATTTTTCTTTCGTCAGGTTAAACTGGGAAATCGGCGTTTTGAACTGCTGGCGGCCGTTCGCATATTTTACGGCAATTTCCAATACATATTTGCTGGATCCGACTGCGCCGAGCCCTAATTTATAACGGCCGATATTTAAAATGTTGAACGCGATCTTATGCCCTTTGCCGATTTCGCCGAGCACATTTTCCACCGGAACCTGCACGTCCTCAAGAATAAGGGTTCTCGTGGAAGACGATTTGATCCCCATTTTCTTTTCTTCCGCACCGGTCGAAACGCCCGGGAAAGTGCGTTCCACGATAAAGGCCGTGAATTTGTCGCCGTCCACCTGCGCATAAACGGTGAAGACATCTGCAAATCCCGCGTTCGTGATCCATTGTTTTTCCCCATTTAAAATATAGTGGGTACCGGCTTCGTTTAATCTCGCCGTCGTTTTGGCGCTGCGTGCATCCGATCCGGAGCTTGGCTCAGTTAAGGCATAGGCGGCAATCCATTCTCCCGTTGCCAGTTTCGGCAAATATTTTTTCTTTTGTTCTTCGTTTCCAAATAAAACGATCGGAAGCGACCCGATGCCGACATGGGCGCCGTGGGAAATTGCAAATCCGCCGGCCTTGGCGATTTTTTCGGAAATCAAAGCGGAGCTCACTTTATCAAGGGCAAGGCCGCCGTATTCTTCCGGGACATCGGCGCTTAAAAGCCCGAGTTCGCCGGCTTTTTTCAATAATTTGACGGAACGGTCGAATTCATGGTTTTCCAAGTATTCCACTTGCGGTATGACTTCATTGTTCGTGTAGTCTTCCGCCGTTTTGGCAATCATTTTTTGTTCTTCGGAAAGTTCTTCGAGCGTAAACACTTGTTCCGGTGTAATGTCGTCGATTAAGAAACTGCCGCCTTTTACAAATTCTTCAGTTTGGTTTGCCATTTCAAATTCCTCCCTTTTCGTATTTCAAATTCGAATGCGGGATGCGGCTCCGGCCCCTTCAAGGGATCAAACTTGCCGAAAGTTTCCGGACCGCCCCTTTTATGAAACGAGTTCAAACACGCCGGCTGCGCCCATGCCGCCGCCAATACACATCGTGACGACGCCGAACTGCACATTTCTCCGCTTCATTTCATGCGCAAGTGAGAGGGTTAATTTTGCGCCTGTGCAGCCGAGCGGGTGGCCAAGGGCAATAGCGCCGCCGTTGACATTGACAATATCTTCGTCAAGGCCGAGCTGGCGGATGACCTGGATCGACTGTGAAGCGAATGCTTCGTTTAATTCAAACAGCCCGATATCCTCAAGGTTTAAACCTGCCAGTTTCAAAGCTTTCGGTACGGCTTCCACCGGGCCGATTCCCATGATTTCAGGGCGGACACCTGCAACCGCAAATGAGCGAAATTTCAGAAGTGGCTTCAGGCCAAGGGATTCGGCTTTTTCTTTATCCATTAGCATGACCGCGGCGGCGCCGTCGCTTGTTTGCGACGAGTTGCCGGCCGTAACGGTGCCGTTTACCGAAAATGCCGGACGCAGTTTTGCGAGCGTTTCCAAGTTTGTATCCGGACGGACGCCTTCATCCTGCGAAAATACAACCTTTTTTTCAATGAGTTCGTTATCGTCGTTCACCGTACGGATCGTGACATCGACCGGGACGATTTCCTCATTAAATTTGCCTTCCGCAATGGCTCTCGCCGCTTTTTGGTGGCTACGCACGCTGAACGCATCCTGGTCTTCGCGGCTGACGCCGAATCGTTTCGCGACTTCTTCAGCCGTATGCCCCATACTCATATAATATTCCGGCGCCGTTTCCGCGAGCCTCACATTCGGGCGGACAACATGCCCCATCATCGGGACAAGGCTCATCGATTCCGCCCCGCCGGCGATAACCGTATCGGAATGGCCGAGCATAATCCTTTCCGCGCCGTAAGCGATCGCCTGCAGCCCGGATGAGCAGTAGCGGTTAATCGTGATTGCCGGCACCGTTTCCGCGAGCCCCGCCAAAACCCCGATATTGCGCGCCATGTTCATGCCTTGCTCCGCTTCCGGCATGGCGCAGCCGATAATCAAATCATCAATATTCCCTTCATAGTTGCCGGCGCGTTTTAACGTTTCTTTTACGACCAACGCGCCCAAATCGTCCGGCCTGACTGTTGCCAGCGTCCCTTTTTTTGCTTTGCCGACCGGCGTTCTCGCACCTGCCACAATGACAGCTTCCCTCATCGATTTCCCCTCTTTCCGTGTTTTTGCCAAAAAATTAGTTAAAATTAGTTTCTTAACGGTTTTCCTTTTAGCAGCATGTGCTGCATCCGCTGCTGTGTTTTCGGCTGGGCGATCAAGCTTAAGAAGGCTTCCCTTTCCAAATCCAGCAAGTATTGTTCATCTACTTTTGTCCCAAATGGCACTTTCCCGCCCGAAAGCACGTATGCAATCTTTTTCGCGATCTCCAAATCGTATTCAGAAATATAACCGGACAGATACATCTGCTGCGCCCCAAGCAAAAGCGCCGCATAACCTGTTTCCCCGACGACCGGGATTTTTTCGCGGACAGGCGGTCTGTAACCGGATTCAACCAAATGCAGCACCGCCCGTTTTGCATCGTAGATCAGGTGGTCCGGATTGGAACTGATGCCGTCCGTCTGATCGAGGAAGCCGTTTTCGCGCGCTTCTTCGGCGGATGTGGACACTTTTGCCGTCGCGATCGTTTCAAAGACTCTGTTGGCAACATTTTGCAGGTCAAACTGCACACCTTTCGGGATATTTTTCAAGTGCTTCATGTACAGCTCTTTATTGCCGCCTCCGCCCGGAAGCAGCCCGACCCCGGTTTCCACAAGGCCCATATACGTTTCACTTGCCGCCTGGATGTGCGCCGTGTGCAGACAAACTTCAGCACCCCCGCCGAGCGCCATCTGGAACGGCGCGGCGACAACCGGCTTCCAGCTGTATTTGATTTTCATCATCGTATTTTGGAACTGGCGGACGACCATATCGAGTTCAAAAATGTTGTCATCCTGCGCTTCCATAAGCATTAACGCCAGGTTCGCCCCGACGCAGAAGTTTTTGCCCTGGTTGCCGATGACAAGCCCTTTGTAATTTTTCTCCACTTCATCTATCGCAAAATTGATCATTTGCAAAATATCGAGCCCGATGGCATTGCTTTTCGAATGGAATTCAAGCAGGAGCACCCCGTCGCCGATATCAATCAGGCTGGCGCCGGCATTTTCTTTGATGGTTTTACCTTGTTTTTTCAAAGCTTTCAGGCTGATTTCTTTCGGGTTCGTTTCCACGGCTTTGTATTCGCCGTTATCGTAATAGAAAACAACGCCGTTTTCTTCTTTGTAAAAAGAGGTAAAGCCTTTATCGAGCATTTCTTTTACCCAGCCCGGCACCCGGATGCCGTCCAGCTCCATTTTCTGCACGGATTTTCCAACGCCAATCGCATCCCATGTTTCAAACGGCCCGTAGCTCCAGCCGAACCCCCATTTCATCGCCCGGTCGATCGAAACGATATCATCGGCAATGGTGCCGGTCAGTTCCGCCGTATAAGCGAGACACGGGGCGAGGATGTTCCAGAGCAGCCGGCCGGCGCGGTCATCTGCGTAGATGATGGTTTTTATTTTATTGGCAGCGCCTTTTACCTGCTGGGCCGCTTTTAAAGAAGCCGCTTTCATTTTTGTGCGCTCTCCGTATTCCATTGTTTCAGGATCCAGTTCATAAATGTCTTTGCCTTTTTTCACATAAAAGCCCTGACCGGTTTTGCTGCCGAGCCATCCTTTTTCAACGAGTTTGTGCATAAAATCCGGTACTTTAAAGATTTCTTTTTCTTCACCGCCGACTTTTTCATATACGTTTTTTGCAACATGGACAAACGTATCGATGCCGACGACATCAAGCGTCCTGAACGTCGCGCTTTTCGGGCGCCCGATAACCGGGCCCGTAATGGAATCGACTTCCCCGATCGTATAACCACCTTTTATCATTTCGCGGACAGTGACAAGCAGGCCATATGTGCCGATGCGGTTGCCGATAAAGTTTGGCGTATCCTTTGCGATGACGACGCCTTTTCCGAGCACGTCTTCACCAAACTGTTTCATAAAAGCAACGACTTCCGGATCGGTATCGGCCGTCGGAATCACTTCCAGCAGTTTCAAATAGCGCGGCGGGTTGAAAAAGTGGGTGCCGAGGAAATGCTTTTTAAAATCTTCGCTCCTCCCTTCCGCCATTGCTTCGATCGAAATTCCGGACGTGTTCGAGCTCACGATCGTGCCCGGCCGGCGGTATTGGTCGACTTTTTCAAACACGGATTTTTTAATGTCCAAACGTTCCACAACCACTTCGATGATCCAATCCGCTTCTTTTAAACGGCCGATATCATCTTCCAAATTCCCCGCTTCGATCAAAGACAGGCTTTTTTTTGAAGTGAGCGGGGCCGGTTTCTGCTTCAGCAGTTTTTTGAGCGCGGTTAGGCTGAAGCGGTTCCTGACATCTTTGTCTTCCAATGTTAACCCCTTTGTTTTCTCCTCTTCTGTCAGACCGTTCGGGACGATATCCAGCAAAAGTGTTGGGATCCCGATGTTTGCCAGATGTGCGGCAATTCCAGATCCCATTACGCCGGAACCGAGAACGGCCGCTTTTTTAATGTTATACCGCATAATGCATCCCCTTTCGACAATCTTTTGAATGAATACTCATTCATTATACTTTTTAAAAAAATAACGCTTTCAGCTTTTCTAATAATAATATATACGAATTTTTCCGTCCTATCAATCACTTATTCTCAAAAAATGACCATTTTTTAAAATTTTTTATGTTCCGCGCCGATTTGGACAAGATAAACCCGCAAGCCGATGAGGAGGTGGAAACATGGCAAAATTAAAGAAAAACCCATCTAAAGCAGGCGTCAGTGCAGCAAGCGTAAAAGGCAACGCCGGACCGACAATCGAAGCGGACGGCGGTGGTAAAGTGAACAGCCAGAACAACCAGTACAAAAAATAGCAGCCCTGCCCTGCATAAGATGCGCTACTCTTTCAAACAATAGGAAAAGACATGTAATAAAGGAGGAACAATCATGCAACAGCAGCCTTTTTCACAGCAGCAAAACGCGCAAATGAATTACAGCGCTCCACCACAGGTAATGTCGACAAAAGATTTGGCATATGTGAATGATATGCTGGCATGGAATCTGCTTGCAATGAAAAAAGCGCATGATGCCGCCATGCGCTGCCGGGACATTGAATTAAAAACGGTTTTTGAAGCGTGCGGGCAAATGCACCAGCGCCATTACCTGCAGATCATGGGGCATTTGAACAACCACCTGCAGCAGTAACAGGCGGCCCTTAATCCACTAGATGAGGAGGCATGAAGATGGACAACCAGCAAAAAATTCAAAACCCGAAAACGCAGGTCCCCGAAACGCCGGAGATGAACGACCGCGACCTCGCTTATGACCTGCTTTCCATGGAAAAATACATGACGGCTTCCTATAATACGGCAATGAATGAAGCGAGTCACGAAGCGCTGTACCGCGATCTCCTTTCCATTTTCACGGAAACACAAAACCAGCAGCGCAAACTGTACGAATTGATGTTCAAAAGAGGATGGTATAGTCTTGAAGCGGCGGAGCAGCAGAAACTGCAGCAATCTTACCAGCAGCATCAGGGCTACGCGTCGCAGTTCCCGTACGGAGGCCAGGTGCAGTGATCAAAAGCAGGCGGGGCCATAAGCCCCGCCTGCTTTTTAATTCTCGCTCGAAAACATATATTTTTTATAATGGTAACGGATGGAAAAAATAAACCCAACCGAGAGCATATTGCCCATCAGCGAGCTGCCCCCGTAGCTGATAAACGGAAGCGGAATCCCGGTGATCGGCAATACCTGGATCGTCATGCCGATGTTTTCGAATACGTGGAACGTAATCATTGAAATGACGCCCGCGCAAATGTACGTGTAAAAATCATTTTTCGTTTCAAGCCCAGCTTTGATAATATGGTAAATTAACATAAAAAACAAGCCGATGACGATGCTTCCGCCAATGAAGCCGAACTGTTCCCCGATGACGCTGAAAATAAAGTCCGTCTGGTTTTCCGGAAGATTGACTTCCGTCGTGCCGAGCCCTTTCCCAAATGTCTGCCCCGACCCGATCGCCATTAAAGACTTGATCAAATGGTAACCGTCCGTCGTAGAATAGTTGTACGGATCAAGCCAGGCATAAATCCGGCCGAACTGGTATTGGCGGACGCCGAGGTAGGTTTCAAGTATCTTCGGGTTCCAGAGGACAAAATAAAAAATGACCGCAACAAGTGCCGCACCGCCGCCGAAAATCGGAAGGAGCAGTTTCCACGTGATCCCCGACACAAAAACGAGCCCGAAAAAGATGGCAATAAACACCAAAGTGGTTCCCAAATCCTGGGAAATAGTCAGCATCAGCGGCACAAAAAGACATAAGCCGAGCTTGATAAACAGCCAAAAATCGGATTTTACTGTCCGGTTCAGCACTTTTTGGTTATGGTCCGATATGAGCCGGGCCATTGCCAAGATCAAAAACGGCTTCATGAATTCCGACGGTTGGAACGAACCGATGACCGGAAACACGAACCAGTTTTTTGCCCCTTTAATCACAGGGGCAATGGAGGCCGGCGCAATCATCAGCAAAACCAATAGAAGAATGCCAAGCCCGTAGCCGTACCAGGAAATTTTTTTCAGCTGTTCTGAATCCAGTCTGATGACAAGCGCAATCAGGCCGACGCCAATCATATAGAAAAGCGCTTGTTTTAATACAAAGCTGTGATTGGCAGTGTATATCGACACAAGGCTGACAATGCAGAACAACATCAGCGTCAGGACAAGGCCGTAGTCAATTCTGGAATTATTATCGTGTGAAGCCATTCAAATATCACCTATCTGCGTGCTTTAATGTCATAGCAAAAGAAAGCAGCCGGCCTGTAAAATCTATTTTTTAATGCATAAGGCAGGCGCGCAAAACGGAAACACTCATCGTTTTTTTCATACAAACTTTATTATACATCATACCGGCATAAGCACAATCATTTTCCTTTTGGAAATATTTTTGAGGAGGCCGGCATCAGTTAAAAAAAATTGAATCCTCCTGTTCTGCCGATTAAAATAGTAGGAAAGCGAAAAAATATCGATGGAGATGGTTATGATTTATGGAACCGATCAAAAGCACAGAAGCGTTTAAAAAAATTACCAGGGGAAGCGATCCGGTCATCGTAAAATTTTATGCGGATTGGTGCCCGGATTGCAAAGTAATGAATATGTTTATCGGGGATATCATCAAGGATTACCCGCAATACAAATGGTACGAAATCAACAGCGACGAGTTCCGCAGCATTGCGGATGAAAACCAAGTAATGGGCATCCCGAGCCTGCTCGTGTTTCAAAACGGCGAGAAAAAAGCGCACCTGCACAGCGCGAACGCAAAAACACCCGAACAGGTCCGCGAATTTTTGGATTCCGTTGCATTATAAAAAAAATCGGCCGCGTGCCGATTTTTTTGCTGAGGGGCATCTCCCGCTTTGTACAGCTGCGGGCGCTATCGGCCGACGGTTCTGTCCTATGCAAGGCGGGTAATAGCCCGTCCCGCGCCTTGTTTCCTTTATCTTAGCCGAAGACAGTGAAATCCATCCCCCTGGCCGAGGCCCCTCCGTTTTTTATTGGCTCTGTTACATTATATTGTTGATTCCTGCGGGATAGCGGCAAGAAGAAACCCCTCGTGCTGAGATATCGAACGTGGCCCGCAGACGCAGGGAGCGAAGCGGATTTCGCGATCATCAACATTGATTACGAACATAACCTTTTATTAATATGTTGTCAATTTCAACATTTCCTGGAGCCGGTAAATGCCTTTTAAAAAATAGGTGGTGAAGCCTTTATGTTTTTCGTACGGAACGGTGAAGGCACCATCCTTATTTGTCCATAGCCGCCCGAAATAGCGGCTGATGTCTTTTGTGACGGTTGCGTTATTAGGGGCTTTTACAAACAAATCCGTCTCTAGGTTGTAATCATCCAAATTCCTTAGCGTCAAATTGGTCGACCCGCCGAAAAACAGCGATTGTCCGGGCTTTTCGATCCATATGAGTTTTGGGTGGAATTGCTCGAGCCCAGTATTGTACCAGCGAATTTTGATTTTCCCGTCCGTTTTTTGCGCCAGCTCCTGCGCTACAGGCTGGTTCGGCAGCCCGATTTTTTTATGGCCGAACGCATTTAAGTTCGGGTCCAAAATGAGCCGGATGGAAACCCCGCGTGCCGATGCCTCCTCAAGCGCATCGACCACTCTCCTGTCCGCCAGATAAAACATCGCCATTGAAATTGTATCACCTTTTTTCGTGGCGTTCAGTTCCTTCATTAATCGGCTGTACACTTTCCCCTCGGTTAACAGCTGTACAGCAATATCGCCTTTTTCCTCCTTTTTCCCCTTATACGCAGGTAGTTTTGGCCCGTCCGACATATCGGAAGCCGACTGCTCCGATTTCAGTACATCGCTTACGATCGACCCTTTTACGAGAAAAGCGATATTCGAATGCCAGCCACTTGCATCAACGGCTTTAGGCCTTCCTTTTTAAGGTAAAAGCTTAATTCCCAATGCTTCTGCAATTTTTTCACCGTACCGTCTCAATTCCGCGATCCCGTAAAAAAGGGACAGCATGCCTTGAAAAACGTATTTTCTTTTCTTTTCCTGGTACAATTCCTCTTTTAACATCAGGACAGCATTTTGCAGATCCTGCTTCTCCTCAAGTGGCAGATCAAGCTCCGCAATCTTCCTCTTCATTTCCGCAAGCAGGCTGCATATTTCGCCGGTTTCATCATTCACCGGATAAAGGTCTTCAATTTTGCGACGGACAAGGGGCGGCCGCCGTTCTTTCAAAAAGCCTTCAGCAGCGTAATCCAATTGATCCATAATAAATTCTGCGAGCTGTTCCAGATCCACCTCTACGCCATCAATGACCGTGATTTTCATGTATGCATGAACAATGCCCCCGTACACGAGAATAGCGTCCAGCACATATGGTTCAAATGCTTCCCCATATATTGAAAGCATCAGTTCTTTATAGTACTTTTGTATAGCGTAATTCTTTTTCTCGAAAAATACCCTTAAGCCCTCGTTTATAGAATGGTTTTGTTCCCGCTGCAGCATGACGATAAAATCGCGGTGCCGGATGCAAAATTGAAACAGGGAAACCAGCTGCCTTTTTTCCTTTTCCCTCGGCGTGGCTTTTTGTTTCTCGATTTCCTTCAATATTTTTGAAAGTTCATCAAAATAGTATTGGAAAATTTCTATTAATAACTCATCTTTTGAAGAAAAGTACGTATAAAAAGCCCCTTTGGAAATCCCGCAAACATTCACAATGTCCTGGACCGTTGCCGTTTGGTAGCCTTTCTCCGCAAATAATTTGATTGCCGCCCGGATTAATTCCTCTTTTTTCTGCTTCATCTTCATCACCGCATAGAATAATCAACCGAAACAAATGACATCCATCAATTTCAGCCCTGTAACCTAGGGAAATTTTGTTTTGCCCTTGCTTTGTTAGGAAAGTGGGCAAAATATCATCTCCATAAATATTACCCTGCCTTCTACATTATTTTCACAAATTTTATCTAAAAAAGGTTGAAATCAAAAATAAAGTCAGTTATATTATAACTGGAATATGACCAGTCAGTCAAATCATTCTGACTGGTCATCAATCATTTTCAAAGGAGTGTCGCAACTACCGTGAAACATATTATCCAGTTCTGCCTTAGCAACAAGTTTGCCATTTGGCTCATGACACTGATTGTTACAGGCGCAGGCATTTACGCCGGAATGAATATGAAAATGGAAACCATTCCGAATATCAATGCCCCGATTATGATGATCACGACAACCGATACCGGAGCAACACCGCAGGAAGTGGAAGATAAAATCACCACGCCAATCGAAGAAAAAGTGAAAGACCTTACCGGTGTCCAAACCGTGACCACTTCATCAACCGAGGGCAGCTCCCAGATCCAGCTCGAGTATAAATACGGGCAGGATATGGACCAAGCGAAAAAAGATATCCAGGATGCGCTCGAAAAAGTGGATCTGCCGGATAATGTCGACGCTCCTGCAGTACAAAGGATCAGCATCAACGATTTCCCGATCCTTTCTTTAAGTGTTTCAAATCAGCATAAGTCTTTTCAAGATTTAACAAAAATAGTCGAAGAAGATCTTGTTCCAGAACTCCAAAGCATTGACGGTGTATCTGATGTTCAGACTTCGGGGCAGTATGTCCAGGAAGTCCAATTGACCTTTGACCAAAATAAGCTGAATGCACTGGGGCTTACTGAAGATACTGTAAAGCAGGTGATCCAAAACTCAAATATTACAGTTCCGCTCGGTTTAATTAACTTCGGGAAACAGGACAAATCGGTTGAAATCGACGGGAATGTAAAATCCCTTAAATCTTTTGAAAACATGAAAATCCCGTATACCCCAACATCCGGCACAACCGGCAGCTATTCCGCATCTGCCGCTTCCGGCACCCAAAGTGCGGCGCAGGCCGGAATCCCGACTGTTGCATTAAAAGATATTGCGGACATTAAAGTTGTCGGCAAACATGAGTCGATTTCGAAAACGAACGGAAATGACTCCATTGGCATTCAAATTACAAAAGCGCCGGATGCCAACACGGTAGATGTGGCCGACGCTGTAAATGAAAAAGTGAAAAAATTTAAAGTCAACTATCCGGGTATGCAGGTCTCCACAATTTTGGACCAGGCCACCCCGATCAAAGACTCAGTGAAAACGATGCTTGAAAAAGCGGTTATCGGGGCAATTTTTGCAATTTTGATCATTCTGTTGTTTTTGCGGAATGTGCGTTCCACGATTATCGCGGTTGTCTCCATTCCTCTCTCGCTACTGATTTCTTTTATCATTTTGAAGCAGCTCGGCATCACCTTAAACATCATGACGCTTGGGGCCATGACGGTCGCAATCGGGCGTGTCATCGATGACTCGATTGTTGTCATAGAAAATATATACAGGCGCCTGAACTCCCCAAGTGAAAAACTGAAAGGCAAGGCGCTGATCCGTGAAGCGACAACCGAAGTATTTAAGCCGATTATGGCCTCCACAATCGTTACCGTTGTTGTATTTTTGCCACTGGCGTTAGTAAAAGGCATGGTCGGCGAGCTGTTTATGCCATTTGCTTTGACGCTTATTTTTGCGCTTTTGGCATCGCTTCTGGTCGCAATCACCGTCGTCCCGATGTTTGCGCACTCGCTGTTTCAAAACGGGGTGAAGAAAAAAAGCGGGGCACTGCAGAAAGAGCACGGCACGCTTGCTTCTTTATATAAAAAAGTGCTGGACTGGTCGCTCAACCATAAGCTGGTTACTTTCGGTACAGCATGCCTACTTTTAATCGGAAGCTTGTTTTTAACCCCGCTGATCGGCGTCAGCTTTATCGAAAACGAAGGACAGAAAGTGGTTTATGCCACGTATACGCCGGATCCGGGCGAAACGCTGTCTGATATAAAGAAAGTTACTGCAAAAGCGGAAGACTTTTTATTGAAACGTGAAGGCGTAAAAAATGTGCAGTACTCGATCGGCAATACAACTTACAGCACGAGCAGCAACTCCGCGGTTTTTGTCATAGAGTACAAAGAAAACACGAAGAATTTTGATAAAGAACCGGAAAAAGTCATAAAAGCGATCCAAAAACTGTCTGACCAGGGGACTTGGAAAGCACAGGATTTTAACGCCGGGTCAAGCAAAGATTTAACGATGTATGTATACGGCAACGATATGGAAGAAATCAAGCCTGTGGTCAACAAAATCGAAAACGTTATGAAAAACAATCATGACTTAAAGAATGTCGAAACAAGCCTTTCAAAAACGTATAGCCAATATACACTCGTGGCGGACCAGGACAAGTTGAGCCGGCTCGGACTAACGGCCGGGCAGCTCGGCACAGGGCTGGCGCAAACAGGCAACCAGTCCATCCTTACTACCGTTGAAAAAAACGGCAAAGAACTGGATGTATATGTGAAAGCGGCGGATTCCGATTATAAGGACATCAATGACCTGACAAAGAAACAAATAACCACTTCCCTCGGTACAAAAGTTCCATTAAAAGATGTGGTCACGGTGAAAAAAGGGGAAACCCCGAATGCGGTCCAAAAACGTGACGGGAAAATTTATGCCAGTGTAACGGGGACAATTAAAACGGCAGATGTCTCGAAGGTCACGCAGGATGTTCAAAAGAAAGTGGACAAACTTGATATCCCGAAATATATCCATGTGGAAACGGGCGGCGTTACAACAGACATCAATGACTCGTTTACAAAACTCGGTTATGCGATGGCGGCCGCAGTTGCAATTGTATACCTTGTGCTTGTCATTACATTCGGCGGGGCGCTCGCACCATTTACAATTTTATTCTCGCTGCCGTTTGCAGTGATCGGCGCATTGGTTGCGCTGTTTTGGGCGAATGAAACAATCAGCGTCACTGCCATGATCGGGGCGCTGATGCTGATCGGGATTGTCGTTACGAACGCGATCGTGCTCATCGACCGGGTTGTCCATAAAGAGCGGGAAGGGCTGTCAACAAGGGAAGCGTTGCTGGAAGCAGGGGCTACAAGGCTGCGCCCGATTTTAATGACCGCTTTTGCTACCATCTTTGCGCTCGTTCCGCTCGCATTGGGATACGGCGGCGGCGGGCTCATTTCAAAAGGGCTCGGCATTACCGTTATCGGGGGATTAACAAGCTCCACCCTGCTCACGCTTTTAATCGTACCGGTTGTTTACGAATTTTTAATGAAATTCAGGAAAAAAGGTAAAAAAATAAAAGAAGCATAAGAACAGCATTCCGGCTAAAAAGGGGGCGCCCCCTTTTTAGCTGGAAAATGATATTCCTTCACCGGCTTTGTGAAGGAAAAAGCGTCACCCATTCATTCGCTTCGCTGATTCTTCGTACCTTTCCGCCGATATTTTCGGCACTTCCGCTGATTTTTCCGGAATGTCCGCCGATTTTCCTATATCTTCCGCCAATTTCGCAAAACAAATTGCGACCGTCTTGCTGCCGAAACCCACTTGTTGGATTTTTATCATGCCCCAACGAAAAAGGAACTGCCCCACAAGCCATTCACTAACCTGAGGCACCCCTTTTTTACGCAGGGCAATATTGATTTCAAGAAAAGCGGTCATCATACATGAAAGCCTTTTACATTTTCGCAGCCAGTGCCAATTCCGGTTCCGGGGACGGTTTACCGATAAAATAGCCTTGCGCATAGTGCATGCCGATAGATTTGCAGTATTCGAGCTCTTCTTTCCGTTCGATGCCTTCCGCAAGTACAAAAATGCCGGTTGCATTCGCAATATTCATGACTTCCTGCAGGAACCGCTGCTTTACTTTATTTTGATCACAATGTGAGATGAAGAAGCGGTCAATTTTGACATAGTTTGGATTTAAGATTTTTAAAGTTTCCAGCGTGGCATAACCCGAACCAAGATCATCGAGCGCCACCTCCACCTCGAGTTCCCGGTACACGTCGAGGATGCTTTTCAAAAAATGGACATTGGAAATTTTTTCAGTCTCCACGACTTCAAAAACAAGATCCTGCGGGGAAATGTCGTGCTGTTCGATCATAGTGAACGTTTGGCGTAAACAAACCTTATAATCGTAAATCGATGCTGGCAAAAAATTAATAAAGCTTTTCACGCCGCCGGGCAGTTTCCCGGCCCGGGCTTCGAGCGCCGCTTCCCTTGCGCGCAGATCCAAAAGGGAATGCAGCCCCGTTTTGTGGGCCACGTCAAATAAAAGGCCGGGCGGGATATTCCGTTTCGGAAAGTTGGTGCGGAGCAGCGATTCATAACCGTAAATTTTGTTGTCTTTCATCCGGATAATAGGCTGGAAATAACTTGTAAGGCTTCCGGAAATGATCACTTTCACAAGCAATTCATGTTTAATCCGTTCTTTCAAATAGGGCAGCGGCAAGCTTAGTGGCATGCCGCTCCGTCCGTATGGCTGGACATTGGTGAATAGTTCGGCCGTTTCAGGTATATCATTTAGCATGTCAAATAAAGCCGCTTTTGTCGAATACGGGATAACCAAATGATCGGAATGTACTTCTTCTATGCGGAAATTTTGCATAAAGTACTCAATCACAGCAGGAGTTTTTTGTATATATAAACATCCGCTTTCCGGAATATGGAATGATGCATCGTTCTGCAGTTTCAACTTCTCATTTGGCATATTAATCCATCCTCTATCCGGTGTTTTAACTTAGTTATATCAAAATATTCTTGACATTGCCACTAAATCAATCGAAAATGTGAAATTTTTCACGGCAGATAGGTGACCGCCCTTTTTCCCAATGCATTCCATGAAGCGGTAAATTGCTTTTTATCACTTTATGCGGTTTTTTCCCGGAAAGCGGGTCAT
The DNA here is from genome assembly GCF_008974185.1 of Weizmannia acidilactici. GTDB lineage: Bacteria > Bacillota > Bacilli > Bacillales > Bacillaceae_C > Weizmannia > Weizmannia acidilactici. The sequence goes on from NZ_BKZP01000003.1 coordinate 15,393, forward strand.
TTATTATATAGACATGGCCGGCGTCATAGCCGACGAGCACGACCGCATGCAAATCAAGCGGCGTTTTGACCACCTCATCCTTATGCTGCCACTTTTCCCATCTGTCCGGCAGCCGGTAATCCCCGGTTGTCCAAACGACAACAGGGCGCCCGTCTTCCACCTGCTGCAGCACTTTTTCGAACGGCGCGCCGGTTAAATTATACGCCCTGTGCGGCATATAGCGGTCAAGTAGCGCCGCAATTTCACGATCATATACCGCATAGCCCGGTTTTTTCCCGGAAACATCCCCGACAAAGCCATCTTCCGGATCACCCCAGCTGACAATGTCCCCGCTTTTTGTCTTTTTGAGCGGATCCGAATCTTTCTTGATTTGTTTGGCAAGCGCTGTTTTATCGGCCTTTATGCCGGCATACCGGAGAACCATCGCCAGGCTCGTCACTTCACAGCCGTATTTCAACTCGGGATTTTGCCAGATGAGCGGCACATCCAAGATTTTCTTCTCCTCTTGCTCTCCCGGGCCGGATGAGTCACCGGTTTTCAATTTTTCCACGTTCCGGTACTCCGTTTTTTCTTCCGGATACGATTTTTCTTTTGTCCCGTATCCCGGAAGAAAAGCAATGAGCATATATCCGATGCCTAACAGGGCAAACATTCGTTTCTCCATATCTTCACCTTCTTCTACTATATCTTGTTAAAGACAGTGGTTGCTTGTTCTCAATTGCCGTATCCATCTAAATGAAAAATTTATATTCATTTTTTCTCGTTTTTATTGATAATATCGTGGCTTCAAATCCTTATTTAAAATTATTTTAAATAAGAGTTGATTTTTAAAATAAATATGTTATTATATAGATATCATTATTCTAAAGAGGGTGGAAGATTGATGAGCAACCAAAAAGACAGAAATAAGAAAATGACTACCGCGTTTGGTGCACCGGTTCCGAACGATACAGATTCCAAAACGGCAGGCAAAAGAGGCCCGTTATTGATGGAGGACTACTGGTTCGTTGAAAAACTGGCCCACTTCGACCGCGAAGTCATTCCGGAACGGCGGATGCACGCAAAAGGTTCCGGCGCTTACGGAACATTTACAGTGACGAACGATATTACAAAATATACGAAAGCAAAGCTTTTTTCTGAAGTCGGCAAGAAAACTGATATGTTCATCCGCTTTTCCACTGTTGCCGGTGAACGCGGCGCGGCGGATGCCGAACGCGATATCCGCGGGACCGCAATGAAATTTTACACGGAAGAAGGCAACTGGGACCTTGTCGGCAACAACACGCCGGTCTTCTTCTTGAGGGATCCGAAGCGTTTTCCTGATTTGAACCATGTCGTCAAACGCGACCCGCGCACAAACATGCACAGTGCGCAGGCAAATTGGGATTTTTGGACGCTGCTTCCTGAAGCGCTCCATCAGGTCACGATTACGATGAGCGACCGCGGTATACCGGCCAGTTACCGGCATATGCATATGTTCGGCAGCCACACGTACAGCATGTTCAACGCAAATAATGAACGCGTCTGGGTGAAATTCCACTTTAAAACACAGCAGGGGATTAAAAACCTAACAGACAAGGAAGCGCAGGAACTGATCGGACGAGACCGCGACAGCCACCAAAGGGATTTGTTTGAAGCCATCGAGCGCGGGGATTATCCAAGATGGACGATGTACATCCAGGTGATGACGGAAGAGCAAGCGAGGCATCTCCCATACAATCCGTTTGATTTAACAAAAGTCTGGTACCATAAAGATTTTCCGCTGATTGAAGTCGGTGTTGTTGAACTGAACCGCAATCCTGATAACTACTTTGCGGAAGTGGAACAGGCCGCATTTGCCCCGACCAATATTGTTCCGGGAATCGGGTTCTCGCCGGATAAAATGCTGCAGGGCCGCCTCTTCTCCTATGGCGATACGCAGCGTTACCGTTTAGGCGTGAACCATTGGCAAATTCCAGTCAACTATCCGAAAAACGCGAAAAACTTCCATCCATACCACCGTGACGGCGCGATGAGAATTTTCAACCCGGCTGAAGGAGGCTCTATTTCTTACAGCCCAAACAGCTACGGCGAATGGGAAGACAGCAAAGAACATCAGGAACCGGCACTGGATATTTTCGGTACGGCTGACTACCATAATTTCCGGGAAGATGATGACCTTTATTATGAACAGCCGGGAAAACTTTTCAGGCTCATGACGCCGGATGAACAGCAAAGATTGTTCGAAAACACGGCCCGGAGCATGCAGGGAACGACAAAAGAAGTCCAACTCCGCCATATTACAAACTGCTACAAAGCGGATCCTGCATACGGCGAGGGCGTGGCGAAAGCAATCGGCATCGCTATGAGCGAAGTCGAAGCCGCTGTGGCAGGAAAATAATGACTTAGCAAACAAACGGGCATGCCTGTTCAGCCGGACAGCCCACGTACGTCTGTAATGAAAAAGCCCCGCAATGCGGGGCTTTTTCATTTATATACTTTTTTTGTAAATTTCGCGAGCACTTCATGATACAACTGGATCAATTTTTCAAAAGCCGGATTAAAGAAATGCTCCAATTTATGGATGCCATATGCCGCTACCAATGCAACAACAATACTTGCCGCGACGTCCAGCGGATAATGGTGGCCGACCCATACCCGGGAAATGCCGGTTAAAATGGCACAGACAATCATGACCGAGCCTAGTTTCCGGTTCCGCATCCATAAAGCAAAAGCGATCGCAAAGGTGCCCGATGCATGGTCGCTCGGGAACGAATCGTCTGCTGCATGCGGAATCAGGATCCGGATATGATAAGTAACAAATGGCCGAGGTTCATAGTAAACGAGCGTGATGAAATAATTGATCATCAAAGCGGCGATACCTGTTATCCCCGCATAAAGCACCATTTTTTTCATCTTGTTATTACCTAAAAGCCATACCAACAATAAAACGGCGGCAAAAAGCGGAAGAGCATCCTGTGTAAAAAATATCATCAATTGGTCTATTAAACGGTCATGCCCGGATAAATTGTGGATCATAAAAAACAATTCGGCATTCTCATTCATGAATCAATTCTCTATCCTTTCTGATACGGCCCATTTCGGCAGATGACGGTTCGGTGTTAAACATCTCGTCAATGCGGACAAACCGGAAGCCGCGTTTTTTCAATTGCGGAATCGCATGCCGCAGCCCTTTAATGGTATAATGCGGGGCATCTTCATCCGCGCCCCAGGTTACGCCGCAATCATGCAGCAAAATTACATCTCCGCTTTTTACACGGGTGGGGAGCCCCTGCGAAATTTTTTCCGATCCGCCTTTTTTGCGCCAGTCCCTGAACATCCTCGACCAGAGCACCATTTTAAACTGCCTGTGCAGGAAAAAATCAAACAGCTGGATCATCCCCCATGGCGGGCGGTAATAAGCCGGTTTTTCGCCGGTGATCTTTTCAATGATCCGCGCCGAATGTTCAAGCGCGCGCGCATTTTTCCACGGCGCCATCAGCCAGTTGCAATGGTGCACATAATTGTGGATGCCGATACAATGCCCTTCACGATGTATGCGCAAAACCAGTTCCGGATACCGTTCCGCCCTTTCCCCGACAAGAAAGAAAGTGGCCTTGACGCCTTCACGCCTTAATAGATCAAGCAGTTCCGGCGTATAGTTAGGATCCGGGCCGTCATCAAAAGTCAAAGCAATCTCCCCGTTTTTCTTCCCTTTGCGGTACACCCCGGTGCTGAACCATGTGGATAAAATATATGGAATAATAGCGTAAATGAAAAGCAGTGCAAACAAGAACATCATCACATGGACCAACAATGAAATCACCCCTTTCAAAAGCTGTTCCCCGTATGAAACGTTAATGCGGCGGATTCATCAGCAATGCTTTTTTCCGCATACGCGCATATTTTCCTTCCGCCACAAACGGCATTTGCGGGTCCGGAGCATTCAAAAGCCGTGAAACTTTAGATTGATAGATGACGGAAAGCGCCCTGAAAGCCGCTTCCCTGTTTTGGATATTCAGCGTATTTCTTTTCATTTTTTCAAGCTGTTCCTTGTTTTGGATCAAGCTGATTAAGCGGCGAATTAAATCGTGCCCGTCCGCAGCCTCCACCGCTGCGCCCGCCTGGGTTAAAAACGCTGCATTATCTTCTTCCTGGCCTGGCAGCGCCTTATACAAAATCATCGGAAGTTCCATTGCCAATGCTTCCGCCGTTGTCACCCCGCCCGGTTTTGTAATCATCACATCCGAAACGGCCATTAAATCACGCACATAATCAATATAGCCGTGTACGTACACAGCATGCCTTGTCCCTTCCAAATCGTTCATCAGCCGGACGCGGAGCTTTTCATTATGCCCGCAGACAATCAGCAGCTGCATGCGGAAAGGCACGGCGTCCAATTTTTCGGCCGTGAATAGCCCATTTCCGAATAATCCTTCGCCGCCGCCCATCACAAGCACGGTCGGCAAATCCGGATCAAGATGGTATTTTTCACACAAAGCATTTTTATTTACAGGTTTTAAGAAGCTCGGTTTGATCGGAATCCCGGTATACGAGATTTTCCGTCCCGGAATGCCAAGCCGGATCAACTGCTGGCGTACCTTGTAAGAGCCGACTAAATAATGGTCTGTATACGGATGCAGCCATGAGCTGTGGTGTGTGTGGTCGGTAATGACCGTCACAAGCGGAATGTCGGTCAGCCCGTATTCCTTTAATTTGGAAATCATGCTTGACGCAAACGGGTACGTGCTGACAATGACAGAAGGACGTACCATTTTCAGCATACGTAACGTTTTTTTCATTCCCAATGAAAAAAAGGCATTTAATGTTTTCGAAAATGTGTTAAATTGATAGGTTTTGTAGTACATATAGCCATAGAGATTCGGAAACTTTTTAATGCCTTTCATATATACATAGTGGCTGACCGGATACAGAGCGGGATGCACCCATTCCATAAAATCAATGACAACCGGGTCGGCTTCCGGGGAACGGATTTTCATCGCCTGCTCAATTGCACGGGCTGCCTGCAAATGCCCTTCCCCGAAAGCGCCTGTCAAAATTAATACTTTATCTTTTTTCTTGTTGGCCATTCTCTTTCCCCTCTACTTTTCCGTCTATTCAATCAAAAAGCCGGCTGCGCATCTATGAATGTGCGGTTTGGCTTCAAAATCCGCAAGCCCCGGGGCCCGGACTTTTGATACAATAAAATAGACTTCCTGCTGAAATAAAAAGTTCATTACAATATTTTGCCCACGGATAAATTTTCGCGTCCGCCTATTTACGCCCGTATGTTTTTTCTGTTTTTCCATTTCTGATAAAGCCATGTCACCGTTAATCCAAGTGAGTACCAGGACAGGAGTAGAAAAATGACCTCACCGATTAATGGAATGCTGCACAGCGCGATCAGGATCGTGGCTCCCGTTAAGAGAACAAGCCATTCCGACCGCCCTTTTAAAACGGAAAATTCGCTGCCAACTTCCCGGCTGAGAAACGCCATACCGGCGATAAATGAAACAAAAATAGCCAGCAAGATCAGCACGACAAGCGGGATTCCGATGACCGTAATTGTCAAAAGCAGGCTGAGCGCGGTGAGCGCCAACATCATCAAAAATCCGGTAATGATCAATCTCCCGGGCCGCATGTAAAGCGGGTCCATCCCGCTGAAGATTTTCTTTCGTGTAAAGACGCCAAACAGTGCCGTTAAAATAATGAAAACCAGGCTGGCGGCAAGCCTGAAAAACCACAGGGCAAGAAGGATCATTCCGGCGAAAATCATGCTGTCAAGTGTTTTGTTATTCATATTTACGGAAATAACGTGCTCTGTTACTTTTGCACCCGGTTCCTGCCTGATGTTCCCCCCGAGTACAAACACAGAGCCGTGGATATCGGCCGATTTTTTGATGTCCAAATTGCCGTTAATGACAATTACCGCCGTCCTTACATATCCGCTGACAGTTGCGTCATCCCCGAGCACAATTACATTTTCCACTTTCTCGTTTTCCGGGACCACCGTCTGCCGATCATGGATAATAATTCTTTTCTCTTTTGCAAGTACAGGGTGGACCGTCGCCCCCATGTATAGAAAAAGCAAAAGCAAAGCCAAAAAGCTGATCAGTATTTTTTGGGCTTTCATAATCTTCTCCTTCCCCTACTCCTTCACCGGCTTCATTTTCAAAAGGCTTATGACCAGCCATAAACAAACGGCCAAAATTACGGAAGTGGCAATCATAATGGCCGCAGACAGATTTGGAAGGGCGGAAAGAATCGACAATGCAATATGGAAACCGCTTGAAACGATATTAGCCAGCCCGGATGCAATGTCCATGCCGACATAAAACGGCTTTCTTAAAACAGGATACATCGCAAACCCTGCAACAAGGATGCAAACGGCAAAGAACCAGATAAATACGCGGTAATTCATCACCAAATTTTCCTCTGCGTAAATTTTTGACATGACCGCTTTTTCAAATTGAAAGCCAGGCAGTTCAACCGAATCGTAAAACTGCTTGATTTTCGCCTGTACCGCCTGCAGTTCTTCGAGTTCCTGCCTGCAGAGCGGGCAAACGGAAAGATGGGATTCCACCATTTTGCGTTCTTCGTTATTTAATTCGTCATCCATGAAAGCCGACAGCAGATCCTGGACATGTTCTTCCATTTCATCACCCTCTTGAAAGTTCGTTTTTTAAGGCTTTTCTCGCGGTGTTGATGCGCGATTTTACCGTGCCGAGGGGAATCCTCATGATTTTTGCAATCTCATCATACGAATAGCCTTCTATATCGCGAAGAACCAGGGCCGTCCGGTGTTCCGGCGATAATTTTTCCATCGCATCCCGGATATCAAACCTTAGATTGGCGCGTTCGATATTGGAAGCAGGCCTGGACAGCGTTTCTTCGTCCATTTCCGTTTGGAGCGCCGCCTTTTTCTTCAGTTTTTTCAGCCTGTCGTAACACAAATTCGATACGATCCTCGCCATCCAGGATGCAAATGCATAGGCATGCTCAAGCTTATCTAAAGAGTAATAGGCTTTTACAAAAGCTTCCTGGGCAATATCTTCCGCTTCCATCCTATCGTTGACCATTGCATATGCATGCCGGAATACTTCCCCTTTAAACCGGGTGACAAGTGCGGCAAACGCATCTATATCCCCGCTTTTGGCCTGCTGGATTAACCTTGTCAAATCCTGCTCCACCATGTTCAACTCCCTATAAAAACAACGAGGTTTTTTGCCGCGATCCCAGGCATGTGCAAAGCGGAAAGAACATTGCAGACTGGCGCACATCCCCGGTTTATTTCTTATTTATTATGGCTTATTTCTCTCTTTATATCATCGGGTATGCTGCCGGATTCCTCCCTTTTTTGTTTAATGGTTTGCCTTGCGCCCCATTTTAACTTTTCCGACCAGAAACCTGCCGATAACCGCCAAACAGATGAGCAGTAAAATCCCCAACCCGGTAGCCGTCATAAGCTTTGGGTCAGTTTGAAACATGTTGCCGATCTTTTTCAAAAACAGTTCATATGATTTACCAAGAAACAAGACGGCAAACGCCCAAGGATAAATACCGATAAAGGTGAGAATGCCGTATTTTAATTTCGGCACATTGCTGAACCCGGCCACATACGAAATATAATTGCCGATGCCAAACGGCCTTGTAATCGCAATGCTCCAGGCGCCGAACCGGTTGAACATTTGCCGGCCCATATGGATGCCTTTTTGGAGCTTTGGCGGTATGCGGCCATGGAGCTTGAGGGCGAGAAAATACGGGATAAAACTTGCCGCAGTATATATGACCGCCATGATGCCCGCCTGAAAAGCGGTTTCGGTCATCGACAGTTTCAAAATATACCCGTACGAAATGATAATGAAAATGCCCGGAAACGGAACGGAAGCCCCTTCGAGAAACATGACAAAATACACACCGAAAATGCCTATCCTCTGCAGAAAATCAATAAGATGTTGAAACATACAGTTTGTCCTTTAAAGCAGTTTTCAGTTTTTGGTTGGCTTTGCGCCCAAGCAGGCCGTTGATCAGCATCATAAATTCCTTGTCCCGCACCTCGATTTCACTACCGTATGCGCGCAGCTGCCGGTAAAATTCGGCCATTTGCTTTTCATCCATCAAAATCTCCATAATTTGCTTCTCGACCGGTTTTTCATAATCAAGTTCAAATACAAGCCCCCGCTCCTTCAAAAAAGCAAGGTTCACTTTTTCCTGGCCGGGAAGCACGGAATGGATAAAAATCGGGAGCTTTTTTTGGATGACTTCGCTGATCGTGACACCTCCAGGCTTCGTAATAATCGCGTCGGCTTCATCGTACAGCCGGCTCATTTCCTTTCTTGACTGGATATACGAAATCGGTATGATATTTTTCCGCCCCCAGCCGCGCAATTTGTTGAAAAGCGCTTCATTTTTGCCGCAAAGCACGTAATAATCCGCCCCTCCGGATGTTTTTAATCCTTTCAACAGGCGAGTTAAATCCCCCAGACCGCTGCTACCCCCGGAGATTAAGATTTTTTTTCTTGAAGTATGGCGGCGGATCATTTCTTCCTTAAAATCTTCATGGATCGGGATGCCGGTCACGTAAATATTCCGTGCAGGCACTCCACATTGGATCAGCATTGATTTTACATGCCGGTTCGGGACAAAATGGACATCAATTTCCTTTTTCCCCCACAAACCGTTGACGAAAAAATCGGTGTAGGCATTGATGACTGGGATGTTGATTTTTCCTTTTGACTTTAATTTACTGAGCAGCATCGACGGAAAACTGTGCGTGCAAATGACAAGATCAGGATTTTCCTCCGCCACCAGTTTTTCCATCTTCTTGATAAAGAGCTGCTGGTATAATTTTAACAGCGCCGTCTGGTCAGAATCCGCGTTGATAAAATGTTTGTACAGCCATTGGTATGTCCGCGGCGCTTTTGAAATCCATTTCAAATACGTCTTTGTGACAATTTTTTCAAGTCTTTCGCTCGTATAGGAAATCAAGTCGATCTTCTTAATTTCAAGCTGTCTGTCCATCTTTTCCAATTTATTGATTAAAGCCTCTGCGACTTGGTGATGGCCAGAAGGCATTTTCAACAAAGGCAAAATTAAGATTTTGTTCAAGCAGTCTCCCTCCTCCTTCCGGAAGCCCATTCTTCTTTACATTAAATAGACTGCCGCAAAACATCAGAAGTTCATTCGATTTATTTTTCTGCAATGGATATTGTGAAATTCGCTTCAATCATCTGGCAATAGATTCCAAATAATTGTGTAAAAAGGGGGCATCATCATGATACGAGTTAAAATGTTTTTAACAAAAAAATTTTACGAAGGATATGATGATGACCAACTCTTTTACACAATAATATGGACTTGACCTCACCTGGGCTTTTCCCGCAGAAACTCGACGGATTTCACGAAAATCAACATCATTGTATTTTGCGAAAAAGCTGTACATAAAATTGCAAAATTGAATACAGTGAATTGCAACGAAAAATACATAATCAAATCGATTTGACAAGGAGCCTCCAAGGGCATGATTACGAGCCTTAAAAGCCAGATGTCACAAGGAATCTGGCTCCGTCAGCAAAGGCTATCATGCCCACCTCTCCATGTAAAAACGTGGGTCATACCTTATGTAATTTGTTTTGCAATTTTATGTATGGCCTTTTGCACCATACAATCATCCAGTAACAAAACAACGGCCGAAATCATCAGCCGCCTATCGCTTTGTTATAGGTTAAATCGAAGTTGAAGCTTCCGTTGACGCCTTTAATTGTGCGTTTTGTATCCCTATGCTGCCACACATCCGCCTTCATCCCGAGCGTCGCATTGTAGCGGGCAATCCACAGCAGATTACCTGTTAGTTTCGATCCATTCAGGCGGGTTTTGTAAAAATTGTAATACGTATAGATGCCGACGTTCTTATAGCCTTTTCTATTCAGCTCCGTAATAAACGTTTTTACAAAATTTGTCAGCGTATCTTTGTTTTTTGATAAATTTTCATATTCCACGTCGACAAAAACAGAGCAAATCTTGGGTTTCACAGGATCCACCCTTGCTGCAAAATGGTCAGCCTCCTTTTTGGCCGTAGAGGTTGCATCAAACATATGGTAGGCATGCACTTTTAAGCCCGCATTATAGGTGTTATAAGCATCTTGCTTAAAATAATCTGCAGTCCCTGATTTCGGCAGGTCCACACCTTCGCTTGCCTTAATAATCGCAAAACTGAAACCGGCCGCTTTCACTTTTGTAAAATCAGTGCCGCCTGTTCCAGACGACTGCAAATATGATAAATCAATCCCCCGTTTCGCATAGCGGACGACGTGGGTATCATACGTTTGCGCATAGCCGTAATAGCCGTTTGCATAGCCGATCGTCAGCCAATGGCCGCTTTGCGTACACTTTGATCGACAGATAAAGCGTGTTCTTCATGGTTTTCCCTGTATTCATGTCATGCAAATAGACCGTGTCGGCAGCATAACCGGTGTACCATACTTTCGGCTTTCCGCTTGCTACATTTTTTTATACGTGTAAGCCGTCTTGTTTTTATAAACGATCTTGTAATAACTGCCTGTAGTACCGGACACAAAGACAGGGGCATTTTTCGGCAGCGTGCCGATCACTTTACTTGAACCGGACGCTTTCGCGTGAATGTTAATGGCTTTGAAAGCATGTTTGACCGTAATGCTTGATGCATTCGCTACAGGGATAAAACTTTTCATATCAAAAGCAAGCGTGAATATCATGGCAATCAGAAAGACAGAAATGATTTTAAAAAAATTTTTAGACATAGGCCCTCCTTTATTGTAACCGGCATTTAATATTCAAAAGAAAAACCCGGCACCTCTACTATGTCAGAAAAACCGGGCAAGAACAGAGATTACTAGATACAAAGAAAGGATGAATTAATCCTTTCCCTGCCGGACTGCAGCTTTCAGTTTCACCGTAAACGAACATCCGGAAGGTTCAAGGTCGCTCACCCGGATTTCACCCCCGTTGATTTCTACCAATTGTTTCACGATTGCAAGGCCGAGCCCAGTCCCGCCAATTTTGCTGTTCCTAGATTTATCGATCCTGTAAAAACGTTCAAAGATTTTTTCCTTTTCCTCATCGGGGATGGCCGGTCCCGAATTTTGGACAGACACGATGCACGCCTCCCCCTTCCTGCGCACCTCGAGGCGGACCCACCCGTCTTTCGGTGTATATTTTCCGGCATTGTCGAGCAAAGAAACAATGATGCTATGAAAATGGTCTTCTGAAATAGCTGCAACCACATCTTCTTCAATTTCGGAAGTGAATTTTTGCCGGATGACCGGCTTGAAATCTTCCGAAATATTTTTCGCAATGATCGAGAGGTTTGCCGTTTCACCGGCCGCCGCCGGCTGATCGAGTTTTGCCGCCATTAAAAGCTGGTCAATCAGCCGCTGCATCCGCTTCGATTCTTCATTAATAAAGCGGGCGGACCGTTCAATCACTTCCGGATGGTCTTTCCCGCGTCTCAGGATCAAATTGACGTGCCCATGAATGGCTGCTAGCGGCGTCCGCAGTTCATGGGAGGCATCCGAAACAAAGTCTTTCTCGCGCTGGACCTGCTGGTTGAGCCGGTCCATTAAATGATTAAACGCGATCGCCAAGTCCTTCACTTCCGCAGGACCTTTCGGGACAGCAACGTTGAACTGGAGGTTCTCCGCCGTCAGGCTTTTGATCATGCTTGTCAGGTCGGTAAGCGGTTTGCTAAGCCGGCGGGACAGCTTATAGATCACAAATGAGCCGATCAAAGCACCGGCAAGCAGGCTGAAAAAAAGCACCCGGACCATGGATTCCATAAACTCATGGACGGCCGCCATCTTGGCATAAATTTTAAACGTATAATGCCGGTAAGAAATACGATCATAGTAAACCGGCATCGTATCGCTCTTCAATAAAAACGGGAAAAACCCTTTCGCCTGCGCCATGCTGTGTTCTTTATCCCGGATACTCTCGCTGCCATCGGAATAAATGGTTTTTCCGTCCGGTGTTTCAATATGCACGTAAACATTCGGATGGTTTTCATAAATCACATTATTAATCGCACTGTCCCAGTCCGGATGTTTTTTCTTTGCTGTTAAAACCAGCAAATTCTCAATATGCCGCACCTCGGTTTTTGTGTTTTTATAAAGCTGATAACTGACAATGGTACTGACGATGATTCCGATAAACAGAACGGTAGCAAGCAAAATCAGGATGTACGAAACATTCATCCGGAACACCATTGTATTAAACCGGTTTTTGGATGCCGCCGTATGCTTCATTCGTCCTCATCCTTCATCAAGTCAAGCGAATAACCGACGCCGCGCACGGTCTGAATGAGCGGGTGTTCTTGGCCGCGGTCAATTTTGTTGCGCAAATACCGGATATACACATCAACAATATTCGTCTGGCCCATAAAATCATAGCCCCACACTTCCGAAAGGAGCTGCTCCCTTGTCATCACTTTCCGCTGGTGTTTGATAAGAACGGTAAGCAAATCAAATTCCCTTTGTGTGAGATAAAATATTTTCCCAGCGCGCTCTACGCTCCGTTTTTCAAGGTTCACCGTCAAATCCTCAAAGTGAAATACCATCCTGTCCGATTGTTTTTCAAGATTTTTCTTATGGCGCAAACCAACGCGTACCCGGGCAAGCAGTTCCTCAATTTCAAACGGTTTCGTCATATAATCGTCGGCTCCGCCGTCAAGGCCTGCAACCTTATCCCCAATCTGGTCCCTCGCCGTCAAAATGATTATCGGGACATGGCTTTTTTTCCGGATCCTTCGGCAAACTTCCAGGCCGTCCAGCTTCGGCAGCATCCAGTCCAAAAGAATTAAGTCCCAATTGTTCTCATCGGCGCTGAATTTTCGGAGCGCTTCTTCCCCGTCATACGCCACCTCAACCGTATATCCTTCAAACGAAAGCTCGGTGTAAATGAAAGAAGCAACACTTTCTTCATTTTCAACAAGCAGGATTTGGCTCTCAGGCAATTTCGCACACCTTCTATCATACGATGTATTTTTTTCGTTCAATTTTATTATAAAAGCATGCAAGGACTCCAGCGATGAGAATTGATTAAGAAACATTAAAGAATTTTAATGTATTTCTCACAGTCTATTGATGATTTATTAAAATTGAAAAAGTACACTGAATTGTTGCGAAAGCAAAGTCATGGAGGTATTGTGATGACGGAAACTGTTTTAACCATTGTTGTTCCATGTTATAACGAAGAAGAAGTCCTGCCCGAAACGAACAGGCAGTTATTGGAAGTGTTGCACGAGGCAGTGGAGGCCAATTTAATCTCAAGCCGCAGCCGCGTGCTGTACGTCGATGACGGGAGCCGCGACCGCACGTGGGATTTGATCACCCGCTTTTCAGAGGAAAACGGACAAGTTACCGGATTGAAATTAAGCCGCAACTTCGGCCACCAGCTGGCGCTCATCGCAGGCATGGAAACGGCAAAGGAACAGTCCGATTGTGTGATAACGATTGATGCCGACCTGCAGGATGATGTCCATGCGATCCAGCAATTCTTGGTAAAATTCCATGAAGGATATGATATCGTTTACGGAGTGCGCGGTAAACGGGATACGGATACTTTTTTCAAACGAAATACGGCGCTGGCATTTTATAAAATGATGGAAAAACTTGGTGTCCGCCTCGTGCCGAACCATGCTGATTTCCGCTTGCTCAGCAGGAAGGCCCTTGATGAATTCGCCAAATACCAGGAGGAAAATGTTTTTATCCGCGGCATTATTCCACAGCTCGGGTTCAAGAGCGCGAAAGTATATTATGACCGTAAGGAGCGCTTTGCCGGAGAATCCAAATACCCGTTAAAGAAAATGGTCCAATTTGCCCTGGAAGGGATCACTTCTTTCAGCGTCGCACCGATCCGCGCGGCAACTTATTTAGGGGCCACTTTTGTAATCATGGCATGTGTGATGATCATATATACGCTTGTCCAGTACTTTTTGGGGCATGCAGTGACGGGCTGGTCATCCCTCATCCTCTCCATTTGGCTGCTGGGCGGCATGCAGCTGACCGCCATCGGTGTGATCGGCGAATATATTGGAAAAATCTTTAAGGAAACGAAACACAGGCCACGGTACATTATAGAAAAGAACCTATTTTCCTGCGATGTTTCTAAAATAAAGCAGGAAAGCCATGACAAAATCAAGCAATGAGGTGGTCTTCCTCAATGAGTGTGAAAAAAATATCCATTGGCCTTTTTAGCATCATATTCACTGCATTCTGTGCGTTCATAACGGCAGTGAGCTTTTGTATCCCGCCGCTTTGGGCAAAAAACTACTACAAACATTTCGTATTACCGGACGGAAATTTGAATATCTCGATCGGGCAGGCATCGGCCCTGCTTCTTTTTGCTGCGGTGGCCGTTCTGTTTTATCTCGGGTTGTACAGAATTTTTTCACGGTTGGCTGAAAAATGGCTGAAGCGGATTGCAGCCATTTTATTTGCGGCCATTTTGGTCTTGGAAGCAGCCATCATCATCCTGTTCCGCGGGATGCAGCCGCCTGAAGTGGACGGCGGCCATATTTATCTTGAAGCCCTTTATATGCTCAAACACGGTACACTGGCCGGGAACCAGTATTATCTGCAGTTGTATCCAAACAACCTGCCGATTACGGTTGCCCGCTATTTGCTCTATCGTTACGTGGCGTTCGGCAATCCTGCTTGGTTCCTGATCGTTGATAAACTGGCAGCAGCAGTATTCCTCGATATTGGAATCTTTTTCCTCTGGCTGTTAATGGTAAAAGTCTCCAACCATAAAATGGGGAATATACTGCTTGTCATGACGATTACATGGCTGCCGTTATTTCTTTACATACCGTATTTTTATACGGAAAGCCTGGCTCTGGCATTTCCGTCCATGGTGGTGTATTTGTGGTACCGATACAGCCGGACATGGCGGCCGGTTTACCTTCTTTTGCTCGGTCTGGCGCTTGCAATTGGATGCCAATTAAGGGAAAATATGGTTTTATTCATTCCTGCCCTGCTCATTTATATGTTTTATGTGCTCCGCCCGAAAAAAGTGCTCCTTTGCTGCGCCGCCATTCTGCTCACGTTTTTGCCTGCCACATTCGCAGCAAAGGCTTATTACGGGCAGCTCGGCTACCGGGAAGACTTGAGCATCAAGGCCCCCATGACCCACTGGGTTGTGCTCGGCCTTTCTCATGAAGGCAAATATAATGTCCCTGATACAAAATTGTCCGAAAGCCTCCATACACAGCAGACAAAGAAACAGGCGGATATGGCCCTCATTCAAAAAAGAATCGAAGACAGGGGGCCAGCCGGATTAATCAAACTTTGGGCTGTCAAAGCCGCCCGCACCTTTTCGCAAGGCGACCAGGCTTATGCAAATTATAACAACCATCCGGACCATTACTCTGCCGCTTACCGCTATATTTACGGAAGCCAAAAACAGATGATGTACTTTATCATCCAGTTTTTCCATGCTGCAGCGCTGTTTTTGCTGACCATTTCAGGTTTGCGGTTCTTCCGGGAAAAACGGTACGACATCCATTTGCTGATGCAAATCTGCCTGTTTGGAAGTTACCTGTTTTTCGCCATTTTATGGGAAGCGGAGCCTCGTTATTCGCTCTTGTTCACACCGTATATGATTTTCGGTTCTGTCTACGGCCTGCAAGAACTGCATCATTTTTTGGAAGCGAAAAAACTGCTGCCTGAACCGCACAGATGGAAGCTGCAAACGGCCGGACAGCTGGCGGTGGCTTTCTGCCTGCTCATGATGCTGCTTGCGTGTGCCGGCCTCAATGCGAAAACTTTGACAGAAACAAAGGGAAAATACCAGGATTATGTGGTGAACCAACTGGTACAGAAAGGCAAACATTTTGCACTTGTGGATGCGCACCACAATGCAGCGCAAACATTTACTGCAGATAAGCCATTCGACCGGATTACTTTCACGCCGGTCCATTTCCATGGCAAGGCAAAATACCGGATTTCTTTGTCACAAGGAGCCGGCAGCCAACAAAAACTTGTTTTTGAACGGACATTTACAAACCATAAAAAACCGGTAAACGGCCATGATGCGTTTCTTCTGAAAAAGGAATTGCCAGGCGGGAACAGGCAATATACGATGGAGATCCGGCAGCTTTCCGGAAACCCGCACGCCCGGCTGTCGATTTATGTGAACGGGGCAGGCGGCTCCTTTGAACTGATGGATGTGTATAAAGATGGCCAATTTTACCAAAACGGCAAACCGGTCCCGAAAACTGACCTAACGTTTAGTGTCTCAAAGGAAATCATCGGCCCGTACATAAGCCGCCGCGTATATGATTTGCTGTTTGCCAGCGCCGCCCTCATGCTCGCCGTCTACTGCTTTAGCGTCCTGCCTGCAGAAGAAAGCAAAATATCTTCGAAAAAAATCCGGAAAGTTGCGGATGCATGATAAAACCCCCGGTCTTAAACCGCAGGCCGGGGGTTTTTATTTAATTTGCGGACCCTTATTAAAAATCGCTGTCATAGCTGATATCCAGATCCACATATCCGTCAATGCCGTCGATTGTGCCGGTACTGGTATATTGCCAAACATCCGCCTCCGTCCCAAGCGTTACATTATAGCGCGCCAGCCAAATTTTTGTATCGCTTGGCCAAAATCCGGTATTGTTTTCCAAATAAGTCGTCCAGTCATAATAATCGGCGTACAACCCGACTTTCGTCTGCCCCAGCGTTTTCATTTCATTTAAAAAATAACCGATACAAACCGGGGCACTATTTTTCCACCAGGTTGCAGTAATACCGTTTGAAGTGGTTTCTTCTACATCTTCAAACGCATAACCCGTAAATACATAACCGGTTTTTGCTTTTGTTTGGCTCAGCACATTATAAAAATGCTTTGCTTCGGCAATATGCTGTGACGCTGTCGTCGTGGAATTGCCGATCATATGGTAGGCATGGACAGATAATCCTGCGTTTCTTGCATACTTATAGTATGTATAGAATTCAGGATCCGTATATGTCGTGCCTTCGGTTGCTTTGATGATGACAAAGCTGTAACCCTCACTCTTCATTTTATTAAAACTCGACTGTGTGAGCGACTGGTAGTGGCTGACGTCTAATCCTTTTAACGTTGCTGATGAGGTGCTGGACGTGGATACTGTCTGAGTTTCACTGGTTGTTCCACCAGTTGTGGTTGTCTGCGTGCTTGTCGTTTCCGATGACAATGGCTGCGTTTGGCTTGTTGTTCCGCTGTTGGAAGTAGCGGACGGTTTTGTAAAATGGCTCTTATATATCCAGCCGTTTTTATTTGTCCCAATGACATGGACATGGTACATCCCATTTGCGCTTTCTTTTACATAAACTTTCTGATTAACCGCTATGACACTTGTATACTTTGTGTGGGAGGAAGTTGTATACAATTTGGAAGATAAATAGACGGTCTTTTTCGTCAACGCGGCGGTTAAGTTATATGCTTGAATGTACCCTGTTTTTCCGCCAACTTTTACTTTATACCGGCTGTTCGATTTTCCATACGCGGCTACCGCAGTCCCGCTGTTTATTTTCTTGTAATAAGCGGTTCCGGTTGAGGATTTATACAGCTTTGACGGTGTCCAAGTATACATTTGGCTTGTTGTTCCGCTGTTGGAAGTAGCGGACGGTTTTGTAAAATGGCTCTTATATATCCAGCCGTTTTTATTTGTCCCGATGACATGGACATGGTACATCCCATTTGCGCTTTCTTTTACATAAACTTTCTGATTAACCGCTATGACACTTGTATACTTTGTGTGGGAGGAAGTTGTATACAATTTGGAAGATAAATAGACGGTCTTTTTCGTCAACGCGGCGGTTAAGTTATATGCTTGAATGTACCCTGTTTTTCCGCCAACTTTTACTTTATACCGGCTGTTCGATTTTCCATACGCGGCTACCGCAGTCCCGCTGTTTATTTTCTTGTAATAAGCGGTTCCGGTTGAGGATTTATACAGCTTTGACGGTGTCCAAGTATACATTGTGCCGGACGCGGCGGAAGCAGTCTTCGTATGACCAAGAGAGAACAATACGAAACCCGCAACCACCCAAAAAACAAATCTTCGCAATATGCACCTCTCCTTTTTGTTCTATTAAACAAACACTATTATAAACCCTTATAAGTTGCAAAATGATTTCAAAATGGTAACACATCAGAAAAATCCCTACTAAATGATAGAAAAGTCCTAGGGAAGCGGAATAAAATTGTAATTTTTGGAGGAAAGAAGAAGTTTCTGGATGATTTTTCCAAATTAAAAAGCCTGGCAGGGAGCCAAGCTTTCTGTTTTCTACTTTATTTTGCCGCTTCCAACACGGCGGATTTCATAAAGGCATCCAGTTCTTCACGTGTCGGAAGGCCATCGTTATCTCCAAGGCTCTGCATTTGGATCGAACAAATTGCGTTGCCTCGCATCAACGTGGCTTGATCATCCAAATTTTCTAGCATACCGGATAAAATGCCGGATACAAATCCATCACCGGCGCCGACGCGGTCAATCAAATTTTTCACTTCATATTTTGGGGCAGCCGTCTCTGAAAATGATCCGTCTGCCGTTCTTTTCTTTGTATACGATCCTTCCTCTACTAAATTGATGATGACCTGATGAACACCTTTAGATAAGTAGAAAGCTGCTACTTTTTCTTTCTCATTCTCGCCTGTTAAAATTCTTCCTTCTTTTGCATTCGGGATAACCACATCGCAAAGGCAAGCGATTTCATTTGTCCGTTTTATCATTTGCTCTTCAGAATCCCAAATGACCGGGCGTAAATTCGGATCAAATGTAATCGTTAAACCGTACTCGCGTGCTTTTTCGATCAGCGCCAATGTTGCCTCGTAACTACTTTCGCTCAAACCCGCCAAAATGCCGCCGAGATGAAGAATCTTTGCTCCTGAAAAATCAACTTGATCAACATACGCTCTCGTAAGCTTTGATGCGGCACTGCCTTTTCTAAAATAAAACGTCTCGGGATCACCAATGTCTGATAACCCTTTTAACATAAAACCCGTTGGATATTTCGGGGTTGAAAATACATATTGGGTACCAATGTTTTCTTTATTTAAGAAATTTTTCACATATACGCCAAAAGGATCTTCCCCAATCTGTGTTAAAAAAGATACCGAATGCCCCAACCGGGAAACCCCGACAGATACATTCACTTCTGCCCCGGCCATATAGCGGGTATAATGCCTGACACTACTTAAAGGCCCTTTTTCATCTGCAATAAACAGTATCAGGGGCTCCCCGGCAGTTATTAATTCACTCATTTGATTCGCCTCCTGGATTTTAGTCTTTATTTCTTATAAAGAAACATTATTTATTATTTGTATATATTTTTATTATAACCTGTTCAATTGGACTGTCAAGAAATACAAGATTCAAAAAGCGGAAACACCGCAGTGTTCCGGTTTTGTAAAAAAAGAAAGCCCCTATCATTTATTGTATGAATATGAGGCTTTCTGATGTGGAATGAGAGTATCTTATTTTAGATTTTCCATCGGCACAAAATCCATATCGTCATATGTGATGTTTTCCCCGCACATCGCCCAGATAAAGGTATAATTGCTTGTCGCAACCCCACAGTGGATTGACCAGCTTGGGGAGATGACTGCCTGCTCCGAAGATAAAACAAGATGCTTTGTTTCATCCGGTTTTCCCATAAAGTGGAATACCCTTGTATCCGGTTCCATATCAAAGTATAAATATGTTTCCATTCTCCGTTCATGCGTGTGGCACGGCATCGTGTTCCAGGCGTTTCCCGGCTCCAGCACCGTATATCCCATTTGCAGCTGACAGCTTTCACAAATATTCGGATGATGTATTGGTAAATTTTCCGTTTATTCATCGACACATCTTCACCCGTTTCCCTCGGCGAAATCTGATCAATGCTGATTTTGACGTTCGGATATTTATGATGGGCCGGCACCGACACACAATAAAATTTTGCCGGGTTTTCGGGATCATCCGATTTAAACACTACGTCTTTTGTCCCTTTCCCTATGTAATAGCCGTCCTGTTTTTTCATCGGCTCTTCCTTGCCTTCAATGGCGATGCTCCCCGGCCCTCCGATGTTGATGACGCCCAGTTCCCTTCGCTCGAGAAAATAGTCAACACCTAGCTCTTTCGAAAGCTGAATGCTTAAAGGCTCATTTATCGGGGTCACCCCTCCGAAGATTTGCCGATCACTATGGGTATACGTAAGCACAATATCTCCCGGTACAAAAACCTTTTCGACTAAAAATTCTTTCCGCAATTGTTCAGTCGAATAATGCCGGATGTCCTCTGGGCTGTGTGTATACCTTGTTTCCATTGTTTGAGCCATTTTAACCACTCCTTCATTTGAATATTTCTAAACAGGGGGCTTACCGCACCAGCCAGCCTCCATCTACCGCGAGAATATGGCCTGTTACATAGTCGGATGCAGCGCTTGATAAAAAGATAACAGCGCCCATCAAGTCAGAAGGGACACCCCATCGTCCGGCCGGAATTCTGCTTAAAATTTCCCGGTTCCGGTTTTCATCCTGCCGAATCGGGGCTGTATTGGCAGTTTTGATATAACCCGGGGCGATCGCATTGACTTGGATATTGTACGCGCTTAATTCATTTGCGAACGCTTTTGTCAGCCCTGCAACACCATGCTTGCTGGCCGTATAGGAAGGGACAAATTTCCCGCCCTGAAAGGAAAGCATGGAAGCAACATTAATAATTTTTCCGCTTCTCAGTTTGGCCATTTCCTTAGCGGCAGCCTGGCTTAAATAGTAAACAGCATTTAAGTTCACATTCAGGACGCTTTCCCAGTCTTCATCTTTATACTCCAAAAGCGGCGCCCGCTTGATGATGCCGGCATTGTTCACTAAAATATCAATTCGGCCAAAGGTTTCGATGCAACCTTTAATGACTTGCTTCGCAGCTTCTTTCCCGCTTAAATCCGCTTTTACAAGCACCGCTTTCCTACCTTGTTTTTTGATCAAAGCTTTCGTTTCCTCGCCGCTTGACCGGTTGACCGGCAAATACAAATCCGCACCCGCTTTCGCCAAAGCGACGGCATACGCCTGACCAAGCCCTGTCGCTGCTCCGGTCACAACCGCAACTTTTCCTTTTAAACTGAAAAAATCCATGGTGAAATCGTCTAAATCCATAAACTTCACTCCTAAAACTATCATTTGTTGTATTATAAAAGATGGAAAGCGTTCATCAAGGTAATTCAAAAAAAGAAACTAAAAGCTGATATCAGCAATTTCAATTTAAAAAACGAGAGATTAATCATAATCTCCCGTTTTAGGCCTTTTCAACTTATTCTATTAACCTTGAATAAAGGTTCCATTTTCCCAGCGCCCATTTTCCAAATCACTTGCAATACGTTTAAATTTGTCATCAGGTAGATTATATAAAAATGTAATAATGACCGCTGCAAGCAGTAAGGCAATTGCAGGATAAATTGTCATAGCACCTTTAATTCCAAGTAGAGTAGTTGAAGTTTGGTGAGCATTCGCAACATAACCTGTTGCAGCAAGAATGCCCGCAGAAACTAATGCTGCAATTGACTGGGCAATTTTTCGTGAAAAATTAAATGCCGCATAGGTAATACCTTCTTTGCGCACTCCAGTGTGCCAATGCCCGTAGTCTATCGTATCTGAAACGAAAGCCCAAGTAATGCCATTTGGAATTGCCAGAGCCACATAACCGATCGTAACTAAAATGATAAATGTATAAATATTGGTAGGGATAATAAAGTTCAACCCATCAGCAACTACACCAATAAGAAGTCCGCCAATAGCTGTTCTTTTCTTTCCAAAGCGGCGCACCAAAAAAGGAATTAACGTAATCCCTGCAACAGAACAACCCATCATAACAAAGTTAATAATTGGCTGTAATCCGATATTGCCGAGATTATATTTGCAAAAATAAATCATCATTTGATTATTTGTATTCATTGCAGAAATTGTAAATAGAGTCATTAAAATCAGGCTCCATAACGGCCGATTCGTAAATACCACGCGCAGATAATCTTTTAACGTTTCCCGTTCCTTACTTCTTGAATTTTCAGCTTTGATATGCTCTTTTGTATTGATATAACAGATAAAGAAACCACATATTCCAATGAAAGCCATAATAGCCGCAGTAATAGCATAACCGATTTTTGTACTTGGAAACATCAGCATGATCGGAACAAAGGCAACGCCTGTTACCAATTGCGCGCCAATTGATCCAGCCTGCCGAGTCGAAGCCATAAATGATCTATCTTCTACATTTCGTGTCATAACAGAGGCCAAAGAGCCATACGGTACATTTGTAAACGAATACAAAATACCCCATGCCATATAAGTGGCATAAGCATAAATAATTTTTTCCGTCGGTGATAAACCGGACGGCATCGTGAATGTAATGACTGTCATAATGGCCAATAAGATGGAAGATATCATCATTACAGGCCGAAACTTCCCGCGTTTCCCCGGTTTTCTCGCATCAATGATTGACCCTGCTAAAGGATCCATAAATGCATCAAATATTTTGGTTATGGAAAAGATGCCAGCAGCAGCTGCTGCACTGATTCCAGCAATATCTGTATAAAAATTGGTTAAATATGCTTGCCCTAAGTCAAACATGAATCCGTTTCCAAAGTCACCAAAACCATAACTCACTTTTTCTTTTATAGATATTCGATTTGATGCATGTTGAGGATCAATATTTTTTTCTGCTGCACTGTTTACAACATTTTCAGCCATGGTTAGCCACCACCTTTTTAAAATATATATTTCATATTTAAACCAGCAGAAGCTTTATGATTTAAGAAGTTTCTTAACTCTAATCAAAAAATCCGAAATAGCGGTAAGCATTATTATAAGCAATATCTTCTACTATTTTTCCGATTTGTTCCTCGTCATCCGGAATCTGGCCGCGTTCCGCCCATTCGCCGAATAATTCGCATAGCACCCTGCGGAAATATTCGTGGCGCGGATAAGATAGGAAGCTGCGCGAATCCGTCAGCATGCCGACAAAATTAGGCAGCAGGCTCTCTTCAGCAAAGATTTCCAATTGCCTGCGCATTCCGCTTCTCGTATCATTAAACCACCATGCACACCCGAGCTGTAATTTTTGTACGGTGTCTTTTTGGAAGCATCCCATGATGGTGACAAGCGGAAACCAGTCATTTGGATTGAGCGAGTACAGGATCGTCTTTGGTATAATGTTTTCATTTTCCGCGCTTGCAAATAGTTTTGCAATTGATTCTGCAATATTCTCATCTATCAAAGCATCATAACCTGTATCCGGACCAAGTTTGTTAAACATCAGTTCATTCAAGTTCCGGTATGCATGGATATGATATTGCATCACCCAGTTCTTTTCATGATAAATACGCATCAATTCTTTTAATAAAGCAGTTCGGTACTGGCTGATTTCAAGTTCGGTTAACGTTTCTTTTGACAAAGATTTCCTTACAATATGGTTTAATTCTTCCGGTGTTGCCTCAGCATACGTAAAAGTATCCAAAGCATGGTCAGACAATCGGCTCCCTAATTCATGGAAATATTCAACTCTGTGCTGGATTGCATCAACTATATCATCAAAGTTTTGAATCGAAACGCCGGATACTTTTGACAATCGATGAATATAGTCTGCGTATTCTTCCTTTTGAATATTTAATACTTTGTCCGGGCGGAAAGCCGGTAATACTTTAAAACCATTTTCCGTTTCTGATTCTTTAAGCAATTTGTGATAATGAAGATCATCCACCGGATCATCTGTTGTACAGACGACTTTGACATTGCTATTTTTTATAAGATTTCTAGGTTTAAAATCTTCCGTTGCCAGCAACTGATTCGCTTTTTCCCAAATTTCCGGGGCGGTTTGACGATTCAATATCGTTTCAATTCCAAAAAAGCGCCTTAATTCCAAATGGGTCCATTCATAAAGCGGATTGCCCACTGATTTTTCAATGGTTTCTGCCCATTTCAAAAATTTCTCGTAAGGTTCTGCATCACCCGTAATATATTTTTCCGGAACACCGTTTGCACGCATCAGTCTCCATTTATAATGGTCTCCGTAATTACCCTCATTAATCCAAACTTGGGCAAGATCGCGAAAATTTTGATTTTCATAGATTTCTTTAGGATTTAAATGGCAATGGTAATCAATAATCGGCATTTTTTCCGCATGGTTATGGAATAGCTTCCGAGAAAAATCTGTCGTTAATAAGAAATCTTTATCTAAAAACATATTGGATCCCTTCTTTAATAAAATGTTTATTGAATTCATCATTCTGTAACACCGTTTTTGAAAATCGCAATATCATGGATATGGCGGAGTTCATTTTTTGTCTTTTTGCCGCTCGCAACCTCGATAATAAATTGGATAAATTGCTCAGCCACCTCATCCATCGTTTTATCCAGCAGCTGCCCGGCGTTAAAATCTATCCACTGCTTTTTAGTTTCATAGAGCTGGGTATTCGTAGATACTTTCACCGTTGGTACAAAAGTTCCAAAAGGTGTACCTCTCCCTGTTGTAAACAAAACCATTTGGCAGTCTGCCGCAGCAAGTGCTGTGGAAGATACAAGGTCATTTCCAGGTGCCTGAAGCAAGGACAAACCTTTTTCTTTAATTTTTTCTCCGTATTCCAATACATCCACCACAGCCGACGTACCTGCTTTTTGGGTACAGCCGAGAGATTTGTCCTCCAGTGTTGTAATCCCGCCTGCTTTATTTCCAGGAGAAGGATTCTCATAAATAGGCTGGCCGTACGATGCAAAATAATCTTTAAAATTATTGATAAGGGTTACGATTTTATTGAAAACGTCTTTATTTTTCGCGCGTGCCATTAACACTTTTTCCGCGCCAAACATTTCCGGCACTTCTGTTAGAACAGTAGATCCGCCTTGAGAGACGATGTAATCGGAAAACCGTCCCAGCAAAGGATTGCCAGTAATGCCCGAAAAGCCGTCCGAACCGCCGCATTTTAAGCCGATTTTTAACTCAGATAAAGGCAGGTCGACTCTTTGGTCATTTTTCGCTGCATCATTCAATTCTTCCAATAAGCGGACGCCTGTTTCCACTTCATCTTCAACATTTTGGCAAATCATAAATTTTACACGCGCTTCATCAAATTCACCCATTTGTTTTTTCATCTCATCCAGCTGGTTATTCTCGCAGCCAAGTCCAAACACGAGAACCCCGCCGGCATTTGGATGTTTAGCTGCATCGATTAAAATTTTTTGGGTATTCTCCAAATCATCTCCCAACTGTGAACAGCCGTATGGGTGCTTAAAAAGAATAATCTCATCAAATGCACCGTTATCCGGGTGATTTTGCTTAAATTGTTCAACGATCAAATCTCCGATCATATTGATACAGCCCACGGTTGGAATGATATATAAATCATTGCGGATCCCGGCTTTGCCGTTTTTTCGCAAATACCCTTTAAATGTGCGGCTTTCTTTCGGATAAATATTTGGGTTTAGTTCCAGATTGTATTCATATTCTATTTTTCCTGATAGATTTGTACTGACATTATGGGTATGGACCCAGCTGCCCTTTGAAATGGATTGCGTCGCATATCCAATCGGCGATCCGTATTTAATAATGTTTGTATTTTCAGAAATATCTTCTGTTGCGATTTTATGTCCTCTTTTTACAACCTCATTCACCATCAAGGTTTTGTTCCCCAATACTACGGTTTCACCGGGCTGCAAATCTTGCAGGGCAACAATTACATTGTCTCTCGGATGAAGCTGAATCGTTTTATTTTTCAAAAGACAATTCCTCCTCGTTGGCCATTTGGACTGCTTTACGAGCGCCTTCGTTTTTGATCAATTTTATTCCTTTGTGTACTTGTTCCAACAGGCCATCTATTTTTGTCAAATCTTCGCCCCACAAAGATTCATTTGCTAATATTGCTTTCACATAGTGATCAGTTTTGTAAGCATTCTCAAAAGTTGTTAATACATCTGGAAGATCAATTGCTCGTGCAAGTGTATGGTCTTGTTTTCCATAAATTACAAGCAACCCGGATAGAGCTAATGAAATTCTCATTGGAATTTTATGAAAGCGCTCAATATATTTTTTCAACGTTGGAAGAAGTCGGGCTTGAAATTTGGAAACACTGTTCAAAGCAATGGAATCCAACTCATGCTCCATAAATGGATTTTTGAAACGTTCCTGAATTTCAGCTGCATAACTTGTTAACTCTTCTTTCGGAAGATCCAGGGACGGTATTATCTCCTCGTACATTTCCCGGTCAATAAACCGGTAAAAATCCGGATCATCCATTAATTCCCCGACGGTTTTGATGCCGGCTAAGCGTGCCAGACAAGCCATTGTCGTATGCGGTCCGTTTAATAAGTAAACCTTGCGATCGCGGTACGGTTTTAAATGGTCTGTGACAACCACATTCAGTCCCGCTTTTTTTAGCGGTAGCTCCTCTTCCAATTCCCGCGGCCCTTCAATGACCCAAATTAAAAATGGTTCCGCTTTCGCAATCATTGTATCTTCATAGCCCCATTCTTTCCAGAGCGCCTCTGCCCGTTCTTTTGGATAACCGGGGACGATCCTATCGACCAAGCTGGAGCAGAAAGTATTTTCCGATTCTAGCCAGCCGGTAAATGCTTCACCAAGTTTCCACTCATCTGCGTAACGAAGTACAATATTTTTTAAATGTTTTCCGTTATCTTCAATCAGTTCACATGGGATAATATAAAATCCCTTTTTGCCAGCTTTAAACCTCTCATAAAGCAAAGCTGTCAGTTTTGCCGGAAAGCTTACCGGCGGCCGGTCGGATAATGCATCTCCTTCATGATAGGCAATGCCGGCTTCCGTTGTATTGGAGAAAATAAACCGGACATTTTCATCTTCCGCCAAGCGTAAATAGGCATCATAATTTTCATAAGGATTGATTCCGGTATTGACGGAAGAAATAATTTCATGGGTTTGTATATTTTCTCCATGGGATTTTCCTTCAAGCAATACAGTAAATAAATAATCCTGTTCTGCTAATTGCCCGACTCTGCCGGTTGGTAATGATTGAACAATCGTTACACCACCTTCAAAAAGACCTTTTTTATTCATTTGCTGTATCTGCCAATCGACAAAAGCACGGAGAAAATTTCCATCTCCAAATTGAATGGCTTTTGTTGGATAACGGGGCAAGTCTTTAAAATATGAATTGGATAACTTGATCACCTTTATCCCTCCTATATTTATTATTTGGAAACCATGTTTCTCATTCATGCTTACATTTTTTATTATAGTGCGCTTACAAATTTATTCAATAGCTTTTTATTATTTTTTTCCTTATTCAACAAATAGACAAACAATAATCAGCGGACGACTTCCCGGCCGGGAGTATCGAGCCATGATTTGACATCCCTTTCTGTCAGCGGCAGCATATCCCCATTGATGGAATGTTTTAGGACGGACGCTGCGGTAGCAAATTGTACGGTTTGTTCCGCTTCCATTCCTGTTAATATCCCGTGGAGGATTCCTGCAACATATGCATCGCCGCCGCCGATCCGGTCTACGATCGGAAAAAGGTGATACCGCTCAGATTTTTTAAACTCCCCTTTAATCCATAACATTCCCTGCAATTCATTACAGGACGGGGAGATGACATACCGATCCGTTGCGTAAAGCGCACGGATGTTAGGGTAAATTTGGCTGATCTTCCGGTAGCATTCCTCCATATTGCCGGGCACCGCAACAGATGCGTCAATCTCAAAGAAGTTACGGGCATCCATATAGTTCGCACAGCAATAGCTGACCATCGGCAAAATCGGGATAATGGCCTCTTTCGCTTCTTCAAGCGTCCACATGGCCTGCCGGAAATTGATGTCGAAACTGACCGGGATGCCGCGGTCATATGCCGCTTTTACCAGTATTTGCCCATTCTTTTTCCAAGATTCGGATAAAGCAAATGTGATACCGGAAATGTGAAAGAGCGAAACATTTTCAAAAAGCCGGTCAAAATCCCACTCATGGATATCCATTTGGCAAAAACTTGAATGTTCCCTGTCGTAAATCACTTTTGAATTGCGCAGGGTGCTCCCTTGTTCCAAAAAATAAATGCCCAGACGCTTTCCTCCAAACAAGAGATGGGAAGTATCAATCCCGTTGGCGCGGAGATTTCTTACGGCTGCCGTCCCCAAAGGCGAATTCGGCACCATGCTGGCAAAAGAAACATCATGACCGAAGTGGGCCAATGTTGAAGCGACATTGGCTTCCGACCCGCCGTAATTCACATTTAATGATTGGCTGCAAGACAATAAATCCCCTGAACAAGTTGAAAGTCGCAACAAAATTTCCCCAAGTGTTAAAATTTTAGGCATATTGACCCCTCAATTGTTGCGCTTCACGCAGCTGTTTGTATTTTTGCATGAATGCTTGGGCAGTCTCGGTAACTTTTTCGAATTGATTGGTTTCTGCGTGCTTTAATAAACTTCCGCCAACGCCAAGGATTTTGCAGCCAGCATTTATCCAGTCGCACATATTATCCAGGTTGATTCCGCCTGAAGGCATAATTTCCAATTGCGGCAACGGCGCTTTTACATCTTTTACAAATGCAGGGCCAACGATATTGCTTGGGAACAGCTTAATCACTTCCGCTCCTGCCTGCATTGCTGTTTTCATTTCATTCACGGTCATGCAACCCGGAATATAAGGGACTTGATAAAGATTGCACAAAGCAGCCGTATCAGCATCGAAGGTTGGCGCAACAATGAACTTGGCACCTGACATCAGCGCAATTTGGGCGGTTGGGGCGTCAAGGACGGTACCGGCGCCAATCAAAACATCCTGATGGTCTGTATATTGTTTTGTAATTTTTCGGATCGCAACATCAGCATTTGGAACTGTAAAAGTCAGTTCAATACTTTTAATGCCCCCGGCAATTAAGGCATCTGTGATGTCCAAAGCTTTCTCAACAGAATCCGCCCGCAAAACAGCGACAATACCGTTTTTTTCTAAAGCCTGTAATATTTCAATTTTTTTCATGATGCCACACTCCTTTTGTTTCTTTATAATAAACTTTATTTATATATAATAAACACAATTTTATTTTACATTAACGGCAACTTTGTGTAAACCATTTCATGAAAAATAAAATAAAAAAACTTGCTCCTGTTTTAGGAACAAGTTTTTCCGTAAATCAACCATTCATTTTATTTTCAATTTTTCGCCGTGCCTGTTTCACCAGGTCAATAATTTCGTTTTTCTTTTCCTCACTCATCCGGAAAATCGGGGAACTGACACTCATGATCCCTTCAATTTTGCCATTCCGCTTGATGACCGTGCTGATGCAAAAAATTTCGTCTTCATTTTCCTGGTTATCAATCGCGTAGCCGAGTTGCTTTATTTCCTTCAAATTTTTTAACAGCTCTTCAGGATCTGTAATCGTATTTTCGGTCCTTTTTTCCAATTTTGTCCGCGCCAAATAACCCCGTATGTCTTCTTCGCTTTGTTCAGCCAAATACGCTTTCCCCATTGCGGAACAGTACAACGGCAATGTATGCCCTACTTGTGAGCTTAAAATAATTTGCCCTTTTCCATTCAATTTTTTAACATACACAATATGATCGCGGTCATATACGCCCAAATGAATCGTTTCCCCAATTTTTTCATTCAGCTCTACCAATTCAGGCTCCGCAACATTTACAATGTTGAATGATTTACGGGCGGTTTCCCCGTAGCGGATCAGTGCGGTGCCGAGCGTATATTTTTTCGTTTCTTCATCGCGTTTGACAAAATCTATGGAGCAGAGCGTATTTAAAATCTTCAATACGGTAGATTTGCTTGTATTTAAAGCTGTGCAAATTTCCTGCAGATTAACCGGGTCAACCCTGTGTTCCAAATAATCCAATATGTCTTTTGCCCGAATTAAAACGGTGCCATAAGGTTTTTTGTCTGTTGTCGTTCCCACTGTCATGAACTCCCGCATGTATTTTTGTTGTATATTCATTTTACATTCTCAAAAAGTAGCCAAATAAGAAACAATTTTTCCTGACACACTCTTTATAACATAAATTTACATAGAAGTAAAATGATTATATAGCCTGGTATGTGTCAAGTTTTTCTCGACATTGTTTAAAAGTCAGTGATTTCCAGACATTCTTTTTGTACGCTTTTGGCTGTTGCACTTTGCTTGCTTCCCTAGATAAGGGGAAATTCCAAAAGCCGTTCAACCGGGCACATGGGGCACCCCTTTTTGATGATCGCGAAATTACTCGCTTTCCACACGCGACGCGAGCCTCACCGCTCGTCCCTCAAACACACTGGGTCTCTTCTTGCTCGCTTTTCCCGCAGGAGTCTCAGAAATTAGCAATCATTTATATTCTCAGCTTTTATAGGATGTTGGGATTGCCCCTTATCCAGGTGGAGTATAATGGACCAGACCCTTAAGATCGACTTCGTGCTGAAAGCAGTAAAACGGGCATTCTCAGTCGCCAGGCTAGAGATTTTAAATAGTGATCAAGGCAGCCATTTTACCAGTCCAAAATACACTGATCTCGTGCTTCAAAATAAGATTAAAATCAGTATGGACGGCAAAAAGAGAGCCCTTGATAATATCATCACCGAGAGGTTTTGGCGAACGATCAAGTATGAAGAAGTGTATTTAAAAGACTACAATTCTCCAAGAGAAGCAAGAAAAGAGATTGGTAACTATATCCATTTCTATAACCATGAAAGATTCCACCAGTCCCTGGGCTTTCAAACTCCCGCCTCTATTTATTGCCCGTGAGTAATTCATCCTTCGGGTAGGATACTTAAGCAATAAGAGTGATCTTGAACATTTTCACATAAATCCATTCCGTTTATCTAAACGTCAAGTGGGACTGCAAGAAACTTTTGCAGACGAATAATGCTTATGCCTTTATTTTCTTACATCAACAATTTCCAGCGGCGGCAAACTGTTTACCAAATCCACTGTTTGAACAGATACATTAATGATGCGTAGTAGCAAATCAAAAACATAACGTTCATCATCAGAGTACAAGTTAGGATCATCAACGATACCAGAATTCTTATCCGTCTTCACTTGATACTGGTCAATAATCCATTCAATTGCAGGACGACCATTTACCACGTACTCATATGCCTTCTCAGGAATATTCGAAATCGTAATGTCAGTATTGAACACAATTTTGTCCAATACATCTTTCTTAGGGTGTTTCATCTTTTTAACCTTGTACGAAGGATTTGCTTTAGCTTCAATTACAACGTCTGAATATGGTTCAACCATTTCGTAGTTAAGGTGTAAGTCAGCTAATTTTCGACCTATATCAACAAACTTTTCTTTATTTTTTAAAACAGGGATACGTGGCAATTCTTTCTTCAAATTATTAGCGTACTTTTCACGATACTCTTTTGAGTGTAAAACACCATAAACATAATAAAATACATCATCATCTGAGAGATTTAATTTTTTCTTGAATGAATCGTTTATGTTGCTCGTATCTAGTAATAAATCATGTGTTACGCTATTATCATACCGATAAAATCCTTGTCCCTTTTCCAATAAATCCAAGTTTGGAATTTTGTCTACAATCAAACAGGAGAAATCTCTACTAGACCCGGCACCAGTAATATAAATAACTTTGTTCTCTGATCCGAAAACATCCTTGTATTTACTAGGACGTTCAATCACATCCGTTTGATAAAACAAATATTTCTTTGTGAAAGGGCGATACATGCTTCTTATTAGTGACTTATCATCCAATTGAATTCTTGTACCTTTAGCTAGTTTCTGCTTGAGTCCTGTACTCCATTTAATAAAGTCACCAGAATTATTGGTTTGATTAATTCTCTTTTTTTCATCTTTTATATAACTCAAACGAACAACTTCTGAATTGAAATTTTCAACCATTCGTTTAGTATTGTTTATCACATTATCTCGACTGAATCCATATACCCAAGCATCACGGTTTGTGCTGACACCAATTGCTTTATTTATGAACACTCCGCCATCCATTGCGTCATATTTATCGTAATTTTGATCACGTTGATTTATCCAATCATTATTTGCGTCAGGTTTGATTTCGGTCCACTTTATGCCATCTACAGAAGCGAAATCGGAAATGATTGACAATTTTTGTTCACGAGAAAGATAGTCGCCAATATCATGATAATAAATTTTATGGTTATCTGTCCCGTCCTTCACAAGAACTGTGATCGCAATCGGGGTTCTAC
Source organism: Weizmannia acidilactici (assembly GCF_008974185.1). Classification (GTDB taxonomy): domain Bacteria; phylum Bacillota; class Bacilli; order Bacillales; family Bacillaceae_C; genus Weizmannia; species Weizmannia acidilactici. Next base: position 47,548 of record NZ_BKZP01000003.1, read on the forward strand.
TTCCTGAGCCGAAAATCTTTCCGCCTTCTTGGCGAGATTTTTCACCCAATGTTCTTTGATCGCCACGTAAATTAAAAATATAAACATAGTTAAATTCATTGTACCAACACTTCCGCAAACCATCCGTGCTATTACTATCAATAAATGAACCGTTAGTAACAAAACCAATTACGCCTTTACTCCCGATACGATCGCTTGCCCAGCGAAACGCTTTAATATAGGAATCATACAAGCTCTTCTTTAAGCTAGCTGATGAATAGCGGGCATAGGTTGAATCTATGCGTTCATCTAATTTAGGATATGATTGATTTTGATTGTTGTCGTTCGCATTCGTTTGCCCTATTGAATATGGAGGATTCCCAATTATAGCAAAAATAGGCTTCCTTCGTTGCTTTTCAAGTCGCTCATTATTTTCCCCAAACAACTCGTCCTCAAATGAATCCTCTTTCTCGGTACTTTCAAACGTATCCGTTAAAACAATGCCCTCAAATGGTTTATAATCGCCCTCCATTATGGAATGGAAGGTTTCTTCAATATTGATAGCAGCGATATAGTAACTCAACAGTACAATCTCATTCGCATGAAGTTCTTGAGTGTACTTGCGCAACAAATCCTCTTTTGAAATTAATCCACTTTGCAGCAACCTCACGATAAACGTACCAGTACCCGTAAATGGATCAAGGATGTGAACTCCTTCATCGCTAATTGACTTACCAAAGTACTTTTTCAATACATCATTAACGGAGTGAATAATGAAATCCACCACTTCAACAGGGGTAAACACAATTCCCAAACGTTCGGTTGTTTCTTTAAACCCAACTTTAAAGAACTTATCGTACAACTGGACGATTATGTCCTGTTTCGCTTTTAGATTATCTATCCCCTCAGCACGCACACGCACACTTTCATAGAAGTCTTTCAAACGTTCCTGTTCTTTTACAAGCCCTTGTTCATCCATAACCTTCAACACAGCATCCATAGCTTGTGAAACGGGGTTATTGTTCACAAAGCTATATGAATCAAACAGTGCTTCAAAAACTGGTTTTGTAATCAGGTGTTGTGCCAACATTTCAATCGCTTGTTTTTCTGATATAGAATTATTGATGTTATGACGTAACCCAGAAAGAAACTTTTGAAATGCCATATACGTTTCGCTGTTGGTATCTTCCAACATTACTCGAATACGCATCATGTGTTGTTGTGCAATTTCAGCAACATCTTTTGACCAATCTTCCCAATAACGTACATTCCCAACCTTCTTTACAATTTTGCCATAAATCGCACGTTCAATTTCCGAGAAATCATCTTCATCAAGATTAAAAGCCAACTGTTCAGATACTGGTTCAGCAACAATAAATCCACCTTCGCTTTCATCAGGTGCGGAACCAACCCCAATAACTTGCAACTGGTCAGGTTTCTTTTTGTTCAATTCCAATTTATTGATCATTGCATCAAAACGTTCGTCTAACGAACGCAACGCATTTAGAACGTCCCAAACTACTTGATACTTCTCATTTTTATCTAAGACCGTATTTTCATCAACACCTGCAGGAATACCGATAGGAAGGATGACATAACCATAATCTTTTCCTTCTGCTTTACGCATAACTCGTCCTACTGCTTGTGCAATGTCAATACGTGATTTACGAGGTTTTAAAAACATAACTGCGTCCAAATCCGGAACGTCTACACCCTCTGTAAGGAAGCGTGCATTAGTAAGGATACGACAAGTATTTGGTGGAACTTCTGCCTTCAGCCAAGAAATTTTCTCATTCTTCTGCAGGGCATTCATCGAACCGTCCGCATGGTCTATTTCAATTCGAACCGGCTCTGTTTGGCCTCCTGATTCATTGATATACATATCAACAACTTCTGTAAACATTTCCTTAATCAACTTCGACTCACGAATCGTTCCAGCAAAAGCAATAGCCCGCTTCATTGGATTAGCAGAAATCACATTAGAATTACTCTTACGTTTGATCAACCCATTCCAACAGCCGATAATTTTCGTTACATCATCAAATTCAAGTTCTGTATCACGCTTATTCGCCAGCATCTTTTGAAAACGACGGGCAATTACTTCTTCATCAACAGCCAGAACCATAACTTTATAGTCCGTTAAAATCCCTTTATTTACGGCATCTCCAAATCCAATTCGGTAAAACTCTTCACCATAAATTTCTTTATCATTCATATCTGCAATAACAACAGACAATTCATCAGCTTTCTTCTTTGCATCATCACCATAAATACGAGGAGTAGCCGTTTGATACAGACGTTTTTTAGCTTTAATATTGTCATTGCTATGTACTTTCACAAAAGCACTAGCTTCTTTTCCCACTTCGGTTGCTCCGGTTGTACGATGAGCTTCATCACAGACAACCAAATCGAACTCATAAAAGCCATTTTTCTGAGCCTCAATAATTACGTCAATGGACTGATATGTTGAGAACACGACTAAGAATTTGCTTTGGTGATCCGCCGAATCAATAAGCTTCTGATGCTCCAGTAACTTGCGATAATCAGTCGTAGCCGGATAACCTAAATCTGCTGCCGCTATATCCTCAATCTCGTTTTCACCTTTTGCCTTTTTTGTAACTTTTCTATCCGAACAAACCGCAAAAGTTTCCATATCCTCACGATACTTAGAATCGGCAGTCCAGCCTCTTAAAGATTGGGAAAGCAACTGAATACTAGGTACAAGATATAATACCCTGAATGTACCATTTTTCTTCTCTGCCATCCTTTCGGCAATTACCATAGAAGTATATGTTTTTCCTGTACCGGGAGCCATAATCAACTTTCCACGGTCAGCCGTTTCAAAACCATTTACTACTGCCTCAATAGCAGGAATCTGGTGAGAACGTGGTTTCTTAGGTGACTTCAACGCAATTTTCTGCGGATTATCAAAGGAGAACTGTGACCAATCAATCTCACTCTCACGCAATTGCGACAAACCAATACGAGCAATGTTTTTGTCACGGTCTAATAAAGCGTTGTTCGCATTACTGCTCCACTTGTCCGTTGAAGTTACAATAATCCCTTCTGCATAATAGCTCTTCCCCACTTCATTTAAGAAAGAATCAATATGCGACTTTTGGATTGTCATATTTTTCGAATAATATTTACACTGAACAGCAACCAACTCACCTGTTTCCCTTTTTCGGGCAACTAAGTCTACACCTGTATCTTTCTTCGGAATTCCATATTCTTCAGGAACATCCGATAACATCCATACTTCATCAAATAACCGTGCATACATTGGTTCTTTCTTCAGATATGCTGTAACCAATAGCTCAAAAAGGGTTCCACGATCACGTTGTGCCATGTCTTCCCGTTCTAAATTGGAGATAATATCATCGAATGAATGGCTTTTCACTTGATAGCTAACTGTTTCTTCCATATTTCTCAATACCTCCAAGGCCCCAAAATATTAGAGTAAAATATCATTGTCTTTCTCAATTTTACCACACCAATTTTGCTGCCCATCAATCTAATTTAATCTAACATCTAATGATTTCTTGAATACGTTTTTGACTACGGATGTTTGATATTCAATAAAATCAAATGAAATGGTAAAAATAAAAAAACCCTTGATATACAAGGGCTTTGGATCAGTTTGAAATCCATTGATTTCGTTTTATGGAGACGGTGGGAGTCGAACCCACGTCCAGAAATATCGCCACTCAAGCATCTACGAGCGTAGCCGATATATTCGCGTTTCGCGCGGCCTTTTGCCTATCGGCGGGCATCCAGCGCGCTAGCCTGATTGGTCTCTTCCTTCGTCCCCAGGCGGAGGACAGCCGGCGTATCCCACTCAAGTTGAGACCCTTACCCTACCACATGGGCGATGGAGGGAGGATCCGCTTAGCGCTTATTAGGCAGCTAAAGCGAGGTTTTGATTAGATTTGCCAGTTATATTTAGGCTTGCGTTTTTACGGGGACGTCCCCCCGGCTCGCAGCTCAAGCTCGATCTATCCCTGTCGAATCCGTAACGTCCCCGGTATAAAAAGGGAGTCTTGGATGATTTGAGCTGTCACATCTAACTGGCTTACAGATAATATTATAACATGAATTCCTTATGATGCAATTGTTAGTTTTTGCCTAATGCTGTCTTGCTTTAAAGGCGCGTTCGATCTCGCGGGCCGCTTCTTTCTTTTTCAAAGCTTCGCGCTTATCGTAATTCTTTTTCCCGCGCGCCAGGCCGATCAAAACTTTTGCATAACCGTTTTTAATGTAAATTTTCAGCGGGATTAAAGAATAACCCTGCTCTTTTACAACGCCGGCCAGTTTGTCGATTTCCCTGCGGTGGAGCAAAATTTTCCTCGGACGGAGCGGGTCGTGGTTGTATCGGTTTCCCTGTTCATACGGACTGATGTGCATGCCGTATACATATACTTCCCCTTTTTCCACCCGTGCAAACGAATCGCGCAAATTCACACGCCCTGCGCGGATCGATTTGATTTCCGTCCCCTGCAGGACAAGACCGGCTTCATATGTTTCTTCGATAAAATAGTCATGGCTTGCTTTCTTGTTTTGCGCCAGCACTTTCCCTTCACCTTTTGGCATCTTGTTTCCCCTCCGAAGAAGGCAGCCGGGCGAGCCCGGTTACCTCCGTTTTGCTTTTTTCTTTTTCTTTTTCGGCGGCCTCGTGGACCACTCTTCATGGGCGGCATTGTGCTTGTGCGGCCGGGAAGAATTGGCAGCACGGACTTTCACGATTTTTTTCGGCCGTTCTTCTATTCTTGCCCGCCGGTTGTTTTTCATGCCGACAATTTCAAAATCGATGTTGCGTTCTTCTTTGTTAACATTCAGCACCCGGACGCGGATTTCGTCCCCGATCCGGAACACATTCCCGGTCCGCTCGCCGATCATCGCATATTGCCGTTCATTGTAATGGTAATAGTCATCGGTCATATAGCTGACATGGACAAGCCCTTCAATCGTATTCGGCAATTCGACAAACATCCCGAAATTCGTGACCGAACTGATGATCCCGTCGAACTCCTCGCCAATTTTATCTTCCATAAATTCGGCTTTCTTCAGTTCATCGGTATCGCGTTCGGCATCAACAGCCCGGCGTTCCATTTTCGAAGAATGGTCGGCAATTTCAAGTAATATCTCTTTCCATTTTTCCTTCGTTTCTTCGTCCATTCTCCCGTCAATTAAATAAGTCCGGATCAGCCGGTGTACGATCAAGTCCGGATAACGGCGGATCGGCGAAGTGAAATGCGTGTAAAATTTCGTGGACAAACCGAAGTGCCCGATGCATTCCGGGTCGTATTTTGCCTGCTGCATCGAGCGCAGCATGACTGTCGAAACAACCATTTCTTCCGGCCGGCCTTCTACCGTATCGAGAATTTCCTGAAGCGCCCGTGGATGGACCGAATTCGCGGTGCCCCGCACAATCAGGCCGAAATTCGTAATAAATTCAAAAAAACGCTGCAGTTTATCCGCTTTCGGCTCTTCGTGGATCCGGTAAATAAACGGCACGTCCAGCCAGTAAAAATGCTCGGCAACTGTTTCATTCGCCGCAAGCATAAATTCTTCGATCAGTTTTTCCGCAACCGACCGTTCACGCAGCACGACGTCACGCGGCTTGCCGTTTTCATCCACAAGCACTTTTGCTTCTTTAAAATCAAAGTCGATAGCGCCGCGCTGCATCCTTTTTTTTCGTAAAATGTCCGCCAGCTCGGCCATCGTTTCAAACATCGGAACAAGCGGTTCGTACCGTTTCCGCAACGCTTCGTCATGGTCGACAAGGATTTTATTGACATCCCCGTATGTCATCCGCTCTGTCGTTTTGATGATACTTTCGAAAATTTCATGATCCACAACCGTGCCGTTTTCATCAATTTCCATTTCGCACGACAGCGTGAAACGATTCACCCTTGGATTGAGTGAACATATGCCGTTTGACAGCCGATGCGGGATCATTGGAATCACGCGGTCGACGAGGTAAACGCTTGTCCCACGTTCAAAGGCTTCGCGGTCAATCGGCGTGCCCTCGCGCACATAATGGCTGACATCGGCAATATGGACACCGAGCTTGTAATGGCCGTTCGGCAGTTTTTGCACGGTGACGGCATCATCCAAATCTTTCGCATCGGCCCCGTCAATGGTGACAATTACTTCATCCCGCAAATCGCGGCGGTTGCCGATATCATGTTCATCAATTTCATCCGGCACCCCGTTTGCCTGTTCGAGCACTTCGTCCGGAAAAGCCTGCGGCAGCCCGTACTTATGGATTATCGACAAAATATCAACGCCCGGGTCATTTTTATGGCCAAGAATTTGAATGACTTCTCCTTCCGCATTTTTTGTGCCTTCCGGATATGAAGTAATGCGCACGATCACTTTATGGCCTTCGACAGCGCCACCGTTTGCCGTTTTCGGAATAAAGATATCGCTCCCGAACCGTTTATCATCCGGCACAACAAAGCCGAAGTGCTGGCTTTCCACATACGTGCCGACGATTTCTTTCTGGCCGCGCTCCAAAATCCGCACAACGGTTCCTTCCTGCCGCTGCCCGGAGCTTTTGCTTGACACGCGCACGATGACCGTGTCGCCGTTTAAAGCATGGTTTGTTTCATGCGGCGGGATAAAAATATCATCAATCCCCGGTTCATCCGGCGCCACAAAAGCAAAGCCTTTCGGGTGGCCGATCAGCTTTCCGCGCACAAGATTCATTTTTTCCGGCAGGCCGTAACGGTTGCTGCGCGTGCGGATGACAAGCCCTTTTTCTTCCATATAGACAAGCACTTTGACAAATTCTTTAAACTCGGAAGAATCCTGGATGCCGAACGCTTTTTCCAGTTCCTGGACCGTAAGCGGCTTGTACGTTTCTTCTTTCATATACGATAAAATTCTGTCAACATCTTGCCGGAGTTGATCCATCTTTTTCCCTCCTTTGCGGGAAAGTTTATTCCTGCCAGTCAAGCGATTCAAGGAATTGGTAAACATCTTCATGGAGCTGTTCTTTTTCCTTATCGAGCGTAATGACATGGCCGGATTGTTCATACCATTTGATTTGTTTATGGTCCGATTCCACTTCGGAATAAATAATATTCGCGCTTTCCGGCTTAATCATTTCATCATGGCGCGCCTGCACGACAAAAACAGGCGCATAAATATGGTCCACATGATTGCGTACATCTTGGATTAAGCTTTGCAGCAATTTCAATGTGTTCATCGGTGTCTTTTTAAATTCCCGGATTTCCTTTTCAATCTGCTCTTCGCTTTTCCCTTCAAATTGTTTGTATTTACGGGCGTACTGGACGACGCCTTCGTACATCGTCTGTTCGCTTTTTATGTACATCGGCGCGCACATGGTGATAATTCCCTTTACAGGTACAGTGTAACCCAATTTTAAAGAAAATACCCCGCCCAAAGACAATCCGGCCACCGCAATTTCGTCGTACCCTTTTTGTTTTAATAAATGGTATCCTGCCATGACATCCTGCCACCAATCTTCAGGCCCGGTATGCACCAGGTTTTCCGGCGGCACCCCATGCCCTTTGTATTGCGGTGCATGGCAGGTGTACCCTTTCTTTTCAAGGAACCGGCCGAGCATCCTAACATCGGCTGAATTTCCCGTAAATCCGTGCAAAAGAAGGACGGCCCTTTTGCCGCCTTCAAATAAAAAAGGTTTAGGCATCACAATTCTCATCATCCGTAAAAAACTCCTCTTTTCCTGCTGAAAATTCACTGTCGCCCTTTGTTCAATTTTATTTGTAACAAACCATAGCAGGAAATTCCAGCATTCCGCACAAAAAAACCTGGTCCGTCATGTCCGGGCCAGGATCAGCACATTTTATAAATCCAAATATGCAAGTCCGATCGCCAGCAAGAAAAACAACACCGCCAGCACAATCGTAATCCGGTGCAAAATCAAATCAATCCCGCGCACTTTTTGTTTTCCGAAAAGCTGCTCGGCCCCGCCGGAAATCGCCCCGGATAATCCCGTACTTTTCCCCGGCTGCAACAGGATCACAGCAATTAAAAGGACAGCATCTATAACCAATAGCGTAAGCAATAATGTATGCATGGACACACACCTCCCGAAACGGACAATACCTTATTTCATAGTTTATCATAAAGCATAGTTTGGATCAATAAAGGGGTTAAAACGATCAGAGGTTTGGCATGCAACGATGAGATAGGAAAAGCAGTAAACGGTATGAGCATTTCGAGCGGCTGATGTTCGCCTTTTGTGTCTTTTTGGCTGCTAATTAGACAGTTCGGACGTGCAGCTCTCTCCTTTTGTCTTGTTGGCTGTTCTAATTAGACAGTTTGGTCGCGCGGAGCTCTTCTTTTGTCTTTTTGGCTGTTCCAATTAGACAATTCGGACGTGCGACACTCTCCTTTTGTCTTGTTGGCTGCTCTAATTAGACAGTTCGCATGCGCGGATCTCTTTTTTTGTCTTGTTGGCTGCTCTAATTAGACAGTTTGGCTGTGCTGTGCAAGCCTTTAACCTTTTCGAGCGCCGGCAAAAATATTCAATCTAAAAAAGAAAAACTGCCCGGTTCAAAACCGGGCAGCCCGCATAACGGTAATGACATTATTTTTTCAAGTTGTAGAAAGTATTTTTGCCCAGGAATTCGGCAGTGTCGCCTAATTCGTCTTCAATGCGGAGCAATTGGTTGTATTTTGCTACGCGGTCAGTACGTGAAGGAGCACCTGTTTTAATTTGGCCTGCGTTTGTCGCTACAGCGATGTCAGCGATTGTGCTGTCTTCCGTTTCACCTGAGCGGTGGGAAACGATCGCAGTGTAGCCTGCGCGTTTTGCCATTTCAATCGCATTGAAGGTTTCAGTCAAAGTACCAATTTGGTTAACTTTGATCAGGATCGCGTTACCAACGCCTTCTTGAATACCGCGGGCAAGTTTTTCAGTGTTTGTTACGAACAAGTCGTCCCCAACAAGCTGAACTTTTTTGCCAAGGCGTTCCGTCAACATTTTGTGGCCTTCCCAGTCGTTTTCATCCAAACCGTCTTCGATCGAGATGATTGGGTATTTAGAAATTAATTCTTCATACCAGTTTACCATTTCTTCAGAAGTCAAAACTTTGCCTTCGCCTTCCAAATGGTATTTGCCATCTTCATCGCTGTAAAGTTCGGAAGATGCAACGTCCATGGCAAGCAGTACTTGTTCACCCGGTTTGTAGCCTGCTTTTTCGATTGCTTCGATGATGGTGGAAAGGGCTTCTTCGTTCGATTTCAAGTTCGGGGCAAAGCCGCCTTCGTCACCAACAGCCGTGTTGTAGCCTTTTGATTTTAATACAGATTTCAAGTTGTGGAAAATTTCAGCACCCATGCGGAGCGCTTCTTTAAAGTTCGGAGCCCCTGCAGGCATGATCATGAATTCTTGGATATCAACGTTGTTGTCGGCATGCGCACCGCCGTTTAAGATGTTCATCATTGGAACCGGCAGTTGTTTTGCGTTGAATCCGCCAAGATATTGATACAAAGGAACGCCAAGCTCATCAGCTGCAGCACGGGCAACTGCAAGGGAAACGCCGAGGATCGCGTTTGCGCCGAGTTTGCCTTTGTTTGGTGTGCCGTCAAGTTCGATCATCGCTTTATCAATGCCAACTTGGTTAAATACATCATAGCCGACGATTTCTTCTGCAATGGTTTCATTTACATTTTTAACCGCCGTTTCTACGCCCTTGCCCAGGAAGCGGTTTTTGTCATTATCACGAAGTTCCACTGCTTCGTATTCGCCGGTAGATGCGCCGCTTGGCACCAATGCGCGGCCAAAACCGCCTTCTTCTGTGTAAACTTCTACTTCAACTGTCGGATTACCGCGGGAATCCAATACTTCGCGTGCGTAAATATCAGTAATCAAAGACATATTCAAATCTCTCCTTTAATGCGTAAATTTAGGACTCTCATTTTTTAATCAAGCTAGTACCTGTCATTTCTTTCGGCTGCGGAATGTTCAGCAGGTCAAGCATTGTAGGTGCCAAATCTGCAAGAATACCGCCATCGCGCACTTCAATGCCTTTTTTCGTAATAATGACAGGAACCGGGTTGGTTGTATGTGCGGTCATTGGTTTACCGTCTGGCGTAACCACTTCGTCCGAGTTGCCGTGGTCTGCGGTAATAATCGCATAGCCGCCTTTTTCAAGAATGAGGTCAACGACTTTACCCAGGCATTCATCAACAGCTTCAATTGCTTTAATGGTTGGCTCCAGCATGCCGGAGTGGCCGACCATATCCGGGTTCGCATAGTTCAAAATGATGGCATCATATTTGTCGTTCCGGATTTGTTCCAACAACGCATCCGTTACTTCATACGCGCTCATTTCCGGTTTCAGGTCATATGTGGCCACTTTTGGAGAATTGATCAAAATCCGGTCTTCTCCAGGGAATCTTTCTTCGCGCCCGCCGTTCATAAAGAATGTAACGTGCGGATATTTTTCAGTTTCTGCAATGCGAAGCTGTTTCAATCCATGCTGCGATAAAACTTCGCCGATCGTGTTGTCCAGGCTGACCGGTTTGAACGCCACATAACCTTTTACCGTTTCAGAGAAATGGGTCATGCAAACGAAATACAAATCTTTCGGATGGTTTGCGCCGCGATCAAATTCACGGTAGTCTTCGTTCGTAAACGCGTTGGAAATCTGGATGGCACGGTCCGGGCGGAAGTTGTAGAAAATGACCGAATCATGGTCTTTAATCGTTGCAACCGGCGTCCCGTCTTCTTTCGTAATGACGGAAGGAATAACGAATTCATCAAAGATGCCGTTTTTGTAGGAATCTTCCACAACCGCCATTGCATTCGGATATTTCGGGCCTTCGCCATACGCCATTGCACGGTATGCTTTTTCAACACGGTCCCAGCGTTTGTCGCGGTCCATGGAATAGTAGCGTCCGGTAACCGTTGCAAATTGGCCAACACCATATTCTTTGAATTTTTCTTCCGTTGCTTTAATGTATTTTTCCGCTGTTTTCGGGCCAACATCACGGCCGTCTAGGAAAGCATGGACATAAACGTTCTTCACGTCATGGTCGGCAGCAAGTTTCAACAGCGCAAACATATGGCGGATATGGCTGTGCACGCCGCCGTCGGATAACAAACCAAACAGATGAAGGTCTGTCCCATATTTTTTCACATTCTCAATTGCGCCAAGGAACGTTTCGTTTTTGCCAAATTCGCCTTCGCGGATCGAAATGTCCACGCGGGTTAAGTTTTGGTATACAATCCGGCCGGCACCGATGTTTGTATGGCCGACTTCGGAGTTCCCCATTTGGCCTTCAGGAAGACCTACCGCTTCGCCGCTTGCGCCAAGCTGGTTATGCGGGAATTCCTTCCAATAGCGGTCAAAATTCGGTTTATTTGCTTGGGCTACTGCATTTCCTTTTGTTTCTTTCCGGCAGCCAAAGCCATCTAAAATAATCAATGCCACAGGTGCTTTACTCATGGCTTACCGCCTCCAATAATTGCAAATAAGATTGTGGATCAAGGCTTGCGCCTCCAACTAACGCACCGTCAATATCAGGCTGTTGCATGAATTCTTTAATGTTTCCCGGTTTTACGCTGCCGCCGTATTGGATGCGCACGGCATCTGCTACATCCTGGTTGAATTGTTCCGCAATCACGCTGCGGATATACGCGCAAACTTCGTTGGCATCTTCGGCAGTCGAAGATTTCCCGGTGCCGATTGCCCAGATTGGTTCATAGGCAACAACCGTTTTTATCGCCTCTTCGTCGGAAAGGCCGGCGAAAGCAGCTTTTACCTGCGAACCGACAAGTTCTTTTGTTTCGTTATTTTCACGTTGTTCCAGTGTTTCTCCAACGCATACGATCGGTGTTAAATGATGCGCAAAAGCAGCTTTCACTTTTTTGTTAACTGCTTCATCCGTTTCATTAAACATTTCACGGCGTTCAGAGTGTCCCAGAATGACATATTCAACGTGTAAATCAGCGAGTGCAACCGGGCTGATTTCACCTGTAAAAGCACCGCTTTCTTCAAAGTGCATGTTTTGGGCACCAATTTTCACCCTGGTGCCTTTTGTGGCTTCCACAAGGCGTTCTAGGAAGAGCGCAGGAGCACAAATCACGCTGTCGACAACAGACTCGCTCGGCACCGAATTTTTCACTTCTTCGGCAAAAGCAAGCGCTTCTGGCAAAGTTTTATTCATTTTCCAGTTTCCCGCGATGATCGGTTTACGCAATAAGGACACTCCCTTTCTATATAAAATCAAACGAACTTCTTATTCTTTGTCATTTAAAGCTGCGACGCCAGGAAGCACTTTTCCTTCCATAAATTCAAGCGATGCGCCGCCGCCTGTGGAAATATGGTCCATTTTGTCGGCAAGATGGAATTTTTCTACAGCTGCCGCAGAGTCGCCACCACCGATGATGCTGTAAGTACCTGTTGCTTCTGCGAGGGCTTCGGCAACGCCTTTAGTTCCATTTGCATAGGCATCCATTTCGAATACACCCATTGGCCCGTTCCAAATGACCAATTTCGATTCTTTAATGACTTTCGCATACAATTCGACTGTTTTCGGGCCGATGTCCAGTGCTTGCCAGTCAGCCGGAATTTCTTCAATGTCCACTTCTTTTTTATTGGCTGTTTCGGAAAACTCATCCGCAACTACTGCATCAACCGGCATGTAGAAGTTGACGCCTTTTTCTTTCGCTTTTGCCATAAAGGATTTTGCAAGGTCGATTTTGTCTTCTTCCAGCAAAGATTGTCCAATTTCATGGCCTTGCGCTTTAATGAACGTATAAGCAAGCCCGCCGCCGATGATCAGGTTGTCCACTTTGTCAAGCAGGTTGTCGATGACGCCGATTTTATCTTTGACTTTCGCACCGCCAATAATGGCCGTGAAAGGACGTTCAGGGTCGGATAATGCTTTTCCGAGTACATCGAGTTCTTTTTGCATTAAAAAGCCGGATACTGCAGGAAGGTAGTGGGCGATGCCTTCCGTTGATGCATGTGCGCGGTGTGCAGCACCGAAAGCATCATTGACATAAAGGTCAGCAAGTGCAGCAAATTCTTTTGCCAGTTCCGGATCATTTTTTTCTTCGCCAGGGTAGAAACGGACGTTTTCAAGCAAAAGCACGTCGCCGTTTTCCATTTTCGCGATTTCCGCCTTGACGGATTCGCCGTAAGCTTCATTTGCTTTTTTTACGTCTTTTTTCAGCAATTCGCTCAAGCGTTTTGCGACCGGCGTCAGGCGCAATTCTTCAACTACTTTGCCTTTCGGGCGGCCCAGGTGGCTAGCCAAAATGACTTTCGCGCCGTTATCCACCAAATACTGGATAGTCGGCAGTGCTGCGCGGATTCTTGTATCGTCCGCTACATTGCCGTCTTTTAACGGAACATTAAAGTCAACGCGGCAGAAAACGCGTTTCCCTTGCAATTCAACATCCTTAATTGATTTTTTGTTCATGGCAAAACGAACCTCCTTTTTATTCACGAGCATGGAAAAAGGGAGAGGGGATTCTCCCCCGCCCCCCTGCTTTTGCTCTTCCGATTCAAATTAAAGGCCTTTAGAAGCGATGTATTCAACAAGGTCAACAACACGGTTGGAGTAACCGAATTCGTTGTCATACCAGGAAACAACTTTTACCATGTTTCCTTCGATAACCATTGTGGAAAGCGCATCGATTGTGGAAGAAACCGTTGTATGGTTGAAGTCACGGGATACAAGCGGTTCTTCAGTGTAAGCCAGGATGCCTTTCAATTCACCTTCAGCAGCTGCTTTCAATGCTGCGTTTACTTCTTCAACCGTTACGTCTTTGCCAAGTTCAGCAACAAGGTCAACAACAGAAACGTTTGGAGTCGGAACGCGCATTGCCATACCGTTTAATTTGCCTTTCAATTCAGGCAATACAAGGGCAACAGCCTTTGCAGCACCAGTTGTTGTAGGAATAATGCTTTGTGCTGCTGCACGAGCACGGCGGTAGTCTTTGTGCGGCAAGTCAAGGATTTGTTGGTCGTTTGTGTAAGAGTGAACAGTTGTCATCATACCGCGTTTGATTTCAAATTTTTCATGCAGCACTTTTGCAAATGGAGCCAAGCAGTTTGTTGTGCAGGATGCATTCGAAATGACATTATGTTTTGCAGGATCGTATTTGTCTTCGTTAACACCCATAACGATCGTGATGTCTTCGTTTTTAGCCGGAGCAGAAATTACAACTTTTTTCGCGCCTGCTTCCAAGTGTTTTGCTGCAGCATCACGGTTTGTGAAACGGCCTGTTGATTCAACAACAACTTCTACGCCGAGGTCGCCCCAGCCGAGATTTGCAGGTTCGCGTTCAGCAAGCACTTTCACTTTATGGCCGCCTACAACGATGTAATCGCCGTCAACTGTTACTTCTTCTTCAAGATTTCCATGAACAGAATCGTATTTTAACAAGTGTGCAAGCATTTTTGCATCTGTTAAGTCGTTGATCGCAACTATTTCAACATTAGGATTGTTCAATGCAGCGCGGAATACGTTACGTCCGATACGTCCAAATCCGTTAATACCAACTTTAACTGCCATTTGTGTTTCCTCCTTGAGTTCGTAAAGATTTTATATTTCAAAAGGGAATTCCCTTTTAAAAACATGGTTAGCTGCAAGCGAGAATATTTTTGGCTGCACCCTCGTCCGTAATCAGGACGGTGGATTTCGGTTTTGAATTCATGTAGGCTTTAATCGCTTTCGCCTTGGACGCCCCTCCGGCAACAGCAAATACGTGTTGAATATACTGTAAATCTTCCAGCTGAAGGCCGATCGTTTGAACCTTGTGAACGACTTCACCTTGTTCATTAAAATAATATCCAAACGCTTCGCCTACTGCATGCCCTTGTATAATTTTTTCCATTTCTTCTTTGCCGGTTTTGCGGCGCTTCGCCATGGTAATCGCTTCACCAATGCCGTGCAGCACAATTTCCGCTTGTTTGATAAGGGTAAGGACTTCTTTAATGGATGGCTCGTTCACAACCGATTTATACACTTCGAGGCTCACCTGGTCAGGCACATACAATACCCGGTGTTTTCCTCCCGTCCGTTCCGCCATCTTTGCGCAAATCGTATTGGCCTGGTTTTGCACATCTTCGCCAATGCCGCCTCTTGCCGGGACGAATAAAAGCTGCTCCGGGGCGCTGAAATCGGGAGTTAACGCATCTGCGACTGCAGCCATCGTGGATCCTCCTGTAACAGCGATTATATTGTTTCCCATTAAGACGGCTTTGATTCTATAAGCGCATGCTCTTCCGAGTTCGCTTTTTACCCACGGTTCTTCATCGCTGTTTCCCGGGACCACGACAACGTCTTCGAGGCCCAAAGCTTTTTTTAGCTTTTCTTCTGTTTCATTAATACCCGAAATTTCCCTCATCATACTTTCCAAATCCTGCAAAAGCCCGGCGCCCATTTTTGTAATCGACATTCCCGAAGGTTTAATGTCAATGAGCTTTTGGTTTTTTAAAAATTCCACTTCGCCCCTCAGCACGCGTTCCGACATGCCGAGCATTTGCGCCAGCGTCCTTCTGCCGATCGGCTCCACAAATGAGATGGACCGCAAAATCTGGTATCGTTTTTGCATAACCGCGAGGATATCGGGTAATAATTTCCTTTGAACCTCTATCAACGATCGCATAGATGATTAACTCCTTAAAAAATTATGTAGGCCGTGTTGAGTCCCACAGAGACATTTTTCGTCCCACTTACTCCAAAAAAATTACCCTCGCTACGATTTTTATTCTAGCAGGATAAATTTTGCATTTCAACTATTATGGATCAATTTTTTCGTGTAAACGTTGTCTTATGGCGAATTCGTGAATTCGCCCGTATTGAATGACTTCACCTTCAAATTCGACAACCGGGATCATCAATCCGTAACGTTCCATCCATCCATCGTTTTTTTCTATATCTCTTTCAACGAGCCGGAAAGGGATCTCCTTCTGCAAAAGATGCAACAGTTCTTTCGCCTCTTCGCAAAGCGGGCAATGTTTTCTTGTGTAAAGTGTCAGCTCCATCGGCAAATCCCCTTTCCGGCTATTCGTACCTTTTTCTTTTCGCCGAGGACGGAATCCCGAGCTGCTCACGGTATTTAGCAACCGTCCGGCGCGAAATTTCAAAACCTTTCTTATTTAATAATGTGACGATTGTCTGGTCCGAAAGCGGTTTCCGCTTGTCTTCCCGGTTCACAAGCGTAGCGATTTGATTTTTGATTTCAGCGCTCGATGCCGCTTCTTCCCTTGTGCCGGACCGGACCGGAAGCGCTGTTGTAAAGAATTGTTTTAACGGGAAAGTCCCGAACGGGGTTTCAATATATTTTTCCCTGACGGCACGGCTGACGGTCGACTCGTGCATCCCGATCGCATCCGATACTTCTTTCATCGTTAGCGGTTTTAAATGTCCTTTTCCGTATAAAAAGAAATCCCGCTGTTTTTCCAAAAGCGCTTTGCCGACTTTCAGCAGCGTTTCTTTCCGGCTTTCAATGCTTTTTTGGATCCAATGGTACTCCTGCGTTTTTTCTTTCAAATAACGGACGGCTTGGGCATCCCCGGACAGCTTGAGCATGCTTGAATAATCTTCATTAAAACGCACCCTCGGCACCTGGCCTTCTACAAGGAAAAGTTCCAGTTCCCCGCCGCTGTTTTTGACCATCAAATCAGGCACGATGTATTGCGGGGTTTCATGGGAAAATCCGGCTCCGGGCCGGGGGTTTAATGTTTGGATATAGTCGGCCGCCTGTTGGATTTCCTGCATGGAGATATCCATCTTTTTCGCAATGCCTTTCCATTTTTTCTCGGCAAATTCGAGAAAATGGCTGCCGATCAGTTCTGCCGCGTGTGTCGGCGCGTCCGGATCCCTTTTGATTTGGATTAAAAGGCATTCCTGGAGCGACCTTGCCCCAATTCCGGCCGGGTCGAGCGTTTGCAGGATTTCCAGCCCTTTTTCGGCATCTTCAACCGGGATTTGGGCGATCTGTGCCGCTTCTGGGGCGGTAATAGCCAGATAGCCGTTTGCATCCAAATGCCCGGCATAAACTTTAACAGCTTCCGCAACTGTTTTTGGTAACGATTTCATGTTCAATTGGCTGATTAAGTAATCCGGAAGCGTTTCAATTTGTTCGGGGATTTGTTCAATCCAATTTTTTTCCTGGCTTTTTTTCTGACCCTTCATGCGGTACAGCCCGGAAAAACGGGAATCGACCAGTTTAATATGGGTGTTGTACAATTCGATGAGAGGGTTTTCCGCCGTCTTTTCCTCAAGAAAAGACATGAGCTCCTGGGATGAAAACTGAAGGACTTCAATTGCCTGCTTTAATTCCTGTGTCATCGCCAGTTTCATTGATTGCTTCTGCCATAATCCAACTTGCAGATCCATATCATTCCCCCCTTTAACGAAGCCGGTTTCATTATGAACATGTCCCGGCACTTTCGTTTTTTATTTTACAACATTTTTGTGTTTAAGTATATGCATTGGCAGGAAGTCCCATGATCGCGCTCCTGTAAATCGCGGATAAGCGGCACAGATTCACGGACATCTGTAAAAGCAGCCAAAAAGTAATGCCGGGATACGTTCTGTGAATAACCTGCCTGCATTATTTTCTTCAAGAATCGAGTAGGGCCCCCGACCTCTCACACCACCGTACGTACGGTTCCGTATATTGCGGTTCAACCAAATAAATGACGCTTTTCGCAATACTGATCATACAAGCTTTTCAGCCCTTGACGGCAATAGCTTTGTGTAAGATTGGGTTTTTAGAGATTCTCCAATATACCTTCCTCGAGTTTCTGTTTTCGCCTGTTCCAGGGTTAAGCAAAAGCGATCTTCTAAACATCGTTCAACGGTTTTTCTCATTATATACAATGCCTTTTCACTAATTTTAAGATTGTTCGACTCGCGCATTTCTGCCATGTCGTAACACTACTTTTCACTACAATAAAAACGCCACCCCGATCGGAGTGACGTCCTGCTTCAACATATCCTACGATATCTCATAACAAGTCTAAACAAAAATAATCTGTCGTCTTTCTGCCATTTTTCTATCAGAAAAGATCCATTTATAATAATTATTGGTTCTAATCTCTTCTGTCATTTTTTCTCATTAACCCGAACAGTCCTGCTAAACCAACTAAACCAATCCAACCCCAATCTGTATCGCCATCATCATTGTTATCAACAGCATCGTTATTTTGAGCCATATGAGTTATTTTGTTTGTGTTGCTACCGCTGTCAATGTTGTTATTTTGAGCATAAACAGCTATCCCACAAAGCATAAATGTAACTAATAGGGCACAAAGCGAATGAAGAATTTTTTTGAACACAGTTTTCACCTCCTTTTCTAACTGTTCACTTTAATGATGTACAATCAAAGGAACAATTATTCTTTAAGATAAAAAGGAGCCATTAGGGGTTATTTTGAAACAACTTATTCAACAAAACGAATGAGGTTAGCAACGCTTGATTACAAACGTAAGAAAAGGAGAAAAGATCGTTCTACAAAAAAAGGTAAAGTATAGTCATTATCAAAGTTCAATAAAAAAGGAAAAGCTTGCGGCATCGCAAGCTTTTAGATTAACACTCCGAACTTTTTACATTGAGCGGTGGTGGAACTAGCCAACCTTTTTCTTTGTTCATTCTAAGTAATTTGGCACCATATTGCGCTTTTTTCATGTGAAATTGCCCATACATTAAAGCAATATCTTCCCTGATGCACTGTCCCATAATTGTACTACATGCCACTAAACCGGCTGCAATATCTTTACTAAGCATTGCAGCAATTTCCGGGTCAGTAAATCTCGCACCGGCAGGAATATCTTCCAAACATGCTTTTGGCCGTTCTGGCGGTGATGGCGGAAGTGCTATTCCATTTTCTTTTAACAAGTTTTCTGTTTCTTGTATCTCCGGTTTTAGAACGTTTTCAATGCTATCTTGGATAAAACTTTTTAAATCCTCATCACCCGTATGGTTGAGTAATGTTTGATATCCGGCTAATAATCCTTTAGCTGTCAGTAAATTCGTCCATACACCAAATACTTCTCCGTAGTGCATCGGTTCTTCTTTTGGATTACCACTTAAAATTCCCATAATAACCCTCCTAACAAAATTCATATATCACCTTTTCTTTAGATAATGTGGATTGATTGAAATAAATTATGCAAAGAAAAGTGAAGTGTTATTGGAAAAACAGTGTAATTTTATACGAAAACTGCTGAGTGATGATACCGTCAAGAAGTTTGTGTAATATATGATAGAGTAGATCAACCTTTTCTGCCCCACGAAAATCGGTTACACAGAATTCATGTGAAGTCACCTCACTTTTCACCTCTTTATATACTTCAATACGCAAAGCAAAAGCTAATTTGTAAAACGTCTTCTCACGGATACGATAAAATGCCGGCCAGCTAATTCCCATTTCATTGTAGATATCACAATCACGTGGTTCCTCTAAAGACACATATCGTTTAATGATTAGTTCCCTTTCGATTGCATTGAGCTTATTAAGGCGGACCCCATCAAAGGTCAGAATCCAAAATATGGATACCAACTTAATTGGAACGTGGGGGCTTAGGATTAACAGTGGACAGTTCACATTTTTTTGGAGGGTCGCGATGAAGGAGCTTTACCATGCAAAAATAGCCGTGCAAATTTTTTCAAATTCTCTCAGATCTTTCGGATTCCAAAAAAATAAAACGACTGCAAACGCAGTCGTATCAAGGAGATTAAAAATTTTAAACCGAGCCAGCCGGACACTTAAAACGCCCTCGGCAGGAATCGAACCCACATTTTGAGAACCGGAATCTCACGTGCTATCCGTTGCACCACGAGGGCAATATGTTATTCAACAATAATAGATTATAAAGGAGAAAAACGAGAAATGCAATACCTTTTTCTGTTTATTTTAATGGAATTTGGATATTATGGTATTGTAATTCAGGATGGAGACGATTTGTTTGACCTTCATTGACCATTATTGTATGATCAGTACATAAGGATGGAAAACTATCCCTATACATGAAAATGCATAAGATTGGCCCATTCCATTCCAAAAAGAAAAAGGAGGAAAACAAGATGAATTTAATTCCTACAGTAATCGAGCAGACGAACCGCGGGGAACGCGCTTACGACATTTATTCCCGCTTGCTGAAAGACCGGATCATTATGCTCGGCAGCGCGATTGACGACAATGTCGCAAACTCGATTGTTTCGCAGCTTTTATTCCTGGAAGCGGAAAATCCTGAAAAAGATATTTACCTGTACATCAACAGCCCCGGCGGCAGCGTAACAGCCGGGTTGGCGATTTACGACACCATGCAGTTCATTAAACCGGATGTGCAAACGATCTGCATCGGGATGGCTGCATCGATGGGATCCGTGTTGTTAACCGCCGGCGCGAAAGGGAAACGTTTTGCCCTGCCGAACAGTGAAGTCATGATCCACCAGCCTTTAGGCGGTGCACAAGGGCAGGCAACCGAAATTGAAATTGCAGCAAAACATATCCTTTATACACGGGCGAAATTGAACAAAATTTTGTCCGAACATACCGGCCAGCCGATTGAAGTGATTGAAAAAGATACAGACCGCGACAACTTCATGAGCGCGGAAAAAGCAAAAGAATATGGCTTAATCGACCATATTATGGCTAGGAATGAATTGAAATAATGAGGTAAACGAACCGGGCCGCCCCAACTTCGGACGGCCCGGTATTTAATATAAAAACACGTATTGACTTACCTTGAGAGTCCTGAGAAGCTTTATAAGGACCCCCTTCCGACTTTATTTTTGCCTTGAAAAGGTTTAAGTGCCTTATGAGAACCGGTTCGCATTCATTTTTGTCCCGAAACGGTTCCGAGAAGCTCTTTCAAGACCGTCCGAATTCCTTTTTTCCTCAAACGATTCTGAGAAACTTACTCAGGACCGTTTGAAGGAAAGTTTTTTCGTGGAAATGGGTATGAGAAGCTTTCTCAAGACCGGGTAGAACTTCTTTTTTCCTCCAAATGGTCCCTATAAGTCTTATACGAACCGTTCCGCGCCCCTCCCATCTCGTTACGCGTATAAGCGGTGCGCGTTTCCCGCAGGAGTCCGGTGTATATCGGGCTAAGCAATCATCTTTGCGCATACGCTTACATCCGGATCCACGGGCTTATGCATTAGTTTCCTTCAATATATTTTGACAGGTATTCAAAAGCTTCTTCTTCATCGCTGCCGTCGACGCTCAGGGTTACGGTTTCCCCATGCCCAGCAGCAAGGCTCATCAACCCCATGATGCTTTTGGCATTGACCGTTCTGCCGTCTTTTTCAAGAAAAATTTCAGACGAAAACCGGCTGGCTTCCTGGACAAAATGTGCCGCAGGGCGCGCCTGCAAACCGGTTTTCAATTTAACTTCCAATTGTTTTTCGATCATCCTTAATCCTCTCCTTTATGTTAGGCAGAGGCGTTACCGCTTTTTCCGGCCCGCCTCTCCTCTTAAGTATCTTTTGTAATGGGCTTGTTTGCCCGTAGTTTCTCTGCAATTTCATCGATTTTCCGCAGCCGGTGGTTAATGCCGGATTTGCTGATATGCCCGCCTGACACCATTTCCCCCAGTTCCTTCAAGGTAACATCCTGGTGGTTTACGCGAAGCTCCGCGATTTCACGCAGTTTTTCCGGCAACACGTCAAGGCCGACCGTTTCTTCAATATAGCGGATATTTTCCACTTGGCGGAGGGCTGCCCCGATCGTTTTATTTAAATTGGCCGTTTCACAATTTACAAGCCGGTTGACCGAATTGCGCATATCCCGCACAATCCTGACGTCTTCGAAACGGAGCAGGGCTTTGTGGGCACCGATGATATTGAGGAATTCCGTAATTTTTTCCGCCTCTTTTAAATACGTAATATATCCCTTTTTCCTTTCAAGCGTTTTGCTATTCAAACGAAAAGAATTCATCAGACGGCAGAGCGAATCGTTGTGCTCTTTATATTGGGAGGAAATTTCCAGATGGTACGAGGAAGTTTCCGGATTGTTGACGGATCCGCCTGCGAGAAAGGCGCCGCGCAAATAAGCGCGTTTGCAGCATTTCGTTCTCAAAAGTTCCGGGGAAATATGCTGGATAAAAGTGAAATTTTCTCCCAGTATGTGCAGGTCTTCCAAAATTTCTTTGGCATGGGATTTCAGCCGCACAATATAGACATTGTTTTTCTTCAGCCTCATCTTTTTCCTGACTAATAATTCTACAGGGACGTCATATAATTTTTTTACAAGGATGTAGATTCTCCGGGCAATGGCCGCATTTTCTGTCTGCACATTCACAACCAGCGCCCTGTTGGAAAAAGACAAAGACCCGTTCATGCGGATCAGCGCCGATAATTCGGATTTCACACAGCAATCTTTCAGTTCTAAATTGGTCAGCTCTTTTTTGATATCCGATGCAAATGACATCCCTCAAAGCCCCCTCCATCAGAATTATTCGTGCGCAAACCAATTGTACACACGTGAAAAGGGGATGACGTCTTTAGGTTCATCCACTTAAAAAGCGGCCGGTGTTTCCTCACTGGGCGCCAAAACGGGAATACAGCTGCTGTTTTTTCAATATATCATAGAGGATTTCAGCAACTTTATCGGTATCGTGGCGGATCACCCCGCCTTTATAAGTCAAAATGTTTCCCGAAACGACTTCGAGGCCAAGCCCCATTAATCGCTTAACATCATATACAACCGGCTGTGCCAGTTCTTCGCGGTACCTTTCCCGAATCGGCTCCGGCACTTCTTCATCATTTACCAGTATCGTATCAATACATGCGCTGCCCATATGCTCATGGATGGCAGCAACATGGTCGCTGGCGGTATAGTGAAGCGTTTCCCCCGCCTGGGTCATTAAATTGCACACATACACTTTTTTCGCGCGCGCATTGCATACTGCTTCCCCCAACCCGGGTACCATTAAATTCGGCAAAATACTCGTATAAAGGCTACCCGGTCCAATCACGATCAAATCCGCTTCATGGATGGCTTCCAATGTTTCTGGCAGCGGCTTAATGACCTCCGGCGTCAAGAATACCCTTTTGATTTTCTTCCCCGAAAACGGGATTTTCGATTCGCCCGATACAATCGAGCCGTCTTCCATTTCGGCGTGCAGCACGACGCTTTGATTGGCGGACGGAAGCACCTTTCCGCGCACGTTTAGCACTTTGCTCAATTCTTTTACCGCATGCACAAAATCGCCCGTAATCGAAGTCAGCGCCGCGATGATCAGATTGCCGAGCGAATGCCCGGAAAGTTCATCGCCTGTTTCAAAACGGTGCTGGAACATTTTTTCAAGCAATGGCTCCACGTCCGACAAAGCCGCAAGCACATTGCGGATGTCGCCGGGTGCTGGGATATCCATTTCATGACGGATTCTCCCAGAACTCCCGCCGTCATCGGCAACCGTTACAATCGCGCTGATTTCGACCGGATATTTTTTCAGCCCCCGCAAAAGAACAGGGAGCCCGGTGCCTCCCCCGATGATGGTAATTTTAGGCTTCATTGCGCTTTTTCCTCCCTTCCTTTTATGTCGCGATGGGAAATCTTCGTGTTGTAATCCCGTTCAAAATAATGGCCGATATACTCCGCCAAAGCAACTGAACGGTGCTGGCCGCCCGTGCAGCCGATACCGATCACGAGCTGGCTTTTCCCTTCACGTTTATAGTGGGGCAGCATAAAAGCAAGCAGGTCGGTCAATTTTTCAAGAAATTTGTGTGTTTCATTCCATTTTAAAACATAGTCATAAACGTCTTTGTCCAAGCCGGTTTTCGGGCGCATATGTTCAATATAAAACGGATTGGGCAAAAACCGGACGTCAAAAACCAAGTCGCAGTCAATCGGGATCCCGTTTTTAAACCCGAATGACATCACATTCACGGTAAAAACGGACTGCTTATTCGCCGAAAACTCCGTTGTGATTTTTTCGCGGAGTTCCCGCGGCTTCAGATTGGACGTGTTATAAATGATTTGCGCGCGTCCTTTCAGCTCTTCCAATATTTTTCTTTCCTGTTTAATCCCTTCCAAGGGCGGACCTGAAGGAGAAAGCGGATGCGACCTCCGTGTTTCTTTATATCTTCGCACCAAAACGGAATCATCCGCATCCAAAAACAGAATGGTTGGCGTGAGCCATGAAGATTTATCCAGTTCATCTAATGCCTTAAATAAATCATCAAAGAATTCGCGCCCGCGCAAATCCATGACGAGCGCGACTTTATTCATTTTATTATTTGCATCTTTCATGAGTTCCAGAAATTTTGGCAGAAGCGTCGGCGGCAAATTATCGACGCAGAAAAAACCAAGGTCTTCAAAACTTTGGACCGCAACGGTTTTTCCGGCACCGCTCATACCTGTAATGATGACGAGCTGCATTCGGTTTCCTTCTAAACCCATTCTTTTTCCCCCTGACGGAACAAATTGGCACATGGTTTATTCAGCTTGGATCGAGCCTGTACGACAATAAATCAAAATCTGGGGTGTACGTAAATTGCCCGTAGATCATGCCGCTACCGTGGACCATGTATTCCAAAATATGGGTATCGCCCACCGCCATCGGCAGGTCTTTGATGTCATGTATGGAATGCCATTGCAATTTTCCTTCGGCGGATTGCTCTACATTTTCCCCATCGCCTTCTGTTGCGACAAATGTGAACATCATCCACTCAGACGTGATTTTGTCCCCGTCTTTCATTACAATGGTGAAAACCCCTTTTAATTCGGGGTGTTTCAAGTAAATGCCAGTTTCTTCCCGGTATTCCCGGATGATGGCTTCGCGGACCGATTCCCCTTGTTCCATTTTTCCACCGGGCGCGACCCACCAATTGCGCCTCGGCTTTTGCAGCAATAATACTTGGTCGCCTTTGACCAATACGCAATTTGTCACTCTTTGCACAGGAAAACACCTCATGTCTGAACAGAAATGATGCGAAACGGCCGCCTGTACGCAACGCAGCCCAGAATAGCTGTTTTCAGCCATTAAAAAATAAAAATATGGTTAGGGACGACGCCACTGAAATCTTCAATACTGTACTACCCGATATACGGTTGATGGCCCGGCATGCCGCGGGCTTTTAGGGAACCCTTTTCCGCAGGAACCCTGTAAATTCCGCGCGCCTATCTGGACTGTCCCAAACAATAGAATAGCCTTCAGCATAAAACCATGTTACTTTTTATTATACTATTAATAAAACAAGCGAACAATGAATGAGCGTATCCGCAAAACACGAAAAAATGCTGCTGTTTCCTTTCCAGCAGGTTGTTTATGGCGCCTGCCGGAAACCTGCCTAATTCAACCGGTCTCGCAAAAAAAGCACAGGCATGCGCCTGTGCATCTCCAATAGGGCTTATATAAAAAAAGGGGGTCAATTTATATTGATATCTTACCCGAAGTTTGTTTCATACGGGTTACAAAAAAGTTAAAACCGCTTGACTTTTTTATGCCTTTAACGTTTCTTTCAATTCTTCGACATAATGCTGGGCGTTTTGGGCCGCAATACTTCCGTCCCCGGTTGCCGTGACAATTTGCCGGAGCGTTTTTTCCCTGACATCTCCGGCTGCGAAAATCCCCGGAATCTTTGTCTCCATTTCTTCGTTTGTCACAATATAGCCGGCCTCGTTTGTAATGCCGAGGTTTTCAAACGGCTTGGTTAGCGGCACCATCCCGATATAAATGAAAACGCCGTCCGTTTTAAAAAGCTTCTCTGATCCGTCAACGGTGGAAACGAGCGTGACGGAACCGACTTTTCCGTTTTCTTCATGGATTTCTTTTACCGTATGGTTCCAGATAAAATCGATTTTTTCATTTTTGAAAGCCCGGTCCTGGAGGATTTTTTGCGCACGCAGTTTGTCGCGCCTGTGCACAATCGTCACTTTATTGGCAAAACGCGTTAAGTAGGTGCCTTCTTCAACGGCCGAATCCCCGCCGCCGACAACCACAAGGTCTTTTCCTTTAAAGAATGCGCCGTCGCACACAGCGCAGTAGGAAACACCGCGTCCGCCAAGTTCACTTTCGCCCTTTACGCCGAGTTTTTTGTATTCGGCGCCCGTTGCGATAATTACAGACAACGCCTTGTATTCTTTTGCGCCGGCTTTGACAATTTTATAATCCCCGTCCAGGGCAATTTCTTTTATATCGCCATAAGCGTATTCCGCGCCGAATTTTTTGGCGTGTTCAAACATTTTGTTTGACAGTTCCGGACCGAGGATGGATTCATATCCCGGATAATTTTCCACTTCTTCTGTATTAACCATCTGGCCGCCCGGGACGCCGCGCTCGATCATCAATGTTTTCAAATCCGCGCGCGAAGCATAAACGGCAGCCGTCATCCCGGCAGGCCCAGCACCGATAATGATGACGTCATAAACCTGTTCTTCACCCATTTATTAGCAACACTCCTTATTCATGGCTGCAGCTGTAGAAATGCAAGCCACCCTATTTTAATCGTTCCACAAAGCAGTTTTTCCATACACGGTATACCCGTTTTTAAAAAAACCCCACCAACCATGTGTGGGGTTTTTGTTCCAACCAGAGAAAAGAAATCATCTTTCCTTTTTTATACTATAGGAAGAAAAGCCCCCCGTCCATTGATTTGCTCATAGAAAAGCGGAGGGCAGCTTTTAAAACAGTGACTTAATTTGGTTGGCGTACTTTCTTAACGTGGAGGCCGAAATTTGATATTCTGCCGCGACAGCCTGCTGGGACACTTTATCACCCTTTTGGCGGTGCCACAAATAATCGGTGGCGGCGGCGAATCCGGCTTCGTTTTTAAACCGTTCTCCGTGCTTTAGGCCGTTTAAAAAGATCGAAAACCAAACGAGCATCAAATCGGTATATCCTGGGAACATCGGCCCGTAATGTCCGTGGAGGATACATGCAATATTGTGCCCGCGCGCAAACACTTTGTCCGGGTCAAAATGCTCACGGATGCCCGACTCAAGGACATGCGCCAAATAAATTTTCTCAATCAGCGTAAAATCTTCGAAGTTTTTAAAATCAGGATGCGAAACGATGTCCGAACGATTGGAAGAAAGACCGATCAGAAAAATCCCGAATAAACGCTCAGGCATCTCCCCGCTGTTGAGCCGGTTTAAAATAAATTGGACATTTTTCTCATTCAGCTTTTTTTCCAAATCCCGGTTCCACGGTTCATATCCCTTTTTCCCTGGGTTCAGTTCGATGAGCTGCTCCCATGCCGATTCCGCTGCCTGTTGGCGGCCGGTATAATAGGCAGCCTGCGACAGCCAGTAGTAAAACGATGCATCCCCGCCAAATCCGGCTTTTTTCAACCGGTTCAACCAATGGTAAGCCTCTTCAAAACGGCCGATAGTGGCAAATGTTGCGCCGAGCTTGTATTGGTGGTCGATTAAAACCGGCCGGACCTTTTCAAGCCCTTTCACAATTTTTTCAAGTTTTTCGTCATCTTGCTTATGGTAGAAAAAAACGGCTAAATTGCATAGCGCATGAAGATTGCCCGGGTTCTTTTCCAGCAGGTCCTCCAGCACCGCGATCGCTTTTTCCGCCTGGCCGAGGTAAAAGTACGCAAGCGCAATATTATTGTAGCCGGACCAAAAATCCGGATATTTTTCGATCAGTTTGTTTAGCTCGTTAAGCGCCATTTCAAAATTTCCCGCTTCCAAAAGACGCCTTGCTTCTTCCTGCTTGATCATGAGTTCATCCTGCTCATAAGAGATGGATTCGAGTTCCCCATCGTCCAAGTCAATCATGTAAATGAGTTCTTCCGCTTCTTCCCTATACTCGCCGAACGGGTCTTTTTCCAAGTATTGGCGGGCATGGTACAAAGCCTCGTTAAAAAACCCGAGTTCCGCATAATTATTGGCTAAAAAAAAGTGGCACTCCACCATACTTGGATCGAGTTTCTCCAAAATATGGCGGAAAATGTCAATTGCCTGCTGGAACTCTTCGCAATGGGTATAAATGATCGCAAGCTGGCAGGCAATGACCGGGTCGTTCGGATCCAACTGGGCGGCGCGCTGCAAATATTTTCGTGCTTTTTTGATGTCATGGCGGTCAAAAGCCTGGACACCTTTATTAAAATAGTATTCTCCCGTCGGTATAAAAGACAGCACATTCCCATGTTCCTGCCTTAATTTGGAATCTTTGCTCATGTTGTTCCCTCACAAACAATAAACATTAGTCGCTTCTTGTAGTATATCATACATCCGGGGCGCCTTTAACCTTTTCGGCTCAAGTAATTGTTCCCTTATTCACTGTTCTGTCTGTTCGGGTCTTTCCTTTGCTTCGCGGATGATTTGCAATGGATTTCCGCCTGCAAAGGAACCAGCAGGCACATCTTTATGGACAACGGAACCGGCGGCCACCACTGCCCGGTCCCCGATCACCACCCCAGGGAGAATGGTCGTATTTGCACCGACCATTACTTCGTCGCCGATCACCACTTCCCCGATCCGGTATTCGTCTATCAAATATTCATGTGCGAGAATGGTCGTATTATAACCGATCACGCAATTTTTCCCGACCGATATTTTTTCGGGAAACATGATGTCCACCAGCACTTTATACGCAAAAGCCGTTTTGTCCCCGACTTTCATGCACAAAAATGTCCGGTACATCCAATTTTTTACGCGCAAAAACGGCATATAGCGGGCAATTTCGATGATGATGACATTTTTCAACACTTTCCAAAAAGAAACGGTTTTGTAAATTTGCCAAAGTGCATTCGCGCCTTCAACCGGATACCGCTCCGTTTTCCTCATCTGGCTTTAACCCCGACAATCTTTGCAAGGTCGGACATATGGTCAAGCATAAAATCTGGTTTATATTTTTCAAGAAAAGCGCGCCCTTTTGCCGACCACGAAACCCCGGCCGAATACGTGCCGGCATTTTTCGCCGCCTGGATATCATGGTAATTGTCGCCGATCATGATTGCTTCTTCCGGCGCCGAACCGAGCAGGTGCAGCGCTTTTTCAACAGGTTCCGGATCCGGCTTGGCCCGCTTTACATCGTCAAGCGTAATGACGGCATCGAAAAACGGATTCAAGCGGGTCAGCTTCAGCCCTTTCATGACCGTATCCTTCATTTTGGTCGATACAATCCCCAGCTTAAAGCGGTGTTCTTTCAGCATTTTAATCGTATCAAAGACGCCCGGGAATTCTTTTACGAGGGAATCGTGCTGCTGGACATTATAGGCGCGGTATATGGCGACCATTTCTTCCGCCCGCTCCGGATCGATGGATGAAAAACTGTCAATCAAAGGCGGCCCGTTAAAAATGAGCACGTCTTCCCGGCTGTAGCGCCCCGAATAATAATGGTTCAACGTATGCAAAAAGGACTGAACGATTAATTCATTCGTGTCAATCAAAGTTCCATCCAAATCAAACAAAAGCGTGGTAATCGGTTTTCCCATTTGTTTCCCTCTTTCTTCTTACTGCTCCCCGTACAGTTTGGACGATAATCCTGTTTTTCTGCGGTAAATCCATACAATCCCAGCTGCAATAATCAAAGTAACCGAAACGACCTGCGCCATGCGGATATGGGATGTGAGCATCAAGCTGTCCGTCCGCAACCCTTCGATAAAGAAACGGCCGATCGAGTACCAGATCAAATAGCTTAAGAAAATTTCTCCCCTGTGCATTTTTGCCCTTCTTAGTAACATCAGGACAATGAATCCTAAAATGTCCCACAGCGATTCATATAAAAATGTCGGCTGATAATAGGTGCCGTTTATGTACATTTGGTTGATCATCCAATCCGGCAGATGCAAATTCTCCAAAAACGCCCTGGAAACCGGCCCGCCGTGCGCTTCCTGGTTCATAAAATTGCCCCAGCGCCCGATCCCCTGCCCCAAAATTAAACTTGGCGCGGAAATATCGGCAATTTTCCAGAAAGACCCGCCTTTTACACGCGTAAATACAATCGCGGTGACAACGGCCCCGATCAACGCTCCGTGGATCGCGATGCCGCCGTTCCAGATTTTGATGATTTCATTTGGATGTTCCGAATAATAACCCCATTCAAAAATGACATAGTAAATCCGGGCGCATATAATCGAAACCGGAATCGCCCATATGCATAAATCGGCAATGATATTTTGGTCGACTGAAAGCCGGGCAGCTTCGCGCATGGCAAGATACAGCCCCAAAAGAATGCCGAAGCCGATAATAATCCCGTACCAATGCACCTCTAACCCGCCTAAATGGAACGCAATCGGGTTCAGGGGGGTAATATTTGGATCCATTTCATCACAACTCCTTTTTCACCCGTTACAATACGGTCCGCCCGGAAAATGCCAGGCGTCCGTTAACTTCTTTTATCCACGGCCGCGCATGGTCAGCCCTGGTTATTCTCCTGTTCATGTTCTTCGATGACATCCGCCAGCTTGTCCGTAAACTGCCGGGCAGCATTTACGCCCATGTTTTTCAAACGGTAATTCATGGCGGCCACTTCAATGATGATGGCCAGGTTCCTGCCGGGGCGCACCGGCACCGTCATCTTCGTGATTTCCGTATCGAGGATTTTGACTTTTTCTTCATCGAGCCCCAGCCGGTCATACTGCTTATGCTGGTCCCAAATTTCCAAATTGGCGATCATCGTAATCCGTTTGTGGCTTCTCACCGCACCTGCGCCAAATAACGTCATGACATTGATAATGCCGAGCCCGCGGATTTCCAGCAAATGTTCAATCAATTCCGGGGCATGCCCGATCAGGGAACCTTCTTCTTCCTGGACAATTTCGACACAGTCATCGGCAACAAGCCTGTGCCCTCTTTTCACAAGTTCCAGCGCAGTCTCGCTTTTCCCGACACCGCTTTTTCCGGTAATCAGAACGCCGACCCCGTATACATCAACAAGCACGCCATGGACGGCTGTCGTCGGGGCAAGCTTATATTCCAAATAATTCGTTAAACGGCTTGAAAACCGCGTTGTTTTCATCGGTGTCCGCATCACAGGGACCGAATGTTCTTCAGAAGCCTCGATCAATTCCGAGGGAATTTCCAAGCCTCTCGAAATCACAATGCCCGGTGTTATATCGCTGCACAAATTTTCCATCCTGCTTTTCCGTTCTTCCGGCGTAAGCCTGTTGCTGAAGGTGATTTCCGTCATGCCAAGCAGCTGGATGCGGTCAGCCGGATAATAATCAAAAAAGCCCGTCATCTCCAGGCCCGGCCGTGAAATATCACTCGTGGTGATCGGGCGGTGGATGCCTTCTTCTCCACTGATCAGCTCAAGATTAAACTGTTTAATAATGTCTGCTACGCGCACCTTTGCCACTATGATTCCTCCTGTATCAATCCGGCTGCAAAAAAACCGGAATGGATTATACTTGATGATTCAAAGGCTTCTTATTATTTTATCATTTCATAAAGGGGCCGTACCAGCCCTTTTCGATAAAAATGATTTTCCAGCCGCGAAGCAGGACAATAAAAAGACGGCAGGTTCTCCTGCCGTACTTCATGAATATCATGGATGGCCACATCATTCCGCAGCAGTCCTGCAAATTTCATAAAACCTTTCCCGGTCAGCCCGATTGTTTCCGGAATACTGTTTCCTGCAAAATTAAATTTACAACCGCCATAATCACCGCCACTAGAAAAGCCATGCCGAAGCTGTCAATCTCAAAACTCGGGCCCATCAGCTCATCGGTCATGACCAAGGTAATGGCATTGATGACGAGTAGAAAAATGCCCAAACTGAGGATCGTAATCGGTAAAGTGAGCAGGATTAAAATCGGCCGCACCAAAATATTCAAGATGGACAATATGAGGCTTGCCATAATGGCGGAGCCGACACTTTCAACATAAAACCCCTGGAAATAGCCGGAAAGTGCGATAAACAATATGGCGTTGATCAAAATTCCGAGTATCCAGCGCATGGTCATCAAACCTTTTCTTCAATTCTTACTTACAGTATATATCCGCACCTGCAAAAAATCCCGCCACACACCCCGTTTTTTGGAAAAGCCTAACCTTTTATGCTTTTTGGCCGTGGTCTTCCGGCTCACGATGCTTGTTAGTGCTTTGCTCTTTTATCGTAATGGTGCCTGTTTTGGCATCGGCAAATACATACAGTTCGGTTTCGGAAATGCCTTTTCGGCTGAACCGGGCAATCTTTTGAATCATTTCTTTCCGTTCTTCATATTTCTCCATGCCTTCCAGTTCTATCGCGAAGCTGCCGAAATTCGTTTTTCCTTCCCCATGCACGGACGTATTTTCCGGAATGGCAATTTCAATATTTCCGGAAACAGTTTTGGCATGCAAAGTGTCGCCTTCGGAAGCCATATTTACGGTAATATTGCCGTTGAACGCTTCAAAATCCGAGCGCCCGAAAGAGCCGTTCCAGCGGATGTCGCCGTTCATCGTCTGCGCTTCGACCTGCCGGATGACAGTCCTGTCAAATTCAACGGTGCCGTTCCCTGTCTCAATATCCGCTTTTTCCAATTCGGCACGCTCAAGCAGCACCTTGCCATGCAGTGTTTTGATCTTTAAGTGATCGGCTTGGATTTCTTTTACCTGGACATTGCCACTGAAGGTGCTTAAGATAATTTTCCGGTATTGGGCTGCCGGAATGTAAACGGCTGTGTCGGCTTTCATCCATTTTGACTGGGTAGCAAATACAAGCCTTCCGTCTTCAATAGAAAAAGTGCTGTTATTCAATAAAAAACTGCGCGCTTCTTCCCGGTCATTTGTACGGAAGACTTTTGCCCGGCATTCCACCCGCACATCTTCCTGGTCCCATTGCTTAAACGTGAGGTTTCCGTTTGCAATGTCGATTTCAATATTTTCGATCTCGGGCATATGTTGCTGGAATACATGGGAAACCTCGGCGGACTGGCTGATTTGGAAATCAAACTCCTTTATTTTTTTCAATGCCCCGCCGACCAGATCAAACAGTTTTTCTTTCGTCTCGTTGAAATTTTGTGCCGTGTCGTGGAACCTTTTTTGGCCTTCCCCGTCTCTGCCGCTTTGTTCCGTTGTTTTCCCCTCGCCCTTTTCCACATTTCCGGACTCTTCCCTGTCCAATGCCTCCAAAAGCGTCAAAGCTTCATCAGTTGACAATTTTCCGTTTTTTACCATATCCAAAATCCGTTTTCGCTTATTTTCCATAGGGGTGCCTCCTTTTTCGCACTGGTTATTATGATTACGATTATTTTTAAAAAAAGTTTCGCTACATTTTCTTTACCAAATCGTCCATATGTGAAGTACATTGCCAAGTATAATCAAACTGCCGGAAAATGATGTTTTTCCGGCAGTGTAAATTAGATTGCTTAATTCCAATCTTATTCAGCAAATAAGGCTTCAAATCTTTCGAGTGATCTCTTTTTCAAGTGTGAAAAATCAAATGGTTCAAAATGGAATGTTCCATCCAATATTTGTTTCATGCCATCCGCAATGCCCTCTTCAGAATTATTTACAATGATCACTTCATTGTTTTTTAAATGCTGGATCGTTTGCGGGAGATCAACTGTTACAGCCTTGGTTCCTACAGCCAAAGCTTCATAGAGAACCAAACCTAATCCCTCATAATGTGAGGAGAGGACAAAGCAATCGCACAATCTCAACAAACTGTATGGGTTGCTCATTCTTCCTAATAAAAATATCGCACTCCTTGCACTACTTTCCCTTATCCATGAAATGGTTTTCTTTTTAAGCGGGCCATGCGGCGCTACAATGACAAGACGTGTGTTCTTATTCAGATGATATATTTTTTCAAAAGCATGGATAAGACGTTCATGCCCCTTTTGGTAATCAAAACGGCCAATATTGATAAAGAATTTAATGTCCGGATCAAACAGGTCATTTATCAATCTGCATTTCGTTAAACCAAGCGTTTTTTTGATTAACAATTCATCGCCGGCATGAAGTTTTTTGATCGTGTCAAGTAGAATGGTTTGTTTCTTTGGTTCAATTTCATTGATAAGGTTATTTAACTCTTCGTCAAGTGAGTCATGATTATATTCGGATAAGAGCTGATCAGACTCAAAAAATAACTTTTTATGCTTTATTAAATTTGGTATTGGTAACCCACTAAGATCATCCGGATTTGATGCATACTCTACAGCTGTCTGTTTTAAAGTGTAAAAAATATTTTCTTCAGAAGCTTTGCGGATTCTTTCCTCTCCAAGAAAATTATCTATCGTACGTAATTTGCTTTTTGTAAATGGCAGGTTTTTGACCATTTTATCAAATAATTGATCACTGACAAGGACAATTTTCGACGCATATTTGTATGCTGAATAAAAAACAATCTTTTTGCTGAAATTTTTTTTGATTTCATATTCTTTAAACATATCTGTATGAACCCAAATAATCGATTTTGCACGGATATGTTTAATCATTTCAGCATATTTTCTTTCAAACCCGGTGTAATGGATAAAAGTATCAATCTTCAAATCCCCAAAAATACGCTTGAATTCATTCCGCATTAACCTGCCGACCAGCTTATTGATCAAGGGCCCTTTGAATTTTTCGTTTTTCATATATAGAGACATCATAACTCTTTCCCAGAATGTACCGTTCATCGAGCCGGGAACAGGATAGTACAACACATTATCCGGTAAATTTCTTACTCTGAAATAGTGTTTTGGCTTTAACTTTGATCTTCCAAAAAAGATAAGATAATTCCTTTTAGTCGTATCAATATTATCCAAAGTATTTATCAATGCGGTAGTTATACCATTATCCCAAAAGCCTCCGCTTAACAATGCTACTGTTTCTTTCCCATTATAAAGAGAAATTTCTTCTATATTCGGCAATTTTTTTTGTTTAAAAATATATTTGCAGATATCTTTAGTACCTTCACTGTAATCATAAGGACAAAATTTACGTTGCATGTCTTTATAAGAGATCTCTTTTTCCGTGTTTTTAAATTCTTTTATTAAATCATGAATATTATCAGCTTGTACAAAAGGATACTGGTCAATATCTTCATATACGCCCCTTGTACTAAAGTATTCGTCCTTATCGTAAGTATAGAGGATAACTTTTCTGTCCGTATTTAAAAAGTCATACATGATGGATGAATAATCCGTAATCAATACATCGACAGCTGTTAAAAACTCGTATAATTCATAAGTTGCAGGCATAGGAAAAATATTATCAAATCCACTGAGATCTACTTCAGCTTGAAAAGGATGTAGTTTTACAAAAAAGATTTCATTTTCTGACAAACTTTTGGAAATTATGTGAAGATCATCAAATAATTTTTCATTGTCATTTGATACTTTACCAACTGTTCCTCTCCAAGTCGGCATGTAAAAAATGATATTTTTATCGTCTGCTTTTATAGCAGATCGTATTTCTTTTCTGGTGTCTTCATTAAAAAGGATTGAATTTCTCGGCGATGGACCAATTACCATTTTCCCCCGATATATTCCATTCAAATTATGGGAATCCGCAAGAATTTTCTGTGTGTATTTATTGCTTACGACAATCATGTCCGACATATAAAAATTACGTTGAACATTTCCCATATCCGTCAAAACATCCATATCTTTCCCTAAATGTTTCAACGGTGTACCATGCCAAATATTAATATATTTTTGTCCCTCTTTTTTAGAAAAGAATGGGTAAAAGGAGGTATCGTTTAACAAATATTCGGCTGACGCTAAAATTTGGCAGTACTCCTTGGAAAGATAGGGAATTACATTAACATTCTTAATACCTTTATCCAATAAAAGCTGGACTTGATCTTCTACATTATTAACTGCAACATAAAGCTTTAAATCAGGATAATTGCTGGCCAATTCTTCCACCATATAAAAAAGATGGCCGGCAAGATTGTTCCCATGAGAGGATTCAACCAAAACAACATTGTTTTTAATTTTTTCTTTACGATAGTACTTAGGATACTGATATAAGTAACCTTTATTCATCCTAATTTTTTTAACTCGATTCCATCTTGTCATTATATTGGAAAATATACTCACTTTCATATTTCCTTTCTAATTAAGATTGCTTGAAGTGAATTAAAGACGGAAAATAATCCAATATTTTCTTACACCTTTACTCCTAAGAGCACATTTATTGAAATTATATAATTATTATGCAAAAAAATATCATACCTATACTTTTTATGTTTGGTCATCTCAATTACAAAAAATCCACAAAGCTGTTCCTAAACTTCATATGCAAAACAGAACCAATAATAAATAAGATAATGGTTGCCCCCCAAAAATATAGCGTATAATGCAGGTGCTCAACCAAATACCATCCCATATTCCCAAGTAGTGCAGAACGATAGCCTTCAATAATATAGTAGTACGGATTTAGCTTTAAAATAAAAGCAATACTGCCCTTTAAAGTGGATGGATTCCATAATACAGGCAAAATATAAATCATCATTCTCATGATTGCCTGAACGATATTCTGTACATCCCTTACAATTGTCGCTAACGTGGAAGTGATAAGAGATAATGACAATGTAAAAATAAACACGCAAATCATATAATAAGGCAGTTCAAGATAGTATATGGAAACTGGATATCCTTGAAACTGCAAAATAATGATAACAATTGCCAGTAGCAACATATGCTGGTAAAATTTTGACATAATTACATAACTTGGAATAGCGCTCATCGGAAAATTCATTTTTGCAACCATCCGTATCCGCGAATAAATGGATCTGGAGCCTTGCAATACGGCAGGGCTGATAAAAAACCATATGGAAGCCCCGGCAAACAACCAAGGAACATATCCTGGACGAGGATGCCCTCCCCTTAAACCAAACCCGAAAACGAACCAGTAAATGGAAAGCTGGATCATTGGATTAATAACTTCCCAGAGGATACCCAAATAATTATTACGGTTTTCGCTTCTAACCTCATACATGGAAAGGCGAAGAATTAAATAAAAGCTGTTTATTTGCTCTTTTATAACAGTAATGGTCGATTTCATAACTCTTTCCTTTCTGCAAATACATGTTCAACAACGCGCTGAGTTGATTTTCCGCATTCCAAATAACAGAATTTTTTATAAAAATCGCCAAATGAATCCGGCAGTTTATACCCAGCAGTATTGATCTTTTTAATTTCATCAATGACTTGCGCGGTTGTTGTAACAAGCGGGCCCGGGGCTTTTTTTTCAAAATCAAAGTAGAAACCGCGTAAACGGTCGCGGTACTCTTCAATATCATAAACAAAAAAGATCACTGGACGCTTTAGGATTGCATAATCAAAAAATACAGATGAATAGTCGGTTATTAAAAGATCCGAAATTAAATATAATTCCGAGATATCTTCATGATTTGAGAAATCATACGCAAACCCCTTATAAGGCCCTAAGTCTAATTTTTCAGCAACTAAATAGTGCATCCGTAAAATGACAATATACTCTTCCTCCAGCTGCTGTTTCATGAATTCTAAATCGAGATTCAAATCAAATTTATACTTACCTTTTTGATAAAATTGATTATCCCGCCAAGTAGGGGCATATAAAATCACTTTCTTATCCCGCGGCAGCCCATATTTTCTTTTTAAAACACCCACGTATTCCGGGTTGTTGTTTTTTACAAGAACATCATTACGGGGATAACCCGTTTCCAACATCGTTTTCTTGAATTGGAATGCCCTGCGGAATATTTCAGTAGAATACGCATTAGGTGATATTAAATAATCCCAGTTGCCCGCTTCTTTAATAAAGTTTTTTTTATAATTTTCAGTTGTGGTACCCGGCATATGGACCTCATCCATATCAGTTGCCAATTTTTTTAATGGTGTGCCATGCCAAGTCTGAAGATAAATGGTATGCTTAGGCTTTGGGATCCATAACGGCAATCTGCTGTTTGTTACCCAGTAATGTGCTCTTCCCATTACAAAAATCCACTTTGGGGAAAGCCTTTTAATATAATGAAGATCTTTGTTTTTAAAGTTATGTAGAAAATTTTTATGGGCGCTCCAGTAGCAAATATAATCGGGATAATGTTCACTTATATATTCATAAATTGCCCGGGGATTATCGCTGTACTGCTTGCCCTGAAAGCTTTCAAAAATAATTAAATTTTTTTTAACCGGGAGTTTTCCTATCATAAAAAAAGCCAAAAAATAAATCGGCTGAATGAATTTTTTCTTAATTAATGTTACCAGCTTTTGCTTCATTATACATACATCCTTATATAAGCACGAAAAATCAAATTATTGGTTGCTGACCTTCCTGTTTATTTTCCTGATAATATAAATATTGGACCAAATTCCTGCTTGCATGGCCGGTAGAATAAGTATTCCAAGCTTTTGAAAACTCTTTAATCCGATTAAAATCAAATTGAAAATTTTTGATAAGGTCAATGATTTCCCCTGTATGATAAGCAATCGGCCCCGGCACCAATTGATTGTATGGCTCCCAAAAACCACGTGTGGCTTGATAATTTTCAAGATCATACGGATAAAAAATCATCGGGCGGTTTAATATAGAAAATTCAAAAGGGATCGAAGAATAATCTGTAATTAAAATATCGGTAATCAATAAAAGTTCATTGACGTCATCGTCTTCGGAACAATCAACGACAAAATCAGGATACTGTGACATACCTGTACTTTTTTTAATAGCAGGATGCAATTTTACGATTAAAGCATATTCATCATGTAACGCTTCGTACATCTGTTTTATATCCAATTTCATTTCAAATGTCTCAATTTGACCATCACGAAACGTTGGTGCATACAGAATCACTTTTTTATTCACCAAAGCGGGATACTTGTAATAAATCTGTTCAATAACATCTTTTTTCTTATTCTCATTAAAAAAAAGATCGGTCCGCGGAATGCCCGTATAAAGAAAATTTTCAGGAGAAAGCCCGAACGCCCTCATAAAAATACGCTTCATTTTCTCAGAACCAACCACAACATGATCAAATTGTGCATACACTTTTTTAAATCTTTTCAGAGCGCCTTTGCTCCGTTTATGAATATTTTTATCTTCCAGGCCGAATGTTTTTATGGCTCCTGCGGCATGCCATAATTGGATGCATTCCACCTCTTTTTTAAAACGGACAGCTGCCAGAAAGCCATAGTAATTATCCACAATCACAAATTGGGAAGTGGCAATATGGTACACACTGCCGATAAAATGCCACGGATTTTTCGGCTCAAAAAGAAATACTTTCCCTTGCCGGACTTCTTTAACCACCTGCTGATAGCAAGAAGAAGTGCAAACGAAAGTAACTTGATACGGATTTGAATGCTTGTTCAATTCTTCATATACATGTAAACTATTTTGCTTAAATGAAGCAACGAATGTAACTTTTCTTTTTACCGGAAATATACTGCACATCAAAAAGATGATCCGGAAAAGCAATAAGTATAAAGAAATAAACAGTTCCCTAACCATTTTTCACGGAGAAAAGATCCTGCTTAATTTTTGTAGTTGAAATTCCGACTGTTCTCGGCAAATAAACCACTTCACAGTAATCCTTCAGATAGTCAAATTTGCCTTTCCAGTCATCGCCCATGACAAATATATCCACATGGTGCCTTTTAATATCGTCTATTTTTTGTTCCCAAGTGTTTTCCGGAATTACTTCGTCAACATAACGGATCGCTTCCAGAATTAATTTCCGGTTTTCGTAGCTGTGGTATGATTTTTTATTTTTAATTTCGTTAAATTCATCCGTTGAAAGGCCGACGATTAAATAATCGCCCAACTCCCTTGCGCGTTTTAATAAATTGATATGCCCCCAATGAAGAAGGTCAAATGTTCCGTATGTGATCACCTTTTTCATACAGTTCTCTCCCTGTTAAGTAATAGGCATTAATTTTTCATAATGTGACATCTTCTATTATTTTTCCCCAATCTTTTCTCATTATATGTCTATTTACATTAGAATTCAAATACTTCTTTAAAAAGTGTCAAGCTGGTTCTATCTCAAAATGGTTCCAGACTATCTATTTTAAGCTTTATCAAATTTTTACTGTTTCTTCCACCGGAGTCCTTTCGCTTTTCACGTATAAGTCCCGCATATCTCACGAGATATCTAATCATATCGCCATTGCCTTTTTAAAACAGGTTCCCCCTGCATTTGCAGGAGGAAGCCTGTTAATTGTGCTCAGCGCGCCAGGCTTTCCATTTGTTTTTCCATTCTTGCCCGGTCGCGTTCCAAAATCGGTTTTAAATATTTTCCGGTATATGAGGCCGGATTGTCGGCGACTTTTTCCGGGGTGCCGGTGGCGACAACCGTTCCGCCGCCTTCCCCGCCTTCAGGGCCGAGGTCGATAATATAATCGGCTGTTTTGATGACATCC
The DNA here is from genome assembly GCF_008974185.1 of Weizmannia acidilactici. Lineage (GTDB taxonomy): Bacteria > Bacillota > Bacilli > Bacillales > Bacillaceae_C > Weizmannia > Weizmannia acidilactici. The sequence goes on from NZ_BKZP01000003.1 coordinate 87,715, forward strand.
AGGTTATGCTCGATCACAAGAACGGTATCGCCGTTGTCCACCAGCCTTTGCAGCACATCCAATAGCTTGGCAATATCATGGACATGGAGGCCGGTTGTCGGTTCATCCAAAATGTAGAAAGAACGGCCGGTCGAGCGCCTGTGCAGTTCGGAAGCGAGTTTCACACGCTGGGCTTCGCCGCCGGACAATGTTGTTGCCGGCTGCCCGAGTTTGATATATCCGAGGCCGACGTCGAATATCGTTTGCAGCTTCCGCTTGATTTTCGGGATGTTTTCAAAAAAGGCAATCGCATCTTCGACCGTCATATCGAGCACATCGGCAATATTTTTGCCTTTGTATTTCACTTCGAGCGTTTCGCGGTTATACCGTTTCCCGTGGCACACTTCACACGGTACGTATACATCCGGCAAAAAGTGCATCTCAATTTTGATAATCCCGTCGCCGTGGCAGGCTTCACAGCGGCCGCCTTTTACATTGAAGCTGAAGCGGCCTTTTTTATAGCCGCGGATTTTCGCCTCATTGGTGGACGCGAACACTTCGCGGATATCATCGAACACGCCGGTATAGGTGGCAGGGTTCGAACGCGGCGTCCTTCCGATCGGAGACTGGTCAATGTCGATCAGTTTGTCCAAATGTTCGATGCCTTTGATTTCTTTATGGGCGCCCGGCTTCGCTTTTGCGCGGTACAATTTTTGCGCAAGCCCCTTATACAGGATTTCGTTTACGAGCGTGCTTTTTCCGGAACCGGACACACCTGTAACGGCAATAAACGTACCGAGCGGAAATTTGACATTGATATTTTTTAAATTGTTTTCCTTAGCCCCCCTGACCTCAATAAAACGGCCGTCCCCTTTCCGGCGTTTGGCAGGCAGCGGAATAAATTTCTTTCCTGACAAATATTGTCCGGTCAGCGAATCCGGGTTCGCCATCACTTCCTGCGGCGTTCCCGCTGCAACGACCTGTCCGCCGTGGACGCCCGCCCCCGGTCCGATATCGATTAAATAATCGGCGGCGAGCATCGTATCCTCATCATGCTCCACGACAATCAGGGTATTGCCGATATTGGCCATTTCTCTGAGCGTTGCAATCAGGCGGTCATTGTCGCGCTGATGCAGTCCGATCGACGGTTCATCAAGAATATACAACACCCCTGTGAGCCGCGAACCGATCTGCGTGGCGAGGCGGATACGCTGCGCTTCCCCGCCGGAAAGTGTCCCGGCAGAACGGCTCAATGTCAAATAATCGAGGCCGACATTGACCAAAAAACCGAGGCGGGAATCAATTTCGCGGAGAATCAGCCTTGCGATTGCCTGCTCTTTTTCCGTCAAATCCAAATGTGTGAAAAAATCGCGGGCTTCCGCAATCGAATAATCCGTGATTTCGCTGATATGTTTCCCGTTGATTTTCACTGCAAGGCTTTCCGGTTTCAGGCGGTAGCCTTTGCATTTCGGGCACGGCTGCTCGGCCATGTATTTTTCCATCTGCTCGCGCGTAAAATCGGAGCTTGTCTCGTGATAACGGCGTTCAATATTGCGGATCACGCCTTCAAACTCAATATAGTTGTCGCGCACCTGGCCGAAATCATTTTCATAATGGAAATAAATTCGTTCCGTGCCCGAGCCGTATAAAATTTTATCCATCTGGTGCTTCGGCAAATCTTTTACCGGTGTGTCCATGTCAATGCCGAAATGTTCGCACACGCATTTTAAAAGCTGCGGGTAATATTTCGAACTAATCGGCTCCCACGGGGCAATCGCGCCTTCGTTTAATGTCAGCGACCAGTCGGGGATCACAAGATCGAGGTCGACTTCCAGCTTCGAGCCGAGCCCGTCGCATTCCTGGCAGGCGCCGAACGGGCTGTTGAACGAAAACATGCGCGGCTCGAGCTTGTCAATTGAAAAACCGCATATCGGGCAGGCGAAATGCTCGCTGAACAACAGCTCTTCCTCGCCGATCACATCGATGATGACGCGGCCGTCAGCAAGCCGCAGCGCCGTTTCAAGGGAATCGGCAAGACGGGATTGCACCCCATCTTTTACAACAATCCGGTCTACCACAATATCAATGGAATGCTTTTTATTCTTGTCAAGATCGATGTCTTCACCGAGGTCGTGCATTTCGTGATCGATGCGGACACGGACGAAACCCTGCTTTTTAATATTTTCGAGCATTTTGACGTGCTGGCCTTTTTTCCCCGATACGACCGGGGCCAGCACCTGCAGCCGCGTCCGCTCCGGATATTCCATGATGCGGTCGACCATCTGCTCGACCGTCTGCGAAGCAATTTCGATACCGTGGTTTGGGCAGATCGGCCGTCCGATGCGGGCATATAGCAGCCGCAAGTAATCGTAAATTTCCGTTACGGTCCCGACGGTGGAACGCGGGTTGCGGCTCGTTGTCTTCTGGTCAATCGAAATCGCGGGGGACAGCCCTTCGATTGCATCGACATCCGGTTTGTCCATCTGCCCTAAAAATTGGCGGGCATATGCGGATAGCGACTCCACATAGCGCCGCTGCCCTTCCGCATAAATTGTATCGAACGCCAATGAGGACTTGCCGGAGCCGGATAATCCCGTCAGCACGACAAGCTGGTCCCGCGGCAGTGTCACATCAATATCTTTTAAATTATGGACGCGGGCCCCTTTTACTTCTATTTTATCTAATACCATTGTGGTCATCCTTCCGCTTTCAGTTCTAAAAGGGCATCACGGAGCTGCGCGGCCTGTTCGAAATCAAGCGCTTTTGCCGCTTCTTTCATTTTCGCTTCCAGTTCCGCAATCAGCCGCATACGTTCTTCTTTCGTGAGCGGCTTCTTCTCTTCTTCCGTTTCATAAGCTGCTGGTTCCTCCGCCGCGTAAGTCGCATGGATCGCATTGCGGATGTCTTTTTGGATTGTTTTCGGAATAATGCCGTGCTTTTTGTTGTACGCTTCCTGCACGGCACGGCGCCGCTTCGTCTCATTGATCGCCTTTTCCATGGATTCTGTGATCGTATCGGCATACATAATTACCTGGCCGTTCGCATTCCGTGCGGCGCGGCCGATCGTCTGGATCAGTGAGCGTTCGGAACGTAAAAACCCTTCTTTATCGGCGTCAAGAATCGCGACAAGCGACACTTCCGGGATGTCCAACCCTTCGCGCAGCAGGTTGATGCCGACAATTACATCGTATTTGCCGAGGCGGAGATCGCGGATGATTTCAATCCGCTCGAGCGTCTTCACTTCAGAATGGAGATACTGGACTTTGATGCCCACTTCTTTTAAGTAGTCCGTTAAATCTTCCGCCATTTTCTTCGTCAACGTTGTGACAAGCACGCGCTCATTTTTTGCAATCCTGTCCTGGATTTCCCCGAGCAGGTCGTCGATTTGCCCTTCGATCGGGCGCACGTCGATTTTCGGATCCAAAAGGCCTGTCGGGCGGATGATCTGTTCCACCATTTTCGGTGTATGCTCCAGTTCATACGGCCCCGGTGTTGCGGAAACGCAAATCATCTGGGAAATATGTTGTTCAAATTCCTCGAACCGGAGCGGCCGGTTATCGAGCGCGGACGGCAGCCGGAAGCCGTGATCGACAAGGACCTGCTTACGTGCCCTATCCCCATTAAACATTCCCCTGATTTGTGGAAGCGTAACATGGGACTCATCAATGACGAGCAGAAAATCTTTTGGGAAGTAGTCCAGTAGCGTGTAAGGCGTCGAGCCGGGCGGGCGCAGCGCCAAATGGCGGGAATAATTTTCAATGCCTGAGCAGAAGCCCATTTCCCGCATCATTTCCAAATCATATCTGGTCCGCTGCTCAAGGCGCTGTGCTTCCAGAAGTTTTCCGTTGTCGCGGAGCTCTTTCAGCCTTTCTTCCAGTTCCGCTTCAATATTGCGTATCGCAATTTGCATCTTCTCATTGCGCGTGACGAAGTGGGAGGCAGGAAAAATGGCAACATGCTCCCGGTCCCCGATGATTTCACCCGTCAGTGCATCCACTTCACGGATCCGGTCAATCTCATCGCCAAAAAACTCGACGCGGATGCAATGTTCATCGCGGGAGGCCGGGAAGATTTCGACGACATCACCGCGCACCCGAAACGTCCCACGCTGGAAGTCGATATCATTGCGGGCGTACTGGATATCGACAAGCCTTCGTAAAAGCTGGTTCCGCTCGATTTCCATTCCCGTCCTGAGGGAAACGACCAGTTCGCGGTATTCTTCCGGCGAACCCAAGCCGTAAATGCATGATACGCTTGCGATAATGATGACATCATTTCGTTCAAACAAGGCCGATGTTGCCGAGTGACGCAGTTTGTCAATTTCATCATTGATACTCGCATCTTTTTCGATATACGTATCGGTTTGCGGCACATACGCTTCCGGCTGGTAATAGTCATAGTAACTGACAAAGTACTCGACCGCGTTGTTCGGGAAAAACTCCTTAAACTCGCTGTACAGCTGCCCGGCCAATGTTTTGTTATGGGCGATAACGAGCGTCGGTTTATTGACTTCTTTGATCACATTGGAAATCGTAAACGTTTTGCCCGTACCAGTTGCCCCAAGCAAGGTCTGTACTTTTTTGCCTGCACGGACGCCTTCGACAAGCTGGCGGATCGCTTCCGGCTGGTCTCCCTGGGGCTGATATTTCGAAACAAGTTCAAAAGCACGCTGTTCCATTCATGTGCCTCCTCATTTACAATCGGCTTTTATTTCAAACCATTAAAGGTGGTGCATCGTCTTTCGGTCTTTTTATTTTAACACATATCTACTTGCATCACCAACAAAAAGCGAACAAACTTTCCCTTTTCTTTCCATGCGAAAGAACGGTAAGGCCATTCCCCTACCGCATGATTAGCTTTGCTTCCCCTTTTTCTTCTTTTCCCTCTGTATCATTGTATTAGCAAAATAAAATCCGATTGTCAAAGAAGCTGCATCCATAATGTATACCGGCCATGTGCGCGTATACCCTTTGTAAACCGAAGCGACAATGAGCGCGACCGTCAGTACTAAACCGATCAGCTGGTTGAATGTGACCCTCGTAAAAAAGATGACAAGAAAGCACGGAAAAAAAGCGGCCGCAAACAGTTGTATGATCATAATCACCCCACTCCAAGCCAATTCTCCCCATTATCCTTATTGTTGAACAACAGGCTTGAAAATACAAGAAAAATCATTGAAAATGAATTATTTTTTGAATTCATTTTCAATGATTTCGTTCGTAATCACGCGCAGCTCGCTATGTTCAATAAAACGTTCCGAAAGCAGGTCAGGCAGGATGGAATCCAAAAAATATCGGACGGAAGCCATTTCCGAAAACTGCAGGATCGTCCGCAATGATTCCTCGTAAATCTCCAAAAACAGTGGTTCCGGATTCCCTTTTTGGATTTCCCCAAAAGACTCGTAAAGCAGATCGACTTTATCCGCAACCGATAAAATTTTTCCTTCGAGCGTATCATCTTTGCTTTCTTTGAACAAATTCAAATAAATGGCCCGGTATTCTTCCGGGAACACGCCGTTAATGAAGTTCTTTGTCATTTCCTCTTCCACCTGGCTGAACAGCTGGTGAAGCTCTTTTGACGAGTATTTGACTGGCGTTTTGATATCGCCCGTAAACAGCTCCGGATAATCATGGTTGAGCGCCTTCTGGTAGAGCAGGCGCCAGTTGACTTCATTTCCAGCATGCTCTTCCACATGGCCGAAAAACTGGGCAATTTTGGCCACTTTAAATGAATGGCTGGCCACCGAGTGTTCCTGAAATTTAAACTTTCCCGGGCAGCGGTAAATTTTTTCCAAATCTGATAAGCTTTTAAAATATTGATGGACTCCCATCTTGCTCCCTCCTTGCTGTTTGTCCAACATTAACCGTAAAACTTCCCTTTTTGTATGCTATGCAAAACAAAAGGGAACGGCTTTTGATATTCTCACTATTCTAAAAAAAAAATAAACCCAGCGTCAAGCAACTGGATTTATCTTCTCACATGGTTATCGGTTTAAGTCGACGATCGTACCGGTTTTTAAATAGACGATCCATTCGCATACATTTGTGACATAATCCCCGATCCGCTCGAGGTGCTGGAGAACGAGGATCATAAACGATGCGTGATGGATATTTGCTTTATTTTGCTTCATATCTTCCATCAGCTCGTTAAAAATGATCCGGAAATCGCGGTCGATCTGATCGTCCTGTTTGGAAACTTCCACCGCTTTTTCTTCATTAAGGGTGATATAAGCACTCAAGCCTTCATGTACCATCTCTTTGACGGTTTCCGCCATTTCCGGGATCCGGGCAAATGGTTTTAAATAAAGGTCATTCTTTAATTCAATCGCAATTTTTGCGATGTTCACCGCATGGTCGCCCATCCGTTCCAAGTCGGTGACCACTTTCAGCATCGTGCCGATCCGCCGCAGATCCGTCCCGACCGGCTGCTGGGTAGCTATCAGTTCAAAACATTTCTTTTCGATATCAACTTCATATTGGTTGATCGCTTTGTCATTCTCTATGACCGATTGTGCCAGGACGGTATCGTTTTCTGTAAAAGATTTTACGCTTTTATAGATGGCCTCTTCGACAAGCAGCCCCATTCTCAACAAGCTTTCGTGCAATTCCTGCAGGTTTTCTTCAAATAATTTCCGCGCCACCATTGTCCCGCCTTTCTATTAACCGAAACGCCCTGAAATATAGTCTTCGGTTTGTTTCGATTTTGGATTGGTAAACATTGTATTCGTTTCAGCATATTCCACGACCCTGCCGTTCAAAAAGAATGCCGTATGGCCAGAAACCCTTGCCGCCTGCTGCATGTTATGGGTGACGATCACAATCGTATAGTTGTTTTTCAATTCCAGGATCAGTTCTTCAATTTTTGCTGTTGAAATCGGATCAAGCGCCGACGCCGGTTCGTCCATTAAAATAATGCCCGGTTCGACCGCCAGCACCCTGGCAAGCACGAGTCTTTGCTGTTGGCCGCCGGAAAGCCCCATCGCTGACGTGTGGAGCCGGTCTTTTACTTCATCCCACAAAGCGGCCTGGCGCAAACATTTTTCAACAATGTCATCGAGCACACGCTTCTTTTTCACGCCATGGATGCGCGGGCCGTACGCGACATTATCGTAAATGGACATTGGAAACGGGTTCGGACGCTGGAACACCATGCCGACATTTTTCCTCAAGCTTACTACATCCGTTTTCGGGGCATAAATATTCTCGCCGCCGATGAAAATATTCCCTTCTGCGCGAAATCCGGGGACCTGGTCGTTCATCCGGTTCAACGTGCGGAGAAACGTCGATTTTCCGCATCCGGACGGCCCGATCAATGCCGTCACATGATTTTGTAAAATATCGAGATTGATATCATACAGTGCCTGAAAGTCCTTGTAAAAAACATTCACATGTTCGGCGCGGATCAGTGTTTTGTTTTCCGTTCTCTCTTCCGTCATTGTCGCCATTTTGCCTTCTCCTTTTTGCTCCCAAAATTTACCCAAAATTCCCGGATAAATAGTCCTCGGTTTGTTTTTTCTTCGGATTCGTAAACATTTGTGAAGTTTCCCCCGCTTCAATCAGTTCGCCCATGTAAAAGAAAGTGGTGATATCGGAAATGCGCGCCGCCTGCTGCATATTGTGGGTGACGATTGCAACGGTGTATTCTTTCTTCAGTTCCACGATCAACTCTTCGATTTTCCCTGTTGAGACCGGGTCTAATGCCGATGCCGGTTCGTCCAGCAGCAATACTTCCGGATTCATCGCAAGTGCCCTTGCAATGCAAAGCCGTTGCTGCTGGCCGCCTGATAAAGCAAGCGCGGACGTGTGCAGGCGGTCCTTTACTTCGTCCCATAAAGCCGCTTTCTTTAAGCTTTCCTCGACAATTTCTTCAAGCAGCGCTTTTTTGACGCCATGGTGTTTCGGGCCGAAAGCGACATTTTCAAAAATCGATTTGGCGAACGGATTCGGGCGCTGGAACACCATGCCGATATGTTTCCTGACTTCAAATACATCCACACCCGGGCGGTTCAGGTGCTCCCCTTTATAAAGGATATCTCCTTCGATCCGGCAGCCCGCCACTTCGTCATTCATCCGGTTCAGGCTCCTCAAATAAGTCGATTTTCCGCATCCGGACGGCCCGATCAATGCCGTTACCTGATGTTCCGGAAAAGCAAGGCTGACATTTTTAATCGCCGGTTTTTCCCCGTAATAGACATACAAATGTTTCGTTTCCAGCACGATTTTCTGCGCTTTTGGCTCTTGTTCCGGGGATTTGTTTACAGAAAGCGGGGCCGCCGGAATCACTGCTTGTTCTTTTCGGGCTAACATCGATACTACCATTTTCGTTTCCTCCTTCATTAATGCATCGTCATCCGGCGGTGGATCCATTTGCCGATGAACCGCGCGGAAAAGTTAAATACGAGAATGAAAAGGATCAATACCGCAGAAGCACCGCTCGAAACGGCTGCGGCATCCGGCATAATGCCTTCTCCGTTGATTTTCCAAATGTGGACGGCCAATGTTTCAGCCGGCCGGAACGGGTTTAATGGGGAAGTGACGTCGAACGGGTTCCAATTTGTGAAATCCAGATTCGGCGAGCTCATTCCCGCTGTGTAAATGAGGGCGGCCGCTTCTCCGAAAACACGGCCGGATGCCAAAATGATTCCTGTGATAATCCCCGGGAGCGCAGCCGGCAGCATCACCGATTTAATGGTTTCCCACCGCGATACGCCGAGGGCAAGCCCTGCCTCACGCTGTGCCGGCGAAATACCGCGCAGCGAATCTTCCACAACACGCACCATCAGCGGCAAATTGAAAACCGAGAGTGCCAAAGCGCCGGACAGGATTGAAAACCCCCAGCCCATTGACAGGACAAAGAACAGGAAACCGAACAGCCCGACAACAATAGACGGAAGGGATGACAGCACTTCAATCGCGGTCCGGAGCAGGTCCGTGAGCCAGTTCTTTTTCGCATACTCGGCCATATAAATGCCTGCGCCAAGCGCGATCGGAATGCTGATTATCATTGTCAGCACTAATAGATAGAAGGAATTAAACAGCTGCGGCCCGATTCCTCCGCCTTTTGTAAAAGTTTGCGGCGAAGACGTGATAAAAGACCAACTAATATGCGGAACGCCACTCGCCAGAATATAACCGAGCAGCCCGACGAGGATGGCCACGATAAACAGCGCGATCAAATAGAGAACCGATGTTGCGATACGGTCTGCAATTTTTGCTTTCATCATACATTCCTCCTGCGGCCGATAAAGCGGACGATGATTATAAAGACGAGCGACATCAAGAGCAGGATGAGCGCCAGCGTCCAAAGCGCATTATTTTCGACGCTCCCCATGACGGTATTGCCCATGCCCATCGTTAAAATGCTGGTCAATGTCGATGCTGGCTCAAACAACGATTTTGGAATGACAGCCGAGTTGCCGATGACCATCTGGACGGCGAGCGCTTCGCCGAATGCACGCGCCATTCCGAAGATGACCGCCGTTAAAATGCCCGGGCGCGCCGTTCTCAGCACAACTTTATAGATCGTTTGCCAGCGCGTCGCCCCAAGCGCAAGCGATGCTTCCCGAAGCGAATCCGGCACCGCACGGATCGCATCCACCGACAAACTCATCATCGTCGGCAAAATCATGATCGCAAGCACAACTGTTCCTGCAGCAATCCCAAAACCACTTCCCGATATATGTTCCCGGATGAACGGGACAACGGCGCTTAAACCGATGAACCCGTAAACGACCGAAGGAATCCCGACAAGCAATTCAATGACCGGCTGCAATATTTTCTGCCCGGCTTTCGCAGAGATTTCCGTCATAAACATGGCTCCGCCGATCGCCAATGGCGCGCAAATGATGGCAGCCAAAAACGTGACCGCAAAGGAACCGAAAATCATCGGCAGGGCGCCGACCATCGGCTTCCCGGCCGCATTCGTTTTGCCCGGTTCCCAATCCTTGCCGGTAAAAAACTCCAGTACACTGGCATGGTTGACAAAGAAAGTGCTTAAACCTTTCGATGCAACAAAAACAAAAATCGATGCAGCGACAACCGCCATTAAGGCGATGCAGATAAACGTAATGATTTTGCCGCGCCGTTCTATTTTGATTTTCGAACGCGGTTTTGCTTTATGGGCGGCCTGCTCTGTCCACTTGAGTGCATTTTCGCTCATGCTGTTTGTCCCCTTTCATTTCCGGCAGCTGGAAAACGGACAAAGCCGGCGGGTTCTACCGCCGTGCATGTCCCGCATGCCGGTTTGCTGCTCCGGCATCCATTTCCCATTGCGGATATTATTTGTTTGTTACATTTCCTTTTGCATCACGTTCCACTTTCATATCGGAAATGGACATATACCCGAGTTTCGGAACAAGGTTTTTCTGAACTTCATCCGAAAGCATGTAATCAATGAATTTTTTCGTTAACCCTTTCGGTTCGCCGTTCGTATACATGTGTTCATAAGCCCAAATTTTCCATTTGTTTGTTTTGACGTTGTCTTCCGTCGGTTCAACCCCGTCCACTTTTAATGCCTGGACTTTATCGTTGATGTAAGAGAATGCGAGATAGCTGATGGCCCCAGGTGTTTCGCTGACGATTTTTTGAACTGTCCCGGAAGAATCCTGTTCCTGCGCTTTTACAGTCGTTGCGCCATCTAAAGCCCATTTTTCAAACTCTGTTCTTGTGCCGGAGCCTTCCGCACGGTTGATGATGACAATTTTCTGGTCTTTCCCGCCGACTTCTTTCCAGTTTGTAATTTTGCCGGTAAAGATGCCGATTAATTGCTGCTTCGTAATGTTTTTCACGCCGACGCCTTTATTCACAACTGGCGCGAATCCGACTACAGCGACTTTGTGGTCAACGATTTTACTTGCATCAATGCCATCTTTTTCCTCTGCAAAAACATCGGAATTCCCGATTTGGACAGCACCTTCCACAACTTTGCTCAGCCCGGTACCACTGCCGCCGCCCTGTACGTTAATCGTCGCCCCGGCATTGTTATTCATGTATTGTGTCGCGGCTTCCTGCACGAGCGGCTGGAGCGCGGTCGATCCCACTGCAGTAATGCTTTCCTGCTTCGCGCTGCTGCTATTACTGCTGCCGGATTTCTGCGATCCGTTTGCGTTCCCGCATCCGGCCGCAATCACCGCGAAGATGGTTAATAAACTAAATAATGTTGCAAACTTTTTTCTCATTTCATTGCCCCCTGTGTTTTGTTTACTTGCTCCTTACACTATTAAAGATAATGGCCCGGTATTAAGCGGATATGAATGAAATGTTAAGAGTTTGTAAAGATGATAGAAACGGGTGTAAGTTTTTAAAAGATAAGCTGTCACATTTTGGGCAAATTTAATAAAAATAGAAGAACGCAGATTGATTTATAATAGAAGAAGAATTTATTTGAACGGAGGTATTGGATTTGAAATCAGTTGCCATTATCGGGGGCGGGATTACCGGGCTTACCGCATTGTACGAACTTCAAAAACAAATCAAGCGGGCCGGGGCGAAAGTTTCTTTAACATTGGTTGAAGAAAACCCGGAGCTTGGGGGGAAAATCCGGACGATCCGGCACGGGGAATTTACAATGGAAACTGGGGCCGACTCGATTGTTGCGCGGAAAAAAGGGGTGGCCGCCTTTTTAGACGAACTTGGGCTGCAAAACCGGATACGCCATAACGCTACCGGCATCTCGTACCTTTTCCGGGAAGACGGGCTGAAGCCGATCCCCGCTGAAACGGTGTTCGGCATCCCGGCAAGCCTTGACGCGCTTTTCCGCAGCGAACTCGTTTCTACGAAAGGAAAATTGGTTGCATTAAAAGACTTATTTACAAAAAATCAATCTTTCACAAAAGACAGTTCCGCCGGCGAGTTTTTGGAGGCTTTTTTTGGGAAGGAACTCGTGGAAAAGCAAATCGCACCGGTTTTGTCGGGCGTTTATTCGGGCAATTTGCATGAGCTGACTTTGGCGACGACGATGCCGTTTCTCGTTGAATATAAAAACCAATACGGCAGCATTATCAAAGGCTTGTCCGAACATAAGCAGGCCTTTTTGTCGCCGGAGCGGAAAAAATTCGTATCATTCGAAAACGGACTTTCTGAAATCATCGGCCGCTTGGAACAGAAATCGGACGGGGCGGAGATTTTAAAAGGGATAAAAGCCGTTGCACTTGAACGGCGCGAAAACGGGTATGTAGTTGCGTTATCGGACGGGCGGAAACTGGAAGCGGATGTCGTTGTATTGGCGCTGCCGCATGCCGCCGCGCAATTGCTACTCCGGAATGCTGCTTTAGATGAAGAATTTAACAAATTGAAGACAGCTTCGCTGATTAGCGTCTATCTTGGGTTCAATGTGCCGGATGCGGTACTGCCAAATGACGGCACAGGCTTTATTGTTTCGGAAGACAGCGGTCTTATGTGTGATGCCTGCACATGGACAAGCCGGAAATGGCCGCACACTTCGAAAAACGGCCGCCTGCTTTTGCGCCTTTTTTACAAAAGTACGGATCCGGAATGGTTTGGGCGTCTGAATGCGATGGACAAAGACGCGCTCATTAAAACTGCCATGAAAGATGTTGAAAAAGCATTGGGCGTTACCGGTAAACCGGTGGCTGCGGAAGTGACAAAATGGCAGAACAACATGCCGAAATACGATTTAAACCACCGTAAAACGATCGAAGCATTAACCGGAAAACTCGCCGAAAGCGATCCGAATGTGCTGCTGGCAGGCTGCTCCTATTACGGTGTCGGGATTGCCGACTGCATCATGAACGGGAAGAAAACAGCGGAAAAGGTGATAAGGAAATGTCTTTTTGAAGTGTTTAAATAGACAAAAGGAAACCCGCGTAGAAAGGAAATGTCTTTTAGAAGCGGTTAACTAGACAAAAGGAGACCTGCGCCGATTGGGAATGTCTTTTTAAAGCATTCAAATAGACAAAAGGGGCCCTGCGTTGAGGGGAAAATTTTGGAACAAAGCAGTTTGGAAGTGTAATGAAGAAGTGAAATGTCCTTCAGATCCCAAACCCGAAGCAAAGAAATGTCCTTTAGATGCCAGTCCGGGCGCCATTTATGCGGCGTCCGGCCCTTCTTGTGTTCTCGGCAGGGTTACGGTAAACGTGCTGCCCTTTCCTTCTTCGCTTTCGACATGGATTTTCCCGTGGTACGATTCAACAAGATGCTTGACGATGGCAAGGCCGAGCCCGGTGCCCCCGGACTGCCTTGACCGCGCCTTGTCCACCCGGTAAAAACGTTCAAAAATGCGCGGCAAGTCTTTCTTGGAAATGCCGATGCCCGTGTCGCTGACAATCAAATCGAGCTCGCTTTCCCTTTCTTCCAAGCGGATTTCGATCCTGCCTTTTTCGGGCGTATAGGCAATGGCGTTCGTGACCAGATTCAAAATAATTTGCTGCAGCCGGTCTTTGTCCGCTTCCATCATGACCGCTTTCTGCTCCGGCAAAATGAGTTCCAGCTGTTTCTTCTCAATCCTTTTCCGAGTCGTATTGACCGTCTCCATTACCACATCCACGACGTTTAGCTTCTCCGTTTTCAACGGGATGCGGTGCTGCTCGATTTTCGACAAATCGAGAATGTCCGAAATCAACCTATGCAGACGGTCGCTTTCTTCATAAATGATTTGCAAAAATTCCCTGCACGTCTTTTCGTCGTACATCGCGCCGTCTAAGAGCGTTTCCGCAAACCCTTTTACAGATGTAATTGGCGTTTTCAGTTCATGGGATACGTTCGCGACAAATTCGCTGCGGATCTGCTCCAGCCGCCTCGTCTCCGTGACGTCATGCAGTACCGCTACAACGCCGCGCAGTTCCCCATTTTCACCGACATAAGGCGCAATGTGGGCATCTAATATACGTTCTTTCGGAAAATAAAGATGCACTTCATCGTGAAACCGTTCGCCTGTTTTTAAAGAGCGGTCGATCAGCTGGCTGAGCCCGAAGCTTTTTCCCGCTTCAATATGGCGTTTCCCGATCAGCTGGCCGGAAGAAATCCCCGTCATCTCTTCCATTGCCCGATTGACGAGCATAATCCGCCCTGACGTCTGGATGAGCATGACACCGCTGTCCATATTTTCCAAAACGGCAGTCAGCCTTTGCTGGTTTTCCTTGATTTCATCCATCTGCTGTTTTAAATTATGCGCGAGATTATTTATCGCTTTTGTGAGCTGCAGCAATTCTCCGCTTGTTTTTACATGGACGCGGCTGTCATAATCCTTTTCAATGAGGCGGTTGCTGACTTCGATGCTTGCCTCGATCGGGCGCGTAAATTTTCTTGCCATGATATAACTAATCCAGCCGGAAATCAGAAAGGCAAGCACCATCGCGACAGCAAGGCTGAACCACAGCCTCTCCAATACCGTATCAATCCGGTCCAGCGCAATCGAAATACGGACAACAGCCGTGGTCTTCCCGTTTTCTTTCAGCGGTTTTGCCACATACATCATGTTGTACCCGAGCGTATGGCTAAAACGGATCGCCTCCCCGCTGCTTTTATGCTGATAGACAACTTGCTTAAATTCGGGGCGGCTTGCGTGGTTCTCCATTTTCGCCGGGTCATCGTCCGAATCGGCCAGCACTTTGCCGTTCGTATCAATAATGGTAATGCGCGGATCATGGTTTGAATAATAATGCCTGACCTTCTTTTGCAGCACATCCGTCTTGTCTTTTAACGTTTGTGGGCGGAGCGTTTTCATCAAAAGGCCGGCATCCTGGGAAAGCTGCGTCCTCGTCATATCCATATATGTATTTTTAATCAAGTCGGCAACAAAAAAGCCGATGCTGAGCAGTACGGCGGCTAATATTGTTAAAAATGCCAAAGTGAGGCGGATCCATAGTTTGTTCATTGAAAAGCCCTTCCTGTTTAAATACGGACGTCAATTGGCTTCTAATTTGTAGCCGAATCCCCTGACCGTTTTAATATACTGCGGTTGTTTCGTATCTTCTTCAATTTTTTCGCGCAGGTGGCTGATATGCACGTCCACGATTCGTGTATCGCCCGCGAAATCAAAGTTCCAAACGGCATCCAGCAGCTGGTCGCGACTTAAGACTTTCCCAGGGTGATTCGCCAAATATAAAAGCAGTTCAAATTCTTTCGGGGTCAGCTCCAGTTTTTTCCCTTTAAAATAAGCTTCAAATTGTTCCGGCAAAATGCGCAGGTCGCCGATTTCAATGGTTACAGCAGTATCGGCATCTGTTTCTTCTTCCGTTTTTGCCCGCCGCAAAATCGCTTTGACGCGCGCGACGACTTCCCTCGGGCTGAACGGTTTTGTAATGTAATCATCAGCGCCGAGTTCAAGACCCAAAATTTTATCCAGCTCATCGCTTTTTGCCGTAAGCATTAAAATCGGCGTGTTGACTTTTTCCTGGCGCAGCTGTTTGCATACGTCCATTCCGTCCATCCCCGGCAGCATTAAGTCGAGAATGATAAAATCCAGTTTTTCTTTCAACGCCATACCATAGCCTTCTTTTCCGTCATAGGCAGTCAGCACTTCAAAACCGGCCTGCTCCAAATTAAATTTCAAAAGCGTCACAATAGAAGGTTCGTCATCCACAACCAAAACTTTTTTGGCCAACTTTACCCCCCGCTCCCTGTCCTGTTTTTCTTTATTGTATAGTTTAGCGGTTTGAATTGTAAAGCCGGCGGAAAAGTATTTTGTGCGGGCATATCCGGCACCGGGCTCTTTTGATTGAAAGATTCACACCATTCTGCTATATTGGAAATGATCGGTTACAGTATCATTCTTGGGGATGGCTGGGATGATGGGGAGCATAAACACCCGGGCTAGTGCTCCGTGCAATGCAGCCGAAAATTGTATACGATCGTAACGGTAAACTTATACTAAATACACATATGAAAAAGGTGGTCTGGAAAATGGCATTTGTAATCACTTCACCCTGCATCGGTGAAAAAGCGGCGGAATGCGTCGAGGTATGCCCGGTAGATTGTATTGCTGAAGGTGAAGACCAATACTTTATTGACCCGGATATTTGTATTGACTGCGGTGCATGCCAGGCGGTCTGCCCGGTTGAAGCAATCTACCATGAAGAAGAACTGCAGGAAGAAGATATGGCCTTTTTGGAAAAAGCGCGCAAATTTTATACAACGTGAGCAAAAGGAGCTGTACCAAAAGCTCCTTTTAAATAGAATTTTTGTTCTAACGGTCCTGACGCAGCTTCTCAGAATCGTTTCTCCGGGAAATTTTGCTCTTACGGTTCTGACATAGCTTCTCAGAACAGTTTCTCCGAGAAATTTTGCTTTAAATGAGAAAACCCGTCTAGAAAATTTAATTGCTCAACGGGTTTTCTTGTTTTAAAAGGACTTTTTGGACAGCCCCTTTTGCTTTCGATTATTCGATTGCTTTTTGGATTTCTTTCATCATCTCAGGCACCGATTCAAGCCCGCCGCCGGAGAGGTACCAGTAACCCGGATCCAAATACACAATATGGCCGTTTTTATAAGCGTTTGTTTTCTTCACTAGGTCGTTTTCAATCACGCTCTTTGCATTGCCGTCCTGCCCGATTGTAGCATCACGGTCCACAACAAACAAATAATCCGGATTTTGTTTTAAAATATATTCAAACGATATGTTTTGGCCA
The DNA here is from genome assembly GCF_008974185.1 of Weizmannia acidilactici. Classification (GTDB taxonomy): domain Bacteria; phylum Bacillota; class Bacilli; order Bacillales; family Bacillaceae_C; genus Weizmannia; species Weizmannia acidilactici. The sequence goes on from NZ_BKZP01000003.1 coordinate 104,279, forward strand.
TGCGTCGACACATTAATATTTTTATCTGCAGCAGGAATTCCGAACACATCATGAATGATGCCGAATCGGGAGCCTGGGCCGTACGCGCTCACTTTTCCGCCGGTCGTCCACGCCAATATAAATTGTCGGGGCAATCTTTTTGAACTCGTTGTAATTGTCTCTCTGCCTTCCGGAATGATGATTAAATCAGGGTGGATTTGGCTGATTTTATCAAAATCCGGTTCGATGTACTTCCGACATTTTCGTATTTGCTGCTCTTGTATTTTTTCAAATAAGCCGGGAGATTATCCTGCGGCACACCTGTGACTTTATCTATGGTAAAGCAAATTTTATTTTGGCAGTAATTTTGAATATGGATATCCATGTCATAAATTTCTTTGAGCACAGACGGCCGGATGATTTCTTCCGTTTTTCCCTGCTTCACGATTTTGCCGTTTTTCATCGCGACAATGTAGTCCGAATAAACAGAGGCAAAATTTATGTCATGGATGACAATTAAAATCGTTTTTCCCAGCTCATCGGCAAGCTCCCTCAGCACTTTCATGATTTGCACCGAATGCTTCATATCCAAATTGTTGAGCGGTTCATCCAGCAAAATGTACTCCGTATTCTGGGCAAGCACCATCGCAATATAGGCGCGCTGCCGCTGCCCGCCGCTCAATTGGCCGAGATACTGGTCCCCATATTCTTCGAGCCCCAAGTAGGCAATCGCTTCATCTATCAATCTTTCATCTTCTTTATTCAGCCGCCCCTGCGAATACGGAAAGCGGCCGAATGCAACGAGTTCACGCACTGTTAACCGGATATTCATATGATTGGACTGTTTCAAAATGGAGATTTTTTTGGCCAGTTCTTTGTTGTCAGCCCGGCTGACGGCCTCCCCGTCTATGTAAACGTCGCCCTCGTCCGAAAATTCAAGCCTGCTGATAATCGAAAGCAACGTACTTTTTCCTGCACCGTTCGGCCCGATGAAGGCGGTGATTTTCCCCTTTGGAATTTTCACGGACACATGATCAATGACTTTCTTATTCCCATAGTTTTTTAAGACGTTCATCACATTTACCATGCACAACTCTCCTTTAACAGTAAGTAGATAAAATAGATGCCCCCGATAAAATTAACGATGACACTCAGCGGCACTGAAAACTGGAAAATCCTTTCCACCACCAGCTGCCCGCCTGTCAGGAAGACAACACTGATCAGCATCTTCCCGGGAATCAGGACTTTATGCCGGTATGTATAAAAAAACTGGTAGGCGACATTGACAACGATCAGGCCGAGAAACGTAATCGGGCCGACCAAAGCTGTAGATACAGAAACGAGAATGACAACGATCAGCAGCAAGTGGCGCACCACACGGTTATAATCGACGCCCAAATTCACAGCCTGGTCCATGCCGAGCAGCATCACATCCATATAACGGGCAAATCGCATATAATGCAGCCCTGAAAACACAACAAGCACAAACGAAACCCAAAGCAGGCTCACATTCACATTGTTAAAACTTGTAAACATTTTATCCTGCAACACCTGGAATTCATTCGGATCGATCAGCATCTGCATAAAAGAGGAAAAACTTCCAAACAAGGTTCCAAAAATTATCCCGATTAACAGGAGAAAATAAACGTTTTGCCTTCCCCTGCTGAGAATGAGATGGAACAGGATTGCAGAAAACAGCACCATTGCCGCAAGCGAAACCGCAAAATTCACATGACTCTGTATCATAGTAAGCGCTTTATCCCCCATTGCAAATACAACTGCCGTCTGGATCAGCAAGTAAAGTGAATCAAGGCCAAGCACGCTCGGCGTCAAAATCCGGTTGTTCGTAATCGTTTGGAAAATCAGGCTTGAAAAAGCAATGGCGCAGCCTGTCATACAATGGCGGAAATTTTCCCGATTCTCGACGGGATAATGTATTTCCGATCCCAATAAGAGCCGATGCAGATATATGCCGTGATGAGCCCCACCGCGGTAACGGTAAGTATAAAAAGCTTTGAACGATTACGCATAGACCTGTCTCCTCAGCAGCAAATACACGAAAATGCCGCTTCCGATCATACCTGCTGTCAAACTGATCGGCACGTCATACGGATAGATGACGATGCGCCCCAAAATATCACAAAACAGCAGGAACACCGCACCAAGCAGCGCAGTCATCGTGATGTTTTTTTCATATGGTCGCCGCGGTAAATGGAAACGATATTCTGAATGATCAGACCGAGAAACGGGATGGTGCCAATCGTAAGCACAATAGCTGAAGTAATCAGTGCAACGAGAATAAGGCCGATATTTACCACCTGTTTATAGTTCAGCCCTAAATTTTTCGCAAAATCTTCCCCCATGCCGGCGACGGTAAACCGGTTTGCAAACAGATAAGCGACAATGACCACAGGAACCGTTAAGCACAGCATTTCATATTTGCCTTTCAGCATGCCGGAAAAGTCGCCCTGCAGCCAAGCCGATAAACTTTGGATTAAATCGTATTTATACGCAAAAAAAGTCGATATCGAGCTAACGATATTACATCAACCCGACAAGGGGAATAAAAATCGTGTCGTTCCATTTGATCCGGTCCAATATTTTCATAAATAAAAAGGTTCCGGACAGGGCGAAACAAAAGGCAATCATCATTTTGACAAGCGGGCTGGCCAAAGAAAATAGAATGATGGATACTAAAATCCCGAACCGGGCGCAATCCATCGTGTCCGCAGTAGTCGGGGAGACAAATTTATTCTTCGTTAATTGCTGCATAATCAATCCGCAGATACTCATGCCCATACCTGCAATGATGATGCTGATTAAACGTGGCAGGCGGCTTGCCAACAAAATTTCAACCTGCTCTTTGCTTAAGTGCAGCATTTCAGCCGGCGGGATATCCTCAGCGCCGATAAATATCGAGATTACTGAGAATACGGCAAGCAGGGGCACTAAATATCTTTTTTTCATTTCATCCGTACTCCCCCGTTTCCCTTTGTTCATGATTGAAATTGATTCTCATTATCAATTATAATGATATTGATAATCATTACCAATTAGTATTTCTGTAGTATTTTCTTAAAATACTAACAAATGGGCGGGCACCCCTGTAAGCATGGCACCCCGTTTTTTAGTTATGACTGTTTGTCCCCGGCAGCACGGTAAATTTCATACCATTCCTGCCTAGTCAAATAGACATCCGGCGCCTCCACAATTTCCTGGAACCTTCACGTATTGGTCATACCGATGATGTTTTCATCCGTTTCAAACTGCCGTCAACCGCTTCCAAAATATGTTCTTTTGAAAAATCATAGAAACCTTCACGGATGCCGCATTTTGTCTGTATCAGCATTTTTTCGCTGATACATGGTTCATGCCGATTACTTTGACAAAAATTTCCTCCGATTTGCTGTCGCCGTAAATATCGGTATGGTCAAAGAAATGAATGCCGGCTTCTTATTTCGGAAAGCTCCGCCATTCGCATGCAGCCAAGCGCAATTTCGGATGCTTGCAGGGCTCCCCCGGAATGTTTTTCAAGGAAAAAGCCTATTTTCTTTATTCGATATCAAAGCGTTTTCGCAAGTCCATTTTATCATAACGCATCAAAATCTAGCTTTGGCAGAAACTTTTACTAAAAAAGTAAAATTTTCCATCGTGGAAATCTTTAGGACTTTATTAGGATTCCAGGTTGGGATTTTGTCATTTTCATTGCTTCTAGTGGTTTTTTTATTCGCGGGATGCCCCTGTTGTCTAGTTAAACACTTCTAAAAGACATTTCTTTGTTTCCGGACATGAATTTAGGCCTTTACAAAGTTTTCGGAACCCTTTCAATTTTTCATGCCCATTGCAATCTCGGATCCATCAAAAAAAAGAGGCTGACAAAACAGCCCCCAATCATAAAGCTTCATCCGTTTCCAAATTCATTTTATTCTCTACCGTCAAAATGCCGAGTTCATAATGTTCCCCTTCATAGAGCGCCCCCTGGGCAAACCGCACTTCACCGTTTGTATCGATAACTTCCAGCTTGCAATATGCCGGATTTATTTGCAGGGCACGGTAAAATTCATCCATATTGCGGACAGCCTGCCCGTTGCACTTGGAGATGATTTCGCCTGTGACAAGCCCCATTTTGTCGGCTTTCGACCCGGGGATGACGCTTAAAACGATGATGCCGTCGTTTTGCTGTGTAAAATAATACGATGCATTATTTTCGCGTATGCGGTGGCGGATCGAGATCCAGCCTCTTGCCAAAACGGCAAAGCCGGCTGCCGACACAGGAAGGTAAGGTAGCCATATTCCCGCCGCACCGATCGCGGCAGTCAACACCCCTGCCCAAATGACTTGGGTTCCGATCCTCTTCACTGCAGGTGCAGGCAAGGTGCTTTGGATTTGGTGCTGAAACCCGAGCAAAAACGGCACGAGCACAAGCGAAAAGGTATGCCCGCCCCACCCCATTACCGGCCACCACGAAAAAGGAAGTGAAATCAGGCCGGACGGCAGGAAACAGACAACCGGGACAAGCCAGAGCCGCTTAGCCGAAAACGCGCCGACCGTTAAACCGCGCCTGCTTTTCCGCAGTTTCGGTGGAATGTTCTTGGCTCCGCTTGTCAGCATCAAGAATCCTTCCGCAATCAGAAGGAGACCCGTCATCACGGAAATCCCCGCCAGCATCCCAAACGATGGACTGCCAATCTTTTCCTGAACCCCTGCCGGCAACCATTTTACAGCAGAAAACGCAAGGATCGGAATGCCGATGGTAAAAGCCGGCGACAAAAAGCGGAAGTTGCCGGCGAGCGAAAATACAATCGTGAGCGCTGCCACAGCTGCGAGGACCGTAAGCGGAACCGCAACTCCTACTGCAACCGAGACGGCGGAAAGGACAAGGCCGGCGAGTAGCCCGGCCGGAAACAAATCGCGCAATTCGAGAAAACTACTGTAAATTCTGATATGGAAATCGTTTCTTTCCCGCTTTACCCGGGCCGCCCCGGCAACCAGTGCGAGAATGATAGCATAATAGAAAACCGGATGCAGAAAAAACCTTCCAATGCTTTTCAAAATTTCTGTGAGCCAAAGCTGTTCCAACCGTAACACCGTCCCCTGCACGTACAATACTTGTAGTTTTATTTTAGCAGATTTTGGCGAAAAATCTCTATAGGGGCAGGCGGATAGAACAAATTATTTGCTGACAACTTTCAGAGCCACTTGCAGCTGCAAATCATTTTTTTCTTCGTGGGCCGCGGCATAGAGCGATTTTTCCATCTGCTCCGCCGTTTTTTGGTCAATTTCTCCAGTTGCCGGCAACCCTTTATCAAACTGGAAGGCTTTCACGGCATTTTCGGTTTGGATATCGTAATAGCCGTCTTCCCTACCCGGCGCAAAGCCGAGCCCGTTTAATATTTGCTGGGCAGTTTTAACTAGCGCATTGTTCATATCCCTTTTTAAAGTGCGGCTCACCTGTAAAGCCTGGACGTTAAAAAATTCGGGCTGCTTGACTTCAATCGTCGGTGCAATGCCTTTATGGTGGATCCAGTGGCCGTCCGGCGTCAGCCATTTAAACATGGTGAGCTTGATGATGCTCTCATCTTCCATCGGGACCGCTTCCTGTACCGTCCCTTTGCCGAACGTTCTGACACCGATTAAAGGATAATCTTCCGCTTCATGAAGCGCCGCCGCCAAAATCTCGGATGCGGACGCACTGCCGTTGTCGACGAGCACCGCAACCGGATATGATTTTTTCTCTTTTAATTTGGACACATACTGCACACGGTGGCCGCTGCGCTCCTCGATTTGAAAATAAGGCTTATCCCTTGTCACAAATTGCTTCAATATATCTTCCACGCTCGAAAGCAGGCCGCCGGGATTTCCCCTGACATCAATCACCAGCCCTTGGATCTTCCCGGCTTCCAGTTTCTTCAACTGATTTGTAAAATCTTCCGCCGTGTCTTTAGAAAACTGGGTAATGGCGATATAACCGATTTTTTTTCCATTTTCCCGCTCCATTTTGGCAAAAACGGTTTTCATCGGAATCTCGTCGCGTTCCACTGTAACGGTGATCTGTTTTCCGGTCCCGCCCCGTATGATTCCAAGCGTGACGGTTGAACCCTTTTTCCCCCTAATGCGCTTGGTCGCTTCATATAAATCCATGCCCGCCGTGCTTTTTCCGTTGATTTTCACAATGACATCTTCCGGGCGGAGCCCCGCTTTTTCTGCCGGAGAATTTTTATAAGGAGAGACGATCATGATTTTTCCGTTCTTCTTAGTGATTTCGGCGCCGATGCCTTGAAAAGAGGAGTCTAAAGAGCCATTGAATTGCGCGGCAGTTTCTTTGTCCATGTAGACGGAATACGGATCGTTTAACGTGCTGACCATTCCTTTGATCGCGCCTTCCACCAGTTTTTCATCATCTACTTTTTGGACGTAGGAACTTTTAATTAAATGGTATGCCTGGGCAATTTTCGTTAAATCCGGGATATCGCTTTTTTTGCCAGATGCTTCTTGCCGGGCGGGGGTTGTATGGTCCACATGTGAAAACCATTGGCCCGCCGCGTAACCGCCTCCCGCGCCTGCAAACAGTGAACCCGAGATGACAAGCGACAGCCATTTTCGTTTCATGGAAGATGCCCTCCTTGTACAAGAAGAGCCGCCGGCACCGGGGCTCTTCCTTTCGGTAATTCAATATATGTACAAGCAGGGTTTCTTATGCCGGTATATTCGCAGAAGCAGAAGGGAATTATATGGCGTTCATTTGCGGAATCCGCCGGTAGCCTCCGGCAAGGTCTTCGATCATCGCGCTTGCGGTCGGGAATTTTCCGGCACCCGGTCCGGCTAGGGTGATTTTTCCGATCAGGCTGCCGTAAATGGTCACAGCATTATTGACGCCTTCAATCGCATAGAGGGCATGTTCAGGAGGGACGAGAACGGGTTTGACGGATGCTTTCAACGTATCCCCATAACGGTAGACGTCGGCAATATGTTTGTAACGGAGCCCCTTTTTTTCCGCTTTTTCCACATCGGCAAGTGTCAGCGCATTTATGCCTTCCACTTCGACTTCTTTCCAGTCCGGCTGGCCGCCGAAGACAAGCCTGCTCAAAATCATCAGCTTGCAAAAGGCGTCTTTCCCTTCGATGTCATTGCCCGGATCCGCTTCCGCATATCCGTGCTGCTGAGCAATCGCAAGCGCTTCTTCAAAGGGCAGATGTTTTTCCCGCATTTCCGTTAAAATAAAATTGGAAGTACCGTTTAAAATGGCCTGCACACGCTGGATATCATTCACCTGCAACTGATGAGCGATCGTCCGGATGACAGGGACGCCGCCTGCCGTAGTCGCTTCGTAGCCGACATACACGCCATGTGCTTTTGCATGTTCCAATAAAATTTCCCCGTATTTGGCAAACATGACTTTATTGGCTGTAATCACATGGCAACCTTTTTCAATGGCCTTCATACAATAGGAAAAACCCGGCTCCTCCCCGACAATGGCTTCAAACACCACTTCAAGGCCCGGAATCGCAAGGATTTCTTCAAAATCGGTTGTGACAAGCACGGAACGGCCGACATCCCGTTTTTTATAAGGGTTTTTAATCAGTACCGCAACAATTTCGACTTCGGCGCCAAGCCTTGCCTTCAGCTGTTGCCGATGACTTCGGACCGCTTCGTACACACCTTGGCCGACTGTCCCGAAGCCGAGCAGCGCTGCTTTAATGGTCCCCATGATCATGACCTCCCTACCAGAATTTTGTCCTTTTTCTCCAATGCCCGGGTAATCAGATGGCCCCATTTCTCAAATTCGACTAAAAATCCGTCATGTCCGTATTCGGTCGGAATGAAAAAATATTCCCCGTGTTTCACAGTGCGGGCAAATGTCTCAATTTCCTCCGGAGGAAACAGCAGATCATGCTCGAAACTGTATGCAAACACTTCCGCTTTGTATCGTGCCGCCGCCTTTTTCCATCCGCCGCGTCCGACACCGATATCATGGGTATTCATCGCGCGCAGCAAATACAAATAACTATTTGCGTCAAAACGGGCGGACAGTTTTTTTCCCTGGTATCTCAAATAGGAAGCCGTCTCAAATACCGACACCCCGTTTTTCGTTTCTTTGACTGCCCGACCGAACCTGTTTTTAAACAAAGCGGCACTGCGGTACGTGACCATGCCGGCCATGCGCGCAATCTCAAGCCCCTTGACTTCCGCTGAAGACCGGTAATGCCCGTTTTTCCATGCCGGATCGTTTTCAATTGCAGCAATGCCGATTTCATTGAATGCAATGCCGTAATCGCTGTAATACGGGGTTGAAGCGAGCACAAAAATCTGCTCCATATCATCCGGGTATAAAAGCCCCCATTCGAGTGCCTGCATCCCACCGAGCGATCCGCCGATCACCGCTTTGATTTTCCCGATTCCGAGTTTGTCGAGTGCTTTCCGCTCCGCATGCACCATATCACGGATCGTAATGGCCGGGAAATCCATCCGGTAAGGCTTTGAGGTTTCCGGGTTCATCGATTGCGGGCCGGTACTGCCGTAACAGCCGCCGATCACATTAAACGTAATCATCTGGTATTTTTCCGTGTCAACCGGCCTGCCCCTACCGATCAATCCGCCCCACCAGCCGGGTTCTTGATCAGTCCCGACCGCATACTGGCTGCCGGTTAAGGCATGGCATATTAAAAGAACCGGCGCGTCCAAAGGGCCACGCCGTTCATATGCCAATTCTGCATGAGGGATCTTTTTTCCGCTTTCCAGCACCAACGTACCGATTTCTACCTTTTTCACTTTCTTCCCCCCATACAGTACATTTTTTGTCATTGTGCTGTAACTGCCGTTGCTTTTCGTATTGCCTGATCTAGGTCGGCCGTTATATCTTCAACTGCTTCCAGGCCGACAGACAAGCGGATCAAGTCTTCCGTTACGCCCGATTTTTTCAGTTCTTCGTCGCTCAGCTGCGAATGCGTGGTTGTTGCCGGGTGAATGATGAGCGATTTGGCATCGCCGACATTGGCAACATGCGACCACAGTTTAATATTGTCGATCACTTTTCTGCCTGCTTCCCGGCCGCCTTTAACCCCGAAGTTGACAATCGAACCGAAACCGCCTTTTAAATATTTTTTCGCCAGTTCATGTGAAGGATGATCTTTCAGCCCAGGGTAGTTCACCCAAGCAACGTCCGGATGGTTTTGCAGGAACTTCGCCACTTTCAAAGCATTTTCGTTATGCCTTTCGACACGCAGATGCAGCGTTTCGAGCCCTTGCAGGAACAGGAATGCGTTATCCGGGCTTAATGTCGGGCCGAAATCGCGCAGCAATTGGACGCGGAGTTTCGTAGCAAAAGCTGCCTCCGCCGTATCGACGCCGTAACGCAATCCGTGGTAGCTCGGATCCGGTTCGCTGAAGTCCGGGAATTTTTCCGTATTCCAGTCAAAATGGCCGCCGTCGACCGCAACGCCACCGATTGCCGTGCCGTGGCCGCCGATCCATTTTGTGGCGGAGTGGACGACAATATCCGCCCCCCATTTGATCGGGTTGCACAAGTATGGGGATGCGAATGTATTGTCTACAATTAATGGAATCCCGTTTTCATGGGCAATTTCCGCCACTTTTTCGATATCCAGCACCTGCAGGCTCGGGTTGCCGATAATTTCTGCGTACAATGCTTTCGTTTTCGGGGTAATGGCATTCCTGAACGCTTCAGGATCAGAACCGTCGACAAATTTGACATTGATGCCGTATTTCGGCAGCGTGACGGAGAACAAATTGTACGTGCCGCCGTACAGGTTGCTGGCCGAAACAATTTCATCCCCTGCCCGCACAATGTTTAAAATTGAAAATGCGATCGCCGCCGCGCCGGATGAAAAGGAAACCGCCGCCGTGCCGCCTTCAAGCTGCGCCACGCGTTTTTCAAATACATCCAGAGTCGGGTTGCCGATCCGTGTATAGATAAAGCCTTCTTGCGTTAAATTGAAGACGCCCTGCGCGTAATCCGTATCTTTAAAAACGTAAGAGGTCGTTCTATATACAGGTACCGCGCGCGAACCTGTGGCCGGGTCCGGTTCCTGTCCTCCGTGCAATAATAAAGTTTCAGGGCGTAAAGATTCTTCTGTCATTTACAATTCCTCCTACTATAGTAAAATTTGCCTAGGAAAAGATAAAAAACAATTCCGACAAGACAAGGCACTTTTTTAGAAGAGGAATAGAAAAACCCTCTTCATAAGGAAGAGGGCTACGTTATGTAAGTTCCTCCCCTTATCTTTCAGACGAATGTCTGTAGGAATTAGCACCTTTTCAAGCATATGCCTGAAGGTTGCCGGGCTTCGCAGGGCCTAGTCCCTCCGCCGCTCTTGATAAGAGTGTTTCAATTAAAATTATGAAAATTTTTAAATGACTCATTGGTAAAAATTATAGATTACAATTTCTGAATCGTCAACCCATTTTTTCAATTTTTCTTTTCGATCATGCGGGGGGGATGTTTCCGCCCCTTGCACACTTTTACAAAATTGGCGATAACAGGCGGGAGATCGATTCTTTGAAACGGATCACAAGCGGGCGTTTCTGATAATCTTGCAGCGTCAGTTCGGTTGAATCCGCCATATCTTTTCTGAAAATGTGGGAGAGCCTGCCCGAAAGCTTGCGGTCGTACAGCACAGCATTCACTTCGAAATTCAGGCGGAAGCTGCGTACATCAATATTGGCCGTCCCGACAGAGGAAATTTTCCCATCCACCACAATCATTTTTGCATGGATAAAACCATTTTGGTAAATGTACACTTTCACGCCAGTTTTTAAAAGCTGACCGATATTCGAAAGCGTCGCCCAATATACAAACATATGGTCAGGCTTGTTCGGGATCATGATCCGGACATCAACCCCGGATAAGGCCGCAAGCTTCAGCGCGTTCAGCAAACTGTCATCTGGAATAAAATAAGGCGTTTGCAAATAAATATATTTTTTGGCGGAATTGATCATTTTGATATAACTGTTTTTGATTTGCTCCCATTCGGAATCGGGGCCGCTTGAGACAATTTGGATATCCGTTTCCCCTTGCGGCTCGATCACCGGAAAGTACCGTTCTTCATTTTTAATATCGTTCGGCGACGCCTGGTTCCAGTCTAAAATGAACCGGGTCTGCATCCCATAAACGGCGCTACCTTCAATTCTCAAGTGGGTGTCGCGCCAATAGCCGAATTTTTTGTCCAGCCCCAAATATTCGTCTCCGACATTAAAGCCGCCGATGTACCCGATGCGGCCGTCAATGATCGCCAGTTTCCGGTGGTTCCTGAAATTGACGCGCAAATTGATGAGCGGAATGCGCGCCGGGAAGAATGCCGCCACTTCGCCGCCTGCCTCGACAAGCGGCCGGAAAAAACTGCGGCGGAACAGCATCCGCGATCCCATATCATCGTAAAGCAGCCGCACCTTTACGCCTTCTTTTGCTTTTTCGGTAAGCAGTTCGATCATTTCATTTCCAAGGCGGTCGTTGCGGAAAATGTAATAAACGAGGTGGATGCTGTCCTTTGCCTTCCGGATGTCTTCAAACAATGCCAGAAATTTTTCCTTACCGTCTGTAAAAATATCGACGTGGTTATCCTGGGAGAGAATCGCACCGTCATTCACCAGCAGCATGTAAACAAGGTCTTTGTACTGCACCGTCCGTTCATCATGAAATGGGAAACGGTTCTCCCGCAAAAGTTCAATTTGCTGTTGGGCAATTTCTTTAATCCCAATTTTTTCCTGAACTTTCCAATCGAATATTTTACGCCGGCTTAAATTCTGCCCGAAAACTAAATAGAGTACAAATCCAGCGATCGGAATGAATAAAAGCACCAGCAACCACGCCCAAGTTGCTCCGACATCCCGCCGTTCAAGGAAAATAACGGTTCCCGCCAGGATAAAGTTTAAAAGAAATAAAATCACCAATAATACCGTTACAATCATTATGTTCTCCTTTTCATGCACCCTTCTTCGTTTTTGCCGTGTCTACCGCCGTTCCGCCTTTTGGAAAATGCCGGCGTACGGAAGGCGGCTGCGGGGCGGATGCCCAAATCGTTTATTGTTTGATGTAGCGGGAAAAATGACAATTGTATCATACCATAATATTTGTTCCTGACCCACGTAAATGCACTTTTATTTTCATGTACTTTTCTTCCACCACTAAAAAAGAACCGCACCCATTGGATGCAGTTCTTTTTCCGGCTCTCTAATACACCGCGGCATCAAGAGACTTTTATTAAAAATTGATAAAGTTTCTCGGATTTTGGGCGCCATTATGCGGTGGCGGAGTCCAGCGGCCATTATAAATTTCAAAGTGAAGGTGTGGCCCCGTAGATTCGCCTGTATTGCCCATTACGCCGATCTGCTGACCTTTGCTGACTGACTGCCCTGTACTTACAGAGTAAGAACTCAAGTGGGCATAAACCGTCGTGTACAGTTTCCCGTTAATATAATGGGTAATCATCACACAATTTCCGTACGAAGAAGAATGGTATGCCCTGAACACAATCCCGTCGGCTGCCGCAACAACCGGCGTACCGATGCTGTTGGCAATATCAATGCCCGGATGGAAACCGCCGGAACGCGCACCAAATTCAGATGAAATATACCCCGCTACCGGACGCGTAAATGCCCCGGAAGATACTTTCGGAAGCGGTCCGCCAGACCCTGCAGAACTGCTGCTGCCCGTAGAACTTGAACCAGAAGAGGATCCGGTTTCCGCCTGCGGTTTGGTTGCGGCCTGCTGCTTTTTCGCCAATGCAATCGCCTTTTCAACCGAAGCTTTTTGGTCGGCCAAGATGCTCTTCTGTTCACTCAGAGACATCTTTTCTTCTTGCAAACTGTCTTTTTGCTTTTCAAGTTTTTTGACCAATGCGGATTTCGCATTCTGGTCATCTTTTAATTTCGCTTTTAATGATTTCAGATTGGAAAGCATCGATTCCAAATCTGCCAGTTTACTTTCAATGGCAGTCTGCTTTTCTTTCAGATCCTGCTCATCTTTTTTCTGTTCTTCGATAATTTTTTGGTCCGCTTCGACAAGCGTTTTCACAGCCGCAATCCGGTCAATTAAATCATCGAAACTTTTTGCTTCCAAAATGACATCCAAATAATTGACAGAACCGCCGCCATTTTTCTGCATCGCGCGGGCGCGGTCTTTTAAAATTCCATTCCGCTCTTCAATTCTCTTTTTTAATTTCCCGATGCTTTTCTTCAGTTCGGAAATTTGGCTTTTTGTTTCGCTGATTTTATGCTCTTCTTCATTGATTTTTTCATTAGCAGATTGGATTTTGGATTCGATTTCCTCAAGTTGGCTGCCCAGGGAAGCCTGTTTGCTGTTAATGGAAGAAATTTGGCTGTCTTTTTCGTTGATTTGGGATTGTAGTTTCGAGCTTTTGCTCTCAATCTCGCTCTTTTTCTGCTGCAATTCCGATATACTTGCAGCAGAAGCACCCGTCTGATAGCCAAACAGGCCGCCGAGGCTCAATGTGCACGCGATAGCCGCAGGCAATATGGAACGCTTCCTCATGTTTCTCCCCCTTTAAATGCAATATTCATTATGTATCCGGGAACAGTCCCCGGTTTTATATGTTTAGGCATGGCCTTATGTGGGTATTGAATGACAAACGATTACGCTTGTGGCGGGGGCAGAGCGGGAAAAGCTTCCCGCCGTGCCTTTTATTCCGCCATTACACTTTTAAATAGCGGCGGATGGACATCGAACTGCCCCACACGCCGATGCAAATACCAAGCAGAAGCAGCAGGCCGTCAACTCCATAAATGAACGGGCTGTAATTCAGCAGATGGATAATATTGTTTTGGAGTTTCGGCGATATGAGTTCGTATAAATAGAAGTAGCCGAAAGAAATGATGAGAATCGGGAGAATGGACCCTAAAATCCCGAGCCATAATCCTTCAAGCAGGAACGGCCAGCGGATGAACCAGTTTGTCGCCCCGACCAGTTTCATAATCTCGATTTCTTTTCTTCTTGCAAATATCGTAATTTTAATGGTATTCGAGATTAAGAACATTGCGGTCAATAGAAGGGCGATGATCAAGACTAGGCCGATATTCCGGCAGATGCTAAGGACATGGAACAGTTTTTCGACTTTGCCCTTTCCGTAAATCGCCGATTCAACATGGTCCATCTTTTCAATTTGGCGTGCAACTTTCGGCGTATCCGTCGGCTGTTTTGTTTTGACAATGAACACGTCATACAAAGGGTTGTCCTGTTGGAACAGCTTAAAGTCGCTGCCCATCGTTTTGATCAACTCCTTCAATTCCTGCTCTTTAGAAGAAAACTTGACGGATTTGACCGCGCCTATACTCTCAATCTCGCTTTTCAGCTTTTCCCTGTCGGCGGCTTTCGCCGTTAAATCGATATGGACGCGGATTTCCACGTCATTTTCAATATCGTTCGCAAACTTGTTCATGTTCAGGATGATCACGAAAAACACGCCGACAAGCAGCAAGGTTATGGTTACGGCGCTGGCCGAAGCAAACATCATCCAGCCGTTGCGGCCGAGGCTTTTAAAACTTTCCCGGAAATGGCGTTTTACCGTATTAATCTTCATAACCGTAACCTCCCAGCTGCTCATCGCGCACGACTTTTCCACTTTCAATAGCGATCACGCGGTGCTTGTTTGTGTTGACAATTTCACGGTTATGGGTTGCCATCACGACAGTCGTTCCGGTTAAATTGATGTCTTCCAGTATTTTCATAATTTCCCAGGAAGTTTCCGGATCCAAGTTTCCCGTCGGCTCGTCCGCAATGACCACTTTCGGCATATTGACAATCGAGCGCGCGATCGAAACACGCTGTTGTTCCCCTCCGGACAATTCGGAAGGCAGCATCCTTGCTTTATTCTTCAACCCTACCTGATCCAGCACTTCCATCACGCGTTTCCGGATATACGGCGGATCCTGCTCGATGACTTCAAGGGCAAACGCGACATTTTCATAGACGGTTAATGTCGGAAGCAACTTAAAATCCTGGAAAACGACGCCGATCTGCCTTCTGAAATAAGGAACTCTTTTATCCCTGATTTTCGAAAGGTTTACCCCGTTGACGAGCACTGTACCAGCTGTCGGTTTTTCTTCGCGGTAAATCAGCTTAATAACGGTCGACTTTCCCGCGCCGCTCGGGCCGACAATATAAACAAACTCGCCCTGTTTGATTTTAATATTTAAACCGTTCGCAGCCATTACGCCATTCGGATACTTTTTATACACATCCTTTAATTCAATCATTTCATCACCTGACTTTTTCAATCTGTACTCCCAAGATGCGGAACTGATCATTACGCTGCAACAAAAAACACCATTTTTTGCACTACACATGTGTCCCGCTTTAAATATTTGCAAACGGCGCAAATATTCCGGCAATAAGGCATGTTTACTGTCAAGAAAGGCTGCCTCTAAGGCTAAGGCACCTTCTATGGAAATTCGACTTTTTTCTCTCTCAACCTGCGAGAATCGGCACAATTACCCGAAATTCGCACATAAATTATTATAGCATCCCACATTTGCTTAAACATTACAGTTATATTTCAATTTTTCTCGCCAAGCCGTGTAAAATCTGGAAAGGCGGGAAAAAAGCCGGACAGGAAAAAACGAGGCTGTCCCAAAAGTCGGTAGATTGACCAGGGGCACCCCCTTTTTTTATGTAAGGTTATGTTATCTGAGAATGTTGATGATCTTGAAATTTACGAGACTCCTGAGGGAAAAGTGAACCAGTGGGACAGCACCTTTAGATCAAAATTTTCCTGTGGAAACGGTTCTGAGAAACTTTGTTACGACCGTTAGAGCAAAATAAAACTCCTAAAACGGGCCTGACACAGCTCGAAAAATTTCTACTTAAAAGGGGCTTTCGGGACAGCCTCGTCATTTCTTTTCGGACAGCCATTTTGCCACTTTTTTCGCGTCGCTTCCTTTTAAAAGCCCTGCCGGCATGTCCCCTTTTCCATTTTCAATCACATGCAAAATCTGCTTTTCGCTTAATTTTGAGCCGATATGCTGCAGGTTCGGCCCGACATCGCCTTCCAAATTGTTGCCGTGGCAGGCGGAACATTTCTGGTCCACAAGCTTCTCGGCATCTCCGCCGCTTACCGTGTTGTTTGAGCCTCCGCCCTGCGATGAGGAGCCGTTCCCGCACGCGGAAAGCCCAATTGCAAGCAAAAGCGCCGCTGCCATCGCAAGCTGTTTTTTCATTGAAAATCCTCCCATCCTGAGCTTGTCTTTCTCCCCCCATTATACCGGATTGCTACGGCATTTTAAAACCTTCGCCAAGCACTTCGGCGGCTTCCATCACCACCACGAATGCTTTTCCGTCTATCGCTCTCACAAGGTTTTTCAGCTTGATAAATTCCGTCTGGTCGATGACGCACATCAGGATCGGTTTTTCCCGGTCGGTAAAGCCGCCGTATGCCTGCAGCTTCGTGACGCCGCGGTCAACTTGGTACAAAATCTCCTTGCGTATTTCCGCATGTTTATCGGAAATGATCAGCACATTTTTGGATCGGTTCAGCCCAACCTGGACAAGGTCAATCGTCTTACTAGTCACAAACAGCCCGATGATCGCATACAAGCCCTTTTCAATATCAAAAACGGCGGCAGCCGACAGGACCACAAGCCCGTCAATAAACATCACACATTTTCCGAGCGAAATGCCGGTAAATTTATGAATGATTTGGGCGGCAAGATCCGTTCCACCCGTGGAGGCCCTGCCGAGAAAAACAATCCCAAGACCTGCCCCGACACCGATCCCGCCAAACAGTGAAGCGAGAAGCGCATCATGGGTCCACGGCTGCCAATGTTCCGTCAAAAAAACGACGAACGGCAAAAAAACAGTGCCGACAAGCGTCTTAATTCCAAATTGGTACCCTAAAAAAATGAGGCCGGCAATAAACAGCGGAATATTCAGCCCCCATTGCACATAGGCAGGCTTCCATCCAAACAACCCGTGCAAAATCGTGCTGATCCCGCTGACGCCACCGGATGCAATATTATTCGGCAGCAGGAAAACATTAAAAGCAATGGCCACAATGGCTGATCCAACAAGGATATATACATATTCCATCAGCATCATCCGGTATTTGCCACCCGCTTGCTTCCTTTTCTTTCCCATTTCAATCCTCCTATCAAAAAGCCTGTATTCTCTTCCGGCACCGGCGATCTTTTCATAAGGCTATATCGCGCGGTCTTACCTATCAGGAACCTCAAAAAATATCGCCCATGAACATACCAGAGCCTTCCAAAAAAAAACGATGCCATGCACCAATATATAGGGCCTCCAATTTTTTGTATCCCTTATATATTCTTTGGATTATGGCATCATTGACATGTTCCGGCTTTTTTAGGGCAGGGCCGTTCATTATGAAATGCGGGAACGCAAATATGCATCGATAAATGTATCGATCTCGCCGTCCATCACGGCCTGGACGTTCCCCGTTTCCACGTTTGTGCGGTGGTCTTTTACCATCGAATACGGGTGGAACACATAAGAACGGATTTGGCTTCCCCAGCCAATCTCTTTCTGCTCGCCGCGGATTTCCGCCAATTGCTTTTCTTTTTCTTCCAATTCCTTCTGATATAATTTCGCTTTTAACATTTTCATGGCCTGCTCACGGTTTTGGATCTGCGACCGTTCAGACTGGCAGGCCACAACAATCCCTGTAGGAATATGGGTAATCCGGACGGCAGATGATGTTTTATTAATATGCTGTCCGCCTGCGCCGCTCGCCCGGTATGTGTCCACGCGCAAATCTTCGGGGCGAACTTCAACCTCGATATTGTCATCCATTTCCGGCATGACTTCACATGACACGAAAGAAGTATGGCGGCGCCCGGCGGCATCAAACGGTGAAATCCGGACAAGGCGGTGAATGCCCTTTTCCGCTTTTAAATAGCCGTACGCATTATGCCCTTTAAAAAGGAGCGTTACGCTTTTTACGCCGGCTTCTTCACCCGGCAGATAATCAAGCGTTTCGACTTTAAAGCCTTTTTTCTCTCCCCAGCGCGTATACATCCGGAGCAGCATCGAGCACCAGTCCTGCGACTCCGTTCCGCCCGCCCCCGGATGCAATTCCAAAATGGCATTGTTGGCGTCATACGGGCCGTTCAGCAGCAGCTGCAGCTCATACTCATTTAATTTTTCCGTAAATTCCTCAAGCTCGTTTTCAAGCTCTGCTTTCAATTCCGGATCGTTTTCTTCTTTCACCAGTTCATAAGTTAGTTCCAGGTTTTCCTGCGATGATTCTAGCTCATGGTAACCGTTCACCAGCTCTTTTAAAGCGTTGGACTCATTAATGACTTTCTGCGCTTCCTGCTGGTCGTTCCAAAAATCCGGCTCAAGCATTCTTTCTTCCAGTTCGGCAATACGCGTCTCTTTTTCTTCTAATTCAAAGAGACCCCCTGAAGCCCGCTAATTTCTTAGCTGTATTTTCAAGTTCTGCTCTGATTTCTGATAATTCCATTTCACATCACCTCATAAAATTTTTCACTCGCCATTTGCCTGCTGATACGCTTTTTGAAAAAACCGGCCCATGGTTTAACCGCAAAAAAGAAGGGCGGCGTTTCAGCCCTCCTTCATACTTTCCTGCTCATGCCGGGACATTTTTCCCATCTGGATTAAGAAAAAGAGGCGCATTTTCCGTTTTTGCCGGCGCACGATTACGCCTCCAGACGGCCGTGGCAGTTTTTATATTTTTTGCCGCTGCCGCACGGGCAAGGATCGTTACGGCCGATGCGCACTTTTTTGCGGACCGGTTTTTTCTTCACCGTTTCACCTTCCCCGCCTGGAACGACTGCCTGGCCTTTTGCCACTTCCTGGCGTTCCAAATTGTTCTGGATTTCTGCTTTCATCATATATTTTGCAGTATCTTCCTCGATTGATGCAATCATATTTTCAAACATGGCAAAGCCTTCCGACTGGTATTCGCGCAGCGGGTCAATCTGGCCGTATGCGCGCAAATGGATGCCTTCGCGGAGGTGGTCCATTGCATCAATATGGTCGATCCACTTCGAGTCGACGGAACGCAGCAAAATGACCTTTTCAAATTCGCGCATTCTTTCCGGCCCGAATGCGGCTTCTTTTTCATCATAGCGCGCCTTCACCTTCGCCATGATGAGATCAACCATTTCATCCGGTTCTTTGCCGCGCAAATCATTCAGTGTAATATCTTCCTCATGGAGCAGGTTGCTGTGGCAATAATCGACAATGCCCCGGAGGTTCCATTCTTCCTCATCCTCATGTGCCGGCGCATTGGCGTTTACCACCCGATCCACAACCGAACGGATCATTTTTTCAACAATTTCGCGCAAGTTCTCGGCGCTCAATACTTCATCACGCTGATTATAAATGATTTCGCGCTGCTGCCGCAATACATCATCGTACTGGAGCAATTGTTTCCGGGCATCAAAGTTGTTGCCTTCCACCCGTTTTTGCGCGGATTCCACGGCCCTTGACACCATCTTGCTCTGAATCGGCTGGCTGTCATCCATCCCGAGCCGTTCCATCATACTCTTCATATTATCCGATCCGAAGCGGCGCATCAACTCATCTTCCATCGACAAGTAGAATTGCGTCACCCCCGGATCCCCCTGGCGCCCGGAACGGCCTCGCAGCTGGTTATCGATCCGCCTTGATTCGTGGCGCTCCGTCCCGATGACGGCAAGGCCGCCGAGTTCGACGACGCCTTCCCCAAGTTTAATATCGGTACCGCGCCCGGCCATGTTCGTTGCGATCGTGACCGCGCCTTTTTGCCCGGCCTGCTTGATGATTTCCGCTTCACGCTCATGGTTTTTCGCGTTCAATACGTTATGCGGGACGCCTTTCTTTTTCAGCATCGAAGAAATCAATTCAGAAGTTTCGATGGCGACCGTCCCGACAAGCACCGGCTGGCCAAGGTCATGGCGCTGTTTAATATCCTCGACAACGGCCTTGAATTTGCCTTCCATCGTCTTATAGATCAAATCCGGGCGGTCTTCGCGGATGACCGGGCGGTTTGTCGGGATGACGACGACGCGCATATTGTAAATGTTCCGGAACTCTTCTTCTTCTGTTTTTGCCGTACCGGTCATCCCGGCGAGTTTTGCATACATCCGGAAGTAGTTTTGGAACGTGATCGTTGCCATTGTCATGCTTTCGTTCTGGATCTGCACACCTTCTTTCGCTTCGATTGCCTGGTGCAGCCCTTCACTGAAGCGGCGGCCTTTCATCAAACGCCCTGTGAACTGGTCGACAATGATAATTTCCCCATCCTGCACGACATAATCCACATCGCGGTGCATCGCGACATTGGCCTTCAGCGCCTGGTTAATATGGTGGTTGATCGTGACATTGCTGATATCGTATAGGTTTTGAATATGGAAGTATTTTTCCGCTTTCGTTATGCCCTCTTCTGTCAGCAGCACGCTTTTTGTTTTCACATCATACGTGTAGTCTTCATCTTTTTTCAGTGTACGTACGAACGCATTCGCCTGTGTATACAGCGCGGTAGATTTTTCGGCCTGTCCGGAAATGATGAGCGGCGTGCGGGCTTCGTCGATCAAGATCGAGTCAACTTCATCGATGACCGCAAAGTTCAACGGGCGCTGCACTTTTTGTTCCAAATACAGCACCATATTGTCGCGGAGGTAATCGAAGCCGAATTCATTATTTGTCCCATATGTGATATCCGCGTCATAAGCTTCCTTTTTTTCTTCGCTCGACATGTTGCTTAGATTCAAGCCGACTGTCAGACCGAGAAATTTATACAGTTCACCCATTTCAACGGCATCGCGCTTCGCCAGATATTCGTTGACGGTCACAACATGGACGCCCTTGCCGGCCAAAGCATTCAGGTAAACAGGCATCGTTGCGGTCAAGGTTTTCCCTTCACCGGTTTTCATTTCGGCAATATTACCTTCATGAAGCGTAATGCCGCCCATTAATTGGACATGATAGGGATAGAGCCCGAGCACGCGTTTTGCACCTTCGCGGACGACCGCAAAAGCTTCCACAAGTAGGTCGTCCAGGCTTTCGCCGTTTTGATAGCGCTGCTTGAATTCTTCCGTTTTGGCGCGCAATTGCTCATCCGAAAGCTTTTCCATGTCCGGGGCCAATTCTTCAATCTGGTTTGCAATCTTCTCAAGATGTTTCAGTTCACGTTTGTTGGCATCAAACACTTTATCTAAAAAAGCCACCATTCAAAACGCTCCTTTTAATTTCAAAATCAAAGAGGCCATTTGCATAGAACCTGCCGCAATTCCTGGCCTGTACACCGGTTCCAATAAGGCAACCGCCTTGTAAATATTTGTTGTACCATCATTCTTATGGGCCGCCCCTTTATTTTGTTCCTTGCAAGTACACCTTATTTCATTTTAACACCGAAACCCGGCATGTACAACTTAAGAACCCGGGCGGGATATACCGGCCGGGTGTAGTTTAAAAAACAACTCATGTTTTCGCATGATTCATCTAAAGGATGTGTTATCGCAAAATCCGCTTCGCTCATAGCGCGTCCGCGAGTTTACCCAGCAGGCGTCCCATAAACAAACGATCATCAACAAAATAACTTAACAGCGCCTATCTTAAAAAAATGGCCCCATAAAGCAGCGCGCCGCATATGACATAGACGGGGCTGATCCCCCATCTTTCGAGCAGGAAAAAACTGGCGATGGATATCATCAGCACATGAATGATGCCGATTGTATGGTAGGCATTTGCAAAAAAGTCAAATGCTACCATGGCCAGCAGCACGGCGATTGCCGGGCGTACGAATTTTGTCATATTTTTTACTTTTGGCGAGTTCCGGTTTCTCATCAACAGTCCGAGTAGCATCATCAACAAAATCAATGACGGGGCAATGGTGGCGAACAGGGCAACGGTCGCACCCAAAACACCCGCTTTGTCAAATCCAATATACCCGGCAAGCTCCGGGGCAATCGGGCCGGGGAGCGCATTTCCGACCGCGACCATTTCGCTGAATTCATAGACTGAATACCAGTGGTAACGGTCAACCACTTCATGCTCCAAAAGCGGAACGGACGCCGGCCCGCCGCCGTAACCGAGTAAATTGGCGATCAGGTTGGCTAAAAATAATTTCCAGTATATCATGAGGCATGCTCCTGTTTTTTCTGATCAAAATCTTTTTTTGTCAATAAGGCAATGGCCAACAGCGCCCCAATCAAAAATGCGGGATGGATGCCCAATACAACCATGACGACAACGCCCGCCGCCATGACGATCATCGTAAGCAGCCAGCCGATTGCTTCAATGGATTTTTTCACAAAACCCCATGTCAGCATGCCGAGCATCACCCCCGCCACAGTGACAACCGCTTTTGACATGCCCTGCACCCAGGGCTTATCTTTATAAGCGTTCAGCGCCGTCAAAAAAACGATCATCAGAATGACCGTCGGCACAACAGTCCCCACCAGTGCCACCAGCATTCCCGGGATTCCGCGCACCCGGTAACCGAGATAGCCCGACATCTTTGTATTGATCGGGCCCGGAAGCGTATTGGCCAGGGCAAGGATGTCGGAAAATTCTTCGTCTCCCATCCATTTATATACTTTCACCACTTCCCGGTGCATGAGCGGAATCGCAGAAAGCCCGCCGCCAAAGCCGAGCAGGCCGGCTCTGAAAAATGCCATAAAGATATCCCGATATTTCACTTTCACACTACCACGATCCTTTTATGGTGAACTGCCACCTATTATACCACAGGTAAATGCCTTGAAGGAGCTTTTCATGGTATTCCGTATTCAGGGGGCATAAATATAAAACACCCGCAGCCTTTTGCCGCGGGTGTTTTTGCTTTATACCGTTTCAATCAGCCCGTATTTCCCGTCTTTCCGGCGGTATACGATGTTGGTATTGTTGGTTTCCGCATCGGTGTAGATGAAGAAGTTATGGCCCAAGAGGTTCATTTGCAGCACCGCTTCTTCACTGTCCATTGGTTTGAGGTTAAAGTGTTTGGTCCGCACAATTTGCAGTTCTGTGTCTTCTTCTTTCTCGGCTTGGTTGTCTTTCAATCCGGCATCAGGGGTGAAAAGCTCCCTTGTACTTCCTTTTTCGCGCAATTTCCGGTTTACTTTTGTTTTATGTTTACGGATTTGCCGCTCCAATTTGTCTGTAATTAAGTCAATCGCCGCATACATGTCTTCATTGGATTCTTCTGCGCGTAATACGAGATGCGGCATTGGAATGGTTATTTCAACTTTAGAAGTTTTATCCGGGTTCACTTTTAGTTTTACATTGACGGAAGTGTTTGGCGTTTCTACAAAATACCGATCCAACTTGTTCACTTTTTTCTCAACATAATCCCTGATTGCCGGAGTTACCTCAATGTTTTCGCCACGAATGTTGTAGTTCATCATGTGGACCCCTCCTATTCAACTGGCAGCACCCTCGCAAACGGCTTGTATCCGCCATTTGTTTGGACTTTCACTTTAGCATTAGAAACGCTGCCTTCTTTAATGATCTTACATTTATATATTTACACATTGCCTGTCTAAATTCCTTCTTTTTTGGCGAATTTTTTTGAGAAATTTGTTACAAACTTTTTTGCGAATTTCGTGTTGATCGGCGGTATCCGGTTATCAGCTTTATAAAAATGAGATCCCAGTGGAAATGGGATCCCTATCTTTTTCTATCATAAAACCTTCCGTCATTTAATTGCAGCGACTGGTACGGATTAATGTATTTCTTCATGGATGTTTTCTTTTTCACGGTCTGTTTGATATCTTGGCGGATCTCCAAAAGCGTTTCCTCCAAAAGAGGCTTGAGCCTCTTGTCCAATGCCGCGATTTTCTTCCCGAGCAATTGCTCCTCCGGCGAAAAAGGGGGCTTTAGTGAAGCAAGCAACGCCCCCCTCTTGTCAAGCAGACGATTGATGTTTCCAATCAGCTCTTCCCTTGATTGCCCTTTGTTGAATTCTTCCAGCAGATCTTCCGTCAATTTCAGGCAGGTTGTTAAATCTCCCATCATGCCTTACCGCCCTGTCCGTAAGTTTGCTGGCGGTTCAACTGGATCACCTGCTTCCAAGTGTCACGGAAATCCGCCACCAATTCTTCGACTGTATCCAGCTTCGAGGAGTCGTTTTTAATATTGGCCTGGATTAATTCACGCAGCATGAAATCGTAAAGTGCCAGCATTTTTTCCGCCGCAGCGAATTTTTCCGTATCAAGGGTGACCATCAGTTCCCGGATGATATTTTGCGCTTTTTGGATATTTTTATTTTTCTCATCCATATTTTTATTTTCCAATGCTTTTTTGGCCAAATGGATGAATTTGAGGCAGCCGTTATACAACATTAATGTCAGCTCGCCGGAAGATGCTGTTGTAATTGCGTTGTTTTGGTACGCCTGATAAGGATTACGTGTTGCCAATTAAGCTCTCTCCTTTTTAACTGCTGAAAAAGCTGGATAAATAAGTTGCTTGGTTATTATAAGTTTGTATCGCTTGTTCCATCGCCGAAAACTGCGCGTAATAGCGGTCTTCGAGATCGTTCAGCTTATCGTTCATATCGTTAATTTTTTCCGTTAGCGCATCGATGTCTTTCCCGATGCTGAACTGGCTGTTAACATAGGTGGATTTGCCGGCTTTGTCCACAATGGTGTTATACGTATTATTGACACTGTCGTAAAGTCTTTGGATAATGCCTTCCTCCGATGTCGTGCTGCCGGTGCCGCGGAACAAGAGTTCAACCGAGTCGGGATCTTCTTGAATGGCAGCCCTCAGTTTGTCTTCATCGATTTCCAGTTTTCCGCCTTCGAGCCAGTCTGAAGTCGTAGTGATGCCGATGCTCGCAAGCGTATTGTATGTCGATGAAATATTCGGATTGTCCACTTTTGTATAGATTAATGTCCGCATATTGGACAACGAACTTTGCAGCGTCATATCGTTCCGCAGCAAGCCGCTTTTCGCTTTCGCATCCCATTGGTTTTGCTGCGTTTCCGTCATTTGGGAACGCTGGTCGTCCGTCAGCGGCGCATAATCGGAGTACCGCTCCTCATCCAGTTTAGACTGGACAGCATCAATCAGGCTGTTGTACTGGTCCACGAAATTTTTGATGTTGTTGTAGATGGTGTCCACGTCGTTGGAAACCGAGATGGTGACCGGCGAGTCGAATTCGCTTTTTAACGTATAGGTGACGCCGCTGATGGTGAAGGTGTTTGATGTCCGTTCGGTATCCAACCCATTTATGTTGAACACGGCATTCGTACCACCGTATTCAGTGCTGCCGCTAAATTTTAATGTATCCCGCAAAAAATCGTAAGTATCTGTATCAGAAGAAATAATGATTTCATTACCGTTATCCACAGATGAAGACGAATTAAAATTACCGGTCTCTTTTCTCGTCAGCGTAAACATATCTTTATATTCGTCATAATACATTGTCAAACCTAAGTTTGAATTGTTCACTTTAGAAATGACATCATTTAACGTTTTATCCGCGCCGATATAAAAATTGCCGTTCACCAGCCCGCTTGAAGTATACGTTTTTAAGTTAAAAGAAGTGTAGTTTTGCTGGTAGCTGATTTGGATAGCAGAACCGCTATAAGTTGACCCGAAATCGCTATTAAAATCAATTTTTCCCGTTTCCGGATTAAGGGTGCCGATCTGGGTCGAACCAATGAATAAATTCATATTTCCGTCCGTGCCTTGGGAGAGTGATACGTTATTGTTTCCAACTGTCATAGTAAATGAATCGGTGATAATGTCCCCAAAGTCCAATTGTATTGATTTCGTATCAGACGAGACGGTTGCACTTTTTGTTGCTTTATCCACCACGTATTCAACACTAATGCTCGTCCCGGCGGAAATATTTGAATTAAATTTTAATGTTGCCTGCCCGCCAGCAGTTGTAAGTAAAACCTGGTTATCACTGAGCGTAACGGACGGATCTGTCACCACTTCATAAGTTTTTCCGTTCATTTTTACATTCATTGGCATATTACTGTTAAGTGTGCCCTTTAAGTCAAACGTAACAGACGTTGGATCTGTGGAGTCCCCTTTGGCTGTTATGGTATCCGATATTACTCCCCCTTGGCTCCATTCGATTGACCCGCTGAAATTTCCTGACTGTTTCCATAAGGATTGATTCAAATCAACCTTATTGGATGAATCTGTTGAAATTGGGGCTGCGGCTACCCTCGTCGCTGCCGTCGCCAATTGTGTTACACTTTGAATTGTCGTTGACCCCAGCGATGCATTATTCGCCGCTGTTGCCGTTACATAGCTTTCATTTGATGAAGTCGTCGTGCGTGCCCTGTATTTTGAAGTCAGTTTCATATCCGACAAGGTCGTCCGGAAATCGTAATATTTCTGGTTCAGCGTGCGGTAATCGTCTTCCTGCCATTCGAGTATCTGCTTTTGCTGCTGCAGTTTAATGAGTGGCTGCTTTGCGGCTGTCATCATTTTTTCAACAATAGAGTCAATATCCATGCCGCTCGCCAGGCCCGTGATTCTTTGCACCATCGTCCTTCAATCCCCCTTCTATCAAATCTTCTCATCGATGAGAAACCCAATATTGCGCATCATATCCGCGTAGGTGTCCAAAATCCTTTTCGGCGGAATTTCTTTGATCACCCTGTTCGACTGGTCATCGACAATGGTGACATAATATTCTTTCAATCGGTCGTGAAATTGAAATTTTAAATGGGTGGATGATCCGGATAAAAATTGGTTCAACTGTTCCACCGCTTTTTTTACTTTTTCTTTTGTAACTTCACCGTTAACAGAAAGGGCTTCATCCCCGTTTTGCTGAAGTTGGTTTGTTTGGGTCTGCTCCGCCCCTGTGTTCTTTTCTGCCTGTTTCTGTGCTGTACTTGTTATGAAAGGCGTTTGTGCAGTCTGGCGCTTCATCGCTTCAATCATCGCAAGTATCCCCTTATTCACCGGCACCAGACCATGTGCGGATTGGGTGGTGCCCCGATTTTTGTTCTATTTATTGTATCGGATGTTTCCGGTGAATTTTAACACCTCCTGCAGGGGAAAATTTCTTTTAAAAAGGCGGATACCCATACAGGCAATGGGTGATTCACATATGCTTTATCGTAAACAAAATCACCAGTATTGAGGAGGAAAATGAAATGAATACAGGTTATCCGGAAATACCCTATTATCACGAAACATATGAAAGCGAGGATGTAAGGAGACCGTTCGGTTTTGGAGGATTTGGGGGATTCGGGTTCCGGCCTTGGGGGTTCAGGCCGTGGGGATTCAGGCCGTGGGGGGGCGGTTTCGGCGGACCGTTCCTTGGCGGCCTAGTAGGCGGCCTGGCCACTTCCGCACTGCTCGGCCCGGGATTATACGGCGGTTATCCTTATTACGGCTACGGGTACGGGGGCGGCTACCCGTATTACTGGTAAAATTGTCGAAGGGGCTGTCCTAAAAGAAAAGCTCTTTTTCATCAAGAAATCCCGTCGAATTTTTTCTTGACGGGATTTCTCTGTTTGAAGCCCTTTTTTAAGCAAGAGATTCTGTTCCTCTGATCAGGAGGTTTGAAGAAGTCAGTAAAGAACGCCTGACAAACTTAAGATTTTAAGTAGGACCTGTTTAAGTTAAGTTTTGCCTTCAAACAGTTCTGAGTTTCCCTTTCAAGACCGGTTGCTCTCATTTTTCCTCTCCAAACGGTTCTGAGGTGCTCTCTCAAGCTCCATTTTTCTCTCCTAACGGTCCTGAGATCTTGTATCAAGACCGATTGCTCCCAACTTTTTCTTTGAAACGGTTCTGAGATCATCCTGTATCAAGACGATTGGCAATCGATTTTTCCCTTCAAACGTTCTTTAAAATCCTGAATTGGAGCCCCTTTCCATCAGCGCCTCGAGACAAACGGGTTGTCCTTTACCCAAAACCGGTACGGGTAATGTTTTGCCTCCCCTGTATTGTCAATCCCGATTCTCGGGCCGGTCATAATCTGCTCAGGTTTGAACCCTTCCGCAATAAAAAGCGGCCGTTCGTAAAATACGCGCCCGTAATCTTTCATCGTAATGCCCAACGCTTTCGTTAATTTTCCCGGCCCGTTCGTCAGCTGCTTCACTTCCTTGACTTTTCTGCGTGCAAACATAAGGCCGGTGCCAATGTACGGTTCTATGGCGCGGATCAAAATCGCTTCAGGTATGTCTTCCAGTCCGCTGACAACGTTAACAAGGCAGTGGGTATGCATTTGATATGTATAAACATACCCGGGGCTTTGGAACATTACTTCCGTTCTTTTCGTCCGCCGGTTGCCGTAACTGTGCGCGGCCCTGTCCCAAGCCCCCATATACGCTTCCGTTTCCACAATAAAACCGGCCGCCACCCCTTCTTCCGTCTCCTTCACGAGCAGGCATCCGAGCAACGTGCGGGCCAGTTCCAATGTATTTTTTTCAAAAAACGGCGCTGCCACCGGCTGAAGCAGCGGTCGTTCACTCACGTCAATTCCTCCTTTCACGCATTTATAGGGTTTTATACAATTTTTTGCTGTCGGAACGTTCAAGCCGCTGCAGCACAGCGGTTAAAATATATTTAACATAAGAAAGCGCATTAGATCCGCGCCTGCGGATGATATTGAGCTGGGTAATAAATTCAAGAATACTTTCCCAGCTCATGTAGCGGACCAACAAATCGATTACCTGATCTTTCGTCAATTCCTGATGCTTGTGTTCGCTGATCTGAATATCAATCGTTTCAAATGATTGCATGAGAGAGTGGAGAATTTCCCTGACTTGATTCTCACTCAACGGGATCTTTTTAAAATCATCATTTGGTATCTTGATCAAAGCCAATCACAAATCCTTTCTACAAAATATGTGCAAAATGCCGGAAGCAGATGAAAATCATGGATTTACTGCAGTCCGGCTCCCCCTCCCCCCCTATGCAAAATGGTTTGAAGCGATTTCCCTTTTTTGATTTGCTTGGCGGCCATTGCCGGATTTTTCACAATCTGCCCATTTTCTATTATAACTGCAAAGATACTTTCCATTTATATAGAATCATCGCATTCAAACGAAACAATACTTTCCGACTAGTTTTTAACAAAAAATTGTGAATGTTTTAAGCTAAAAAAAAGCGGGCTTCCATTTCTGCCCGCCTGCATGTTTCCAATTATTGATTTGCTTCTTTCACGGATTCATACATTTTATGAAACCGTTCTTCCACTTTCGCGAAAATGGTCCCTTCCGGAAAACGGCCCCCGGCATTCCGTTCCGCACCCGCGCTTTCCCCTGTTAAAATTTCAATGCCTTCCGAAATATGGCGGACGGCCCAGACATGGAATTTGCCGACTTTCACCGCCTCCACCACTTCATCGTTGAGCATCAGGTTGGCAATATTTTGCTGCGGGATGATGACCCCCTGGCGCCCCGTCAAGCCGCGTTCCTTGCAAATCGCAAAAAATCCTTCTATTTTTTCATTCACGCCGCCAATCGGCTGGATCTCGCCCCATTGGTTGACCGAACCCGTCACGGCAATACCCTGTTGAATCGGCACCCCGGCAAGAGAAGAAAGCAATACATACAGTTCCGTGCTCGAGGCGCTGTCACCGTCAATGAGCGAGTATGTTTGTTCAAAGGTGATGCTTGCCGAAAGCGGGATCGGATGGTTTTTCGCAAACACGCCGGATAGAAAGCCGGTTAAAATCAAAAGCCCTTTATTGTGGATTTGACCGCTCAATGACGTTTCGCGTTCGATGTTCATGATGCCGCTTTTTCCGACAAATGTCCGGGCCGTAATCTTCGTCGGAATGCCGAACGTCGCATCCCTTGTGCCCATCACGGCAAGCCCGTTGATCTGACCGATGCGTTCACCGTCCGTATCCACCATGATCGTGCCGTTTGCAATCATTTCGTGGTACTGCTCGGATATATGGTTCGCACGGTTCGACTGTTCCTCCAAAGCTTTGCGGATATGGCCCTCATCCACAAACGGGGCCCCTTCTTTTTTCGCCCAGTAGCTTGATTCGACCAATATTTTTGTGATGTCCTGGAAGCGTGCCGTCAATTTTTCCTGTTCTTCCGCAAGCCGGGAGCTGTGGTCAATGACTTTTGCGACCGCGCGCCGGTGGAACGGGAGCAGCCCTTTTCTTTCGGCGTAGTTTTTAATAAAGTGAGCCATTTTGATCCGGTTCTCTTCATTCCGCTTCATGACGGTGTCAAATTCGACTTTTACTTTAAAAAGCTTATGGAAATCTTCGTCCACGCTCGACAAAAGATCGTACAAATAATAGGAACCGATGATGATCACTTTAATTTTCAGCGGAATCGGCTCCGGCTTCAGGCCGCTTGCCGGAAATACGCCCCGTTCCGCAAACGGGTCCTCGATCTGGATTTGCCCCGTCTGCAGCGCGCGTTTCAACAGCGTCCACGCATACGGCTGCTGGAGCAGTTCCGCTGCCTGTAAAATTAAATACCCGCCATTGGCCAGATGCATGGCGCCTGGTTTAACAAACGTGAAGTCGGTTGTCCAGCTGCCGAAAGCGCCGCGGTATTCAATTTTCCCGAACAGATTTTGGTACGTCGGGTTCGTTTCGTAAATGACAGGAGCGCCCGACCGATTTTTATGGCTGACAAGCAAATTGACGGCGTAGCGGTGCAGCTGCTGTTCTTTGCTACCGGCCAGCGCCTGAGCGACAATGTTTTTCTCTTCCTGGTCCGTTAAGAAAAGGGAAAAATGCTCGACTACATCATGGTAATATTCTTCCAAATAGTTGAGCACTTTCGGAATATCGTGATAAGCTTCTTTCAATGGCTGGAAAAGGCCTTCAATTGCAAACGCAGCCGTCTGTTTATTAAAACGGTCCAACTTTTTCCGGAGCTGTTCTTCAATTTTCCGGATTTGGTAAAGGGTTTCGTTGATTTTTTCTCCGAGCTGTTTTTCCCGCTCTTTCAACTTTTCTTTATTTGCATCCGACAGCTGTTCGTATTCCTGTTTTTCCATCGGCCGGCCGAAAAAGAGCGGGAAACTTTGAATGCCTGCGGGCGTGCGCTCCAATTTAAAATTCAAATCAGCCGCAAACGCCTCCGTCTCTTTCCAAAGCGCTTCGACCTGGTTTTGAGACTCATCAATGATGCTGCGCTTTTTCTTTTCCGTTTCTTCATTGGAAAATGTCGCGCGGATTTCCCTTTCAATGTCAATGAGAAGGTTTTCCATTCTGCGCTGGAATTGGATGCCGCTTCCTGCCGGCAAATTAATGACAAGCGGGCGGTCCGGGTTTTCAAAATTGTTCACATAGCACCAGTCATCCGGCACCGGCCGCTCTTTCGCCAGTTTCTTGACGCTGTGCTGTGTGTACGTCATTCTCCCTGTTCCGGACGGGCCGACAACAAATAAATTGTAGCCGGACTGTTCCACAGACAACCCGAAATCCATTGCCTGCTCCGCCCGCTGCTGCCCGATCATTTCATTCGGCAGCGTTTCCAAATCTGCTGTCGTTTCAAAGGGAAACTGCTCTGGGCTACATTCCGAACGCAATTTTGAGACAGGCACCCGGTGAATAGATAAGACGGTTTCATATCCTTCCTGATTCATACCAATCCCTCCCATATGGGCCATGTCTGGCATACGGCATGCCCTTACATAAAACATTCGACATGTTCACCGGATTCCCTGCAAAGTTCGGGAAGAATGTATAAGGGTGAGCAAAAAAGCAGGCATATTTACGGGAATGGCCGACTCCAGCCGATATGTTTTATGCCGATGCACGAAGGGAAATATTTTAGAAAAAAGAAGTGGAAATGATGGCGGAAAAGCAGCTGAAAAAGGAAGAAGAAAAAATCAAAGGGAAACAAAGAAGCAGGCCGACGGGCGATGGATAGGGAGGAAGAAAACAGCAAATAAAAAAACAGGGGGAGCATTGAACAGATGCTGCCCCTGTTTCGTTTAACGGCACCATGGTGTTTTCCGTTGCCATGGAAACTTCAAGCGCATCGAGCAATTTTTCGGCTGAGGAAATCAGGCTTTTCAAAGCGCCCACTGCCTGCACCACTTCTTTTTCTTCAATCGCTGCTGACAAATCTTGCAGGAACTCTTCCATTGAATCAGCAGTTTTGGCGACTTGCAGCCAGTTGAAAAGTTTCTCTTTATTTTGTTTAATTATTCCAACTGCCCGGACCATCCACCGCATTTTTTCCATAAGCCCGGATAACATTCGCCATGCTTCTTCAGCTAAAGGGCCGGTTAAGACTTCCAGCACTTTCATCGCCGGGACAGCTCTCTTAAAATAGTTGAATAATGATAAAACCATTTCATGGGTGAATTCATTGTACGTCTTTAATACCATTTCAAGCTCTTGTATGTACTGTATATGTTTTTCCAAGTAACGCGAAAATTCATGGCTGATTTTTTCCCCATCCTCAATGAAGTGACTGAAAAAAGCATGATGGCCGTCTGCAGCATGGATTTTGCTGATGATCTCCGTCGCGCCCGGATTTTCCAATGATCGTCTCTTGGTTTATCGTTAACTTCATCTTTATACCTCCAATGTCACCCCTATTTTATCTGATATTTGATACGTTTGAAAGATGAAATTTTTTAACATGCGGAGCCGCTGATTGGCAGCTCCGCAGGGATTTAGCATGAATCAACATTTAAAATTCGTAATTTCATTAAAAGGAAATTAGACAAACATGCTAATGAATGAGCCAGACGAAATTTTCAAATTTGACTTCAAGCTGTACTTCTATCTTTTTACATCAATAAATAATGGCTTCATAGTAGTTTCTTGATAAGTTTCCAGTACTCCAAACCTTCGAGATAATTAAGAAGGAAAAGTATCCAACGCTCCTTAACACTGAACTCTTTTAGCTAATCAGAATTTTATATTGTCTAATAACGGGTCCACAATACACAAGCACCAAATCATAAGATTAAAGTCAAGAGTTACCTCTTGCCATTAAAGATTTCCAACGAGTTAATAGCTAGTACTTATTTGATAGAAATCCTATACACTAAATGTTTTAATAGAGTGACAGACATCGGTCAAATTGACATTACAGGCTAAATGATTTACAACATCGAGAAAAAATTATACTCCCATAGACTAACACAGGTCGATTTTTCAAAGGCTTAACGCTTGTACTAAAATTTTCCCAAGCTTGATTGCGCCTAAATCGTTGAGGTGATCATAATCATAAAATTCATCATTTTTAAAATAAGTAGAATTAAATAAATCTATCAATTTGAAACGATACTTTTCTTGGAGTGGCTCCATACAAGCGTAAAAATCGGAAATCAAGTCCGGATTAATGCAGTTTCGATAATATTCTGTTACAGGAGGAACGTATAGAATAATTTCCACCCCACGGTTATTCATCTCCTCTAAGAAATCCGCAAACAATTTTTGATTTTCCTGAACTGTAGAAGCATATTTAAAAAACTTATTATGGCTTGCTGCACGCTTTTGGGCTCGCTCACGGTTTGTTATATCATCATGTTTAAGAATTTCACTGTCCATACGTGGATAAGAAAAGTAATGTGAATCTTCAAATCTTTTTTTTGCGTTTTCGACATATTGATTCGCCAATACTTCAAATGAAAAAAGATGTTTTTTTAGTGGAGTAACTGACTTTAAGAAAATTTGTGTATCATCGTCCGGATTTCCTGGAAAATTGTGCTTATCCTTAAATACAGGGTAATTCACTTCAGTTATACGTTTGTATTGATAAATAGAAGTTGAAAGAGATAAATCGTAGCCCCAGAAGTAATAGGCGAAAGAAATAATACAGTGAGTAATGTTCGGATTGTAGGCAAGCGCAGTACGGATTGTTTTTAGGGTATAATATAGATCTTGTGCATCTATTGCTACATTACGCGCAGGTAATGGCATTTGCTCCTCGAACAACCCACACATCGTATAGGAGGAACCCGCGAGC
This sequence comes from Weizmannia acidilactici, assembly GCF_008974185.1. GTDB lineage: Bacteria > Bacillota > Bacilli > Bacillales > Bacillaceae_C > Weizmannia > Weizmannia acidilactici. The sequence continues at coordinate 138,074 of NZ_BKZP01000003.1, forward strand.
AAAATTCTAATATCCGATCGTCTTTTCAAACTTTCCAACTTTGCTTCAAGGTAAAGTCGATCGTGTGTGTAATAATCAAGATTTTTCAAATCAGCAATCATAGCACCTACTGAATCCACAATTTCTTCTACCTGAAAGCAAAAATTCGCATGTGCCAATTCCTTTTTTTGCAGTCTTCCAGAATAAACTAATACAGAAAAGTCCGGAGAATTTTCCTGAAACTGAGGAATGGATTCTGGCATTTTTGAGTACAAGGGCAATTCCGTTACAGATTGTACATACCTGATATTAACCGGAAGATCTCGCGCTGTGCAGTTATACAAATAGATGTGAAATCGTGTATTCTTAAACAGGGAAGACTCGAATTGTTCAAGAAGAGATAGTAATTTAAGCCTGCTCGTGGGGCTTACAGGTACACTTTTGAAAGCAGAAAGCAATTGGGTCACATGCTCAAATAAAGAAAGAAAAACCTTATTACTATGATACAATGGATGTAATTTGATGCAGATTTTAGCGACAACAGGCAAAATTTTTATGAATTCAGAGTCTTCCATCATATTACGGGATAATATATTGCACAATTTATCAATCGTTATGATTACCGAAGTAGTCTCTTTTTTGGTGATATCCATTTTTTGACCCTCTTCTACATTTGTTAATAAGGGAAAACGTCTAATTTTCCCTCTTCCCAATTCCTAAATATTCTATGACAAATGAA
>NZ_BKZP01000004.1 GCF_008974185.1 Weizmannia acidilactici
CGTGATTTGGGACTTTCACCCTATAGAGTGCAACCATGCCAGGCGCACCGGAAAAAAGAGCTGCGGCGCGGTGCCAGCAGCTCTTTTTGTTGGGCACATCTATATTTAAATCAATTTTTCAAAACGGACACGTTTATTGATGGCATACATGATTGGTGCGCCGACAAGCATGACAGCAAACTCACCCGCAGCGGTTGCCAGCCATGTCAAGAAGAAAGGATAATGGAAAGCAAGGTTCAATTCCCATGCAATCATAAACATTGTGACTGTAAACACGGCCGTATTGAACATCATCCTTGCCCAAATGCCTTTTATAAAACTGGTTGAAAAAATCGTGATGAGCAATGCAATAATGGACTGGCCTGTGCCGAAAATTAAATCATATGCCACCATTGGCGAGAAAAACAAATTCGCTAAAAACACCCCTAAAACAATGCCGATCATATACTTTTTGTTAAATACAACAAGATGGTTAAACATTTCGGAAATACGGAACTGGACATTCGTAAATCCGAACGGCTGGATGAAAAAGGTCACGGCAATATACAAAGCCGCCAAAATGCCGTTGACTGCCAAAGTTCTTAATTTCATTGTACATCTTCTCCTTAGTTTTTTTGCGTGGGATGGTTTCGAACCACGGGTTGGGGACAACCAAACTATATCATTATATTATATTTGGGGGTGTGCGGCAATACAGCAAAAAAGCTTCCCGCACTGCCGAAGCAGACGGGAAGCCCGCGAAACGCATTAATTATTGTTGTTATTGTTTCCGTTCAAGTTGGAAAAGATGAGGATTAAACGCAGCAGTTCAATCACCGCAACGGCTGCCGCCGCCACATACGTCAGTGCCGCGGCCGACAACACCTGGCGCGCTTCCCTTTCTTCGCCGTCGCGGATGATGCCGAGAGCGGTCACCTGCTTCAACGCGCGTGAAGAAGCATTGAATTCGACAGGCAATGTCACGAGCTGGAACAGAACGGCAAGCGCCATTAATATGATCCCGAGCAGGAACATCCCTGTCGCATGGGTGAACAAGCCAATCAAAATGAAAATCCAGGATGCGTTGCTGCCGAGATTTGCCGCCGGAACAAGGCGGTGGCGTAACCGCAGCGGGCCGTAGCTCACCTTATCCTGGATGGCGTGCCCGCATTCGTGCGCCGCAACTGCTGCCCCGGCGATGGACCTGCCGTGGTAGTTGGACGTCGATAAGTTGACGGTTTTATCAATCGGGTTGTAATGGTCGCTCAAAAAACCGCTGTGCTCCAGCACTTTCACATGGTACAATCCGTTCTCATCCAAAATCATTCTTGCCACTTCAGCACCTGTCATGCCGGAAGCGTTATAGACCCTTTCATATTTACTGTATGTCCTTTTTACCTTCATTTGGGCCCAGATCGGAATAATCGCCAAAATGAGATAGTAAATTAGAAACGACATTTGCCACCCTCCATGGTTGTCTTTACTCTATTGTATTCAAACAGGGTCAAAAGGTCAATCCACATGATCAGTCTGTTGACGCTCTTCTTTCTGCCCCTTATATTTTCTCCATCCGACGTACGATAAAGTCAAGATAATAATACTGCCTGTCGAAATCATCACCCACCAGAGCGAAGGATCTGCTTCATCTTCTTTCATTTTGGAAAACAGCTGCTTTAAATTTGATTGAAGCGCATCCAATTCTTTTGCCCCGGACCCACCGTTCATCACTTCGGCCCGGTACTTGTCAATAAATGAAATTTTTGAATTGAGACGCTGCAGCTCTTCCACCGGGAGATCGACTTTTAAACTCGGCTCGATAACTGAAAATTGTTTTAAAAATTGGTTTAACTTCTCGTTATAGGTTTCTGTGTTGCCCGATGCGGCGGCTTTTTTGACCTCCGCAAACGAAGCCATCACCGGTTCTTCCATTTCCGTCCAAAGCGGTTGGTATTTCGATTGAAGAGCATCGACAACGAGGCGGAACGATGTGCAGGCATCCACTTTCTCTTCAGGCTGCACGCTTGCTTTTGTTAAAGCTTTCACCGCTTCGTCATGTGTAACCGTCAAAATTCTCAGCTCGTCCATCGTCAAATGTTTATCATTCAGTGATTGCTTGGCAAATTCATCCGAAAATTCGCGAAGCACATTTTTCGCTTCTTCATATTGCCCGTTTTTTGTAAGCTGCAGGGCTTCATCGCTTAAATCGTTTAAACGCGCCATCGATCCTGCGGGGCTTTTCGCAATACTTTTTCCGGCAAAGCATAACATTAACACACAAAGAAGGATCGCTACTTTTCTCCTCATCCTTGTCCCCCCTCATACTGTTACTAATCTATGAAGGGCCGGACAAGAGTAGACCAAAAAAAGCGGAGGCTGAGCACGTGCGTACGGATTTTTTATTCCTTTGCCTGAAATAAAACACGGCGGGGAAAAGGCGCACGCCTAAAGTTCCAATTTGGGCCGACTGCTCCTGATCGCAAGCACATAAGCGGTGAAAAGTGAAAAGATGCTTAGCCAAAATGTAAAATAACCGATTTCGCGTATGTACATGTATAAATCTTCGTAACGCGGAAACTGCATAAACACGTAGTCAATAATGTCATTATGCAAAGTCCAAACCGCGGCAACCAAAAGATGTTTCATTTTAAATCTGTAAAACGGCGCATACAACATGCCCTCGACGGCCATCGCAAAATGGGAGACAATCAGCATATAACCCTGCCAAGGCAAATTGCCGTTCACAAGCAGCATCAATATATTCATCACAACCGCCCAAATCCCGTACTTAAAAAGCGTCACCATCGCGAGCGCCTCTAAATACGGCCTATGCTTCCGCCATAAAAATGAAAGCAGCACAAAAACAAAGAAAAGACTGGCGGTCGGGCTGTCCGGCACAAATGGCAAAAATTGCGGCGGCGTAGCTTTCAACTGCCATCCATACCAGACATAACCGTAAATGGTGCCAATGATATTGATGAAAAACAAAGCCCATATGACACGCCGGTCCGCCAACATGGCATAAAATGCTTGTAAGATCATTGTTTTCCCTCATTTTCAAAAAAAGATATTCCTATTGTACCATTTGCATGAAAACGAAAAAAGCCGGACATGCCGGCTCTTCGTAAACGAAACTACTCCGATTTTAATCCCGCAATAAAATCGGCTAATTTTTTCAAATCCTGGTCCGATCCTTTGAATTGGTTGGGAGGCATATTTCCTTTCCCTTTCCTGGCAATTTTTGCAATTTCATCTGCGCTCAGTCCGGTACCCACAAGGGAAGGCGCCGCCTCACTTCCTTGGAGGTTCCCGCCATGGCAGGTTACACAAGTCTGCTTGGCAAAAATTTTATAGCCATCCGAATTTTTGTCGATTGCCACCTGCTTGACGATTTTCCCCTGCTCTTTTGCTTTTTTCCAGTCATGGTGGGCGGCAGCTTCCCATGTCAAATAAAAGATTGCGCAAACCGCAAGCAGCATAAACCCAGTTGCCAGCGGCCTTTTGAGCGGCCGGCGTTCAGTCCCGCGGTCAATAAACGGCGCCAACAGCAGTGCTAAAAAAGCAACCCCCGGGATGGCCAGACCGATCACCTGGTACGGGCCGGATGAATACGAATATTTTAACAGTTCATATAGGAATAAAAAATACCAGTCCGGCATCGGAATATAACTTGTGTCGGTCGGATCCGCAATCCGTTCGAGCGGCGCCGGGTGAGCGGCGGTCAGGCATAAGAAACCTACGAGAAAAACTGCGCCGACGAACCATTCCTTTAACAAAAAATTTGGCCAGAAAGCTTCCGTTTTACCGGGATACTCCGAATAATCTTTTGGGACATTCGGTTTGCGTACCGCGCTAACCCTGGAATCGCCAACAAATTTCATTCCCTTTCCGCGGTGCATCCTTTCCCCTCCTTTTGCCCGTGATCAATCGTTTTTTACATTACAGCGGACCGGAAATCCCCTGCTTGCGGATCATCAAAAAGTGGGCGGCAAGCAAAAGCAGCAAAACCGCCGGCAGGAAAAAGACGTGGATGGCAAAAAACCTTGTCAACGTCTGCGCCCCGACGATATCCGGATGGCCTGCCAGAAGCGTTTTAATGTACGGGCCGATCAACGGGACGGAATCCGCAATCTGCAAGCTCACCTTTGTCGCAAAAAGCGCTTTCATATCCCAAGGAAGCAAATAACCGGTCAGGCCGAGCCCAAGCATGACAAAAAAAATCAATACGCCGACAATCCAGTTCAGTTCACGCGGTTTTTTGTAAGCACCCTGGAAAAACACACGCAGCGTATGTAAAAACATCATGACAATGACGAGGCTTGCCCCCCAGTGGTGCATCCCCCTGACGATTTGGCCGTATGCCACATCATGCTGCAAATAGTAGACGGAATTCCAGGCATTTTTAATATCCGGGACATAGTACATTGTCAAAAACATGCCGGAAAGAATTTGGATCACCGTAATAAAGAACGTCAAACCCCCGAAGCAATAGACAAATGCCGAAAAATGGTGCGCCGGGTTGACATGTTCCGGCACTTCGTGGTCTGCGATATCCCGCCAGAGCGGTGTAATATCCAGACGTTCATCCACCCAGTCATACAATTTGCTAAGCATCTCTTCCCCCTCACTTCACATACGGATTTGGCTGCGGTTTACCCAAATACAAATACCCGCCCTTTACTTTCGTAGGATATGCATCCAATGGCGCGGCAGGCGGTGTGCCCGGCACGTTTTTCCCGTTTTTTTCGTACCGGCCGCCGTGGCATGGGCAAAAGAACTGGTTCGGATGTTGCTTGTTCGTACTCCAGTTCACGGTGCAGCCCAAATGCTTGCACGTCGGGGACAGCGCCACAATATCGCCTTTTTCGTCCTTATAAACCCAGGCCGTCTGCGTCACATCGGACTTGTACCAGCCGTCCGTCTGCTCGTATTTAAAATCAACGCGCTGCGGCTCGCTTGTAATATCGGAAACTTTCAATTTTGTAGCATGGAAATTACCGGCCGCTTCCACTTCAAGCACCGGGTCAACGGCAAAGCGAAGCATCGGCATGACCACTCCGGCAGCCATAAAACCGCCTACACCCATGAGCGTGTAATTTAAAAATTGCCTTCTTGAAACCGGATCTTTACTCACCCTGTTCCCCCCTTACGGCAGTATCGATTCAATTGTTCCGAAATTCCAAATAGATACAACAATATCATAGATCAAACTTTCCAAGTGGTCAATGAAAATATGTCGAATTTGTGTCTGATATCTTTCTAATCAAAATAAACTGATATTTTGATATAGTTATGTTTTATCCTCCTGCCATTCACGGACAATAATGGAGATCAATTGTTTAACCTGTTCATCCACGACCGTTTCCCGGTGTTTTTGCTCCATATGTTCAAGCGGGACAGCCGGTAGCCAGACAACGGAACCGTTCAATTCAGACTGGAAGGGTTGCCAACTTGGGTCGCTCGTCAAGTAAAAAATATGCCGGAACCCGCTTTCGGTCATTTCCGCTTCCCATGCCAAAAGCATTGCTCCGGCACTTTCCGCGGCCGTATGCTGCAAATAGGAAAAAGCGGGCAGAAGGACGATCCGGCCCTTAAACTGAGATTCAAGGCAGCCAGCCACAAATTGTATCCATTCAAACTGGGAAGCCAGCTGCCTGATGTTTCTATCAAAGGAAACGGGAACAAGCGGCAGAACGGCCGTATCAATAAAGGGACGTTCCTGTACATATAATTCCATATCTTTTGCGCACCAAAGCAATATGATACCCCTTTCATTTTTCAGAACAAAAAACACGGGAGCACTTTTCATGCATCCAGTTTTTTTATCTGTTCGCTTAATTCGACGAAGCGCACGTAATCTTTTTCATCCAGCGCCTTATCAATTTCTTCCAGCAATTGATTGCGTTTAAAATCTTTAATGCTTTGCTCCAATAATTTCTCCACCAACTGCCGGTCAGAATCATTGATATGCAGGTCTTTCGGCATATAAGGGTTTTCCTCGAGCACTGCCGCATACTGGTAAGACAGATGGGATTGCTTAAAGTTGAGTTGGATGTATATATCCTCATCGCGATTTAACCGGATATCATGGAAAGATTTTTCCGCGTCCGTTGTCATGATGTTATCTTTATAAAAGCGGAACGGCACATTGTCTACGCAGTGGGTGGACATGATGATACCGCGCGGGCATAGATGCGCTTCTTCAACAAAATGGACTTTTTCCATCAGCTGGTCGTGGCTCATCAAATAATTTAAAATCCAAACCGATTCTCTTCTCTTTAATTGGTAATGATTTAAAAACCAGCGAATAAACTCCTTCTTCTCGTTGATTGAAACAGGGGTGAGAGCCATGGTAATCCCTCCTCTGCAAATTGAATGGCCGCGTGATTGCGCGGAAAAGATGCATTTTTGATAAAGTCATAGCTTACATCTTTATTATACCTTTTTCCATTGCAAACCGCCTACGAAAATGTTTGGCGGGACGGGGACGGCCGCCCGGACCGTTACACCCCGTCTTCCAGCCTTTCAAGCAGGGAAATCCATTCATCGTTTGCCGAGTCTTCCTCAAGCAGCCTGCGGAAAATGCCTGCAGCCTGTTCCCTTCTTCCTTCCTCAATCAGGAAATAGCCGTAATCCTCAAGAAATTCAGGGTCGTTTTGTAAATCATTATATGCGTACCCATAATACTTTAATGCCTGCGAATATTCTTCAAGGTGCCGGAATGAAACAGCTAGATTCCAGTAAAGCTGCGGATCGGTATCGCCTTCTTTTTCCATCTTCACCGTTCTCTCCGCCACTTCATTGTACCGCTCCTCGTGCAAAAGCAGTTGATTATACGACAAGGCTGCATCGAGATAACCCGGGTCAAGTTCCAGCGCTTTTTGGAAATACTGTTCCGCCGTTTCTTCGCGGCCGAGTTTTACTGCGATTTTTCCGGCAAAATGGTAAAGCTCCTTGTTGAACTCATCCTCACGCAAGCCTTTTTCGGCGGATGAAAGTGCTTCTTTAAGCATTCCCTCATGTTCATAAGCGCGGCCGAGATAAAGATACAGCGGGTTGTAACCGGGATCGAGTTCCCTCAACTCCTCAAACAGTTCGATCGCTTTTTTATAAAACCCTGCCTGGTAGGCGGTCAGGGCATATCCAAATAAAGTATTCGTTTCAAGGCGGCTTTCCATTGCATGTTCATAATGGTGGAGCGCATCCTCAAACGCGCCAGCAGCACTTAAAACTTCGGCAAGGCGCCCGTGGATATTTGTGTCCCCCAGCGTTTCAATGCCTTTGTCCAAAAGCCACTCATAATCCCGGACCGCTTCCGCATAGCGGGCTTCCGAAGCATAAAACTCCGCCAGGGCATAATGGACAACCGGTTCTTCCGGCAAAAGCGTGCATGCTTCCAGCAATTTTTTCTCGCTGACTTCATACAGTCCCTGCATTTGGTACAAGTCGGCGAGCAAAAGCAATGCGCGCGGGTAATCGGGGTCCGTCTCCAAAATGCGGTCCAAATACAAAATTGCTTCTTCTTCTTTATCCATGTCAATGAGCGTTTCCGCCATCAGGATGATCAGCTCGCCATCGTCCGGATAAGACGCCAGCAGATCTTTATATAATTGCTGGGCTTCATTCAGGAAGCCAAGGCCCATCAGCTGTTCGGCAAGCGCATATTTTTCTTCGTCCGATCCGAGAGAAAGGAAATCTTCAAACTCTTTCTTCGCCTTCTCGAGCCGGCCTTCTTCCAAATGATCCAACAATTGTTCAACTAAGCTCATGAAAACCTTCCTCTAATCCAATATTCTTTGATGTATATTCCTGTATGTTAACTTTATCATAAAAAATTTTGAAGGCCAGGGCAAATAGTCTGCCTTTATTTGGATATATCCATACAAAATATTTCTCCATCGTATGTTAAAATTCCTTTATTTTATGCGAAAAAATGGCGGAGCGCCGGAACCATGCGGCCCGCCGCTCCGCCACTTGACAAACTTTATTCACTTTACAGAACGGATTTCAGGTCGCCGAAAAAGCCCGGATACGACACATTGATGGCTTCTGCGTTTTCCAAATAAACAGCATCCCGGCAGATCAGGGAAGCAACAGACAGCATCATGCCGATCCGGTGGTCCCCGCGGCTGTCCACTGCACCGCACAAAAGCCGATTAGGGCCTTCAATGACCATGCCGTCTTCCGTTGCTTCGATTTTGGCGCCCAGTTTTTTCAGTTCTTCAACAACCGTATCAATGCGGTTCGTTTCTTTTACTTTCAGTTCCTGCGCGTCTTTGATGACTGTCGTTCCTTCCGCCTGGGTGGCGAGAAGAGCGATGATTGGAATTTCATCGATCAAGCGCGGGATGAGGGCACCGCTGATTTCCACCCCTTTTAATGCGGAAAACCGGACCTTCACAGTTCCTTTTTGTTCACCCTGCTTTGTATCACTTCTATCTATCACTTCAAGAGAAGCACCCATTTTTTCCAGCACTTCAATGATCCCGGCACGCGTAGGGTTCAGCCCAACATTCGGCAGGATGATTTCGCTTCCCGGGACAATGCAGGCGGCAGCCATAAAAAAAGCAGCAGAGGATATATCCCCGGGAACAAAAATATCGGTGCCGTTCAAAGCCTGCCCACCACGAACGGCTACCGTTTTCCCGTCCGTTTCCACGCTTCCGCCGAATGCACGGATCATGCGTTCCGTATGGTCGCGCGTCGGCTGCAGCTCATGGATGCGCGTGATTCCTTCCGCCTGGAGCCCTGCTAAAAGGACCGCCGATTTGACTTGCGCGCTCGCAACAGGCATCCGGTAATCGATCGGGCGCAGCGCACCGCCTCTTACAGATAACGGCGTGAAATTGCCGTTTTCCCTGCCGTCAATGTGTGCGCCCATGTCGCGGAGCGGCTTTGTGACACGGTTCATCGGCCGCCTTGCGATCGAGTCATCGCCGATTATCACGGAGTGGAAAGGACGGCCTGCGAGTATCCCGAGCATCAGGCGGGTGGTCGTTCCAGAATTTCCGGTATCCAGCACGGTTTTTGGCTCCTCCAGCCCGTTCCAGCCTTTCCCTTCGACGACAACCCGGTTCCCGTGTCGTTCGATTGTAACACCCAGTTTTTGAAAACACGCGATGGTACTCAGGCAATCGGCGCCGGGTAAAAAGTTTTCGACGGTTGTCCTCCCTTCGGCAACGGATGCAAACATCACCGAACGGTGCGAAATCGATTTGTCTCCGGGAACTTCAATCGTCCCTTTCAATCCTTTTTCAGCAGGCGATAATTTCAGCATGGCGAACACCACCTTCTATTGAATATATACTTCATGCGGGGTTTCTTCCTTTAAAAGCTTTAACGCGTTATCGCGGTCCTTTTCCGACCGGAAACTGATCCTGAGTACGCCGTAAACATCTTCCCGCGTTTCAAGGATGCGGATATTGGTAATCGAGATGCCTTTTTCCGCCAATTTATTCGTAATTTCAGATACGACACCCGGGATATCCGGAATATCGACGAATAAATCATAGAACGAAGGAATGGCGCCGGAACCGCTGATCGGGAGGCGGTCGCGGTATTGTTTCGCTTCCGCGTAAAAGCGGAACAAATCATCGTACTTGCTTTCCTCGAGCGCCCTTTTGACTTTTTGCAGATTTTCCGTCCAACGGTCCAAAAGGGCAATCAGGTTTTCCCGGTTGCCGATCGAGATATCCGCCCACATCTGCGGGCTTGAAGAGGCAATCCTTGTGATATCGCGGAATCCCCCGGCAGCAAGCCTTTTTAAAAGCGGGTATTCCGCATCCGCATCCTTGACAAGATGCACAAGAGACGCTGCAACCACATGCGGGAAATGGCTGATGATCGCAACCATTTCATCATGCTCTTCCGGCGATACCGTAATAAAGTTGGCGCGCGTCCCTTTCAGCCAGCGCTCCAATTCTTCCGTTTTCATTTTTGAACGTTTATCGTACGGCGCGAGCAAATAAAAAGCATTTTCAAAAAGGGTAGGTTTGGCGGCAGTCACACCACTTTTATGCGAACCGGCCATCGGGTGCCCGCCAATAAACACGATGCCTTTTTCTTTAAACTGCACAGCCTGTGCCATGATGCTTTCTTTTGTGCTGCCCGTATCCGTCACGATCACATTTTCTTTCAATTCCATCTGCAGCAACTGCCGGACCAGTTTTTCCGTCACAAGCACCGGCGTCGCTAAAATGATCAAGTCGGCCCCGGCTGCGCCACCTTTGATGTTTTCCACATAGCCGTCCACCACCATCATCGCTTTTGCCATCTTCATTTCTTCCAGTCTGGCGTCAAACCCGATGACCGTGGCTTCAGGGTGTTCTTTTTTAATGGCAAGGGCGATGGACCCCCCGATTAAGCCGAGCCCGATCACGAAAACTTTTCCTTGCAAGGGATATCCACCTCATATCATGTCAAACGGCGCAAGCTTATGGAAGCTGGCCGCCCGAAAGATCAAACTTTAGAAACGCCGCCAGTTGCGGCCTGTTCAATACCGTTTTAAAGCCCGGACGGCAAAATCGGCTAATATCGCGTTATTGCAACACGGAAGGCAGCTCTTTAAGAAAAGCCCCCATTTTTTGGATGACGCCATTGTTCTGTTCTTCCGTCCCGACCGTGACCCGTACCGATGTCGGGAACCCGAGCGGTTTTCCGGAGCGCACAATATACCCGTGCCGCAATAAAAACTGGAACACTTTATCACTGTCACACTTGAAATCTATTAAAATAAAATTCGTCTGCGACGGATAGTAGAAGAGCCCCGCACGGCCACAGAAATCATAAAACTGCTGAAGCCCCCGCCGGTTTTTTTCCCGGCATTCCCGGATAAAATCCTGGTCTTTGATGGCCGCCATCGCCGCCATCTGTCCGAGCACGTTTGTGTTAAAAGGCGGGCGGACCGGCTCAAGCCCCCTGATGACCGCTTCATTTGCAATCCCGTATCCGACACGGAAACTGGCAAGCCCGTAAATTTTTGAAAATGTGCGGCTGACGATCAGGTTGCTGTATTTCCGGAATAATTGCAGGGAATCGTAATAGTCATCTGCCACTACATATTCACCGTACGCCTCATCGAGAAAAACGAGCACTTCTTCCGGCACCCGGTCAAGAAAAGCCGTTAATTCTTTTTCGGTTGTATACGTTCCCGTCGGATTGTTCGGGCTGCAAATCCAGACAATTGCCGTATTTTCATCGATTTGTTCAAGCATTGCATCAAGATCATGCCGGCCGCCTTTTAAAGGCACTTCCCGCACTTCCGCCCCTTCAATCACAGCATTGTGGCGATATTGGGAAAAAGTCGGAGCTGCCATGACAGTATTTTTGCCCGGCTCCAGCAGCGATCTTGAAACGATTTGAATGAGCTCATCCGTACCGTTCGCGAAAATCAGCTGTTTTTCACTGACCCCCAAAAAGGCGGCCATTTCTTCCCTCAGCCGGGTCGCATACCCGTCAGGATATAAAGTAAAAGAAGCATGGAAGTTTTTTAAAACTTCATCCACTTTCGGGGAATAGCCGAACGGATTCTCATTGGATGCCAGTTTCACAATAGAATCCAGGCCGAACTGTTTTTTTACTTCATCTATCGTTTTTCCGGGCACATATGCCTCTAAATCTGTAATCTGTGTTCTCCATTTCATTGTTTATACTCCTATTCCAATACTTTTAAATCCGGACGAAGCACGGATGCGCGGCGCAAATAAACATGCTTGATTTCATCCTGCGCCAACTCGGTGTCAACATGGATTAGCACCCGGATGCACCCGGCAAGGCTTCCTTCAACCGGAATTTCCTGCATATTCATGATCGGCACATATTTCCAATCATGGAATTTACGCATGATTTTGGACGGGAAAGCCGCGCGGATGTCCGCTGTCACCGAAAAAAAGAGGGAAGCCACCCGCTCCGGCTCAATTTGGTTTTTTTCAATCAAAGCCTTCATCAATTCTTCCGCGGCGGCAAGGATGGCCCCTTCTTCATCCCTGTCGACCGTCGTAGCCCCGCGTATGCCGCGAATCATATTTATGCAAGCCTCCCTTTCTGCTGAAGTTCAAACAAGCTCCTGAGCAGTTCCTTGTCCACTTCCGCAAGCTCCGGTTCGCCGATGGATTTTAAAAGGACAAACCGTGGCTTTTGGGCAATCGTTTTTTTGTCCCGCTCCATGTAGGCATAAATTTCTTTAAATTTGGCACCAGACGGGATTTTCCAATCGTAGCCGAGCTGCCCAATCCAGCCCGTGAATTTTTCCAAATTGAATTGGAGGCCGGCCTGCTTCCTGCTGATCATAAGGGCATACACCATTCCGGTCATGACCGCTTCCCCGTGCGTAATGGCCCCATATCCGCCGTGTGCTTCAAGCGCATGACCGAGCGTGTGCCCGAAATTCAAAAAAGCGCGCACTCCCGTCTCTTTTTCATCTTTTTGGACAATATTGGCTTTGACCTTGATACCTTTTTTCAACAGTTCCGGCAGCCGGGGTGATAAAATATGGTCTCCGTCCGGTACTTCTTTTTTCAGTTCCGACAAAAAAGCTTCATCCGAAATAAACGCATGCTTGACGAGTTCGGCAAATCCGCTTAACCGCTGCACTTTTGGCAGCGTACGGAGAAAATCGGTATCGTACAGCACAAATTTAGGTTGGTAAAATACGCCAACAAGATTTTTCCCGAGCGGATGGTTGATGGCCACTTTGCCGCCGACCGCGCTGTCATGGGCCAAAATCGTTGTCGGGATCTGAATGAACGCGATCCCCCGCATATAAGTCGCAGCCACAAAACCGGCCAGATCACCGACCGCGCCCCCGCCGAAAGCCAGGATGCACGATTTGCGGTCCAAATGGTGCCGGACGGCAAAAGTTAAAGCATCTTTATATACTTCAAACGTTTTTGCATCTTCCCCGGCCGGCGCTGTAAACACGCAGTTTTCCGCCCCTTCCGGCAGATGATTTAGCAACGCATCCAAATGGAGCGATCGGACATTTTTGTCAGTAATAACCATAACGCGCGTATATTTTTCAACAAGCGGACGGAGCTCTTCAAGCAGGCCGCTGCCTATGTATACCGGATATTGTTTTGTCTCTGTGTCAATGATGATCGATTCCATTTAAAACAACCTTCCGTATTCTCTTTGCGCGTCCACTGTTTGTTTCAGCACATCCATCCGGTCGCTGTAAAATTGGCCGACGATCGCTTCAGCCAGTTCCCAGGCAACTGCTGCTTCGGCAACGACACTCGCTGCGGGTACCGCGCAACTATCGGAACGTTCGATGCTGGCCGCAAACGGTTCTTTCGTTTCAATATCGACGCTTTGCAGCGGTTTATAAAGCGTCGGGATCGGCTTCATTACTCCGCGGACTACAATCGGCATCCCCGTTGTCATCCCGCCTTCAAAGCCGCCGAGCCGATTCGTTTTGCGCGTATAACCTTCCGCTTCCGACCAGATGATTTCATCATGGACTTCACTGCCGAAACGGTGCGCCATTTCAAAGCCAAGCCCGAACTCCACGCCCTTGAACGCGTTGATGCTGACAATGGCATGTGCAAGCTTTGCATCGAGCTTCCGGTCGTAATGCACATAACTCCCGACCCCGGCAGGCATGCCTGTTGCCACCACTTCGACAATGCCGCCAATCGAATCCCCTTTTTTCTTCGCTTCATCAATGGCTTCCATCATTTTTTGGGCAGCCTCATCATCATAGCAGCGCACCGGGGACGCTTCCGCTTTTTCCCGTAAGTCTTCCAAAGAGCGGTACTGCGTATGCTCCGCGCGCACGCCCCCGATTTCGAGCACATGGGAAGCGACTTCAATCCCCAGTTCCTTCAGCAGTTTTTTCGCGACAGCCCCCGCCGCAACGCGGACCGTAGTCTCCCGCGCAGAAGACCTTTCCAAAACGTTGCGCATATCCCTATGGCCGTATTTGATCCCGCCGACCAGATCGGCATGCCCCGGACGCGGGCGTGTGACGCGCCGTTTCACTTCTTCCGCATCCTCCGTGCGAGGCTCAATGCCCATGATTTTCGTCCAGTGGGTCCAGTCTTTGTTTTCCACCGTCAACGCTACCGGCGAACCGAGGGTAAAACCGTGGCGGACGCCTGCGGAAATGACGGCCCTGTCTTTTTCAATCTGCATTCTCCGGCCGCGCCCGTACCCTTTCTGCCTTCTTGCAAGGTCGGTATTGATATCTTCCGCGGTTAATGGCAGCCCCGCAGGAAGCCCTTCGATGATCGTGGTCAGCGCCGGCCCGTGCGACTCTCCAGCCGTTAAATATCTCATTTGACGTCCCCCTTCATCACTTTAAAGCATTACATATGTTATACTATATCACAATATTTCGGATTCGGATATATCATTTGAAAATTTAAAACATAAATTTTCCGGCCGCATTATATTTTTTTATAAAAAAAAGTATCTTCTATTTCAAACCCGTACGCAGCCGGATTAAAAATTTGTTCCGTGCTGCCGACAAACAAGGCGCCGTTTTGATGCAGCGCACGGCTGAAATTTTCGTAAACCATGTTTTTCGCTTCTTCGGTAAAATAAATCAAGACATTCCGGCAGACGATCAAATCCGCATCCGGATACGGGTCTGCAAGCAAATTATGGCGCTTAAAGGTAACAGTTCCCTTAATTTCATCCGCAATTTGGTAAAAGTTGCCGCCGCTTTTTTTAAAGTACTTCCGTTTCATCTCCGGCGGGACTTCCATGATCGATCTCTCGGAATAAACCCCTGCCAAAGCTTTTTCAATTGCATTTTTGTCGATATCCGTCGCCAAAATTTTCACTTTGTCAAGCGGCATAAATTTCGATAGGATCATGGCGATCGTATATGGTTCTTCGCCCGTCGAAGCGGCCGCACTCCAGATTTTTAACCTGTCTCCCCTTTCTTTCAGCAAACGGGGCAGTATTTTCTGTTCGAGAACATCCCATCTTGATTTATTTCTGTAAAATTCTGAAACATTTATCGTCATTCTGTCCAAAAATTCTTCAAGCAACCGTTCATCCCGGTCCAATGCCTGAAAGAACTCGCAGAAAGAGGAAAAGCCCCTTTTTTCATATAAAGTTGTTAGCCGCCTTTTCATTTGCGCTTCTTTATAAAGGGATAAATCAATCCCTGTTTTCTTTTTCATCTGCGCAATGAAACGGCCGTAATCATCCAGTCCAATACTCATCATGCATTTCCCCATGGTTTTTCTAATTTGTTTGGCTATGTTCGTGATCAATGTTGACGATCGCTAATTTCTTAGACTCCTGCGGGATAAGCAAGCCAGGCAAGACCCCGCAGCAAGGTATCAAGCGAAGAGGCTCGCGACGCGTACGGAAAACAAGCAAATTTCGCGATAATCAACAATAAATTTTAACATAGCCGCGTGTTTAAGGCCGATTAAGAGCCGATTGTATATGCATATTTTAGCATAAAAAAAGATTGGCGCGGAGAAAAAATGCGCCAAACTGTGAATTGCCGGTCAATAGATGGAAGAATCAAGAGGCCGGCTGTAAGAAAGCAGCTCGTCTTCGCGGAAAAACAGCGAAATTTCGCGTTTTGCGCTTTCTTCGGAGTCCGACCCATGAATGATATTTTTGCTGACAATCATGCCGTAATCGCCGCGGATCGTTCCCGGCGCGGCTTCAGCCGGATTTGTTTTGCCCATCATTTGCCGTGCAGTCGCGATGACATTTTCACCTTCCCAAACCATTGCAAAGACCGGGCCGGAAGTGATAAATTCCACCAGGTCGCCGAAGAAAGGCCGCTCTTTATGTTCCGCGTAATGTTTCTCGGCAAGCTCCGTCGAAATTTGCATGAGCTTCGCCCCGACAAGGCGGAATCCTTTTTTTTCAAAACGGGAAACGATTTCCCCGATCAGCTGCCTTTGTACCCCGTCCGGTTTTACCATTAAAAAAGTCCTTTCCAAAATACATCCACTCCATTCGTTTTGATTTCCAGAATTATGTACAGCCATAAAAGATAGTATCATTTTGCCGGTAAAATCTCAATATTTTTCAAGTAAGCGCTTCGATTTTTCCCGGAACGAAAAATAAGGGGGCACCCCGGCGGCACCCTCCCGATTAGCCTTGTTAAAATTTCCTTTTTCCCATATACCGCGCCAGATCCTCAAGAGTTTTTTTAAAACGGCTGTCCGGAAGCCCGTGAAGCGAATCGAGCGCCTTGACGAGGTAGCACCGGCTGACTTCATACGATTTTTCGATCGCACCGGATTGTTTGATCATGTCGATCGTTGCAGCCAGTTCAGATTTTGGCATATGCTCGTGGACGTTTTCGAGCCGCTTTTTAATAGCGGGATCCTCCATGGCAAAGAGCACTGGCAGCGTTACATTGCCCTGGCGCAGGTCTTCTCCCGCAGGTTTCCCGAGCTGCTTCTCCGTGCCGGTAAAATCCAAAATATCATCGATAATTTGGTAGCTCATGCCGACATTGTAGCCGAAACGGAACAATTGCCGGTGGATCTTGTCGCTTGCGCCCGCCGCAATCGCCCCCAGCTGGCAGCTGACTGCAATCAGCAAAGCTGTTTTCCGCTTAATCCGCCGCAAATAGCAGCGCAAATTTTGGTTGAACCGGTATTTATCCTTGATTTGTTCGATTTCACCGACACATACTTCGACAAGCGTATCCGCCAAAATTTGATGTGCGGACAAGTCGTCCACTTTTGTAATATACTCAAGGGCGCTTGCCAAAATATAGTCTCCCGTATACATCGCTATCCTGTTGTCCCATTCGGCTTGCACAGTCGGCTTTCCCCTGCGCAGTTTGGAATCGTCAATGACATCGTCGTGCACAAGAGACGCCATATGGATCAGCTCCAAAGCAACCGCCACATTTTTTACGCGTTCAATTTCGTAGTTTCCGAATTTGGCGCCAAGCAGCACAAACACAGGGCGGATCCTTTTCCCCCCTGCCTTCAACAGGTTGACGGAGGCCTGCTTGATTAAAGTGGAGTTCGAAGCAACGGCATTTTCCAATTCTTTTTCAATGAGATCAATGTCCTTTTTTAAAAACGAATACAGCATTTGTACTTTCATTCCGTCTCCACCCGATCATGATTTCTCTTTAAAAGCGATATGCGCTGCCGCGGCGCCGCCGGCAAACGGCTTATACAAAATACGCCCAAATCCCGTTTCTGAAAAAGCTTCAGCCAGTTCTTCCATTCCCGGGAAATTCCGCGCCGACTCTTGGAGCCATGAATACTCTTCATAGCTTTTGGCAAACCATTTCCCAAGGAGCGGCATGATCCGGCGAAAATAAAAATAATAAAGTTCCCGGTACCCCGGCACTGTCGGCTGGGACGTTTCGAGGCAGGCCGCCATGCCGCCCGGCTTCAGAACCCTGTGCATTTCGCGCAAAACCTGCCTGTAATCCGGGACATTCCTTAATCCAAACCCGACCGTCACATAATCAAATGTATTGTCTTCAAACGGTAGTTCCATTGCATTGCCGTGAATGAGTTCGACATTTTTCAGCTGAAGCGCATCCACTTTTTTCCTTGCGACTTCAAGCATGTTTTCGCTGAAATCGAGCCCGGTCACTTTACCGCTTTCCCCTGCGGCTTCCGCCAGGGCAATCGTCCAGTCCGCCGTGCCACAGCAAAGGTCAAGTGCGGTGCTCCCCTTTTTAACAGCCATTTTTCTCATCGTCTCATTGCGCCATCTTTTATGCTGCCTGAGGCTGATCACCGAGTTCATATAATCATAGTTTTTTGAGATTTTTTCAAAAACAGCGTGAACCCGTTCTTCTTTTGGCATCATCAGTTTTACCCTTCTTCCGCATATAATCTCGTTGTATTGGCGTACCGGCCCAGCAGCAGGCGGATTCTGTCCAAAAGCATTTGGTTTGCGCCGGATACAGTTTCACTGGCGCCCTGCAGCGCATGAAAACTTTCTTTCACGATATTTTCGCATCGATAAAACAATATGCGTTTTTTGTCATGCGGCAGCTGTTGAAAAGGCCGTTTTTCGCCGGGAAAGGTAAATGTTTTGAGCGCATCAAGCAGCATGGAATAACCGCCGCTTTCGGCCATTTCTTTTTCCCTTAACAGCCGGTTAAACAAAAGCAGTTCTTCGCTTAAACGGATGAGCGGCTGCGAATTAAAAAACTGCATAAATTTCGTGATGATCCCGGATTCGGTTTTTTTCAAATGGCCGACGAATGTTTCTGCATCGGAATCATCAAGCCGGTAAAGCATCACTTTATACTCATTGACGGATTTAATCCCCTCCGCCAACACACCGACAAGCTTCACATTGCGCACACCTGCGAGCAGTTTGTAATACAGGCTGCTGAAATAATCCCCTGCCAATACCGTCAGCTGGCGGTTTCTCTGCTTTTCGTTCACATTGGTCACTTTTTCATGGGTATCAAGGGCAATTTGGATCAGCATGGCGGTCGCAACAAACTGCTTCACTTCATTTTCCGAATACGGCTGCCCCGCAAGGCTTGTGGTTAACAGCAATATCCGGTCTTCATCTATGTACGGGGCATCGATATATTGATTCAAATAATCATGTGCAACTTCCTGCTCTATCAATTTTTTAATCGCGGCAACTTGCTGCTCCCGTTCAAGCAATGACATAACCCTTTCCCCGTTTCTTCGTTGATCTCGCCTAAAATTAAGCTGTAGTTAATTATATCACATATGGAAATCGGCCGTTAAGAAATTGGTTTCGGTTTATTTTTCCGGCCCGCTTTCCAAATCCCCGATGCTTGTTAAAACTTGCGCATTCCCTCGGATCTTGATCATGGAAGTATGTTCGGTAAACTGCGCTACAAGCACCTCTCCTTGATCCAGCATTTCCGTATGGTTTAGTTTTGTGTCAGTGCCCCTTGACAACCCGATCACACTCACACCGTCCTGCAAAGCCTTTACCACAATAAAATCCGCCTGCGAATCTGCTTTCATCCTGCCCCTCCTTTCTCTCTCTTTTCCGTAAAATCCATAATATATGTTTAATCTTATCATAGTGCAGGGGCCAGTCAAAGCGGATTGTTGAAAAAACGCACGAATTTAAAAGGTACTTTTATTTTGCCCAGTTTTTACAGCCGTAATCCGGAAAATTTGCAAAACACAGGTGCATCCTTTTTTGGAATTCCTGGAGCCTGTATTAAAAAAAGGCTGCCTAGGCAGCCTTTTTTTCGCTCAAAGCCAAACATATGTAATTATTTTACTGCGTCTTTAAGCGCTTTTCCCGGTTTGAATGCAGGCACTTTGCTTGCTGCAATTTCGATTTCCTCACCGGTTTGAGGGTTTCTTCCTTTTCGGGCTGCGCGTTCGCGCACTTCAAAGTTGCCAAAACCGATTAATTGGACTTTGTCTCCTTTTGCCAATGCATTTTGGATTGTATCGAAAACAGCATCAACTGCTTTTGTGGTGTCTTTTTTGGAAAGTTCCGTAGCTTCCGCCACCGCATTGATTAAATCAGTTTTGTTCATTCCATTCACCTCCTCCCAGAGAAACTTAGAAGGCATTTCCAGTTTCTAGTCATCATTGTATACGGTTTTTCATCATATTAAACGTTAAAAACCGATAGAATTAGGCATTTCAGCAACACCAATTCTGTTAAAAGATTATCATAATCGCATGGTGGGTGCAAGAAAAATTCGCTAATAGAGGGAAACTTTTCATCTTTTTTCCAAAAATGAAAGGTGGAAATGGAGGAATCCAGGGTTACAGGCAACAAAAAAGGGAATACCGCGTATCCCCTTTACAAAATAATGGCGATCAGGCCGCCCGATCCTTCATTGATGATCCGTTCAAGCGTTTCTTTCAGTTTATAGCGGGCGTTTTCCGGCATGAGCGACAGTTTTGCTTGGATCCCCTCCCTGACGATCGAGCTTAAATTGCGGCCGAATATATCGGAATTCCAAATCGACAGCGGGTCATCCTCAAAATCCTGCATGAGGTACCGCACAAGTTCTTCGCTCTGTTTTTCCGTCCCGATGATCGGCGCAAATTCCGATTCCACATCGACTTTGATCATGTGGATGGAAGGCGCCACCGCTTTGAGCCGGACGCCGAAACGCGACCCCTGGCGGATGATTTCCGGTTCGTCAAGACTCATATCCTGCAAGGACGGGGAAGCGATACCGTAACCGGTCTGTTTCACCATTTTTAAGGCATCGGAAATCTGGTCGTACTCTGACTTTGCATGGGCAAAATCCTGCATCAGTTCGAGCAGATGGTCTTTTCCGCGGATTTCGACGCCGACAATTTCTTTTAAGACCTGGTCATACAGTTCATCCGGCGCCTCGAGGTCGATTTCCGCAACCCCCTGACCCATCTCGATGCCGGCAAGGCTCGCACTTTCAATAAAGTCATATTCGTTAAACGCCTGCACAACGCGGTCGACATCGCGAAGCCGTTTAATGTCTTTCACCGATTCTTTCACGGAGTTTTGGTAATTTTCCCTTAGCCAGTGGTTCTCTTTTAACACCATCACCCAGCTCGGTAGATTTACATTTACTTCCAGAACCGGGAATTCAAACAGCGCTTCCCGCAACACATTTAAGACATCGGCCTCGCGCATGCTTTCAACGGACATCGCCAAAACCGGCAGATCGTATTTTTCCTGCAGTTCTTTTCTCAGTATTTCCGTTTCCGGGTGGTGCGGCTTTGCCGAATTCACGACGATGATAAACGGTTTCCCGACTTCTTTTAATTCCGCAACAACCCGTTCTTCCGCCTCCACGTAATCTTCGCGCGGAATTTCGCCGATCGTGCCGTCCGTTGTAATGACGACTCCGATGCTGGAATGTTCCTGGATCACTTTTCGTGTGCCGATTTCCGCCGCTTCATGGAAAGGAATCGGCTCTTCGTACCAAGGCGTGTGGATCATGCGCGGCCCGTTTTCGTCCTCATACCCTTTTGCGCCTGGAACCGTATAGCCGACGCAGTCGACAAGCCGGATGTTCACGTCAAGCCCTTCATCGACATGGACGGCGACCGCCTGGTTCGGCACAAATTTCGGTTCGGTTGTCATAATCGTTTTCCCGGCCGCGCTTTGCGGCAGTTCATCCTGCGCCCGGGTTCTGTCCGCTTCATTTGCAATATTCGGAAGCACGACCAGTTCCATGAATTTTTTGATGAAAGTGGATTTGCCTGTTCTGACTGCGCCTACAACGCCTAAATAAATATCGCCACCTGTACGTTCTGCAATATCTTTAAAAATATCTACCTTTTCCAAAAAGATTCCCTCCCCACATTCGTTCCCGGGACAAAGCATCATTGAGTTGATGATAGGACACTATATGTGTATGATGTTGTCCGACCGCCTTATGTCTATGAAATGAATTTTTTTATAGATTTACAGAAAAGGGCCTGATGAAGGGTTATTACAGCAGAATCCGCTCGCTTTCTACGGGCGGTCCGATCCCCCCATCCGGCGCATCTCGTTGCGGGGACTCGACCGGCCCGCTTTTCCCGCAGGAGTCCCACGGATTCCGCTTTAAAATACCTTGTGAACAGCGGGATGTAATCATGATCATAACCCGTAAAAAAATAAACCCTTTCTCTAACAATATATTGGCAGAAGAAAGGGTTATGACTAATTTGCCATAAATACCGGCTCATTTTTTTCATTGACTGTATAAGGAAGGGAATATGCGGGAACGTAAGGGGATCCCTCCGTTAAAAGCACACGGATATCCTCTCCCTTTTTAAAAGGGCGTTTGCTACTTTTTAAAGCCTTGGCTAGATCCCTCCGGTAATCGACATAGATTTCCCCTTTTCCCGTAATGACAAGCGGAAGTTTTTGGTGCGTATACGGCGATACGACATATGGGGCTTTTTTGTAGCCCAGTTTTTTAAAATCCAAGGTGTATACGTTTCTTGCAATCTCCTTTTTAAACGGCGGGTAACCTTGGGAAGCAATCCTGATCTGCAGTTCTCTTATTTTATCCGGAATGCGGACGTCATAAATTTTCACCGTAGGCTTTTTTTCCGGATCAAAAATAATATATTGGAAGGTTCCTCCGCTTTCATAGGCGTTTGCCGGCGGTTCCGGCAAATAGTTTTTCGGCGCCTTCAGCTTGTTAAAATCAATCGGGTATTTTTGGTAAACCGGCGTATTTTGCCCCTTCGTTATGATCGGAAGCAGGCCGCCGTTATCTTTCCGGTACTCTTCGACCGCTTTCTGCACCATTGCAAGCTGCGCATCATCCAGGATCCCGCTTCCCGCCTTTTCTGCCTGCGGATACAGACAGCCGCCTAAAAAAGCGCAAAAAAATGCCGCCGATAACACCAAAAGCAGTTTCTTAAATCCCAAAAACCATCCCCCCTCCGGATCTAATTTGCCGGCCCGCTCAGCACGATATAGGCCATGATCAGGCCGCCGACAGCAAGACACGCATAAGCCAAGGCCGCTGCTGCCCATTTCATCACACTTGATTTCAGCTTGTACCTGCTGGCCATGATCATGACCATGGCCAAAAAGAAGAGACCCATGCCGAAAAGCGAGATCCACATGTTTGCCATCCCCCGTGACAAAATTACCCCCCCCTTTGCATTTTACAAATACCGCCATTTTTCCGTAAAACTTTGCGGACATTATATCATAAGTTTTCAAATTTTCCAATAATTGGCGGCAAAACAAAAGCCGGGGCAACAAATACATGCGCTCCGGCAAAAAAATGACAAATACCCAGCCTGCCAGTTTAAAGCTTTTTCATTTTCCTTAAAGAATATGCATGCATGGCCTTCTTGGCATCATAAGAAAGCCTACTTCCGTCCATGCAACGGCAAGCTATCAACCTTGGAACTGTTCATCGAGCATGTCCATTAAATCTTCCATTTCATGCTTTTTCAAACGCCCCATTAAATGGTCAACCGCTTCTTTCGGATTGAGATCCGCAAATAAAACATGGTAGAGGGCATCTGTAATCGGCATTTTTACATTAAATTTATGGGCGAGCTGGTAGGCGGCCTTCGTCGTCCGGACACCTTCAACCACCATGCCCATGCTGTTTAGCACATCATCCAGTTTTTTTCCTTTGCCGAGCATATTGCCGGCCCGCCAGTTGCGTGAATGCACGCTCGTACATGTAACGATCAGGTCTCCGATCCCGGCAAGCCCCAAAAACGTTAGAGGATTTGCGCCCATTTTCGTGCCGAGCCGGGCGATTTCCGCAAGCCCCCTCGTCATCAAGGCCGCTTTCGCATTGTCGCCGTAACCGAGGCCGTCCGAAATCCCGGCGGCAAGCGCAATAATATTTTTCAATGAGCCGCCCATTTCGACCCCGATGATGTCCGGATTCGTATATACCCGGAAATTAGAATTCATGAAAATATCCTGCGCCTTTTTGGCGGCCTGCATCTTTTTCGACGAAACGGTTACGGTTGTCGGATGGCGCAGGCTGACTTCTTCGGCATGGCTCGGTCCGGAGAGAACAGTCACATCTTGAAGGACCGCTTCCGGGATTTCTTCCTCAATCATTTCGGAAATGCGCATCAGCGAACCCGGCTCTATCCCTTTGCTGACGTGAATGATGGAAAGCGGCATTTTCCGCACTTCCACAATCTGCCGGCAAACATCGCGGATCGCTTTTGTCGGCACGGCAAGCACAATGGTATCAAGGCCCTTTAACGTTTCATCCAGCGAAAAATACCCTTTAATTTCGGGCTGAAGCTCGATCCCCGGCAAATAAAACGCGTTCATATGGGTACGGTTAATTTCGTCAATTTGCTCTTTTTTATTGCCCCACAGCCTGACCCGATAACCGTTGTCGGCCAAAACGATGGACAAGGCAGTTCCCCAGCTGCCCGCCCCGAGCACTGCGATCACTTTATCGTTTGACAAAAGAAACACCTTCTTCTTTTTTATTTGCGCGCGCGGGTAATGATCCTGATCGGCGTTCCGGTAAACCCGAATGCATCGCGGATACGGTTTTCCAAAAACCGCTCATAGGAAAAATGCATCAGTTCGGGATCATTAACAAAGACAACGATCGTCGGCGGTTTGACAGACACTTGCGTCGCATAAAAAATTTTCAGCCTCCGCCCCTTATCTGTCGGGGTCGGGTTCATTGCCACCGCATCCGCTATCACTTCATTTAACACGCTCGACTGTACGCGCATCGCATGGCTTTCGCTGACCGTCTGGAGCAGCGGAAATAACTGGTTGAGACGCTTTTTCGTCTTTGCCGACACAAAAATGACCGGCGCATAATCGAGAAACTGGAAATGGTCTCGGATTTTTTCCGTGAACTGATTCATCGTTTTTTCATCTTTTTCGACGACATCCCATTTATTCACAACAATGATCACGCCCCGGCCGGCCTCATGGGCATATCCCGCAATCCGCTTGTCCTGTTCGCGGATCCCTTCTTTACCGTTCAGCACAACGCAGACCACATCCGACCGTTCAATTGCCCTTAATGCGCGCAGCACGCTGTATTTTTCCGTGTTTTCATAGACTTTCCCTTTTTTGCGCATACCCGCTGTATCAATCATAACATAAGTCTGGCCCTCATAAGTATAGACGGTATCGACAGCGTCCCTTGTTGTTCCTTCGATGTCGCTGACGATGACGCGTTCTTCCCCTAAGATTGCATTAAACAAAGACGATTTCCCGACATTCGGCCTGCCGATAAAACAAAATTTAATCACATCCTCGCCGTAATCCTCATCGGTTTTTTCCGGGAAATGCTTGACAACTTCATCGAGCAGGTCGCCGAGCCCGAGGCCGTGCGCGCCGGAAATCGGGAACGGGTCGCCGAAGCCCAATGCGTAAAAATCGTAAATTTGCGCACGCATTTCGGGATTGTCAATTTTGTTGACGGCCAGCACAACCGGCTTTTTCGAACGATATAAAATTTTTGCCACCATTTCATCAGCTGAAGTGACGCCTTCCCTGCCGCTTGTGATAAAAATAATGACATCCGCTTCCTGTATGGCGATCTCGGCCTGCTGCCTGATCTGGTCGAGGAACGGTTCATCCCCGATATCGATGCCACCTGTATCAATAATATTAAATTCATGGGTCAACCATTCAGCTGAGCTGTAAATGCGGTCTCTCGTCACTCCCGGGACATCTTCCACTATGGAAACCCTTTCGCCGACAATGCGGTTAAAAATGGTCGATTTTCCCACATTCGGGCGCCCAACAATTGCCACAACCGGTTTTGCCACATGATTCACCCTTTCTGTCTCATTTCGCAAACAATATCAACTTTAGTAGTTTAACAATATTTTCCCGCCCAGGCAATACGACAATAAACTAACCCTGTTTTTCTTTTTTCGCACCCACTTTTCCGGATAAAGCATTGAAACAATGGTTAAACATTCCCCATCCGCATTGGAAGGCAAGAAACAATCCAATCATATCCAAGTACGGAGGCGCGCCGGCCGTCTGGGAAAAGCCCCATTTCATCAAAATCAGCGAGTAAATGATTTCCCCCTGCGCCGTCCCGATCACAGCGGTTGCAATGCCGGTAAGCGGCGAATCAAAAATCAGGTGCACGAGGATAAACAATAAAATGCTGTAACAAAATGTGCGGTCCGCCAAAATCCATACCGGATCATACATTTCAAACAAAAGCAGCCCCGCATAGCCCGTCATAACAATCCATACGCCAGCGAGCCGGTAAAAAAGCGCAAAACCTGAAAACCGCGCCAAAAATAAGTACCCTGCAGCAAGCATCACGGCTAAAGGACATTGCAGCTTTAAGCCGCCCACCGACAATTGGTAAGGAAAAGCAATAATGAAAAACAAAGAAAGGACAGCGGACGTAAGTCTCAAAGGGTGCCCTTTTTCCAGCAAAAATGTCGCCCAAATCCAAATTCCCCACATGATGCCCAAAAAAAGCGAACCGTCCATGGCGCACCTCCTTTTATTTCCATTATGGGAAAGATTGCGCCGGACTAATCGCAACATTGATGATTTTTTAGCCATACTATAAGCGGGGGTGAGTGTTATGGGCAAAGACCGCCAGGAGAAAAAACTACGTAAAAGCGGACGGGTGGAAAGCGACCGCGACCAGGCGTTCCATTACGCCGGGGCAACCCGTCTCGAAAGCCCGGAAGAAGCGCGCAAAAGGCAGTAAAAAAGAGTGCGTTGCGCACTCTTTTTTACTGTTTAAATTTTTTCAACTGGTCACCGACCACATCACCGAGCTGGAAGCCGGTATTTTCTTCAGGAAGATCGTAATCCGCCTCTGTATCCGCCTGTTCCAGTTCTTTGATGCTTAATGACAACCTGTGATCTTTTTCGTTTACATCGAGCACTTTGACCTTGACCTGCTGCCCCTCTTTCAGCACTTCATGCGGGGTGGAAATATGCCTGTGGGAAATTTGCGAAATGTGGACCAATCCCTCAACACCAGGGAAAACTTCAACAAACGCCCCAAAGGAAACAAGGCGCTTTACGGTGCCGGTAAGGACAATACCTTTCGGCGCTTTCTCCGCGATACCTTCCCACGGGCCCGGCAGCGTTTCTTTGACCGAAAGTGAAATCCGCCCGTTGTCACGGTCAACCGACAGCACTTTTACTTTTATGGTTTCCCCTTTTTTTACAACGTCGGACGGGGTCTCCACCCGCTCATGGGCAAGCTGGGAAATATGCACAAGCCCGTCAATGCCGCCGATATCGACAAAAGCGCCGAAACTCGTCAGCCTTTGCACGGTCCCCTCCAAAACCTGCCCGGCTTCCAGATGGTCAAGCACTTCCTGCCGCTTTTCTTCTTTTTCTTTTTCGACAACGGCACGGTGCGATAAAATCAGCCGGTTTTTTTCCTCATCCAATTCAACGATGAGAAAGGACAGCGTTTTCCCTTTATAATCGGAAAAGTCCTCCACAAAATGGTCTTCCACGAGGGAAGCCGGGACAAAGCCACGTACGCCGAGGTCAACAACAAGGCCGCCTTTTACAACTTCATTCACTTCCGCTTCTATGATTTCCTGGTTTTCAAATTTTTCCTTTAACTCATCCCAGGCTTTTTCGGCATCGTATTTCCGTTTCGAAAGAATGACGGCGTCCTCTTCCACTTTCGTGACGACAAGATCCAGCTCGTCCCCTTCTTTTACGGCATCCGAGGCTTTTTCAATATGGAGATTGGAAAGCTCGCTGATTGGGATGATGCCGTCCACTTTGCTTCCTTCAATGGAAACGAGCACCTGTTTTTCTTCCACTCTGACCACGGCCGCTTTGACCTTGTCCCCTACGGAGAGGGACCTTACTTCTATTTCATTCATTTCGTCTGACATATGTACTTCCTCCTTATCCGGCGCTTCAACTACAATTGAATATACCCGTTCTTTTCAAATTAAATTCGTATTATTCAAAAAGAAACTCTTTCCTATAAAATTTCTAACAAATTTTGCATTTTGTCAAGCAAAGAAGCTGCACGTTTATTGGGCAATTTTTTCCCGCGCCAATTCAAGGATTTTGTCCGCAACTTCTTCAATGCCCAGATGGGTCGTATCCAGTTCGACGGCGTCCTTCGCTTTGCACAGCGGCGAAACTTCACGCTCCGAATCAAGCCTGTCCCTCTCCTCAATTTCGCGTTTCAGCTCGTTGAGGTTGGAAGGGATTCCTTTCGCCAAATTTTCGGCATGGCGCCTTTCCGCACGCTCATCGACACTGGCAAGCAGGAAAATTTTCAATTCGGCATCCGGCAAAACTCTCGTGCCGATATCCCTGCCATCCATGACAATACCGCCGCCTTTGGCAAGTGCCTGCTGACGCTTCACCATTTCTTCCCGGACGGTGCGGTGTTTTGAAACGGCGGAAACTGAATTCGTCACTTCCCTTTCCCTGATTTTTCCGGTAACGTCTTCTCCGTCGACGAAAACAACCTGGCCGCACTCCCCGGACATGAGGCGGATTTCGGTCCTGTACAAAAGTTCCGCAAGCGCTTTGCCATCTTCCACATCAACCCCGTTCTCAAGCGCTTTGTATGTAAGTGACCGGTACATAGCCCCTGTATCAATGTAAATATAATTCAATTTCTCGGCAACTTTTTTTGCCGCCGTACTTTTCCCGGCCGCTGCGGGACCGTCGATGGCAATATTGATTTTCTTCATACAACGAATTCACCCTATTCTCTCTTGTTGCTGTAGCATGACCATTTGCCGCTGGGGCAACGGATAAAAGGTTACACCCTTTTATAGTGTACCATAAAATGGGGAATCCTCCTATCCATGAAACATATTTGTTATCCGGCAAATCCTTTTTTACGCAGCTCCACCTGCTGTTCGAAACAGAACCGCATAATGCGCTGCCTGTCCAAGGCGGTCGTATCAAGGAACTTTAATGATACCACGGGTTTGCCGCTGCTTTCAAAAAGCCGGACGACGGAAATCAACATTTTCAGGTACACATGGCCGTCTTTCATCGGCAGTACGAGCAGCGCTTTCCCCTCTTCATTCTCCCTGAGCCGTACACCTTCCGGAATGTAGACGGCGCAGCCCCCAGAACTGATATCTTTCGTTACCGCTGTCATTTTAATATTGGATTCGGGAAAGCGGAGCGCGATATCGAGCGCCGCATCCACCCTGACATACTGCCGGCGCTGGATTTTACGGATTTGTTCCGGAGCTGGTTCTGATAAAATGAGCATCGGGATATTGCCGAGTTCCCTGCCGGTGATTTTTGCCGAAAAACGGTAGGCAATCCGGTTATCCGAAACAAATTCCACGAACAGCGCCTGCCCGATTAACAAAAATACGATCCGGTTCGTCTCCACGTCGATCGGGTAATCAATATAGATGCCCCCGTCCCGGATGTCGGCTATTTTGCATCTGTATTTCCTGCCTGTGTCTTTGTCCTCAAGCGCCAATGGCATCCCGACTTTTAACATGTTCCAAAACCCCTTCTAAACGATTCCAATTTTATTATGACATAGGCGGGGCCATTTTGTACCATTTTTTGCATGTTTTTTGTTGAGAAATTCACTTGCCGATGATTCTTCCGCCAAAAAAGCCCGGCCGAATTTGCCGGGCAATGGCTAAATGGACTTGCCGTACGTCCTTTCCGTATCTTTCAGCTTTTCCACTTTTTCTTCGTCCCCGTTTTCGGCATTGATATAAATCCGGTACGTATCATCATTCAATACGCCCAAAAATTCATAGCAAAGTACTTCACGGTTTAAATCGCCCGTGATGATGGCAAGACGTTTTTCCATTACCTTAAGCTTCGGATTTACACGGCTTCTCGCCTCTTTTTCGCTGATTTTTGGCTTTGGAATGACCCGTTTTTGATGGCTCCTTAGAAAGTCATCGGCCATAAACCCGACGACTTGTCCATTGTCAAGCGCCACTTTCATTTTAACCGTTTCCGGATAAATCCGCACATCACCTTGTTTCGCAACAAAGGAAAAGACACCTATGTTATCATATTGCGAGCTTTCAAACATCTCCATTTTCTCAAAATGGTGCTTGTTTAAAAATTGGGCGGCTTTTTGCGATGCTTCGTTTAAGCTAATGTTTTGTCTGCCGATCGTGCGCTTGTGAAAAAACCAGATCGGATATCCGCCTTTTCTCGTGATGTCGGCGGTAATTTCATGACCGTCTTTGTCTTTCAGCGATACGCTGTAAAAGGAAAAATGCGCGCCTTTTTCATTCGGTTTCGCTTCAGCGGACCGGGTGTTTTTGATGCCCGCATAGTTTTTGGCTGTTTCAATTGCTTCTTTTTTGCTGACCATCCTGCCTTGTAAATGTTTATAGTTATCATCGCGGTTTTGGAAGTTCGCAAAAGAAGGGCTGTTCAAGTCTGCATTGTCGTAGCCTTTAACCGTCCTTTCCACCGTCTTAAACCCGTCGATAATCGTATTGTCCTTCGCTTCCTTCCCGGTGGCAAGCGCCAGCTCGACATCCATCCAGCGCAAATTGTTTTGCAGGACGTTTTTCTGGACATCTCGCAATTCATCCTGAATATCACGGCTTTGCGCATACAATTTTTTTAACGAAGCATACTCTTTGTCTGTTAACGGCTCTTTGTCCAGATCGCGCACGGCTGTCCGGTAGCTGAAGTTCCCGATATTGACCAGG
Source organism: Weizmannia acidilactici (assembly GCF_008974185.1). GTDB lineage: Bacteria > Bacillota > Bacilli > Bacillales > Bacillaceae_C > Weizmannia > Weizmannia acidilactici. The sequence goes on from NZ_BKZP01000004.1 coordinate 29,967, forward strand.
AACTCTTCCGTTTTATTGAACGGAAGCAGCGACAAAGGCAGCTGGCCGACATCGGCATGCGCTTCCGATGTCAGGCGCCACACTTCCGCCAATGCCGGCGAAAGCGATTTTTGCGAATTCATCGCGAGCGTGTTGCCGATTTCATCGTGAAGCAGATCCATTTTATAAGTAAGATCATGAAATGCCCTTTGGTACGTATTTTCGGCATTCAATAAAACCGCCTGCTTATCGCGGTGCTCCTTGTAAGCCCAGGCCGCCGTCCCCGCAAGCCCAAGGGCCAGTACAACGATCAATATCCGTTTTGCCATGTTTGATCCCCCTTACTTGCAGAAAATATGTTTGCCAATTTGCTTAATTTGCGGCCTCGACCAGATCCACTTGCTCGTTGCAGTCGCGGGATTAAAATAATAAAGCGCATTTCCCGACGGGTCCCAGCCGTTGATTGCATCCAAGGCGGCTTTTTTCGCCGTATCGTTCGGCGTCAGCCAAATCTGCCCGTCGGAAACAGCCGTAAATGCGCCAGGCTCAAAAATGACGCCGGAAATCGTGTTCGGAAAAGACGGGCTGTCGACCCGGTTCAGGATGACCGCCGCCACCGCCACCTGCCCTTCATACGGTTCGCCGCGTGCTTCGCCATAAACGGCCTGAGCCAGGAGGCGGATATCGTTTTGCGAAAAGCCGTTCGGCACATTGGATGTTGTGGCGGCTTTATTTACGGACATGTTTGAAGTTTGTTTTTTCGCACCGCCGTAATACGTAAATTTTTTACCGCTGTTGACCATGGATTTCACGTAAGCGGCGTCATATTTCGATGCTTTCACGAGTTTTGCTTTGACTCGGTCGCCCGCCAGCCCGTCGACCGGAAGCCCGAAAGCCGCCTGGAAATTTCTCAGAGCCCAGTATGTACTCCATCCGAAAACACCGTCAATGGCGCTCCTGTAATAACCTATATATTGCAGCCTCGCCTGCAGTTCAATCACATCGTCCCCAACCGCCCCTTTTTGGATAACCTGATCCGTGAATGCGTATGCTGGCTCTGCACTTCCGGCAGTATAAAGCGCTGCCATAGCCGCCAGCACGATCAGGAATTTCATACAGCCGTTGTATTTCATTCCGCATACCCCCAAAATTGGTGAAGAATTAACCGTAGTTTTTGGAGAATGCGGGAATTTTATGCAAAAGCTTTTGTACGGCTGGTATCCTGCCGGAAAATTAAAAAGGGATGTCCCAAAGTCAGTAACTGACCAAGGACACCCCTTTTAAGTTATGTATGATGAATAGGTAATTGACCTTGTTGATGATCGCGGAATTTACGAGACTCCTGCAGGAAAAGCGGGCAAGAAGAAACCCCGCAGTGAAGTACGGGCAAGGAGGCCTGGATAAGACCGCGGAAAGCGATCATCAACCGTAAATAAGAAACAGAGAAATTCCAAAAAGATTATAAAGTTTGCTGCGTTCCTGCAGCTTCCTGCGCAAAATGCTGGGCGGAAAGGCTGTGCGCTTGCTTTGCTTTTTTCAGGCTGAGCCACCAGAGCCCGAACATAAACGGGATCATGTAATACAGCCATTTTTGCTGGGTAAGCATGATCAAGTCATAAAAGCCGTGCAATGTAAACGGCAGGGCAAAAGAAAGGAACAGCCACCCTTTTTTGTGCGGTGAAAACCTTGCTTTTCCTAAATAATAACCCATGATGACTCCGAATAAAGCATGGCTTGATACCGGAAGCAATGCGCGGCCAAATGCAAGATACACCCCGCCTGAAAACAGCGACAAGATGTTTTCAATCGTGGCGAAACCGAGCGAAACGCTGACGCCGTATACAATTCCGTCAAATGGTTCAGTAAATTCCCTGTTATAAAATACAATGATTGCCAAAATCAGCCATTTGCAAAATTCTTCGGGCAAAGAGGAATGGAAAAAGGCATACCGGAGACTGCCCGAAAGCCAGTTTTCGTGCGTGATGACAAACTGGACGAACATCACCGGCAGCGTTACGAGCGCACCGTACAAAAAAGCTTTGGCTACAGCAAGAATCGGCTCCGGTTCGAACTGGTCCCGCAAATAAAAATAACAGAGCAGGGCAAACCCGGGGGCGATGCCGGCTGATAAAAGGACAAGCATAACCAACCTCTCTTTTCTTAAGGAATCGTGTTTCCGCGTCCCGTTAATGTGTTATCTTTATCGTAACACGAAAAGATTGGAAAAGAAACACCGGCCCCGGAAAAACCATTCCGGCACAAAAGGCCGGTTAAACATTTTCCCGCGCCCGAATCGCTTCAGCAATCAGGCCGCCGTGGAAACGTCCGTTTTCGATAAAAATTTCATTGGCATTATTTCCCGCCGCAATGACGCCTGCAATGAAAATCCCTTCGACATTTGTTTCCATCGTGTCTTCCCGGTATTGCGGCCGCCCCGTTTCCGGATCGATTTCGACGCCCATTCCACGCAGAAAAGAATGGTCTGGATGATAACCAACCATCGCAAACACAAAATCGTTTTTGATTTCCTTTTCTTCCCCGCCCGCTTTATAAACTACGCTGTGTTCTTTGATTTTTTTTACATTCGCGCGGAATTCCATTTTCACTTTCCCGTGGCGGATCAGCGAGTCGAATTCCGGCAAAATCCACGGCTTAATGCTTTCAGAATATTTGTCCCCGCGGTACAGGACCGTTACGCGCGCCCCCGCCTTATTCAACTCAATAGCGGCATCAACGGCCGAGTTTTTCCCTCCGATGACAACGACATCCGTGTCAAAAAACGGGTGCGCTTCTTTGAAATAGTGGAACACTTTACTTAAATTTTCCCCCGGCACATCCATCATGTTCGGGTTGTCGTAATACCCGGTTGCAACGATCACATAAGGTGTTTCATATTCATTTTTCGAAGTCTTTACAACAAAATTTCCGTCCGCCTGCTTTTCCACGCTTTCCGCTTTTTCGAACCGGTTGATGCGGAGCTGTTTCAGCCTCGCCACTTCCCTATAATACGTGAGCGCCTGGTTGCGCTTCGGTTTTAAGTTTTCTGTAATAAACGGCACATCACCGATCGCAAGCCGGTCGCTTGAGCTGAAAAATGTTTGGTGCGTTGGATAATGGTAAATGGCATTCACAATATTCCCTTTTTCGATGACAAGCGGATTTTTCCCGATTCCCTGTAAACTTATGGCGGCTGCCAATCCGCACGGGCCGCCCCCGATAATGATACAATCTTCTTTCTGCATATTTCCTCATCCCTTTCACGAAAACTGTCGATATGTAAAAAAGTTTCCCCCTGAAGCGGCCGCAACATGAAAGGCCACCCATTGAAAAATCTCCCACCGTTTCACGACAGGAGATTTTACGTGCGCATCCTTTTAAATCCAGCCCCTGAATCTGCAGGCTTCCGCCACCCTCCTCACGCCGACCATATAAGCGGCAAGGCGCATATTTACCCGGCGGAACTGGGCGGTTTTGTAAACCGTATCGAACGACTGGACAAGAACTTTTTCAAGCTTCTCATTGACTTCTTCCTCCGTCCAGTAATACCCCTGGTTATTTTGTACCCACTCAAAATACGAAACCGTTACGCCGCCGGCCGATGCAAGCACATCCGGCACAAGCAGGATGCCGCGGTTCGTTAAAATTTCGGTAGCCCCCAGCGTGGTTGGGCCGTTTGCCGCTTCTACCACAATTTGCGCCCGGATATTATGGGCATTTTCTTCAGTAATTTGGTTTTCAATGGCCGCCGGAACCAAAATATCGCAGTCCAGCTCGAGCAGTTCCTTGTTTGTAATCGTATTTTTGAACAGCGTCGTAACCGTCCCGAAACTGTCGCGGCGGTCCAGCAAATAGTCGATATCAAGGCCTTTCGGGTCATACAGCCCGCCGTAAGCATCCGAAATGCCGATTACTTTTGCTCCGGCATCATGCATGAACTTTGCAAGGAAGCTTCCGGCATTGCCGAAACCTTGGATCACAACCCTGGCGCCTTTTAATTCTATGCCTTTTTTCTTCGCCGCTTCACGGATGCAGATAGTCACCCCTTTGGCCGTTGACGATTCACGGCCGTGCGAGCCCCCGAGCACAAGCGGTTTGCCCGTAATAAACCCCGGCGAGTTGAATTCATCGATCCGGCTGTACTCATCCATCATCCAGGCCATGATTTGCGAGTTCGTAAACACATCCGGTGCCGGAATGTCTTTTGTCGGGCCGACGATTTGGCTGATCGCCCTGACATAACCGCGGCTCAAGCTTTCCAGTTCGCGGAAAGACATTTTGCGCGGGTCGCAGACGATACCGCCTTTTCCTCCCCCGTAAGGCAGATTGACGATACCGCACTTCAATGTCATCCAGATGGACAAAGCTTTTACTTCGTTTTCCGTGACATCCGGGTGGAACCTGACGCCGCCTTTTGTCGGTCCGACCGCATCGTTATGCTGCGCGCGGTACCCCGTAAAAATTTTAACCGTACCGTCATCCATTCTGACGGGAATTTTCACCGTTAACATGCGAATCGGCTCTTTTAAAAGTTCATATACTTCTTCAGGGTATCCAAGCTTTTCAAGAGCCTCATGGATAATTGTCTGTGTTGATTTTAGCACATCTCGACTTGCTTCCGTTGTTTGGTGATCTGCACCCTTATCGGCTGCCATTATCGCAAACCTCCTAGATACATAAGAAATATCTGCTTTTAAAATTAGTATACAACTTTCATTTGCGAATGAAAACCGCAAATGCACGCCGGCCGTTTACCGGAAATGCTCGAGGATCCTGTGGAGCGCGCCGTTTTCAAACACTGCAAGGCCGTATTCCCGTACCATAAAAGGGGAAATCCTCGCGCGTTCCCCGTATTCAAGGAAAAACGGCGCCATTTTTGCCCCAGGTTCAACAAGCAGATAATAACGTTCCTCAAAACAATAAAGGCTTGTTTCGGCGATTTGGCCCACATTTTTTAAAAATCGTGCCAGCGCAATGACCTCTTCAATGGATTGAAACCAGTACACGTCTTCCTGCAGCGGGTTGTCTTCATCAAACCAATCCCGTCCGGATGTTGCCTCGTCCTCCTCTCCCAAAGTCAAAATTAATACCATTTCATGGACACTCAAAGAATATATTTCGATCGAGAGCATTTCGCTCCCGCCAACATCGTATGCCTCATCCGCCAATTCAAGCATTTCATCAAATAAATGGTTCCAAACGGGCGAATCCAGGTCATTTACAAGGATGCCGCGTTCCGTCAACTCATCAAACGAAATGGAGTATTTAATTTTGTTGGATGAAATCCGTTCGAGTTTCATATTTTTCCGCCCCCTGCATACGGCTCTTACCAATATAGTATGTAGTGGGGGAAAGAAGGTTCATAGGCCGCTTGAACCGCGGTTGCTTTTAATTGTAATTAAATGCGTTTCCGGCTTCGCGCCGAGTCGCAGCGGAACAAGGGTGGTGCCGTAACCGTTGCTTGTTAAGTGGATCATGTTGCGGATTTTTCTTACGCCACCGCTCCTGTACCTGCTAATTCCGAAAAGGCGGATCTGACCGCCGTGCGTATGGCCGCTTAACATCACATGGATATGGTCCAATTCGTGGAGCTGGTAAACCATTTTCGGATTATGGCTGATTAAAATCCGGAAATCATCCGGCTGCACTTGTTCGAGCGCTTCATCGAGATTCTCCTGCTCCATCGTTAAATCATCGACACCGATCAGCGCAATCCGCTTTTCCCCACCTAGATGGAGAAAATACGCCGTATTCCGCAGCGAGTGGACGCCCGATGCGGAAAAAATTCCGTTCAGTTTTTCCGCATCAATCTCATAATCATTATTTCCCCACACAAAGAAAACGGGGCCGATTTTTTTCAGCAGGCGCAAGTTTTCTTCCACCCTGCCAAGTGGCACTCCTTTTTCGAGCAAATCGCCGCCGATGATGGTAAACCGCGCCTTGCCAAGCACCTCTTCCACGATTTGGGGGTGGATTTTCCGCCTGTGGATATCGGAAATAAAAAAAAACGTGCACGGTTCCTGCCCGTCCGGATAGGCATCCACACAAAACTCGTGTGTGATCAGCCTGTTCATGGATGCTTCATACCGCATATATACCAATAAAATGATTCCGCACAAAACCGCAATCCATAAAAATGCGAACATATATGAGCTCCTATTCTGAAAATCTCGGGCCGGCCCAAAAAACAAAACCGGGCACGTTCCCGCGGCTTTCCTTAAACTTCCGCCTATATCAGTATTATATCTTAATCGCGGTAGATGAAAAGAATTCCGTTTTGATTTTTGTCATGGCGGCTGAATCAGGCACATAAAATGGAAGAGACTATAAATGTCAGGAGGATTGTGATGAGCACACCTTTTAAAACATACCATCCTTTTATCGGGCCGTTTGACCCCTGCCCGCCGATAAAGGAAAAAGTGTATTCAACGCCGCCGCACCTTTACATGGGATTCCAGCCGCCGAATTTGCCGCAGTTTCCGCCTGCAGAAGCTTTGGCGCGCGGAACACTTTGGATGCCGCTTTATGACCCTTATTACAGCCCTTATGAACGGGCAAAGGAATGATCATCATGAAACAGCTTCCGAAAGAATATTATACATTGCTCGAAGAACTGCAGGCGCTCGATTTTACGATTTTGGAACTGAACCTTTATTTGGATACGCATCCAGGCGACAAGGCAACCGTTGAACAATATAATACGCTCACAGGCGCCAGGAAAAAAGTAAAAAAGGAATTTGAAAAACAGTTCGGTCCGCTGACGAGCTTCGGTTATAGTTACTCTCCTTACCCTTTCCACTGGAAAGAAGCACCTTGGCCATGGCAAGTATAACTTCAAAAGGAGTGGATGAACCGAATGTGGATATATGAAAAAAAACTGCAGTATCCGGTCCGGGTCAGTACCTGCAACCCAAAGCTAGCAAAACTTCTTATCGAACAGTACGGCGGCGCGGACGGGGAGCTTGCGGCAGCGCTCAGATATTTGAACCAGCGCTATACGATACCGGATAAAGTGATCGGGCTTTTAAACGACATCGGCACGGAAGAATTCGCCCATCTCGAAATGATTGCGACAATGGTGTATAAACTCACAAAAGACGCGACACCCGACCAGCTGGAAGCTGCCGGGCTAGACCGCCATTATGTCGACCATGAAAAAGCACTCCATTACCATGACGCGGCCGGTGTGCCTTGGACGGCGACATACATCCAGGCAAAAGGCGACCCGATCGCGGATATATATGAAGATATTGCCGCAGAGGAAAAAGCAAGGGCCACCTACCAGTGGATCATCAATTTAAGCGACGACCCGGATTTAAATGACGGGCTCCGTTTTTTGAGGGAGCGGGAAATCATCCATTCGCAGCGGTTCCGGGAAGCCGCGCAAATTTTAATAGAAGAAAGAAACCGAAAAAAAATTTTTTAAGAAGATGCCCGCCATCTTCTTATTTTTTCTATTGACTGCAAAATCCGCTTTCCCCCGCCCGAGCCTTTTTATTTATTTTCATGGTATAAGTTAATGTCGAATTCTTTTTGCATCATTTCAAATACTTTGTGACGCTCCTTCCAACTTTCCCCTTTCCATAAATCTTTGCTTTTGTCAATGATTTCGCAGCGGAGCGCATGGAATTCTTTTTCAGCCTTTTCCCTTTTGTCGAACCAAATTTTGCTCATCCCCCATAGGGCGGCAGCGCAAAGCAGCAAAAACATTTGGAAAGGACTGGCGGCTATGCCGGAAAACGTGGCAAACATGGATCCGGAATCCCCAAAAGACCGGTAGACAACATAAGCCCAGCCGAACGTGTAAAAAACGCTTGTCCATAAAACGGCAAGATGGCGTTTCCGGTACCGCTCGTATTTCTTCTTGCGCTTTACTACATTTGTGAGCATTTGTTTTGTTGCTTCATCCGTGCCATGGCCAAGCCCGCTGATTGACGGCTCCATATCGATCACCCCTATCCCCAACTATATGCGTCTGTCCAATATTCCATGACAGACGGAAGCCGGAACAGCAGGAAAATTATCGATGGAACAAATATGTATAACAAAAATATACGGCAACCGGTACAAGCATAAAAAATACAACCAGTACATTGATGAGCGGGATTTTGGACTGCTCTTTCGTCCGCCCATGGTCCCTCCGCTCCGTGCGGGATGCGTAGGCCGGATACCGCTCAGTCCCTTTCCGCTGCCCTGACGGCTTCTTTTCGATCACTTTTTCAAGCTTCTGCCGTCCTTTTTCCATTTCTTTTTCAAATAATTCGTCGGACATGGTAACCCCTTCCCAAAACGCGGGCTAAACGCCCCATTTTTTGATGCGGATCCCCAATAAACAATCAATAGTAAAATGCATCACCATCACCGCAAGCAGGTTTTCATGCGAAAATACGTAAACGAGCCCTACCCAAAAGCTCAACAGCAACACGTTTGCAATTAAGTACCAGTGGTTCCAGTAGCGGATATGCATGGCGGCAAAAATCATGCTTGCCCAAACCAGGCCGAAATGCGTCTGGATCATCCCCCGGAACAGCAGTTCTTCCGCAAAGGCGACAAATGCGGTCAAGGCTATGATGGCGGGAACGGAACGAGTGCGGAAAATCCGCTCATTCAAACCCCCGTCGTCATAATAAGCTTTCGGCAGGATTTTCATCAGCGCGGAATCCAATATCACGACAATGATCCCGTTTACTAAACCATATCCCCATACGCTTAAATCTATGCGGAAGTGCCGGAAAAAAGAAGCGGCATCCGGAAATAAAAACAAGCCGAGCACAACAGAAACAAAGATGAGAATCAGCTGCGTCAAGACCAGATGGAAAATCAGTTCACGGTCCTTCAATTCCTTAATGATATCTGTCTGCTTTTTTCTAACCATTTTGTTCACTTCTTCTGAATATTTTTTGCAGCAAAAAATCCCATGCCGGCAGCGTTTCCGCAACCCTTTGCACCGCCTGTTTTTCTTCGTACAGGCCGACATCAAATCCGCAAATATCGCAGCAATTCTCCTTTTCGGAGAAGGCCGGTTCCCCGAAATAACGTAAAATTTCCTGCCGGCGGCATGCTTCGGAACGGACCCAGTGCTCCATCTCCTTTAACTTGCGGCGCTTGTATGCCATCCTTTCGTCGCGGATGGAAGCCACTTTAAGGGTCCATTCTTCTTCCGGCAATTGCAGTTTTTTGTAATGCTGGAGGAAACTGTACTGCTGCTCGGTACACCCTAAAGCAAATTCCGCATCCTTTACATCCCCCTTCCATCCGCTGAACGCAGCAATTTGGGAATGGGTCGGAAGCTCTGATTCAATCAGCTGGAGCGGAAGCAGCTCATCGCCCGCCGTGTACAAAAGGATGGCAATGCTCGGCAAACCGTCACGGCCGGCCCTGCCGATTTCCTGCAAATAAGATTCCATTTGCAACGGGAAATGGAAATGGATGACAAAGCGGATATCCGCCTTATTGATCCCCATGCCGAACGCGCTCGTTGCGCAAATAATGCCGATCTGCCCGTATATAAATTGCTGCTGGATTAAAATCCTTTGCTCCTGGTCGACACCGCTGTGGTAGGCGGCCGTTTCGGCGATTCCTTCAAGCCGCAGCCGCTCCGCCATTTCCTCAGCCGCCTTTTTACTGGAAAAATAAATGATTCCCGGCTTTTTTAACGTTTTCGCATAAGCAATGAGTTTTTCTTCTTTTTCGCGGTAAGAGCCGGTACAGTCCACTTTAAAGGCGATATTGGGTCGGTTGACAGAATAAATAAAACGCTGTGGAGCCCTCAACTCGAGATATTTGCAAATATCCTCCCTTACTTGTTCCGTCGCGGTGGCGGTCAAGGCCAGGGTAAGCGGCATTCCTAAACTTTTACGGACTTCGCCAAGACTCAAATATTCGGGTCTGAAATCGTACCCCCATTGGGAGATACAGTGCGCTTCATCGACAACAAACAGCCCGATTTCAAGCTGTTTTATCCGTGAAAGAATATAAGGCTGATGCAGCATTTCCGGCGAAATAAAAATAAACTTGTACCGCTGCAAATGCCTTAGCGCCGTCTCCCGTTCCGTTCCTGTCAAAAATGAATTCAAGGCGATAACACTTTTTTCCCCGCGCATTTTCATCTGCTCGGTCTGGTCCTGCATCAAAGATAAAAGCGGGGAAACGACAATTACCGACCCTTTTAACAAATAGGCAGGCAGCTGGTAGCATAAAGACTTCCCGGTTCCGGTCGGGAGCATGGCCAATGTATCCGCACCGCCCAACAGAGAGCGGATCACCGCTTCCTGCCCTTCGCGGAAACGATCGAAACCGAATTTCGTTTTAAGGATGCTGTTCAGATCCATTGCGGCCCATCCTTCCTGCCAAAACAAGGCGGATTTGGAAATACGGGACATCCCCGATTTTTTCTTTAATTGGTTTTAGTTTTTTTGTGTTAAGCTCAACCGCCGCGTTGAGGATTTTATTTTCGTCCTCTTTTGCCACATACCGGTTGAGGGGAAAATCCGGATCGTTTAACGCAATCTCAATCAGATGGTCTTCAATCGTACTTTGCCTCAGCCCCCTTAGGCCGGCAATTTCGGCAATCGATTTCCCTTTTTTCAACAGTTCGAACGTTTTCGAAGCGGACTTTGTCAGCGGCATTTTCTGATGCACGTCGCATATCATTGTATAAAAAAGCGGAAAGGTTTCGGGAGTTTCTGCGACACGCCGGACCATAAAATGAAGGAGATGCAAAAAACGGTACCAGTATTCAGCCGGATCTAGCTCCAAACGAGCTGCTGCCTGCCCGATTGTGCGGCCAATATGTCCGGCACCCGTCAGCCGCAGCACAAAAATATCAGGCTTTTCCGGGGGATGATCCGATAACAGGCGGGCGTATTCTTCATACATATTTTCCGCAAGTCCGGCGCGGTGCCTTGCATGCTGTTTCAGCCAATGCTTTAACCATGCCTGAAGCGCCGGATCTCTTTGCACCGGATAATAGGCTTTTTTTTCATAGATTAAATTGGATACAACCTGCGTGGCGAGGTTCAGCCTTTTCCAAAACATATTCGCCGTCTCCTGGTATTTCAAACCATTTAAATAAGGAAACTTCAGCCCCATGTTTCCGATTTCCAATAACAGCGCGGCGCCTTTTTCGGTGACGATACAAGCATCCCGGCCGCTTTGCCGCAGCAAACCGCCGGATATCATGGAATGGACTTCCCTTGCGAAACGCTCACGGGAGATAAAAGGATACGTTTGGAACAGTTCCCCGATCCGGAAAAAATGGGCATCCTGGATTGTTTGCGCCGATTTTTTCCCGTTTAATAAATGGAAAATGGCATAAGGGGTGCGTTCTCCATTAAGGTTAGTGAAGCAATGCAGCAATACAGCCTGCAAAAAAGACATCGGGATCCACTCCTGTTCTTTTGCTTAAAAGGGGATATTTGGGGCAAGGCTTGAAATAAGGGAGTATATCTTATTTTAACATGGAATGGCTGTTTTGTTTACAAATTTTTCATTTATTCGACATACTTCATCCCGTCCAAAAGGTTCTCCTATTGAAATAAAAGGGAAATAGTTTTACAATTATATAGAAATGAAGGCACTCCTCTGCACGCAGTTTTATGCAGAAGGATGCCGGTTTTTCTTTATCCGTTGCCATTTGCGCAAATAGATTGAACCAGCGGGGAGGAATAAAGATGGCAAAATTTACAATTGTGGACAAGGACACATGCATCGCTTGCGGGGCTTGTTCCGCAAGCGCTCCAGATATTTTCGACTATGATGACGAAGGTCTATCTTTTGTGATCTTAGATGACAATAAAGGCATTGCGGAAGTTCCGGAAGTTTTAGAGGATGATTTAATGGACGCGTTTGAAGGTTGCCCGACGGAATCCATTAAAATTTCCGACAAACCTTTTGACGGCGATCCTTTAAAATATGAATAAACCTCCACCGAAAAAGCAGGCATCATTTCATGCCTGCTTTTTCATTATATTTTTTTTATGCCGGTTGTAGACTGCTTGTCAATCCAGTTTTTCATCTTTGTAAACATTAGCATGAAGAGTATCGTGACGATCACGCCTTTTACAAGGTTAAACGGCAGCACGCCGGCGACAATATATTGCTTTACATTGCCGACCGAAAAATTCATAAAATACAGATAAGCGGGAAGAATGACAAAATAATTTAAAATGCTCATGAAAACGGACATGGAAACTGTACCGGCGATTAAACCGACAGTCATCCCTTTTTTCGTCCGCATCCTCCTGTAAATAAAGTAGGTCGGCAGCACAAACAGTATGCCGGCAAAAAAGTTTGCCGCATTCCCGATCGGCACGCCCGCTTCACTGCCGAGCGACAGGTAGTTCAGGATGTTTTTGATCAATTCGGCCACCACCGAAGCCATCGGGCCGTAAAGAAGTGCAGCCACCAATACCGGTACGTCGCTGAAGTCCACCGTTAAGAATGATGGGAACGGCGGAATCGGAAATTTAATAAACATAAGAATAAAAGCGAGTGTACTAAGCAAAGCGATGGAAACAAATTTTTTTAAATCCCATTTTTTCATGTGAACCCTCTCTCCTTATGATCGATTTATCATCTTAAGGAAGAAAGGTGCCGTGGACGGCCAAATGAAAAGCCCCTGACAAATGTCAGGGGCTTTGTTTAGGCACAATCCAAATAAGCGTTTAACGGTACCGTATTAAACACTGGCAACCTTTATCTTCTCTCATCCAGACTATACTGTCGGTTTTGGAATTTCACCAAATCCTGCCGGAAATACCGGCTCGCGGACTGAAAGGCTATGCCTTATCACCGCCGGTCGGGAATTTCACCCAGCCCCGAAGATAAATCGTATGAAATTTTTACTACAATTTATTATACATAGATGCCCCAGATTTGTGAAGCAGTTTATACGATATTTTCTATCGATTGTTCCCGTTTTCTATCTCAAGTACCTGCCCGGCATAGATTTGGTCGGTACGCATGTTGTTCCAGCTTTTTAACCTGTCCACGCTCGTATGGTAAAGCAATGAAATTTTCCAAAGCGTATCGCCTTTTTTTACGATATAGGCTGCATGCCCCGGTGCCGATGCGGCGGCAATCCCGTACGGATCATGGGCTTTGGCAGACACCAACTGCCCTCGTTCACCCGCACCGAAAACAAGAAACGGATCAATGGCATTCTTTTTATCCAGGGTCCATTTCCCCGCATGCACCTCAAAATGAAGATGGGTGCCCGTTGAATCGCCGGTCGTGCCCATATAGCCGACCAAACCGCCCATTTCTATGCGCTGTCCCTTTTCTACCACCCTTTCGTCAAGATGGGCATAAACCGTTTCATACCCGGAAGGATGCCGGATGAACACGACATTTCCGTAAGAAGCTGAATAATACGAACGGATGACGATACCTTTGTCGGCACTGAAAACTTTTTCCCGGTATTTGCCGGCAATATCAATCCCTTTATGTGCCCCTCCCCTCGTATGGAACGTATCGCTGATCGTGCCACCAGCCGGGAAAATCCAATTTTTTGTCGTTTCACGTATATCGTTTTCAGACGCCAGACTTTCCCTAGCGCCCAAGACGATGCATGCCGCAGCAATGGACGCATGAACGAACATCTTTATGTAACCCGGCATTGAACCCACCTCGATTCCAGCTTTCACCAAATTGTTTTCATGCAAAACTACCATTTAGCATGCGCAGAAACGAAAAAAATATGCAAAAAAAAAGCTTGTCCCCCTAATAGGATCAAGCTTTTTTCGGCAGGAAAAAGGAAAATGTGGTACCCTCTCCTGTTTTGCTTTTCACAAAGATGCGGCCGTTATGGCCTTCGACGATATTTTTTGCAATCGCTAGGCCGAGCCCGGTGCCGGATTTACCGCGCGTCCTGGCCTTGTCCGCTTTATAAAAGCGTTCAAAGACAAACGGCAGGTCTTCTTTCGGGATGCCGGAGCCGTTGTCTTCCACATGGATATAAACGCCGTCTTCCACTTCTTCTTCCTTCACTTTCACATATCCGTTCGGGGCAGTATGGCGGAGGGCATTATCGATTAAATTCGTCAGCACCTGCTCGATCCGGTCAGCGTCCATTTCAATGACAAGGTCCCGGTCCGATGCCTCACATAACAGTTCAATCCCTTTTTCTTTCGCAATCCCGTTAAATTTATGAGTTACCCTTTCTATAAAACTTTTAAAAGGAACTGGTTCGATGCGGAACGAAAAATGCCCGGCTTCCATCCTCGCCAAATCCAACAATTCGTTGACAAGGCGTCCGATCCGCAGCGTTTCATCATAAATGATTTTCGCAAACTCTTTCTTTTCTTCCTCACTTGCGGCGATATCGTCAATAATGGCTTCACTGTATCCCTGCAGCATGGCGACCGGTGTCCTCAATTCGTGAGAAACATTGGCAATAAAGTCATCGCGTAGTTTATCGAGCTTCCGTTCTTCGGTCATATCCCGGATCACGGTGACGACGCCCCGGATGTGCGATTGGTTATACAGAGGGCTTGCAATCATTACATAAAACCTTCCGTTTATTTCAATTTCATCCGTCTGCTCTTTTTCCGTTTCCACCACTTTTCTTAAGAGGGCGGAAAGGCCATCCGGCAGCGCGGCATCTTTCGCTTGATCACCCTGTACGTGGTACCAGTGCTGCAAAAACGTTTCCGCCGGCGGATTCATAATTAATATCGTGCCGTCGCGGTTAAACGTCAGTACACCATCGGCCATACTGCTCAGGATGCTTCTCAGTTGCTCTTTTTCCTGCTTTAATGCATCCATGTTAAACTTCAGCTGCCGGCCCATCGTATTAAACGCAGTTGCCAGTTCCCCAATCTCATCGTGTGTTAAGATCGGCACTTTTTTGTCAAAACGCCCTTTTGCCACTTCAAAAGCGGCTTCGCGCATTTTATGGAGCGGACCGCCGATCCTCGTTGAAAGGAAAAAAGCAAAACCGGTTGTCAGCACGATCGCGATGCCCGCGGCCAGCAAAATGATTTTCGTCGTTTGCTGTGTCGTTTCCTGCAGGGCTTCCAAAGACTGGTAGACAAACACGGCTCCCGGTTCTTTGCCAGCCGCATAGAGCGGGACAGCCGTCACAATGACATGGTTGTATTCATTCCGCGAAGAACTGTGTGGAGGCGTTAATTCTTTCATTACTTTTTTCTTCCCCCTGAAAACTTGCGACAATTGCTTGTCCTTTAAAATCGATTGATACGATATCCCTTTGTAGCTCTCCGCACCGGTCGGATAAAAAATGTCTTTTTTATTGTAAACGATCATAACCTTCTCATTTTTATCCAAAACACCGAGGGCAATTTCTTTCCCCACTTGCCCGCTCGGGTGCTCCTCCATAATGTTGGAGATTTTTTGGGCCGTGTTCGACAAATCCTGCTTAATCTGGTTGATGTGGTAATCCTCAAAAAACTTGAGCAAAAGTACCGTAAGGATCAAGAGAACAAATGCCACCATCAGCAGGATGGTCATCCACAGTTTTCCGACAACCGTCCGCCAAATCCTCATTCTGCAGTGACCTCGAACTTGTAGCCTACACCCCAAACGGTTACAATCATTTTCGCCGCATTTTCGGAGACTTTGTTCAATTTTTCACGGAGACGCTTGACATGCGTGTCAACTGTGCGCAGATCCCCGAAAAATTCGTAATGCCATACTTCTTTTAAGAGCTGCTCGCGGTCAAACACTTTATCCGGCGATTTGGCGAGAAAATACAAAAGCTCATACTCTTTCGGCGTCAAGTTTACTTCTTTTCCGTCCGCCGTCACACGGTGCGCATCATTGTCGATCGTGATATGCGGGAAAACGACAAGATCTTTCGCTTTTGTATCCGGGCTTAAAAATGACGTTTGCAGCGAACGCCGGAGCAGTGCTTTCACCCGCAGCACCACTTCACGCGGGCTGAACGGCTTCACAATATAGTCGTCCGCGCCGACTTCAAACCCTTCCACCCGGTTTGCTTCCTCGCCTTTTGCGGTCAGCATGATCACGGGCGTCATTTTTTTTTGGTGCAACTCCTGGCACACTTCAATACCGTCTTTGCCAGGCATCATAATATCGAGCAAAATGCAACTGTAATCATTTTCCAAAGCCATTTTCAATGCGGTGTCCCCGTCCCCCGCCTCATCGATGGCGTAATTTTCTCTTTCCAAATACATCCTTAATAAGCGCCGAATTCTTTCTTCATCATCGACAACTAAAATTTTTACATCCTGATCCATGGCTATTCCTCCTAAGTCAATGTCCGCGTCCGCATTGCGGAAAGACCGGCCATTACAGCCGATTTACTGCCGCATCCGGAATTTTCGGGCGGCCCATTAAACAGGCCGCAACACTTATGCATATGAATGCAGCCCGGCAATCACAAGATTGACCGCTACAAGATTAAATAGGATAATGGCAAAACCGATCACCGCTAGCCAGGCCGATTTTTCGCCGCGCCAGCCTTTTGACATGCGCAGATGGAGAAAGGCGGCATAAAACAACCAAGTAATGAGCGCCCACACTTCTTTCGGATCCCAGCTCCAAAATTTGCTCCATGCAACTTGCGCCCAAATCATCGCAAAAATCAAGGCGCCGAGCGTGAAAACCGGGAAACCGATCAAAACGGACCGGTAGCCGATTTCATCAATTAAATCGGAATTTAAATTTTTGGTCAGCGGTTTTAACAGCGCGCCAATCCGCTTTCTGAAAATGATCCGGATGAGCGCGTAAAGGATGAGCCCGGCAATAGCCGACCAAATAACCGTATTCAATTTCACTGCATTGATAAAAGCCGGAACAAAGAAGAAAGGTTTCATCTTACCGGCGGTAACAAGTTCCCCTTCATGCGGGCCGATTAGCGCCGGCATTTGGTAAATGAGGGCATTTTCCCCCGTGTTGAAAGTGCCGTTTTTATCCACCCAGTTAAAGGCTGCCTCATAATGAAAAGCGCCGAAAACGGTTTTGACAGCAATAAACCCGAATATGCAGATTAAACAAAGCATAACAAATTCGAGCCAAAATGTCTGCCTGTTCGAACGCTCCTGATTGATATTTTTGACGAGATAGATCAAACCTGCCGCAAAACTGACTGCCAGTATTGCCTCCCCGGCAGCCGCCGTCGTGACATGGATCTGCAGCCAGTAACTTCTCAGCGACGGGACAAGCGGGTTGATCTCCCTCGGAAACATGCTGGCAAAGGCGATCATGAGCAGTGCGATCGGCAAGGCAAACAACCCAAGCACAGCGATCCTGTAAAGAAAATAGATGACCATAAATGCTCCAACAAGCATCATACCAAAAAAAGTTGTAAATTCAAACAAATTACTCACAGGCGCATGGCCGGACGCAATCCATCTCATAACAAAATACCCAATCTGGCAAATAAAACCGACTGCCGTTACAACAATCGCAGCGTTTCCCCAGCGCGCGCTTTTTTCGGCCCCAGTTTCACCGTCTTTATTTTTTGGGAAACGGATCGCACCGCCAAAAAGCATCGTGCCGGCCAAATACAGAATAAATGCGGTAAACAACAGCCCGCTGCTGACATGGACTAGATTCTCCAATTTTTCCCCTCCCTAATCCCGATTGCAGGGCAAACAAGTCGTTTATTTCATGCCGGACGTCCAGTATCTTTTTTACCGGGGTTCTTTTTATCCTGGCGGTCAACGGGGACCGGTATGCCGGATCCTTCAAGCACCCACTCCAGCTCTTTTTTCAGGCCGTACCAGTTTTTATTCGTATGGGCCGCGAGCATCACCGGCCCACCTTCGCACTTCAACCAAAAACGGCGGTGGTTCCAGTATGCCCCCTGGACGACGCCGATCATAAAGATTGCGCCGCCCAACGCCAGCACCCAAAGGGTTTCATCTTTACGGACAGCAAGGGCGGAAGCATTTCTTGTTTCAAGTCCGGCAAAAGCGAGTTTATAATCGTTTTTCCCGAGCGGCTCCACCGTCTGCCGGATCGCAACAAAGCTCTTTTCCCCTTTCGGATGTTCAGGGGAGATTAAACTAAAAAGGAAAGCAGGGTTGTTCGGAATATAGGAATCGGTCTCGGGCTCTCCGTTTTTTGCAAATCCAGAGAACGAAGGATAGTAGCCAAGAAGCTTCACTTTATACCCTTGGCCGAGGTCATACTCGCTTTTTGGGTGGTATAAGTCAATTTTAAACGTGCCATACACTTTTTTGTTTGCTTTCTTTTCCAAAGCAAATGACATAGACTGGAATTCGTCCATCTTGTAATCCATCTGGTAAACGGCGTAGCCCCCGAATTTCAGCGGTTTATTGACCCGGATGGCGTACGACTTCACTTTTTTAAGCGGCGCTTCCTCCCCCAGCACGTGCTTTGCCCCCTGTTTGTAGAGCACAACATCCGTCTCGAAATCTTTCGCTACATTGCCTATTCTGTTTAAAGCTGCCTCGAAATTTTGATTGTCTTTTTTATTGTAGAGCTGCACCGTGAACTTCTTATTGAGGATCACATACTGTTCGTTTGTGCCGGGCAGCACCTTCTTTTCTCCTTCACGCACCCAGACGAGTTCATCAACATACATGCCAGGAATAAACCGAAGCATGCAGCCAATCAAAAAAATGATCAAACCGATATGGTTCACATACGGACCCCAGCGGGAAAAACGGTTTTTCTCGGCAAATAAATTGCCGTCTTCTTCCAGTACTTTATAACGCTTTGCTTCAAGCTTACGTTTGATTTGCGCATAAGTTTCTTCACCGATCGGGCCGTCCATTTTCCGATAGAGCCGCTGCCGTTTCAAAAACCCTTCGTGCCGCGTTGCTTTCTGGTTCGCAAGGGCACGCCTCAGCGGGATAAACCGGTCAAGGCTGCAGATGACGAGTGACACGCCGATCAGTGCAATCAAAAGCATATACCACCAGGAACCGTACAAATCATCAAATCCGAGCGTGTACCAAAGCTTGCCGAACCAGCCGTACTGATCTTGGTAATATACGGCAGGGGCGACATTGGAAGGGATGTAATCGGTTTGTGGTAAAACGGTTCCAAGCGCAGAGGCAATGAGTGTAATGACAATCAGCCAGACACCGGTTTTCACTGAAGAAAAAAAATTCCAGATTTTATCAACCGGCGTTTTTTTGTACGTCTGCGACCTGCGCGCACTCCCGTCATACCGCATATCATGCAGCTTTGCACTTCCCGCCTCCTCGGTTAGCGCTTTTCCGCATGACTCACACAAGATCGTTCCCGGCGGATTCACATGTCCGCACTCACACTTGATCTCCTTCATGGCATTTCTCCTCGGCTAAGGCTTGATCATATCCATCATGTTTCGAATATCTTTTTTGGACAAGTTTTGGTTTCCGACAATAATTTTTTTGACCTTTCCGTCAGGTGCGATCAAAACGGTCGTCGGAAGCGGATCGATGTTGTAAGCGTTCTGGACATCGCCGTTTTTATCGATCAATACCGGAAAGTCGAGGCCGTACTGTTTCACAAATTGATCCACAAGGAATCTCGTATCCTTCACATGGACGGCAAGAATTTCCACACCTTTTTGTTTGTAAGTTTGATAGAGTTCGTTCATATAGGGCATCTCTTTTTTGCATGGATCGCACCAAGTGCCCCAGAAATTCAAAAAAACGCCGCGGCCTTTATAATCCGAAAGCCGGTATGTTTTGCCGTTCAAATCTTTCAGCACAAAATCAGGAGCTTGGTCGCCGGCCTGCAGCTTGCCGCGCGTCCCTTTCGTTGCATTTGCATAAAGCGTGTATCCTGCAGCCGCGATCAGAACAGCAAGGATGGCGGTACGGACCAAAAGGCGTCTCTTTTTCGTTAGTGACATTTGTGATCCCCCTGTCCCGAAACTGTCACATAACTATCATATATTATAACATTTTCTCCCGTTTTTTTACTGATTTTTGAAAGTTTTGTGAATAAAAGTAGAAAGAGCGGGGCCACGCTTTGGACTGCCCGCTACTTGGACGCTTTGGCGCCATTTTGGGCCAGCGCCCTTAAAGTCTTCACTTCATGCGGAGAGAGCTCCCTTTTTTCACCCGCGTTCAAGCCTTTCAGCGTCAAAGTCCCGTACGCTTCGCGGCGCAGCTTTTCAACCGGGTATCCGATTTTATCAAACATGCGCCTCACCTGCCTGTTTCTCCCTTCATGGATCGTTAATTGGACGATTGCCTTCTTCTTCCGTTTATCTGCGGAAAGCAATTTTGCTTTGGCGGGCGCGGTTATGCCTTCTTCGAGCCGGATGCCTTTTTCAAGCTGCTTCAGTTCCAGTTTTGAAGGGATACCGTCAACTTTTGCGATATAGGTTTTGTCGATTTCATAACGCGGGTGCATCAGGAGGTTGGCAAACTCACCATCATTCGTCACTAAAAGAAGCCCTGATGTATCATAATCAAGACGGCCGACCGGATAAACCCTTTGCGCAACATCCCCGAAATAATCGGCTACTACTTTTCTTCCTTTATCATCACTGACGGCGGAAATCACCCCTCTCGGCTTGTAAAACAGGTAATATACTTTTTCTTCATGCTCTAGCGGGATTCCTTCCACTTCGATCTTATCCTGGGAAGAAACCTTTGTCCCGAGCTTCGTTACGACTTCCCCGTTTACTTTCACTTTTCCTTCTATAATCAATTGTTCCGCTTTTCTTCGGGATGTCATGCCTGATTGGGCAATCATTTTCTGCAAACGTTCCATCCGTTACACCTCAAATATTTTTTTCGGATAAACTTTCCTTTTAGCATTATGGCATAACCGGATAAAATTTCAAAGAAAGTTTGGCGCATATCTACAAAAAAATACGGCCGTTAAAACAGTAAAAGCACTATTGTGACAGCGATGATGATGCCGACCAGATCGGCGAGCAGCCCCACCTTTAAGGCATCGCCCATTTTCCTGATCCCGACCGCCCCGAAGTAGACGGTTACCACATAAAGCGTAGTATCTGTACTGCCCTGGATCACGGATGCCATTCTCCCGATCAGCGAGTCGGGGCCGTACGTCTTGATGAGGTCGGTCATAATCCCGAGCGCGGCATTTCCTGACACAGGCCGGATCAAAGCGAGTGGCACGATTTCAGAGGGAACGCCAAACAAATTCAGCACAGGTTTCAGAAAGCCGACAAAAAATTCAAGCGCCCCTGATGCCCGGAATATTGTAATCGCTACGAGCATTCCAACCAAAAACGGGATAATGGAAACGGCAATTTTGATCCCCTCTTTGCCGCCTTCCACAAACGTTTCATATGCGGGGATTTTTTTCCATGTGCTGTAAAGCAGGATGAACCCGACCATCGCCGGAATCATCCAGATTGATATAAGCGATATCCATCTCATGCCGCTTCATCTCCTCCGTTTCGCCCGTCTGTGGTAAAAAAACCTGTCAATACAAATGGCCGCAATCGTCGTGGAAAAAGTGGCGATCAATGTGGGCGCTACAATTTCGGTCGGCTGCGCGGAATGGTAATTCATACGAATGGCAATAACGGTTGCCGGAATGATCGTCAGCCCCGATGTATTCAAAGCAAGGAATGTAATCATTGACCGGCTTGTTTCCGGTTTCCGCCCGTTCAATTCGTGCAGCTGTTCCATCGCCTTGATGCCGAGCGGGGTGGCGGCATTCCCGAGCCCGAACATATTAGCGATCAAATTGGACAGGATATAACCCATCGCAGGATGGTTTTCTGGCACTTCGGGAAACAATTTCGTAATCAGCGGGCGGAATAAGCGTGAAAGTTTCGCAAGCAAGCCGGACACTTCCGCGATTTTCATCATGCCGAGCCAAAAAACGAGGACGCTGATCAGGCCAATGCTAATTGCGACCGCATCGCGCGCGGAAACAAAAATCGCCTGGTTGACCTCTTTCATTTTGCCGTTGATACCTGCAAAAACGAGGCCGATAACAGTCATGCCGATCCAAATATAATTAACCATAGTTTTTCAGCCCCAATTGGATGAATAATGTTTCTTTAAAAAGCTTATACCATGTTTTCCTTTCCTTAAACGGCGTCTTCTTGTAATATATCGGCGTGCTGCTGATCACCCTGTTATCCAGCGTAACAACGGCCCTCCCGACGATTTGAGGCACGTTTTCCGGATCTTTCCATTCTTTTTTTGGCTTTGCGAGCCGAAAATCTACTTTCACGCCGTCTTCTTCGTTCCTCGCGAGCGGATACACAATATTGCGTTTGATATAAACATGGTTTTTGAAAAATTTGTTGCGGATAGCGGCAACAGGGCCTTTTTCCACAATCAGCTTATTGCCGTAATGGCTGAACCCATAATCAAACAAGGCGATATGGTCATCCCAGTCATCGGGGTCATTCAGCGTAACCGCAATAAGATGCTGCCCGTCTTTTGATGCGGTTGTCACAAGCGTCCGCCTGGCAATTTTCGTATAACCCGTTTTCCCGCCTGTACAGTACCGGTATTTCTCTGTGAGCAGCCGGTTTTTATTCCGCCAGCCTTTGTAAAATTTGGTGCCGGAAATTTCCCTAAACGTTTTGTTCTGCATCGCGTATCTCATTAAAAGCACCATATCGTAAGCAGTTGAATAATGTTCACCATCGGGGTCATCTAGGCCGCTCGGGTTGGCAAAATGGGTATCGCGCATCCCGATTTCCCTTGCCTTTTCGTTCATCATAAACACGAAGCCATCGATGCTGCCGCCGACATTTTCGGCAATGGCGTTTGCGGCATCGTTTCCGGAACGGAGCATTAACCCGTACACCAAATCCTTTAATTTCCATTTGTCCCCCGGCTTTAAATATAAAGACGAACCCTCCGTACGTACGGCGCGGTCCGTGACTGTCACCTCCTTATCCATCTTGCCTGATTCGATCGCGAGGATGGCCGTCATAATTTTCGTAATCGAGGCAATGCTGCGCGGCTCATAAGCACCTTTTTCATATAAAATCCGCCCTGTATCCTGGTCCATTAAAATGGCGCTTTTTGCCTGCACGGATGGCGCCGCTTCAGCCGATTCCGGCGGCATGGCCGAAAAAATGAGCATCATGGCTGCCGCATAGAAGAATAACCGTTTCATTAAAAAGCTCCTTTTTTTTCAGCTTTTTCTTACATACGCTTTGTACAAGTTTATGCGCCGGATGGAAAGAAATAACCGCAAACAAAAAAAGGACTCCCCCGGGTCAACGACTGACTTTTTGGGGAGCCTGCTTCCATCAGGGTGAAAATCCATTTACACTGTGATCTACATTAAATTTTTCAAAAAACAAATTCGCCTCTTCCTCGGAAAAATCATCCTCCAATTGTTCCGGAAACGGCGGCAGTTCTTTTAAATCTTTCAACCCAAAATGGTCGAGAAATTCTTTCGTTGTACCGTAAAGGATTGCCCGTCCCGCCCCTTCCTGCCTGCCGACTTCCTGGATTAACCCTTTTGCCATCAGCGTCTGCAGCGGCCGTTCCGTTTTCACACCGCGGATTTCTTCGATCTCAATCCGCGTAATCGGCTGTTTGTATGATATAATCGCGAGCGTCTCTAGAGCCGCCTGCGATAACGTATTTGCATTCGGGGATTCCACCAGCTTTTTCAAATAAGGCGCATGCTCTTTTTTTGTCGCCAGCTGGTAGGTACCTGCCAGCTCAACAAGGGTAATACCGCGGTCCGGATCTTTTTCATAAATCTCTTTTAAACTGTTAATCACCTCGAGGGCTTCGAATTCCTCGATTTCCATGACATGGGAAATTTGCTTAAGTGACAGCCCTTCATCCCCCGCAGCAAACAACAGGCTTTCCAGAATGCCTTTCCAATGGACAATTTCCAAATTACTTCTCTCCTTTTCTCGCAACCAGTATCTCGCCGAAATTTTCTTCCTGCTCTACGATGATTTCATGCCGTTTGATCAGCTCCAGGACAGCCAAAAAAGTGACGACGATATGCTCCTTATCCGGAAAAGGAAATAATTCGTTAAAATGGACGCTTCCCGGCGTTTCTTCCAATCTCTTTAAAATATCATCCATTCTTTCTTCAATCGAGATTTCCTGCCGCGTAATTTTTGTTGACAGCGGCTTTTGCAATTTTTTTCTACGCAACAGTTTATTTAATGCACCGATCATATCGTATATGGTTACGTTGGCGCCGATTTTCTTCCCGCCTGCATCTGCCGCAAATTCCGACAAATCGCTCGGGGGCTTTGTAAACATTTCGCTGCGGCTCGATTCCAGGCGTTTCAATTTGCGGGCCGCTTCCTTGTATTTTTTGTATTCCAACAGCCGTTCGACGAGTGCTTCGCGCGGATCTTCCTCGGGGACAAACTCATCTTCCGGCTCTTCCTGTTCCTGATTGGGCAGAAGCATCTTGCTTTTGATCGCCAAAAGTGTCGCGGCCATCACCAAATATTCGCTGGCCACATCAAGTTCCAATTGTTTCATTGTATGTATATAATCCAAATACTGCTCGGTGATTTCGGCCATTGGAATATCATAAATATCAATTTCAAGCTGATGGATAAGATGCAGGAGTAGATCGAGCGGCCCTTCAAACGCATCGATTTTCACTTTATATTCCATAAAAATTTACACCGTTCCTTTTTCGCAGCGTCCAAACTTAGTATAGCCGAAAATCCGGGCACATCCAACGGAAACCTTGGGGTACGGGCTGGATGGGCAAAAGTCTATACACGTTCCGGCCCGCCTACATAGTATACCATGTAATGAATGTTGAGGGAGGGTATCTCATGGCTGATGGTTTTGCCTGGGGCAGCGGTTTTGCGTTGATTGTCGTGCTGTTTATTTTGTTAATTATTGTCGGCAGCGCCTATATTTGGTAACTGTTGAGAAAGAACCCCCGGCCTCTGCCGGAGGGTTCTTTTAGTCGGTATTGTCCGTATTCATTACTGATGATCACATACTTATGAAACTCCTATAGGAAAAGCGGACAAGAAGATCCCCGGACGGGTGAACCTTGCGACGCTTCTGAGCGAAACGGACTCCGAAAAGTGCCATATTTATCCGGCACACCGCCCCGAACCCCGAAATAAAAGAAGACCCGGTCAGGACAGGTCTTCATTTTCGGCGCACTTATGAAAGAAGTTGACAATGTATTTATTCGGAACCACTTTTTTCCCTTCATACATTTGTTTTAAAGCCTTGACCATGCTTTTTCCGATCCCCTGATCACGATAAGACGGATTTACAGAGATATGCCGGATTTCAACCGTGTCGCCGTCCAGCACGGCTCCGATCAGGCCTACAATATCATCATCCTCTTTCCACAAAAAAAGCTGCCAGTTGTCCTCCGTCTCGTACAAATTTTTCGTCTGCAGCAGCTTTTTTAAATCTTTTTCATCTGGCATAAATGATAACAGGCCCATCGCAATCTTATCATAAGATTTCTTATACCGAATTAACATACAGAATCCCTCGTAATCATCCAGTTTAATTCAAACGCTTTACTTATTAGTATATGCTTATTTCAGAGAAAGTAAACAGGCGCAAGACGACAACTTCATATTTATCATAAGCGCAGCCGGAAGACAAGCATAAGTTTTCCACCCGGGCGCGCGCCTCATTCGGCAAGCGGCACGCGCAGGTGAAGGTCGTTGCGGATCAAATCTTCATAAGTTTCCCGCTTGACGACAAGCTCATCTTTTCCGTTTTCGACAAACACAACCGGCGGGCGAGGGATGCGGTTGTAATTGTTAGCCATTGAATAACCGTAGGCGCCGGTGCAGAACACGGCAAGAAGATCGTCACTGCCCGCCTTTGGAAGCGGCAAGTCCCAAATCAGCATATCCCCCGACTCGCAGCATTTGCCGGCGATCGATACAGTTTCCTCGCATTTTGCAAGCGGGCGGTTGGCCAGCACCGCTTCATATTTTGCATCGTACAGCGCCGGCCGGATATTGTCGATCATCCCCCCGTCAACGGCAATATACTTCCTGACATTCGGCACTTCTTTGCTCGACCCTACCGAATAAAGCGTCGTCCCCGCTTCCCCGACAAGCGACCGGCCGGGTTCAATCCAAATTTCCGGCATTGGCAGGCGGCGCATATTTACTTGATGTTTGACTTCTTTTACGATCTCTGTCACATAATAACCGGGCGGGAGCGGATTGTCCTCGCTCGTGTAGCGGATGCCGAAGCCGCCTCCAAGGTTCAGCACCTGCGGAAAATAGCCGTAAAGCTTGTGCCATTTATCCAGTTTTTCCATAATTTTTTGGGCGGCCAGAACAAACCCGGCCGTTTCGAATATTTGTGAACCGATATGGCAGTGCAGCCCGTGGACTTTGAGCCATTTGGAATCCAAAGCCTGCTTCAAAGCTGTTTCTGCCTGCCCATTTTGCAAATCAAACCCGAATTTCGAATCTTCCTGTCCCGTCAAAATATAATCATGCGTATGCGCTTCGATGCCCGGCGTCACCCTCAGCAGGACCCGGATTTTCCGGTTTCTTGCTGCGCAAAGATTTTCCAGCATCCCGAGTTCGTAAAAATTATCCACCACGATACAACCAATATTGGCATCAAGCGCCATTTCCAGCTCTTCCCTGCTTTTATTATTCCCGTGAAAATGGATTTTTTCCGCCGGGAATCCGGCAGCCATTGCAGTATACAATTCCCCGCCCGAGACAACGTCCAGGGAGAGACCTTCTTCATTCGCCAGCTGCAGCATGGCAATGGAAGAAAAAGCTTTGCTTGCATAGGCAACCCGGGATTTTACACCAAGGTTTTGGAAAGCCTCTTTGAATGCTCTGGCCCTCTGCCGTATTAAAGCAACGTCATATACATAAAGAGGCGTTCCGTAACGGGCGGCCAAATCCACCGTGTCCACGCCGCCGATTTCGAGATGCCCCTGTGCATTTACTTTCATCGTCCCGTAATGGTTCATCTTTTTCAACTCCACCTGTATATTCCGCCCGAATAGAGGAAAGCCGCCTTCCAAATACATTATGCCCGGCGGCTCCGTTTTGTTCTCCCGGCACTGAAATCCTGTTCTTAATTTTTCTACTAACTTTATCATAAAAACAGGCTTTTCGCAATAGTTTACGCATCAGGCGGCTGCCGGAAGCGGTCAACAGGCTGGACGATGCTCGGACGGAATTTGGAGCCCGGAATCGGCCTTCTGAAAAGGATTTGGAAAAATGCCATCGGGTTAAACGGGATAAACGGCCATAAATACGGGGCGTTCAAAGGCTTCATCGCAACGAGAAACAGCAAGAACACCGTGCTGCCAATCACAAACCCTTTTACTTTGAAAAATCCGACGAAAACAAGCAGCAGGACCCTGACAATTTTATTGGCGACGCTCAATTCATAGCTTGGCGTCACAAATGTCCCGATCGCCGCCGCGGACACATACAAAATGACTTCAGATACAAAAAGGCCTGCTTCCACCGCAATCTGTCCGATCATGACGGCGGCAATCAAGCCCATTGCCGTCGCAAGCGGGGTCGGCGTATGGATGGCGGCGACCCGCATAAATTCCACGCCGAGGTCCGCAATCATAATTTGGGCAATGAGCGGGACATGCGACTGCTTGTTCGGGCCGATATAATCCAGCTTATCAGGCAAAAGAGACGGTTCCACTGCCATCAAGTACCAAAGCGGCAATAAAAAAATCGATGTGAAGATGCCAAAGAACCGGACCCAACGGATCAAAGTCCCTACTGCGGCCGCCTGCCTGAACTCTTCGGCGTGCTGCATATGGTGGAAGATCGTCGCCGGTGTAATGATAACACTCGGCGATGTATCGACAAAAATTAATACATGCCCTTCAAGCAGGTGGGCGGCGCCGACATCTGCACGTTCGGTATAGCGGATTTGCGGAAAAGGATTGAAACCCTGCTTCAGCAAAAATTCTTCCACCGTCTTATCCGCCATCGTGATGCCGTCAAGATCGATCGCTTTCAGTTCTTTTTTTACCGTTTCAATCAATTCGGGGTCGGCCACTCCTTCAATATAGGCGAGCGCCACATCCGTTTTCGAGCGTTCCCCCACTTTCATCATTTCAAAACGCAACCGCTCATCACGGATCCTTCTCCGCGTCAGCGCAGTATTAAAAACGATATTTTCCACATAGCCGTCCCGCGATCCCCTGACAACCTTTTCCGTATCCGGTTCCATCGGCGTCCTGCCTGGATAGCTGCGGACATCGATAATAATCGCTTCCGTCTCCCCTTCCACGGTGATTCCAATCAGCCCGGAAAGGACCTGGTCCACCATTTCATCAAGCGTTTTGACTTTTTGGAACTGCTGGTGGACAATCCGGTTTTGGATCAGTTCATACGCATTCCGCTCAGAATGCTGATCGTTATTTAATTCCACAAGCTGTTCGAGAATATGGATAATATAAAGCGTGTCCGTCAACCCGTTGATATAGTAAACCTGCACTTCTTTTTTTAACACTTGGATTTTCCTTACGCCGATATCATAGCTGATGCCGAGGCCGATTTTATTTTTAAAAAATGCTTCAGTTTCAGCAGGATTTGCCGGAACCGGCCTTTTTGCGCTTGTGTTCATCATGCCTGAATCCGCTCCTTTCCAAGATGAGGCTGACAGCTTTTTCGGTAATGGGGGCGCCAATTTTATAGTCGTCTTTTTTGGACATTTTTCCGATGTCCCCGATCCCGACAATGACCGGCACATCCAGGCAATCGAGGCTGTAGACCGTGTCCCCGTTTATTTTTTTCAGCTCCATTTCCGGAACGCCGAATTTATCGACCCCGTACGGCGTTAATTCTCCATTGTTGTCAATGCAGACATCGACCCTTGACCATTCCGCCTGGTGGGTTTTGGACGCGACCGCAATCACCCCCAAAACTTCGATATCCGGGTGCCCGGCAACATACATAAGCGCTTCTTCTCCGGAACCCGGCCCGATATACCCGCTGTCGTCGAACATGGCAAAGACGGGATCCGATGCCGCGTTTTTGATCAGCTCTACAGTCTGTTCCCCGCTCAACACGGTCGGATTGCCCCGCGTCTGTGAGATGCAGCGCCCTCCGATTTTTTTTGCGACACATTCAATTGCTTTTTTGGCGTATTCGTCTCCGTCTGTAACAAGGATGACCCTCCGTTTCTTCCCCATGCCGACTTTCCTTTCTTAATGGTATACAAAATAGAGCCATTGGAATAAAGAACCGGCCACTTTGCCGATGACAATGGCCATTAACGCGCTGATCAGTCGCCGGTCCATCCCGATTCTTTTCGAAAAAATCGGGATAACATTGATCACTTCCGTCAACGCGGCGGCAAGCATGCCTACAAACACGCCGCAAAAAAGCCCGGCCGGCGCCGCAACAAACAAAGGGAGTCTCCCGCCGGCATCCCCGAGCCCCCACCATGTGCCGGACAGCACCCCGAGCACCACCGCCCACTCATAATATTGGATAAATTTTGCGGTTTTCGACAGCTGCACAAGCCGCGGCACGATGCCGAGCACGGTTAAAAATGCCACGTAACCGCAGCCGGCGACAAGCCCACCGCCAAGTCCGCAAAAGGCGGCAAACATCTCTTTAACGATGGTCAAAATGTTTAATGCTCTCCTTGTTTTCATTCAGCAGGATGTACTGGTCGATGTCCTGCTGGTAGTTGAAAATTTCCACTTCGAGCGGGCTCGGTTCTTCGTTGAATCTTTTTTTAAACACATGGTTGAAAAAAATGACCATTCCCGCCCCAAGCCCGAGTGAATAAGGGATTTGAAAAACGAGCGGCGTGTCATCATGGATGCCGGTGATGAGATAATAGATTTTTTCCTGGGCCGCCTGCATGCCGACATCTTCGTGAAAATTGATAATGGCGAGCGCGGAGCCCAAAAACAGCAAAATCCAAATCAAAATAAAAAACAATACCGGTAGATTCCTTTTCTTTATCGCCACTTCAATGATCGCCTCCGACGGGCCGATCTGGGAAATGGCAGCCGAAGGGGCATAGTGCCGGATACAGGAAATGATTTGCATCATGTCCACTACAACAGTATCCCGATCTTCTTCCGTAATCTGATGAATGGGGATCCGGGGGAGGATTTCCTCCAAATGCCCGGGGGCGATGATCTGGGCAATATGGGACAACAAAACCGAGCTTCCCGGATTCACGCGGATGCGGTGGCGCAGCCGTAAATAAACCGTTTCATCCATTGCATTCACCCCCTGCTTGTTACTGGTTACTTGTAGTATGTGATATTGGGAGGTTTTCATGCATCAAACCGGGAATGCAAAAAAGCGCACAGCTTTACATCTCCATGCGCTCTTTCATAACTTCCAATATTTTCTTTTCAAGGCGGGAAACCTGGACTTGGGAAATGCCGAGCCGCTCCGCCACTTCCGACTGCGTCTGATCCTTGTAATAGCGGAGGTAGACGATCAGCCTTTCCCGCTCCTCCAATCCCCTGATCACTTCCTGCAGCGCAATTTTATCAAACCATTTCTGGTCGTTCTGATCCGCGATTTGGTCCAATAGCGTAATCGGGTCGCCGTCGTTTTCGTAAACCGTTTCGTGGATCGAGGATGGGGATTTGTTTGCTTCCTGCGCCATCACAACATCTTCAACCGGGATGTCCAGCACTTCCGATATTTCATGGACCGTCGGCGATCTGCCGAGCTTTTTCGTCAGTTCATCGCGCGCTTTGCGGATGCGGTTGCCCATCTCTTTCAGCGAGCGGCTTACCTTTACCGTCCCGTCATCCCGCAAAAACCGCTGAATTTCCCCGATGATCATTGGAACCGCGTACGTTGAAAATTTCACATCATAAGTTAAATCAAATTTGTCAACGGATTTCAACAGTCCGATGCAGCCGATCTGAAACAGGTCATCCGGCTCGTACCCGCGGTTTAAAAAACGCTGGACAACCGACCAGACAAGGCGCATATTTTTTTCGACAATCAGGTCGCGCGCGGCCTGGTCCCCGTCCTGGCTCCGCCTGATTAAGTCTTTCACTTCCTCATCTTTCAGCTGGGCCTGTTTTTTGCCCTTCTTCAGTTCTACATCCATCGGCACGACTCCTTAATTGCATAAGGCGTTTTTCAGGGCCAAATGCTTTTTTAGACGAACAACGGTGCCTAATTCTGGCTGCGACTGGATTTCTACATCGTCCATAAAATTTTCCATGATCGTAAAGCCCATGCCGGACCTTTCCAGTTCGGGCTTTGTCGTAAATAGCGGCTGCCTGGCTTCTTCAATATCTTCTATCCCTTTCCCTTCATCGCGGATCACAAGTTCAACCGTCCCGTTATCCTCGATGGCCGCCGACAAATAGACAATCCCGTCCGGATCGCCTTCATACCCGTGGATAATCGCATTCGTCACTGCTTCCGACACGACCGTTTTGATTTCGGTCAGTTCCTCAAGCGTCGGGTCAAGCTGCGCCACAAAAGCGGCAACCGTCACACGGGCAAAAGATTCGTTTTGGCTGAGCGCGGAAAATTGCAATTGCATTTTGTTTTTCATTCAGGCAACCCCCAATCTGTGCAGCGCGTATTGTTCGGATTCGTCAAGACGGATAATTTTAAACAAACCGGACAGTTCAAACAGCCGTTTTACTGGCGGGGAAATGGCGCAGACGATCATCTCCCCGTTTTTCTGTTTGATCTGTTTGTACCGCCCCAATATCACGCCCAAACCCGAGCTATCCATAAAGGTAAGCTGCTCCAAATTTAAAACAAGATGGCGGATGCCGTTTTCATCAATTGCTTTCGTCACGCTCCCGCGCAAAGCTTCGGCGGTGTGGTGGTCCAATTCCCCCTGCAGCCGGATGCATAAAACATCTTTTTTCACTTCCAGGTCAATCGCCAGACTCACGATTAAAAGCCTCCTTCGCTGTTAATAGTGAGTCATTTCGACCTTCCTGCCCGTTTTTCCTTCCTGCCGACAAAAGAAGCAAGAAAAAAACATTTTTTGCATTTCATTCGACATCAGTCATTCTGGGCAAACATCCCGGCAGCGCGTTTGAATAGCTGCCACCAGCTTGCGCGCTTGACGCTTTTTTCCGCGACAAGCGTTGTTTTTGCCAGCATTTTTCCGCCCTGGCTGACCGAGAGCGTCCCGACCGGCTGCCCTTTTTCCAGAGGGGCCTGCAAATGCCCGTTCAATTTAACCGTTTTCTTGATATTTGACAGTTTCACGCCTTTTTTCGTCAGCACCGATACAGGCTCGCTTGTCACGGCGCGGATGTGCCTCACATCGCCTTTGCTGACTTTCGCTTCAGCAAGTACCGCCCCTTTTTTGTATAACGGATGTGAGGTATACTGGCTGTATGCATAGTCGAGCATTTTTGAGACTTGCGCGTTCCGTTCTTTTGTCGACGGCGCGCCGAAAATGACGGCGATGACGCGCATGCCGTTCTTTTTGGCCGTCGCGGTCAGGCAGAATTTCGCTTCACTCGTAAAGCCGGTTTTTAGGCCGTCAACGCCGGGATAGTACCGGACAAGCTTATTCGTATTGACAAGCCAAAACTTTTTATCCGTGCCTTCCCTTAAATAATCTTCGTACTTCCCGGTAAATTCTGTAATCTCTTCATGCTTCAGCAGTTCCTTCGCCATCATGGCCATGTCATATGCCGAGCTGTAATGGCCTTTTACAGGCAACCCCGTTACATTTTCGAAATGCGTGTTTTTCAGGCCGAGCGCTTTTGCCCGTTCGTTCATGCGGTCGACAAAAGCTTCTTCACTTCCGGCAATCCTTTCCGCCATCGCAACGGCAGCGTCATTTGCCGAACCGATGGCAATGCCTTTCAGCATTTGTTCCACTGTCATTTCTTCGCCGGGCTCAAGGAAGATTTGCGATCCGCCCATGGAGGCCGCATATTCGCTCGCCCGCACTTTTTCATTCATTTTAATTTCGCCCTTATCAAGCGCTTCCATAATCAAAAGCATGGTCATAATTTTTGTCATGGATGCGGGCGGCAGTTCTTCATGGCTGTTTTTGCTGTATAAAACTGTTCCCGTGTCACGCTCGATCAAAATGGCGGATTTGGCATCCGGGGCCAGTTCATTTTTCGTTTCGGCCGCAAAAGCGCGCGGGCCCAGGGCGGCGGCGG
Organism: Weizmannia acidilactici; assembly: GCF_008974185.1. Classification (GTDB taxonomy): domain Bacteria; phylum Bacillota; class Bacilli; order Bacillales; family Bacillaceae_C; genus Weizmannia; species Weizmannia acidilactici. The sequence continues at coordinate 62,901 of NZ_BKZP01000004.1, forward strand.
CAAGTATCAGACAGGCGAGCAAACTTGTGATTTTCTTCATGATGACCCTCCATCTTGTAAAATGTGAAACTCCAGTGCAAAACCCCCGAACCGGGCGGAGATTTTAAATACGTATGCATAGAACCATTTTTTCCAGTTCCGCCATTTTTATACTGATTTTTTCACACGCGATAAAAAAACCCGGCGTATGCCGGGTGGGAATCAGGTTATTCTTCGATTTCTTCCCATATGAGGCGGGGAGGGGCCGTTTTTTCCTTTGAGATCCGGATATGTTTGTAAAGTTTCTCTTTCACTTCCGCAATGTCTTCTTGATTGGCATGGATGGTGAGAAGCGATTCCCCTTTTTTAACAGGGTCGCCCACTTTTTTATGGAGGACGATCCCGACCGAAAGATCAATTTTTGACTCTTTTGTAGCCCTGCCGGCGCCGAGCATCATGGCGGCAAGGCCGACTTCATCCGCCGTAATGCCGGAGATATATCCGCTCTCTAACGCAGGAAGATCGATTTGGAATTTGGCCTGCGGCAGTTTTTCCGGATGGTCCGCAACGGATACATCCCCTCCCTGTGACTTGAGGAACACTTTAAATTTTTCAAGCGCATTACCGGAGGCAATCGAAGCTTCGAGCATCGCGCGCGCCTCTTTTAAGGAGCCTGCTTTTTGCGCCAAAACGACCATATGGCTCCCGAGTACAAGGCAGAGTTCGCGCAAATCTTCGGGGCCTTTCCCTTTCAGCGTATCGACCGCTTCCTTTACTTCAAGGGCATTGCCGACTGCATACCCGAGCGGCTGGCTCATATCGCTGATCACGGCAATCGTTTTTCTGCCGGTGTGCCTGCCGATCGAAACCATCGCACGCGCTAGTTCGCGGGCATCCTCGAGCGTTTTCATAAATGCGCCCGCGCCCGTTTTCACATCGAGGCAGATCGCATCCGCCCCGGCCGCGATTTTTTTGCTCATGATTGAACTGGCGATCAGTGGGATGCTGTCGACCGTGCCTGTGACATCCCTCAATGCATACAGTTTCTTGTCGGCAGGCGTTAAATCGCCGCTTTGGCCGATGACGGAAAGTTTATTCTCGTTGACAAGCCGGATAAATTCCTCATTTGAAATTTCGACATGAAAACCCGGTACCGATTCGAGCTTGTCAATAGTGCCGCCCGTATGGCCGAGTCCGCGCCCGCTCATTTTAGCAACCGGGACGCCTGCTGACGCAACAAGCGGCGCGAGCACGAGCGTAGTCGTATCGCCGACGCCGCCGGTTGAGTGCTTATCGACTTTAATCCCTTCAATGGCCGATAAATCAATCATATCGCCGGAGTGCACCATCGCCATTGTCAAATCGGCCCGTTCCCTTTCCGTCATCCCGCGGAAAAGGACGGCCATGGCGAAAGCACTCATCTGGTAATCCGGAATTGTACCGTCCGTATAACCGCGGATGATAAATTGGATTTCTTCTGTTGCCAATTCATATCCATCACGCTTTTTTTCAATCAAATCAACCATTCTCATTTGGCTGCCCTACTTTCAAACGACCGGTGATTTCTTTTACGTACGAAAGGAAATCTTCCCGGACCCGGTTTGCCGTTTTCACCACTTCTTCGTGGTTCAAAGGCACATCAAGGATCCCCGCTGCCATATTCGTAATACAGGAAATGCCCAGTACTTTCAATCCGGCATGGCGCGCTGTGATCACTTCCGGCACTGTTGACATGCCAACCGCATCGCCGCCGATTGCGCGCACCATGCGGATTTCGGCGGGCGTTTCGTATGAAGGGCCTGTAAACGCCGCATAAACGCCTTCCTGCACATCGATTTGCAGCTCGTCTGCGATTTGTTTTGCCAATTGGCGCAATTCCGGATCATACGCGGCGGACATGTCCGGAAAACGCACGCCGAATTCCGCGTCATTCGGTCCGATCAATGGGTTCGTGCCCATCAAATTGATATGGTCGGAAATGAGCATCAGCTGGCCAGGTTTTAATTTTTCATTCACCCCGCCTGCCGCGTTTGTCACGATCAGCACTTCCACGCCGAGTTCTTTCATCACCCGCACCGGGAACGCCACCTGGCCCATCTGATAGCCTTCATAGTAATGGAAACGGCCCTGCATCGCGACGACTTCTTTTCCGCTTAAAAAACCGAAAACAAGCTGGCCGGCATGCCCCGCTACCGTCGACACGGGAAAATGCGGGATTTCTTTGTACGGCACCCGCACCGACTGTTTGATTTCTTCGCCGAGGATGCCGAGCCCGGAACCGAGGATCAGCCCGATTTTCGGCCTCCCTGTATACTTATTTTGCAAAAATGCGGCTGCTTCTTTTACCTGTCCGTAATCCATTTCAAATCCTCCTATTTTAAATCCGCCAAAAAGCTTGTACCGTATTCAGGCATTTTGACGCCAAAATTATCCGCCACCGTTGCGCCGATATCCGCGAACGTTCTCCTGACCGGCAGTGCCTTGCCAACTTGAAAACGTTTGGCATACACCAACAGGGGCACATATTCGCGCGTATGGTCCGTGCCATGGTGGACCGGGTCATTGCCGTGGTCAGCAGTAATAATCAGCAAGTCACCATCTTTCATTTTGGCAAAAACTTCCGGGAGGCGCGCATCGAATTCCTCCAGCGCTTTCCCGTATCCTTCCGGGTCGCGGCGGTGGCCGTACAAAGCATCAAAGTCGACCAAATTCAAAAAGCTTAACCCGATAAAATCTTTATCAAACGTTGCGATGAATTTGTCCATCCCGTCCATATTGGAGACGGTGCGGATCGCTTCCGTTACGCCTTCCCCGTCGTAAATATCCGAGATTTTACCGAGCGCAACGACGTCAAACCCGCTGTCTTTCAATTCGTTCATGACCGTCCGCCCGAAAGGCTTAAGCGCGTAGTCATGGCGGTTTGCCGTCCGTTTAAAACTTCCCGGCTTGCCGACAAATGGGCGCGCGATCACACGTCCGACTTTGTACTCGTCCGCAAGCGTAATTTCGCGGGCGATTTTGCAGATTTGATATAATTCTTCAAGCGGCACTACTTCTTCGTGCGCGGCAATCTGCAAAACGGGATCGGCGGATGTATAAACGATTAAAGCGCCGGTTTTCATATGCTCTTCCCCGAGTTCTTCGATAATCGCCGTCCCGCTCGCCGGCTTGTTGCCGATCACTTTGCGGCCTGTTTTTTCTTCCAAAAGGGAGATCAGTTCGGGTGGAAAACCGTCCGGGAATGTCCGGAAAGGCTCCTTTATATTCAAACCCATGATTTCCCAGTGGCCCGTCATCGTATCTTTTCCGTTTGACGCTTCTTGCATTTTCGTGTAATACGCTAGCGGCTTTTCCGCCGGCTTTATGCCTTTAATTTCGTGGATATTGGACAGCCCAAGTCTTGCCATATTCGGCATATGGAGCCCGTTCATTCTTTCCGCGATATGGCCGAGCGTATCCGCGCCCTTATCATTAAATTTATCAGCATCGGGCGCTTCCCCGATCCCGACGGAATCCATTACAATGAGATGCACCCTTTTGAATCCGCTCTCTTTCATTTCATTGCCTCCTCAAGCTTTGCGGCAGCCGTCTATCTGCCGTGAATGTGATCATAATTATTATTTTACTAAAATCTGCCACAAAAGTACAAGAAAGGGCCGGATGCTTCAACCTGCCCCGTGGAATGCAAAGAGGGAGAAGCATCAGGCCCTTGGATGGAATTTGGCATAGACATCTTTTAATCTTGTTTTCGAGACGTGGGTATAAATTTGCGTTGTCGAAATATCAGCATGCCCGAGCATTTCTTGCACCGCCCGCAAATCAGCGCCGTTTTCGATCAGATGGGTAGCAAACGAATGCCTGAGCGTATGCGGCGTAATGTCTTTTTCAATATTTGCTTTTTTGGCGAGCGCTTTTAAAATTTTCCAAAACCCCTGCCGCGTCAGCCGGCTGCCGTGGTGGTTCAAAAACAGCGCATCCGTTTTTTCCGTTTTGGACACTAATTTCGGTCGCCCGTCTTTTAAATACCGTTCAAGCGCCGCAGTTGCTGTACGCCCGACCGGGATAATCCTTTCCTTGTCCCCTTTTCCGATGCATTTCAAAAAGCCCATCGACAAATGGAGGTCATCGAGATTTAGCCCGATCAGTTCACTGACACGCATGCCGGTTGCATACAGCAGCTCAAGCATCGCCTGGTCACGCATATGGAGCGGCGTATCCCCTTTCGGCGCGGCAAGCAGCGCTTCGACTTCCTGGATGCTTAATACTTTCGGCAAAGTGCGCTCGGCCCGGGGAGTTTCAATATGGACGGTCGGGTCATGGTCCGCCGCCCTTTCCCTCAGCAGAAACTGGTGGAAAGACCGGATCGAGGCGACATGCCTTGCGAGCGTCTTCGATGATTTCCCCTGCTGTTTTAAAAAGTTCAAAAAATGCATGATATGGAACCGCGTCACTTCATTCCAGGACGCGAGCAGCTCCACCTTTTGCAAATAACGGAGATAGCTGCGCAAATCGCGTTCATACGATGCAACCGTATTCTTGGCCAGCCCTTTTTCAACAACCATAAAATGCATAAAATCTTTTAATTGGTCTTCCATTCCGATTACTCCCCATCCATATAAAAGAGCAACAGGCGTTGTACCCACGCCGGCTCATCCTTCGCGGCCGCGCTTACCTTAACGGCCGCCCCTTTTGGTTTTTCATAGCGGTGGTAGTTTTCATATTCCTGATTAACCCACAGCAGCGTAAAGTAAAAAAGCAACGTGCAGCATAAAAACAGAATGAAGATTTTCAGCGCATGGAGCAACATTTTCAGCCACGGCATGTTTCGTCCGCCTTTCTGAATCACTTTTAATACAAGCTATGACAGACTTTTGCCGAATTATACATGTTGTATGTAAAAATTTCTGAGGTAGCCAAAAACGCATATTATAACAAAAACCTTTTCGTCCGCGCGAAAAGGCCTGGTCATTCTTCTTTTGTCCCGTCTTTCTTTCCCTTTTCTTTTTGCTGGCACCTGTAGCAGATGCCGTGAAATGTCAGGCGGTGGTCTTTAATGATAAAATGCCAGCGGCTTTCCACAACTTTTTCTACATTTTCCAATAAATCTTCCTGTATTTCGTCCACCGCGCCGCATTCGATGCACACAAGGTGATGATGAAAATGTGCGGCGCCTTCCTGCCTGAGGTCATAGCGGTATACCCCGTCGCCGAAATTGATTTTGTCCACCACTTTCAGTTCGGACAGCAGTTCCAAAGTACGATAAACGGTGGCGAGACCGATCTCAGGGGATTTTTCTTTTACAAGGAGGTACACATCTTCCGCACTCAAATGGTCCGTTTCATGTTCAAGCAAAACGCGCACGGTCGCCTCTCGCTGCGGCGTCAGCTTGTAACTGGCTGAATGTAATTGCTTTTTAATTCTATCAATACGAGCTTCTTCCATTATTCCTCCCCCTCGCCGCTGTCTATGATATTATAGCAGATTAAGGGAAATAGTCAAAATGAAATGATTATAAACTGTAAAAAATAATGGTTATTTTTTAATATTAATTATTAATTAATAATCTTCATAACAGACTGCATAAGCTGCGGGGAAATGTACGCTTCCACGCAAGCCGCCAGCAATACGGCAATGAATGCCGCGGCAAGTGCCCCGCAATATTTGATAAATAAATGGAAAAACGCATAATGGGCTGATTGTTTGATGAAAATTTTACGGATCAGGTTTAAGGAAAACATAACCGCGATCACGGACGTAAAAATAAACATCGGAATAATGAGCAGATTTTGCGGGAGGACGGTGACAAATGCGAGCAAAAACCCGCCCCACCTCATTTGGTTCACGAGAAAGCCGATCGAAAAACCGACAACAAGTCCCTTTAAAAAAAGAAGAATGAGAATGAGCGGCAGGCCGATGATCGAAATGCCGAGCACCCAAATCAGCCCGAGAAATTTGATATTGTGCAAAAAACTCGAACGGAATAAATCTTCCGGCGCAGCGACTTTGCCGGTCGACACTTGTCCGAAAAATTGCTTCAAATAGAAAAACAAATCTTCTTTCTGGGCGATGGACAGGCTGTTGACAATGACGGCGCCAAAGATCACGCCCATCAAAAACAGCACGATGACAAACGAATAAATAGAGGAATTTTCCCTGATATGGCGGCTGATCGGATTTTGTAGCACATTTTGTTTCCGCATTGCTTTCCCCTCCTGAAAGCGAGTTGGCTCTTGCTATCAATCTATGAAAGGAGGGGAACGTTTATGCAGGAGATGGAGGAAACGATCTACCGGGGCTTTTTCTGCTTCACCTTTCCGTATTTTCCGCCGCCGCCCGAGTCAAGCGCCAGCATTCCTGCCCGTGCTTTTACGATCAGATCCGAAAGACTCAGGTTAACGACTTCACGAAGCGCCTCCTCCGGTACGCGGTGCAAAATATCCATCTCCGTCCCGAAATGGTCCAGTAGTTTTGCCATCGTTTTCGGTCCGAGACCTGGCAAAAACTCAAGCGGCACCTGGTGGATATAAGGCGGGCGCGTGTTAAGCGGTTGGGCATCCGCCAATTCTTCAATCCGTCCGGAAACGCCTTTCGTTTTTAACGGGGACCCGCAATGCGGGCAAATTCCACTTGAAACAGGCTGGCGGCATTTAGCGCACGTCGTTGTGTAATACTTCCCGAGTTTCGGGTTTAACCCGTAATTTGCGATGATCCGGTTCCCCCCCTCATTCCGGAACGCCTTTAAAAGAGCATTGAATGACGGAGACTCAAGTGCCACCATTTGGTATTCCCTCGCGATTTTTGCAAGCGAGTGCGCATCCGAATTCGTCACAAATGGATAGCGGTGCAGCTCCCCGATCCGGTCCGCCATATCAGTATCGGAACTTAACCCGAGTTCTACGGCATCAATCAAATCCGGGTCAAGCACTTCTTCGAGCGACCGTTCCACCCCTTTTCCGTACAAGCTTTTAAAAGGGGTAAACACATGGGCGGGAATAAACATTCCATCCAGCGCCTTCACTTTTTGCTGCAGCTCTTTTGCCCCCGCGCGGATCCGCTGCGTGCTTAAATGCGGATTGGCAACACGCGCCGCATACCATCCGGAAAACGCATCAAGTGCTGCCAATTCCGGAAAATAGGCGAGCACATGGACCGGCCCCAGGCAATTTTCATCATAAACTTCAATTTCAACACCCGGGATCAGTGTGACTTTCCCCTGGTACAAAAGCCCGCCGCCTTTTAACGGGGCTAAACCGCCTGAACCGATAAGCGTTCTGATTTCTTCCCTTACTTCCGGTGAATGGCAGTCGATCACCCCGACAATGTCCAACCCCTTCGGTTTTTTGGCCGCTTTTAAAATATTTTCAAGCGTGAGGCTTTGTGCACCCGTAATTTTTACCGGCCTGCCCATTTGCGTGCGCCCGATATGGATATGCAGATCAGCAAAATAAGCCTCGTTGTTCATTTGTTTTCCCCCAGCAGGATCCAATGCTGAAGGGCGATGATCGTTTTGGCATCGCATAATTTCCCCGACCGGAGCATCCCTTTCACCTCATCAAGACTGAATTCCAAAATGTCGACAAACTCATCGTCATCTCCCGCTTTCGGCTCTTCCAGTTTTTCAAGGCCTGTAGCCATATAAAGTCGGATCCATTCATCGGCAAAACCCGGCGAGGTGTAAAAAGCAGTTATCGGCTCCAATTTCCCGCACGCATAGCCGGTTTCTTCCTCGAGTTCACGCATCGCCGCCTCCAGCGGATCTTCCCCCGGTTCCAGTTTCCCGGCCGGAATTTCGATGAGCGCGCGCTCGGCCGCTTTCCGGTATTGTTCGACCATGACAACTTTATTTTCTTTCGTGACAGCCAGCACAGCGACGGCACCAGGGTGCTTGATCACCTCGCGCTTTGATGTCTTCCCGTCCGACAGCTCGACATCCAATACTTGCAAATGCAATATTTTCCCGTTAAAAATCTCTTCCACCTTCAACGTTTTTTCTTCGTATTTATGCATGTTACCAAACTCCTCGAGTTCTTGATTCTAAACTGACTCATATATTTTACCATAAAAAAGTTACCGGCCAGGGGAGTGAAAAATGATGACCATTCTTGTCCATCCAAAAGGCATTATTTTGAAAGGAAAGGCTTGGGAAATCCGCGCACAACTGAAAAAATACAGCCGCAAGTACAGCACGGTCGAGGAATGGATTGAAAAAACGTGTTCCTAAACCCAATGTTTGTGTTTTTCCCTCTCGCTTTTATACAATAAAAGAAAAAGGGGGAAGGAAAAAATGGAAAAAAACCGTTTAGGCAATTCCAATTTATATGTATCAAAACTCGGTCTCGGCTGCATGTCGCTCGGCACTGACCCGAAAAGAGCGCGCGCCATTATCGAAACGGCGCTCGAAGAAGGCGTCAACTATTTCGACACGGCCGACCTTTATGACCACGGCACCAACGAAAAATTGGTAGGCGGGGCGCTCAAAAACGTGCGCGGGGAAGTGGTCATCGCGACGAAAGTCGGGAACCGCTGGAATGAAGACGGCAAAGGCTGGCATTGGGACCCGTCCAAAGCATACATAAAAGAATCCGTCAAACAAAGCCTGAAGCGCCTCGGTACGGATTATATCGATTTGTACCAGCTCCACGGCGGAACGATCGAAGACCCGATTGAAGAAACGATTGAAGCGTTTGAAGAGTTAAAAGCAGAAGGCGTGATCCGTTATTACGGCATTTCTTCCATCCGCCCGAATGTCATCCGCGAATACATGAAAAAATCGTCAATCGTAAGTGTGATGATGCAGTACAGCTTATTGGACCGGCGCCCGGAAGAAACGGTCACGGATCTTTTGGAGGAAAACGGGATCAGCATTGTCGCCAGGGGCCCGGTCGCAAAAGGAATTTTAAGCGGGAAAATGATGGAAAAGGTGCCCCGGGACGGGTATCTTGATTACACTTACGAAGAAATCGCCACACTTCTTGAAAAAATCAAAGAAGCGCTGCTTGGCGGCGGACGGACGATGCTCGAGCTCGCCCTCCAATATGACCTCGCCTGCCCTACGGTTGCTTCAGTCGTTGCCGGCGCCAGCTCCCCGGACCAGGTGCGTGCCAATGCCAATGCGGTGAATGCACTGCCTTTAACAGAACGGGAACTCAACCTGCTTCGCGAAATCACAAAGCAAAATGTTTATACCGCACACCGATAACCCTGCACGGCAAAGGATGCGCGCCATTCTTTGCCATCTTATTTATGCCCCCCGCGCAAAAAGCGTCACCTGAATCGTCCGTTTTCGACAATATTTGCGCCAACATTCTGCCCAGATCCCAAAATAATGGCACCCTTTGCCGATATAATAGGGGAAGAAAGGATGAATTTGTCATAACAATTTTTAGATTTTTCGACAAATTCCACCATCACGGATAGAAAAAATGTCTATATTCATAATGAACCGATTGTTCGGATACAAGGATTGGAGAAATCAGAAAAGAGCAAACCTTTTTGAAAAATAGAGGCGCAAAGCCACAGGTCTAAGGCGGAGGCTAAGACGGCTGGGCTGCCTGAAATACATTGTATTTTAGGAGGAATGAGGATGAAGCCTGATGTTCAATATTCCAATAAACAGTTGGATCAGGAATGGGTGCATCTCATCAGCATGGCAAAAAACAAGGGGCTGTCGGTCGCCGAATTCCATTCTTTTTTAAGAAAGAAAAAAGCAAAAGGCAATCATAAAGGCTGACGAACTTAGGAACGATTTTTGGGGGGTTGTGAATTTTTTTGTTCTAGATATGAAACATATTCTTCGTTATATGCTATAATAAAACGGAGGTAGGTGACGTGCATGATTGGCGAACGAATTAAAAGCTACCGCCTGAAAAAAGAACTGTCTTTATCTGAATTGGCTGAAAAAGCAGGCGTGGCAAAATCTTATTTAAGTTCCATTGAACGGAATATCCAAACCAACCCATCCATTCAATTTCTCGAAAAAATTTCCCAGGTGCTCGGGGTGTCTATCGGTGTCTTGCTCCACGACCAAATAGATGAGAAAGAAACAACAGAACTTGATGCCGAGTGGGAACAGCTGGTCATTGAAGCCATGCATTCCGGTGTATCCAAAGAAGAATTTCGGGAATTCCTCGAATATAACAAATGGAAAATGGGGCGAAAGTAAAAGCACAGGCAGTTGCGCAAAAAGCGGCTGCTTTTGCTTTATTTGCCGAGGCGGGCGGTGTTTTTCCGCGCCGGCAATCAAGCAAGGCCGGCCCCCTGCCAGGAACCAATTCTGTTTGCACGTTTGTATCCGGCATTGCTGCCCCTTTTTCTGTGTTATTTTTGCCTGGAGCAGCCTTGTTTACAGCTGTTTTGGCGTTTTCGGTGTTTTGCTTCGCTGTGCTGCTTTGTGACGATTGGTGCGCTTTTTCCACCCCGGATTTCCCGCTTTTCACCTATACCCCTTTCTGTTCCCTCCCTGGATTTTCCAGTAGTCCTTTTTAGAGAACAAATCCATCCTCCTTTTATCTATTTTTTATAATTAAAACAGTGAAAATGTGCATTTTATCAGCGTTTGTTTTAACGATCTGCACAACTTGAATATACGAAAGCACGTTAATTTTGTATAACTTTAAAAAAGTGGTATTTTCTTAATTAAGAACATTTTTTGTTCTTTTTCTCAAATTATTTCATCCGTCCGTACAATTTTGGCATTTTATAAAGAATCGATCGTTTTTTATAATGAACATTAAGGACTTATCAAAAAAGGAGAATACCATGATCGGGAAAAAGATAAAAGAACTCCGCCTGAAAAAAGGCTACTGCTACTCGATTACACACTGGCGGGCCGGCGTGTCGAAATCTTATTTAAGTTATATTGAACGAAACATCCGCAATAACCCTTCCCTTGAGTTTCTCGCAAAAATCGCGCGCCCGCTTGATACAACGGTCGAATATTTGCTGCTTGATGTGCTTGCGGAAAAAACTTGGCGGAAGACACTTTTGACGAGAAGTGGATCGAACTTTTAAGGAAGGTCATTGATGAGGGGATGAAAAAAGAGGATTTCATCAAGATGAAGGAATTTATCAAGTTTAAAAACTGGCAAGATTCAAACAAATAAAATTGGAGGAATTGACTATGGATATTGCGCACAGCCAAAAAAAGAATGGATGCTGCTGTTGAAAGAAGCGAGGGAGATCGGGATTTCCGCTGAAGACATCCGTGCTTTCCTCCGCAGTTCTGCAAAGCAAACACAACCCAAAAAAGAAACCGGGCGGCCAGAACCATGAAAAAAATTACCGCCTTCATTCTGTTTTTTCCGGCATCCTGATGATGTATCGGGAGCGCGCCGGAAGTATATCGTCATGTCCTTGTTGCCGGGGCATAATAAAGCCCCGCATGCACTTTTCAGGCGGGGTCTCGTCAATTATTTAAATTTTCTCCAATCCATATCAGATTCTTCCAGCAGTTCCGCAAACGATTTGTTTTTTTCGCGCCGCTTCCTTTCTGCCCTTCTCCTTTCCGCTTCCGCTTTTTTCTTTTCTTCCTCCTCCACGGTCAATTCCTGCTTCGCTTGTTTCAGCTTCTCAAGCACATCGCTCCCCAGCGCATCCTGCAATCGGAGCTTTTCTTCCTGCTTTTCTTTTTTCAGCTGTGTCTGCCTGTTTTTCGCCATTTTCCGCTGCCTGCAAAACCGCAAATGTGCCCGGATTTACAACGTTTTTCCGACATATGTGCAAGTTTGCAAACAACCTTCACCGCCCTTCCCGTAAATTTCCGTTTTTTTCTATTTTACCATTTCCGGCCGCATTTTTTAACATACCATCTCCTGTACAGTTTTGCAGAAATCAAATGTCCATAAAAAAAATTGTCAAATTAGGCGCCGTTCGGTTTAAAAATCCGCGGAATCTTTGGTATAGTAGCGTTAAAGAAAAGATTTACGTGTTTTTTGAATCTTTTCTTCCCGGCTTTCCGTATTAGACATATGGCCAAATTTATCAAGAAATGTACAGGGGTGTCCAATCATGAAATTTTTTATTGGCGCGGTAATCCGCACGGCCATTACCTTTCCAAGCATACTCCTGCTTTGGATGCTCATTTATTTTGCTTTCGGCCGTTTGTTTTGGCTGTCCCTTCTGCTGTCATTTGCAGGCGGTTTTTTGGTCAACCGCCTCGTGAAGTGGCTTATGGTGAGGAGCTTTCTGAAAGAACAGCAGCTGTCCAGAAAGGATTATTTGTATATCCGTAAAAACTTGAAAGAAGCCGATAGAAAAATCAAGCGGCTGCAAAAAACATTTTTTTCCGTCCGCAGCATCGGTACATTCAAGCTTTTTTATGATATGAATAAAGTGATCCGGAAAATACATGCTTTGGTTAAAAAAGAACCGAAGCGCTTTTACCAGGCGGAATCGTTTTATTTTTACCACCTGGATTCCATGGTGGAACTGGCGGAAAAATACGCCCTGTTAAATGGTCAGCCTGTCAAAAATAAAAAAATGTCCGATCATTTACAGGATACGGAAGAAGCATTAAAGCAATTGGGCCGTGAGACGGAAAAGGATTTGTACCATATGCTTTCGACCGATTTGGACGAGCTCGACTTTGAACTGGCTTACGCGAAACATTCGCTGGAACGCAAATCTCCCTCCGGCATGAAAGGAGTTTGAAAAAATGACAGAAGAAAAACAACCGCTCTGGCAGGAACCGGCTGGAGAAAACCTTGATGACCTGCTTGCCGATCCTTTCGGCAGCCAGGATCCCGGAGACAAGGAAATACGAGAGGTGCAGCCTGCCGGGGGCCGGAAACCTGCACGCCTTGTCGACATGCTTCCGGAAGAAAACCGCGAAAAAGCGTATGAACTGGCAAAACAAATCGACCCTGCAAACCACCAGGCCGTCATTTTATACGGCACACAGGCGCAGTCGAAATTGCTGAATTTTTCGCATGCGATGCTTGACCAGGTACAGAAAAAAGATATCGGGGAAATCGGCGATATTTTAAACGAACTAATGCGCAAACTCGAGCAGGTCAACCCGGAGGAACTTGTGCCCGAAAAGAAAAACTTCTTTTCGCGCATGCTTGGCAAAATTTCCAACTCTGTACAGGAACTGCTGTCGAAATACCAGAAAACGAGCGCCCAGATCGACCGCATCAGCGTGAAGCTCGACCTTTCGAAAAAAACGCTGCTGAAAGATATCCAAATACTCGAGCAGCTGTATGAAAAAAACAAAGATTATTTCCACGCGCTCAATATTTATATTGCGGCCGGTGAACTCAAGCTTGATGAACTGCGCACCAAAACAATTCCCGAGCTGAAGAAAAAAGCGGAAGCAACCGGCGACCAGATGGCTTTCCAGGAAGTAAGCGACATGATCCAGTTTGCCGACCGGTTGGAAAAACGGCTGCACGATCTGAAATTGAGCCGGCAGATCACCATCCAGAGCGCGCCGCAAATTCGCCTCATCCAAAACACAAACCAGACACTGGCAGAGAAAATCCAGTCTTCGATCATGACCGCGATCCCGTTATGGAAAAACCAGATTGCCATCGCATTAACGCTTATCCGCCAGCGCCATGCGGTTGAGGCTCAAAAGCAGGTGGCAAAAACGACAAATGAGCTGCTGCTGCGGAATGCGGAAATGCTGAAGGCCAACACGATTGAAACGGCGCAGGAAAACGAACGCGGCCTTGTGGATCTCGAAACGTTGAAAAAGACGCAGGAAAACTTGATTTCAACGCTCGAAGAAACGCTCCGCATCCAGCAGGAAGGTAGGGCAAGGCGGGTCCAGGTCGAACAGGAACTGGTGACAATGGAAAACGAGCTGAAGCAGAAGCTGATGAATTTAAAATAAGCCGCTTCCGGATAATTGGACCGTTTTTCGGGCATCCTAACCCTATCTGCTTTTCGGGGGATTGGTATGAAAAAACTCGACAAAGGCTATAGCCAAAAAGGGAAACCTTCAGCGGATACACCGAAACAGATGATGGCCGCGGAAGATTTGGAAAAAGCTATCCATCCGGCAAAACGGCAGAACAGCCCGCAATAATACGGCAACCGGCACGGCTCATTTCGCCGCGTCGGTTTTTGTTTGCAATCATTCGGCTTGCGGGCATATAATCGTATAATCGTCTTAAACGTTTATTTTAAGATACGGAGGGATTTTTTTGAAAAAAGTTTTATCTTTTTTGGGCACGGCGGCGCTTTCGGCAGGCGCGCTCGGATTTTATATTTCCGAGCAGGTGATGCATATGCGCAAAAAAGACGAACACCTGATCATTGACCGCGAAGTTGCGGCAAAGCGGCTAGATCTTGAAGCATACGCGTCTCTGCCGAAAGAAGAAGTGTGGATCCTCTCCCCTTTCGGCTATATGCTGAAATCTGTCTGGGTCAAGCCCTACCCCGATTCAAAAAAATTCATGATTTTCTGTCACGGCGTAACAGAAAACAAAATGAATTCGATCAAGTACATGAATGTTTTTCTTAAACGGGGCTTTAATGCCATCCTTTACGACCACAGGCGCCACGGAGAATCCGGTGGCAAATCGACGAGCTACGGCTACTACGAAAAATTTGATTTGAAAGCGGTTGTCGATGCGCTGCTGGCGCGCGAAGGGGAAGACATTTTTTTCGGCATCCACGGCGAATCGATGGGCGCCGCAACGCTTCTTTTGTATGCCGGGCAGCTTTGTGACCGGGCGGATTTTTATATCGCCGACTGCCCGTTTTCCAGTTTTCGCACCCAATTGATCCAGGAGTTTACACACGAGGCAAAGTTGCCTGGAAAATGGTTTTTCCCGCTTGCCGACCTTTTTGTCCGCATCCGCGACGGCTACTCGCTCCGCCATGTTTCACCGATCGATGTGGTCGACCGCATCAGAAAGCCTGTTTTGTTTATCCACAGCGCCAAGGACGATTACATTCTGCCGGAAATGACAAAAGCCCTGTACGAAAAGAAAAGAGGGCCGAAACAGCTGTTTATTGCCGAAAACGGAGCCCATGCCCAGTCATTTAATTTGAACCGGGAACAGTATGAAAAAGCGGTTGATGAATTTTTGGAAAACATTGTCCTCGGAAACCGCAATTTTTAACGCATCCTTCCCGTTTTTCTGAACATCCGCTTATGTCCATGAATATGGTATAGGAGCATGAAATCGGGGAGTGTCGAAGATGGAAATTTATACTGTGCAGCAAGGCGATACGCTTTGGCGGATTGCAAACCGCCTTAATGCGGATCTTGCGCAGCTTTTGGCGGCAAACGGGCTCGGTGGCTCGTCGCCGCTTGTGCCCGGCCAGGCACTTGTTATTCCTGACCGGTTTTTCCAATATATCGTCCAGGAAGGGGACCAGCTCGGAACGATTGCCGCGCGCCTCGGCGTTACGGCCCGGTCCCTGATCGAAGCCAATGTGCTCCGCAATCCCGCCTCACTTTCTCCGGGGCAGGTACTTTATATCCCTTACAGGAACCATACGGTCAGAGCAGGCGAAACATTGTACGGGATTGCCCGGGCTTATGGAGTGAACCCGCAAAGTATTACCCGGGCAAATCAGCTTACAAGCGCATCCCTTGCTGTAAGCCAGGTGCTTCGTATCCCGGCTCCCGCACGGCCGGTAAAAGAAGTCAACGCCTATACAACTTCTTTTGATGTTGCAGGCGCCGGGGAAGTATACAGGCTTGGGCATTATTTTACGTACCTGTCCCCTTTCCGCCATGCTTTCCGGGAAGACGGCAGCCTGACGCCGCTCAATGACCGCCCTGTCATCCAGGCGGCGGAAGCAAACGGTGTCCAGCCACTTTTGATTCTCGCCAATTTTACGGAAAGGGGCTTCAGTTCCGATTTGGCGGCCCGGCTGCTCCGAAACGAACCACTGCAGGGCACGCTGATCAATAATCTTTTAACAGCCATGAGGCAAAAAGGCTACCGCGGCGTAAACTTTGATTTTGAGTATGTGTACCCTGAAGACCGCGACCGTTATACAGCCTTTCTGCAGCGCGCCGTCCGCCGCCTGCGCCCTGAAGGCTTTCTCGTTTCGACCGCGCTCGCGCCGAAAAATTCCGGAACACAGCAAGGGCTGCTTTATGAAGCCCATGATTACGGGGCGCATGGCGCAATCGTCGATTTTATCATCCTCATGACGTATGAATGGGGCTGGGCAGGCGGCAGGCCGTGGGCAATTGCGCCGATCAACGAAGTGAGACATGTCCTGGATTACGCCGTCACCGTTATCCCACCGAATAAAATCATGATGGGGGCGCCGCTTTACGGGCGCGACTGGAAAATCCCGTGGCACCAAGGGACATTTGCGCGCACCATAAGCCCCCAGGAAGCAGTTGCTTTAGCGGCACAATACGGCGCGGAAATCCGCTACCATCCAACGTATCAGTCGCCTTATTTCCGTTACACCGATGAAACCGGCCAGCAGCATGAAGTCTGGTTTGAAGACGCACGCAGCATACGGGCAAAAATCAATTTGTTGAACGAATACGGCCTGCGCGGCATCAGCTACTGGGTGCTCGGCAACCCGTTCCCGCAAAACTGGGTTGTCCAGCAGGCGCTCGTGCAGGCAAGAAAAAGATGAAAGGCGTGGCCGGCAAACGTGGAAAGCTTGCCGGCTTTTTTCATGCCCGTTCCACATCGATAATGGCATCCATTTTTAAAAAAACGGCCTCCCCTGTTTTTTTAAGCAGCTTCAATTCCCTTTCCAGCGGGCGGAAATCTTTTACGGTGCCGGTGATCTCGCGGAACGACCCGTCCTCGAAAAAACGGACCGAAACCGGCGCCTGTATCTCTCGGGCAAGCTTGAGCATCCGGTTGATCTTTTCGAGATGCTGCTCATCCAGTTCAGGTTTTTGCAGTTTTCCCTGCTCCCTTTTCCGTTTTAGAATTGCCTGTTTATGCTCGGGCAAAAACATGCGCGACCCCTCCCAAAGTTTGTTTCCGCGCCGCAAATAATCGTTCATTTATAATGCCCCCCTATCTTTTTGGCGCGTTCCAAAGCCTGGCCGGCATCGAGCAGCGACACCGCCCAGATGATCGACGCGGCCCCGTACTTCTGCTTGATGCGGTCCATCGTATAGCCGATTTTTCTTTGCGCCTCTTTGTTTTCAAACAATTCCAGCTGCCGGGTCTTGTCGCTGCACAGGCGCGACAGCTGCACGCTGATACGGCGCACCGGTTTCCCGTTCCAAAATTCGAGAAACAGCCGGCATGCCGCCCGGTAGACGTCCATCGTCCCGTTTGTCGGCGTCATGAGGGCCGTCTGGCGGTGGAACCCCGTCGGATGCGTATAGTCCGCCCCCTGGCAGCCGACCGAAACGCACCCCCCCATCACGCCTGATATCCGCGCCCTTGAACAAACTTCTTCGCTCAGTTCAAGAAGAATCACTTTAATTTCGCGCTCGAAACTCGCGTAATCGCGCGGCAGTGTCATCGCGTGCCCGATCGCCTTCTGCCCGTCATGCGATTCCCTTGAAACAGGCGAATAATCAATGCCGTTTGCCGTCTCCCACAGCACCTGCCCGTTTATGCCCCATCTTTTCTTTAAAACGGGCAGCGGGAAGCGGGCAAGCGCGCCAATTGTATAAATGCCGAGCCGCTTTAAATGCCGCTCCATCCGGCTTCCGACGCCGAACATCGCGCCGACCGGCAAAGGCCATAAATATTCCTCGATATTATGGTGATTCAGTTCAAAGATGCCGTTTTTATTTTTTTTTGCAAAATTATCGCATGCCATTTTTGCGAGCACTTTATTCGGTCCGATCCCGCAACGGGCGTAAACACCGGTTTCATTCATGATATCCCGCTGGATTTTGGCGGCGATTGCATGCGGCTCCCCGAACAGCCGCCTGCTGCCCGTCACATCCATGAACTGTTCGTCGACCGAATACGGTTCGACCATATCCGTATATCGTTCAAGGATGGCGGTAATTTGCAGAGACACATCCAAATAACGCTGCATGCGCGGCCGGACGATAACCGCATCAGGGCAGAGCTGCTGCGCTTCCCATAAGCGGAGGGCATTTTTGACGCCGCGTTTTTTCGCAAGCGGGCAGCCAGCCAGCACCACCCCGGACCGGCGCGCCGGATCGCCCGACACGATCACGGGCTTATCTTTGTATTCCGGATGGTCGGCCTTTTCAATGCTCGCATAAAATGACTGCATATCAACAAGAAAAATGACACGCTGGCCCAATTTCCACCCCTTCTTCCCTTACTTAGTTAGCGAGAAAGAATCACGAACCTATGTTCTTATTCTATACCCTATTATATTCGAATATACGTTCCCTATCCAATTATTTTTTTGGAAATGCAGCTATTTTTTTCCAGTAAAATTGGTGACCGGAATCCACTTCGGTATCCGGCTGGGGAAAGGAATCTTCTGCAGGAGTACACCCGTCAGAAAAAATATTTTTCTCAACAAATTTCAGACTTTGAAAAAAGAATGCTGCTTTTCTCCCCGTTTTTTTGCCCACGCTGATTTCCCGTATGTTTCCGCTGATTCAGCAAACCAAGGCGGGCGACCGTTGTTAACGCCGCTTTCCGTTGGCAGTCACGGGCTTCATCACGTGGCAATTCAGTTCGAGGGGAGCCCCTGCCGGCAATTTTCGCAGTCATTAAAAAATCCACGGGTGCAAATACCTGTGGATTTTCCTTCCTATCATTTTTTGAAAAACGCATTCCGCCCGAGCCTTTCCACAAACCCGGGAAAAAGTGCATGAATCATGCTTCCCGCATTCATCCATTGCGGGGCATTGATTTCGCGTCGGTTTGTAAACATGGCGCCGGCAATTTTTTCCGCCAGCTTTTCAGGATCGAGCATGAACTTTTCAATATTTTTCCGGTATGTCCCCGATTTGTCGGCAATGTCAAAAAAGTGGGTCGCAATCGGCCCCGGGTTTACGGCGGTCACATAAACACCGAACCGTGACATTTCCATCCGCAGGCTGTTCGTAAACCCGAGCACAGCAAATTTACTTGCGGCATAAACGCTTGATTTCGGCGTCGCCATTTTTGCCGCCTGTGAAGCAATGTTTACGATATGGCCGGCGCGCTTTTGTTGCATATGCGGCGCAACCGCTTTTGTGCAGGCGATCAGCCCGATGACATTGACGTCGAATATGCCCCTGACATCTTCCATCCGGATGTCCTGGACTTCGTCAAATACGCCAAACCCGGCATTGTTGACGAGGATATCAATATTTCCGTGCCGGCTGTAAATCGCATCAAATACGGCGGGGATTTTTTCGTGTTCGGATACATCGAGCCGGATTGCATCGCAAGCAACAGAATAAGCCGCCTCGATCTCTGCCTTGATTTTTTCAAGCTTTTCAAGGCTGCGGGCAAGCAAAACAAGATTGGCCCCGTTTTTTGCGCACGCAAAAGCGATTTTTTCACCAAGCCCGCCGGATGCGCCGGTAATGACAATCGTTTTGTTTCTTATACGTCCGTTCATATTGCCATCTTCCCCAATTTTTCGTATGTATCTTACAATTGTATCGCATGCCGCCTGGAATGTCACTTTCGGAAAGGCCCCTATTTTCTCTGAAAATTCCAAGAATATCCTCTTGACAATGGTTCCTTTTTTCTTCATAATGAATAATACATTTTCAATATGCGATCGGCTATGACCGGGACCAGTAAGCCACGCATGATGCAAGAGAGTGGAGTTCGAGGCTGGAAAACTTCGCCATCCTCTGCTTGGCCGAACCTGCCCTGTGAGCTGTTTGGCAAACCAAACCGGAATAAACCGTTAGACTAATGAGATGCGGGAAGCCATTTTCCCGCAAAAAAGGTGGTACCGCGGAACAACGCCCTTTCGTCCTTTAACGGATGAAGGGGCTTTTTGCTTGGAAGGAGGAAAAACGATGAAAGTATCTTTTATCGGCGCCGGATCGATCGCCGAAGCTATGATCGGGGGCATACTGAAAAAAGGCGTTGTCAAATCCGGTGATATCAAGGTGCATAACCGTACAAACAAAAAAAGGCTTGCGGCATTGGAACACCGGTACGGCATCCAGGCCGCACCAACATTGGAACAGCTTTTTGACGGCCCGGATGTTGCCGTTTTGGCTGTAAAACCGAAAGATGTTCCAGGAGTGCTCCGGTCCGTCCAGCCGCTGATCGCACCTGGAACACTCTTTATTTCGGTAGCGGCCGGGATCACCATCCCGTTTATGGAAAACCAATTGAGCCTGGACATTCCAATTGCACGCGCCATGCCAAATACCTCGGCAAAAGTCGGGCAGTCGGCAACCGGGATCGCGTTTAACGCAGCCGCCACTAAAACGGACCGTAGGCGTGCGCTCGAAATTTTTTCGGCGATCGGCCTTACGATGGTTGTGGAAGAAGAGCAGCTCGATGCGTTGACGGGACTATCTGGCAGCGGACCGGCCTATATTTATTATATCGCCGAAGCGCTTCAGCAATCGGCAGCAGAAATCGGGCTTGAAGCACACGCGGCGAAACACCTCATTATCCAGACGATCATCGGCGCGGCGGAAATGCTAAAAACTTCAAACGAGCCGCCGAAAGCACTCCGGAAAGCCGTCACAAGCCCGAACGGCACAACGGAAGCAGGCATCCGCATCCTTGATGAGCGGGATGTGAAACAGGCATTTATCGATTGCGTCAAAGCGGCAACAAAGCGTTCAAAAGAATTGTCCCTTGTCCAAAAAGAAACCCCGGTAGCAGAATAACGTAAAAACACAAAGCGGTGGGCAACCCAAAATGCCCCGCCGCTTTTTTATATTAGGAAACAGGCACTTCCATGAAGTCATGCACAAGCAGACTTTCGGGAAATACCGTTTTCGCTTCCTGCTCTAAGACAGGCCAGTCTTCTTTGCCGTACCTTGAGCTGATATGGGTGAGGAGAAGCTGCTTCGCCCCCGCTTCTTTCGCCGTTTTCGCCGCCTGAAATGTCGTGGAGTGAAAATAATCATGCGCCATTTTTTCACTTTCCCGGTTAAATGTCGCTTCATGAATTAGGAGATCGGCATTCTGCGCCAGCCGGACAGCTGCCGGGGACGGCCTTGTATCACCAAGGATAGCGACGACCCTCCCCTTTTTCGCCGGGCCGAGATAATCTTTTCCGTTGATCGTGCGGCCGTCATCGAGCGTCACCGTCCGGCCTTCTTTCAGCAGCCGGTACACAGGGCCGGAGTGGATCCCTTCTTTTTGCAATTTTTCGGCATCAAGGGCGCCCGGCTTGTCTTTTTCCATAATCCGGTAGCCGAAGCTTTCGATCCCGTGGTTTAAACGGCGCGCCTCAACTGTAAACTGGCCGTCTTCAAACACTGTCCCTTCGCCGATTTCAATAACGGACAAAGGATATTTCACATGCGTTTCGCTCACCCTCAAGGAGACTTCCACAAAATCCTTGATGCCTTTCGGGCCATATATCACAAGCGGGCTTTCCCCGCCCTGGAACGAACGGCTGCCAAGAAAACCGGGCAGCCCGAAAATATGGTCGCCGTGCAGATGGGTAATAAAAATTTTCTCGACTTTCCGCGGTTTTAACGTCGTGCGCAAAATTTGGTGCTGCGTTGCTTCCCCGCAGTCAAAAAGCCAGACCGCATTCCTTTCTTCGAGCAGTTTTAATGCAATTGATGTAACGTTTCTTGCTTTGGCGGGTACGCCTGCACCGGTTCCCAAAAATAAAATTTCCAAATGATTTCCCCCTTTACTTGCCATTTCCGGCCACAAATATAAACTATCTTATCATAATTTTAGCGAAAGGAAACATTTGCATATTATTTGCGTATTTGCCGGCGACAGTCTAGAATAAAGTGATACCGGAAGTTCATCGGTTTTGTGCCAAAAATATGAATAATAGAAGTCATTTTTTTCTCGTTTTTTCATGAAATGGTTTCAGAATGGCACATTATAACCGTATAATGAAATTAGGTTAGCTCTAATCGTGATTTTTTGAACAAAGAGAGGTATAGAAAATGCAGAGAACCGAGACACCAAAATCATTGTTTATGCTTTTTGGCGCAACAGGTGATTTGGCGAAACGCAAGCTGTTTCCTTCCTTATATAATTTGTACCGGAAAGGCAAATTATCGGAGCGTTTCGCGGTGATTGGCACGGCGAGAAGGGGATGGACGGATGAAGTGTTCCGGAACCATGTGAAGGATTCCGTGCTGAGCGCAAACAAACATGCCGAGCGGATCGAGGAATTTGCCTCGCATTTTTATTACCAGCCGCATGACGTGACGGATTCCGACTCATACATACAATTAAAAAAGCTGGCGGATGAGCTGGATGGAAAGTACCAATTGGAAGGCAACCGCATATTCTATTTAGCGATGGCTCCGGAATATTTCGGCACGATTTCCGACCATTTAAAAAGCGACGGGCTCACCGATACGAAGGGGTTTAAGCGGCTGGTTATCGAAAAGCCTTTCGGACATAACCTGGAAACGGCAAAAGCGCTGAACAACCAGATCCGCAAGTCTTTCTCGGAAAGCCAGATTTACCGGATCGACCATTATTTAGGGAAAGCGATGGTGCAAAATATTGAAGTGATCCGGTTTGCGAATGCCCTGTTTGAGCCGCTTTGGAACAACCGCTATATTTCCAATATCCAAATTACATCAAGTGAAATGCTCGGGGTGGAAGAACGGGCGCGCTATTATGAAACGAGCGGGGCTTTGCGCGATATGGTGCAGAACCATATGCTACAAATGGTGGCGCTTCTAGCGATGGAACCGCCGATCAGCCTGACGACAAATGAAATCCGCAGTGAAAAAGTGCGGGTGCTGCGCGCATTGCGGACCATTGAAGGGGAAGATGTACCGGAATATTTTGTGCGCGGGCAGTACGGGCCTGGCAAAATCAACGGCAAAAAGGTTCCGGGCTACCGGGAAGAGCTGAATGTGGCACCGGACTCCAACACGGAAACGTATGTGGCCGGAAAGCTGATGATCGACAATTTCAGATGGGCGGGCGTGCCGTTTTACATCCGTACCGGCAAGCGGATGGCCGCGAAATCGACAAAAATTGTGGTGCAGTTTAAAGACATCCCAATGAATTTGTATTACAACACGAACCATGATCTGCATCCAAATTTGCTTGTCATCCACATCCAGCCTGAAGAAGGGATCACACTGCATTTAAATGCGAAAAAACCGGGCCAGCATATGGAAACGACCCCTGTACAGCTGAGCTTTGCCAACAGCAGCAAAAATGGCATCAATACGCCGGAAGCATACGAAAAGCTGATCCATGACTGCCTCCTCGGGGATGCGACGAACTTTACCCACTGGGATGAAGTCGCCTTATCGTGGAGCTTTGTCGACAAAATTTCGCAAGTATGGGAAAACAAAGCCATTTCCTTTCCGAATTACGAAGCCGGCACGATGGGCCCGAAATCTGCCGATGAGCTGCTCGAAAAAGACGGCTTCTTCTGGTGGCCGGTAGAAGACCTTGAAGTCTGCAACTGCTAGAAAAAAAGCGGAGGCGCTTGCCCCGGCCCTCAAAAATAAAAGGAACACGCCGTACATAAATGGATAGCGTGTTCCTTTCTTAAACAAACTATCGGTAACAGAAAATTGCGGGGTGGAAACATGGGGAACAGAAAAAATGTGGAAGATTACTTGAAGGAAGGCATTTACGGGGAAAAAGAAACGTTGCCGGAAGAGCGCAAAAAATTTCTCGGAACCATCCGGGAAAGGATTGTCGCCGCTTTAACAAACGACCAGGTCATGGAAGCGGAAACCTATCCGGAAGTAACCCGGCTTCTCCATGAACATCCGGACGCAAAACTGCTTTTAAACGGCGCCCTCGATTACAGCTATCTTTCCAAATACATCAAGGAAGCGGACAAAAGCGACATTCCCTTCTCCATTGTCGAGAAAAAAGGCGTGGAAACCGATATCGGGCTTGTGCTCGCATACGACCATGCCATCAATCAAAAGGAAATTTATATCAAAAAGCAAAAAAAGGAACCCGAAAAGCCGAAAAAGAATGGCCTCTCTTCGCTTTTCAGTTTTTGGAAAGACTAGAGGACAGGAGGATCATGCGGATTCTCCGCTTCTCTTCCGGTTTGGATAATATTTTCCCCGAATTTTTCGCGTAGCTGCTCGATCGCCTTATACAGCGGCTCTTTTTTTGCGGCTTCTTCATACGTAAAAAGGCTTAACTGTTCCGCTGCCGCCCTGCGCTCAACTAAACCGGATCCTGTTATGCCGAGAAGGCGGACCGGGGTATTGTCCCAGTGCCGGATAAAAAGCGCCCGCGCCGTTTCAAAAAGCGCTTGACCGCTTTCAACAGGACTGCTGCATTTTTTACTTCTTGTCACCGTCTTCCGGTCCCGGTAACGGATCATAACGCTCACATTCGTTGCCGCATAACCTTTTTTCTCCATCCTTTCCGCCGTTTCATCCGCCAGTTTTTTCAGGACAGCATTGATGCGGTGCTCGTCATCCAAGTCCTCAGGCAGCGTCTGCATGCGCCCGATGCTTTTCGTAACATTTACGGATTCCGGATCGACCGGCCTATTGTCTTTGCCATTCGCCCTTTCTTTCAGGCGGATGCCGCGGATGCCGAGCAATTGCTTTAGTAATACATCATCCGCATGCGCCAAATCTCCGATCGTAAAAATACCGTGTTTTTCGAGTTTTTCCGCCGTTTTGCCGCCCACACCGTGCATATCGATTAAAGGCATCGGCCATAATAAGCGAGGAATATCGCGTTTCCGGAGGACGGTAATGCCCAACGGCTTTTTCATATCCGAAGCCGTCTTTGCCAAAAATTTATTTGGGGCGACGCCAATACTTGATGGCAGGTCAAGCTCAGCCAGAATCTCCTGCTGGATCGATTCGGCGATCAAAAGCGGGCTGCCGGGTTCGAATTGATCCGTTATATCGACATAGCCTTCATCTATGGATACCGGCTCGACAAGCGGCGAATACCGGCGCAGGATCGCAAACATAGCGGCGGAAGCCTTTTTATACCGCTCAAAATGGGGTGGAATGACCAACAGATCCGGGCACCTTTTTTTCGCTTCCCAAACCGGCATCGTCGTTTTTACGCCGTATTTCCTTGCTTCATAGCTGCACGTCACAATAATGCCCTTCCGCTCTTTCGGATTGCCGGCAATCGCTACCGGTTTGCCTTTCAATCCGGGGTTTTCCGCCATTTCAACCGAAGCAAAAAAACTGTTCATATCCACATGCAGAATGACGCGGCCGTTTTTCAGATAAAACTGCTTCATCATCCACCAACTCCGGTGTTTTGTGATTTTGCGGCCGCTTTTGCCTCTTTCATATAAGCCGCAATTTCTTTTATCCCTTCAAGCGATTCCGTGAACAAATCGGCATCCACCACTGTAATAAGCCGTCCTCCCAGATTTGCCACGCCCGTAAAATATTTTGTGCGGTCATAACCAACAAGACCGATCTGTTTTTGGTCATTTTCCAGTATTTCCACAATATCATTCGCTTCTTTCACAAGCAGGCCTATCGGAAGGGCCTGAGTCTGTAGCACAATGATGCGCGCATCCTCTTCATGCACTAGCTGCGTTTGATAGAAAACATGCTCCACATCAATAATCGGGACAAGCTCATCCCTTACCCTCATCACACCCCGAACAAATTCCGGCAGTTTCGGGATCGGGTTCACTTTTTGTGCCCTTTCAATGGAGATCACCGATTGGATATGAATGCCGTACTCCTCTTCCCTCGATTTAAAAATGATAAATTTATTGAGCGTATTCATCCGTTTCGTTCCTTTCTTTAAAAGGGGATGCGGGAGGCCGTTTTCGCGTCCCCCCGTCGCAATGGATCTGTTATTTTTCTTCTGCGGCGGTTTCCGCAATCGCAACTGCCATTTCCGCCAGTTTCACCAGTTCTTTGACCGGAATCCTTTCGTTGGTCGTATGGATTTCTTCATAACCCGTGCCGAGGTTCACCGTTGGGATATTAAAGCCGGAAATGACATTGGCGTCGCTTCCGCCCCCGCTTTGCTCGAGTTTGCTTTCACGGCCGATTTTCGCTGCCGCTTTTTTGGCAACTTCAACAACCTGGTCGCCGTCAGCGAATTTGAAGCCCGGATACATGACGTTCACTTCAATTTCCGCTTTTCCGCCCATTTCCTGTGCCACTTGTTCAAACGCTTCCTTCATTTTCGCCACCTGCGCCTCCATTTTTTCCGGCACGAGCGAACGGGCTTCGGCAAGAATATCGACGCGGTCGCATACAATATTCGTCGCTCGGCCGCCTTCAAAGCGCCCGATATTGGCGGTCGTTTCGCTGTCGATGCGGCCGAGCGGCATTCTTGAAATGGCTTTTGCAGCAATCGTAATCGCAGAGACGCCTTTTTCCGGCGCCACCCCGGCATGGGCCGTTTTCCCTAAAATTGTTGCCTTGATTTTTGCCTGCGTCGGGGCGGCAGTGACAATCGTGCCGACCGGGCCGTCGCTGTCAAGTGCAAAACCGTATTTTGCCTTTAACAGGGAGGGATCCAATTCACGGGACCCGACAAGGCCGGACTCCTCGCCGACGGTAATCACAAACTGGATATCCCCGTGCCGGATATTGTCTTCTTTCAACACCCGTATCATTTCGAACATAGCGGACAGCCCGGCTTTATCGTCCGACCCTAGAATCGTGGTGCCGTCCGAGACGATGTAACCGTCTTTAATGGACGGTTTGATGCCTTTTCCCGGTACAACGGTATCCATATGCGAAGTAAAATAGATCGGCGCGGCATCCGGTACGTTCCCTTTCAATGTGCAGATCAGGTTTCCGGAGCCGTGCCCGGTTTTTCCTTTTGTATCGTCTTCATATACTTCAACGCCAAGGCTTTCGAATTTTTTCTTCAGCACTTTGCCAATTTCTTCTTCATGGCCGGTTTCCGAATCCACCTGAACCAATTCAAAAAATTCTTTTACTAAACGTTCTTCATTGACCATGGAAAACCCTCCAATATTTGTATGTACTTTATCAGTATATCGCTAAATGTGCGGACAGACAACGATGACCCCGCCGCATGATTTTGCTTGTGCATTTTCCGGATTCGGGCTAGAATAAACTTATCATTGTCCGTGCAAGAGGTGAAAAAAGTTTTGTCGAAAAAAACGCAAAAGATCGTGGTGTATTTGATGCTGCTGGCAATGTTGGCCGGCACAGTTCTCTCCGGATTGACCATGCTGTTCTAACAAAGAAGGAACGGGAATGCCCGTTCCTTTTTATTTGATTGCGCCCTTCTCTTTTGCCAGTTGGAGCATCGATCGATTCGAACGGGTGATGTAAATTTTCACCCCGACTGGCACTTCTTCGTACAATTTTTCAAGCGCCTCCTTAGGCAGCCGGATGCAGCCACTTGAAATATAGCGGCCGATTGACGAAGGGTTATTCGTGCCGTGCAGGCCGTAAATCCGTCCGTCCGTGCCGCGAGCGTCAAACCCGATCCAACGTGACCCGAGCGGATTGCGCGGATCCCCGCCCGGAATATTTTTTTTGCGGTAATAAGGGTTTTTGGCTTTCACTTTAATGGTAAACAACCCTTCCGGCGTCAGCTCGTTTGTTTTTCCGGTCGCAACCGGTGTTTCCATCCGGATTTTCCCGTCTCGGATCCAGGCGAGCCGGTTGGTTGCTTTATTCACAATGATCAAAGGGTCCCCTGACGCAACACCCCCATCAGCCGGCAATACCGGCATGCTGAACAAAAGCATTACTGCCATCCATACATGCATATGCCATTCACCCGTTGATTGTATTTTCCTTAGTTTGCTTAACGGAGCGGGTTCCATACATGTTAAATCCACTTTTAATTGTTAAATATTGTTCAATTTCCTGCAAGAAAACATAAAGTGCCGCCCTTGCCTCAAATTCCTCCCTTGTTTTCGGAAGTTCCATTTTTTTCATATTTTCCTGGAGGGTATGTAGCGATTCCAGGCGGTGGTGGGCCGTATTTTGCGGCTTAATATGTTTTTCACTTCTTCCAAAAAACGGGCAACGAACATCCGCTGTTCCACCATATGGGAGATCGATGCCAAAGTCGGCAGGCACCTTCCAATATTTCAAACTGCTTCGCCCGCATCGAAAAATAATCATAATAAAATGTATCCCCCGCTGAGAGCCGGTTCTCGATATCGCGGAACGCAAGCTTCTTCCCTTCTTCAAGCAGGGCGGCAGTCTCAGTAATTTCACTCCCGTCCCACGACATTTTCTCAAACTGCAAATAGGAGATCATTTCTTCGAAAATAGCTTTAAAATTGTTTTCAATTTCAGCCCGCATCGCGAGCAGTTTTGAATCGAGGCACGGCATGTACAAATTGATGACCAATGTGGTTCCAATGCCGATGAAAATGATGGCGCCCTCATTCAGTAGAAAAGCATACGTAATATGCCCTTTTGCATAAAAATGGAGCAAAATGACACTTGAAGGAACAATCCCTCCTGCACTTTTAATGCCACCGTCAGCGGGATCAAGATCAGCAAAGTTATGCCGATGACATAAGCTCGGTAGCCGAGAAGTGTGAAGCAAAGGGAGGACAATGCTATGACTATTATGCATGCGAGAAGCCGGCTCCATGCCGCAGTAAAAGATTTCTTTTTCGTATTTTGGATGCAAAGGATCACGATTTGATCGCGGCGGATAAAAAATTTTGCAGATGGAAAAACTGGTCAATGCTGATTGCCACTGGTGCGCCAACAGCAGTTTTTAAAATCCTGTAACCAATCCGGAACATCGTCTTTCCCCCCGAAAGTAAATAAAAAAGCCTGAAGCCTTTTCCAATCGTAAGGCTCAGGCTTGAAGAAGGCCAAATCAAAGTTCTTTACAGTATTCTTTGAACAATGCCTGCAGTTCGGCCACGACAGCTGCAGGGTCATGCCCTTCGATCTGATGGCGTTCAATCATTTTCACAATCTTTCCGTCTTTTAAAAGTGCAAAAGACGGGGAGGACGGCGGGTAACCGGTGAAATAGCTGCGCGCCCTCGCGGTTGCTTCCTTATCCTGCCCGGCAAACACTGAAACAAGCTGGTCAGGCCGCTTATCGTAATGGATGGCATGCGCTGCAGCCGGACGAGCGATTCCGCCTGCGCAGCCGCACACAGAGTTGATCAAAACAAGCGTTGTCCCTTTTTTGGCGAAAGCTTCGTCCACTTCTTCAGGCGTCCGCAGTTCCCTGTAGCCGGCATTGACAGCTTCTTCACGGGCCTGCCGGACGACGTCATTCATATAGAGATTAAAATTTACAGTCATTTTTCCCTTCCTTTCTTGCTTGTACTACTGTTACAGACTATCATAGCAGGATTTACCGCCACCTTTCAAACGTTCTGTTTGGCGCTGCATTTTTTTGCTTATTCATAGTAAAATGTGTAAAAAACTTGCCAAAAGGCGTTTATTTTCTTTGAATCCGGGGTACAATAATAGTACATCTAGATCCATACCCCTAAACTCCCTAGATGCTTTGGATAGCGGTTTCTCGCTGTCCCTTTTTATGCCGAAAAAACCGGGAACTTTCCCGGTTTTTCTAATCTTATAACGGTTTTACATTCACTTGCTTAAGAAGTTCTTCCGCTTCTTCTTTCGTGCACAGTTCCATCGAGAATGCCGTTGCGCTTCCGCAGGCGACGCCGAGCGCGAAAGCTTCTTCGTATGGCTTTCCTTTTGCAATCCCGCTCATAAATCCGGCTACGACAGAATCCCCTGCGCCGGCGGAATTTTTCACCGTCCCTTTCGGCGCCACTGCATAATAAGAAACCTCTTGATTCAGGAAGAGCGCGCCCTTTTCTGCCATCGAAATGATCACGTTTTCAACGCCCATATCCAGTAGGCGGCTGCCGTATTTGTGTGCTTCTTCCGGCGTTTCCACTTTTACGCCGAAAATCTCTCCAATTTCATGGTGGTTCGGCTTAATTAAAAACGGGTCCGCTTTAATGACGTGATTCAGCGGTTCGCCGGAAACATCGGCAATCACCCTTATATTTTTTTTCTGGCATCTTTTGATCAAATCCACATAAATCGTGGACGGCAGGGAACTCGGGATGCTGCCGGAAAATAAAATCATGTCGTTTTCATTCAGTTTTTCAATTTGGGCAAGCAGCTTGTCCAGCTCTGCTTCCGAAATGGACGGGCCTTTCCCGTTGATCTCGGTTTCTACACCTGATTTTAATTTAATATTGATCCTTGTATCTTCAGAAACATGGACAAAGTCCGTTGAAATGCCTTCTTCCCGCAGAAATTTTTCAATATAGCCACCTGTAAAACCGCCGAGAAAACCAAGCGCCGTGGAATCGACGCCGAGCCTTTTCAAAACGCGCGATACATTGATGCCTTTTCCGCCCGGAAATTTCGTATCCATAACAGAGCGGTTCAACCCGCCGAGTTCAAAATTTTCTACCTGGACAATATAATCGACGGACGGGTTCAGCGTAACAGTATAAATCATTCCTCACACAACCTTTGCTTTCATTTATCCTTTTCTCTCCTGGAAGCCTGGAAAACAGGCTGCAGAACAAATCTTATTATCCCCCTTTTTTCCTTCTCAATCGCAGCCAGCCATCTGAAATTGCAATCCTTCCGGTCGTTATTTTACAATCAAAAACAGTATAAATCAATTAAATTCATTCAAAAACAATCAGTTTCGATAATTTGCCACACTTTCCGCAAAACAGAAAAACCCGCTTGAATAAAAGCGGGCAATGGATCATTAATAGAGCGGTGCGGTTTCCGGTGTGACCGCTTCTAAAATGTCTTTTACGCGTTTTAAAAAGCGGCCGCAGACCAGTCCGTCCAAAATGCGGTGGTCGAGCGAAAGGCAAAGGTTCACCATATCGCGGGCGGCAAACATTCCGCCATCCATGAAGACAGGGCGCTTGACAATCGATTCCACCTGCAGAATGGCAGCCTGCGGGTAATTGATGATCCCCATCGACTGCACCGAGCCAAACGTACCGGTATTGTTGACGGTAAATGTGCCGCCTTCCATATCTTCAGGCGCCAGTTTCCCTGTACGGGCTTTTTGCGCCAAATCCGCAATTTCGCGGGCAATGCCTTTAATCGATTTCTCATCGGCCCGTTTGATCACCGGGACATACAGCTTATCTTCCGCTGCTACTGCAATCGAAATGTTGATCTCGTGTTTTTGGATGATGCTGTCCCCGGCCCAAGTTGAGTTGAGCTGCGGATACTCTTTTAACGCCTGGGCAACAGCTTTTACAAAAAAGGAAAAATAAGTAAGATTAAAGCCTTCACGCCGTTTAAAATCTTCTTTCACGGCATTCCTGTATTGCACAAGATTCGTTACATCGGCTTCCACCATCATCCACGCATGTGGAATTTTCTCCTTGCTGCGTACCATATTGTTTGCGATTGCTTTGCGCACGCCGGCAACGGGAATGACAAGGTCTTCAGCAGCCGCCTGTTGCGGTCCAGGCGCCGGCAGCGTTTGTTTTTCAGCAGCAGGGGAAGGTTGGGAAGCCGGAGCTTGCAGTTGTTCCGCTTGCGGTTCGTTAAGGCTTCCAATAATTTTTAAAAGGTCTTTGCGGGTGATCCGGCCTTCCTTTCCCGTTCCCTTTACTTTGCTTAAGTCGATGCCGTGTTCCTGGGAAAGCTTCAGAACAGCCGGCGAATAGCGCATTTTTTTCCCTCCGCGGTTTTCCGGCGGTTCCGGGGAGACAGGCACGGATTCCGGTTCCCCTTCTTGCCGCATTCCGCTTTCCTCTTCAGCCGCTTCGATTTTGACCGTACAAATTACTTCGCCGACCGCGACGGTTTCATCCACGGCCGCGATCAGTTCCACAATCTCGCCGGTAAAAGATGAAGGCACTTCCGCATTGACTTTATCCGTCAACACTTCACAAAGCGGGTCGTATTTATTGACATGGTCGCCGGGGGATACGAGCCATTTGCTGATCGTCCCTTCCGTCACACTTTCCCCCAACTGCGGCATTGTAATGTTTTTAATCGCCAATTGACACCCTCCTTACCTGCATCTTAAAATTCGGCCAACTCCCGCATCGCTTTTTCGATTTTATCGGGATTGACCATAAAATATTTTTCCATCGTCGGTGCATACGGCATCGCCGGAACATCCGGGCCAGCTAAACGCATAATCGGGGCGTCAAGATCAAACAGGCAGTGTTCCGCAATGATAGCGGCCACTTCACTGATGATGCTCCCCTCTTTATTGTCTTCGGTGATGAGCAGCACTTTTCCCGTTTTTGCCGCCGCCTCCATAATCGCTTCCTTGTCAAGCGGGTACACAGTGCGCAGGTCAAGAATATGGGCATCAATGCCATCCTGTGCGAGCTTTTCCGCCACCTGCAGGGCGAAATGGACACAAAGCCCGTATGTGATAACCGTGATGTCCTCGCCTTCCCTTTTCACTTCGGCCTTTCCGATCGGCAGCACATAATCATCATCGGGCACTTCCCCTTTAATTAAACGGTAAGCGCGCTTATGTTCAAAAAAGAGGACAGGATCGTCATCGCGAATCGCTGCCTTGAGCAAACCTTTTGCGTCATAAGGCGTGGACGGCATCACGATTTTAAGGCCCGGCTGGTTTGCAAATACCGCTTCGATCGATTGCGAATGGTACAGGGCGCCGTGGACACCGCCCCCGTAAGGCGCGCGCACGACAAGCGGGCAATGCCAGTCATTGTTCGTACGGTAGCGGATTTTGGCCGCTTCGGAAATAATTTGGTTTACTGCCGGCAAGATAAAGTCGGCAAACTGGATTTCGGCAATCGGCCGCATCCCATACATCGCCGCACCGACCCCGACGCCGACAATCGCGGATTCGGCGAGAGGGGTGTCGATCACCCTTCCGGCGCCGAACGCTTCATATAATCCTGCTGTCGCTTTGAACACCCCGCCTTTTTTCCCGACATCTTCCCCCATTACAAAAACTTTTTCGTCCCGCTCCATCTCTTCGCGCAACGCTTTTGTGATCGCATCAATATATGAAATTACCGCCATGGTCTTTCCTCCTCACTCCTCGCCGTATACATAACGTAGTGCATCTTCCGGCTTTGCATACGGCGCATTTTCGGCATAGTCGGTCGCTTCATTCACGATCTGCATGACGTGTCCATTAACTTCCTTTTCTTTTTGCACGTCCAAAAGGCCCAGCTCTTTTAAATATTGGCCAAACGTGGCGATAGGATCTTTTTCCTTCGCTTTTTTCACTTCTTCCGGGGCCCGGTAGCGGTCGTCATCATCGGAAGAGTGCGGCGTAAACCGGTAGACGACCGCCTCGATCAATGAGGGCCCTTCTCCGCGCCGTGCTCTGTCCGCCGCTTCTTTGACAACTTCATAGACAGCGAGCGGGTCATTTCCATCAACGGTCACGCCCGGCATGCCGTAGCCGATTGCCCGGTCGGAAACGCGAGGATTCCCGAGCTGTTCCTCAATCGGGACGGAAATCGCATACTGGTTATTTTCGCACATGAAAATCACCGGCAATTTATGGACAGAGGCAAAGTTCGCCCCTTCATGGAAATCGCCCTGATTGGAAGAGCCTTCCCCGAACGTCACGAAGGAAACAAAGTCCTTTTTCTCCATTTTTCCGGCAAGCGCAATGCCGACCGCATGCGGAACCTGTGTTGTGACAGGCGAAGACTGCGTCACGATCCTGTTTTTCTTCTGCCCGAAATGGCCCGGCATCTGGCGCCCCCCCGAGTTCGGGTCTTCCGCTTTCGCAAATCCGGACAGCATGATGTCGCGCGCGGTCATGCCGAAAGCGAGCACTACCCCGAGATCGCGGTAATACGGCAAAACATAGTCTTTTTTCCTGTCGAGCGCAAATGCTGCGCCGACCTGGGCGGCTTCCTGCCCCTGACAGGAAATGACAAACGGGATTTTCCCGGACCTGTTCAACAGCCACATCCGTTCGTCCAATTTGCGCGCCAAAAGCATCGTTTCATACATCTCGATGACATCCCGGTCGCTTAAGCCCAAGCTTTTATGCCGATTTTCAGTCATATTGTTCACTCCCCATTCAAAGCATTACGCATGGATTTCAAGCCCGTCGACAGCGAGCGCCGCTTCCCCGATTGCTTCACTCAGCGTCGGGTGCGGATGGACTGCCATGGCCACCTCCCAAGGGGCTGCATCCAATACGCGCGCCAATCCGGCTTCTGAAATCATATCTGTTGCATGCGGTCCAATGATATGTACACCTAATATATCGTTCGTTTCTACATCTGCAACCATTTTGACGAAGCCGTCCGATTCGCCGTGGACGAGCGCTTTTCCGACCGCTTTAAAAGAAAATTTGCCAACTTTCACATTGTACCCTTTTTCTTTCGCCTTGTCTTCACTTAATCCGACACTCGCAATTTCAGGGTTTGCGTACACGCATTTCGGGACAAATGTTTCATTGAGCGGATCCGGATTTTTGCCGGCAATATGGTCAACCGCAATGATGCCTTCCCGCGATGCCACATGGGCAAGCTGCAATCCGCCTACACAATCTCCGATTGCATAAATATGGGATTCTTTTGTCTGGTAAAATTCATTCACCCGGATCGCGCCGTTTTCGATTTCTATCTCCGTATTTTCAAGGCCGATATTTTCTATGTTGGCGACCCTCCCGACAGACAATAACAGTTTTTCCGCCTCAAGCGTTTTTGCGCCGACGTCTGCTTCGATCCGCAATTTGCCTTCCCCGGTATGAAGGGAAGCGGGATTTAAAGTAGTGCCTGTTAAAACCGTAACCCCTTTTTTCTTCAGCAGGCGGGCGATCTCTTTTGATATTTCGCAGTCCTCGCCCGGCAAAAGGCGGTCTGCTACCTCGCAAATCGTGACTTCCACGCCGAAGTCGGAAAGCATGGACGCCCATTCAACCCCGATCGCACCGCCGCCGGCAATGATCACCGATGCCGGGAGTTCCGAAAGTTCCAATGCCTCATCGGACGTGAGCACATATTCCCCGTCAACCTCAAATCCCGGCAGAACGCGCGGGCGCGAACCGGTTGCGATAATCAAATGTTTTGGAAGGAGCATTTCGTTTCCGCCGCCGGAACTTTCCACCGAAACCGTTCCTGGAAGCGGAGAAAAGATCGATGGGCCGAGGATTCTGCCTGTGCCTTCGTACACATCGATTTTCCCTTTTTTCATAAGATGCACTACACCTCGGTGCAGCTGGCCCACTACCGCCTTTTTCCGCTCCTGGATTTTTGCAAAGTTCAATTCGGCGCCAGTTACGTCAATGCCAAAATCCCCGCTTTTCCGGATTGTCCGGTAGACTTCCGCGCTTCTTAAAAGGGCTTTCGTCGGAATGCAGCCTTTATGCAGGCATGTGCCGCCAAGTTTCTCTTTTTCGACAATTGCGGTTTTTAATCCGAGTCGGGAAGCGCGGATAGCCGCCACATAGCCCCCAGTGCCGCCGCCCAGCACAACTACATCATATTCTGTTGCCAAACCGTGTACCTCCTTCTTCGTTTAGGCCGCATTGCCGAAGCAGCAATAGCGGCATGTTGACTGCCGGTGTTAATACTGCAGCCGTTTTTCCAAAATGTGTTTATTATATAGCAAAAACTGCGACCTCGAGCGGGAAACTTTTCGGATCCGTTCTTCTGCCATCCGGTCGGCCGCCAAATATGTCGGAATCCGGTCGCGCTTTGAAATTTCAATGACTTTTTCCACATTATTGTATATTTGCTCAACTTTTTTCATAGCCCTTTCCCGGTTGTAACCGTGCAGTTCATCGGCGACATTGATGACACCGCCGGCATTGACAACATAATCCGGTGCATAGAGGATACCCATTTCATGGATCAGATCCCCGTGACGCGGCTCTTTCAGCTGGTTATTCGCCGAACCGGCAATGACTTTTGCCTTCAGCAGCGGAATGGTGTGATCGTTTAATATCGCCCCCAATGCGCACGGTGCAAAAATATCGCAGTCCACTGCGTAAATGTCCTTTGGATCCGCCGCTTTAGCCCGGAAAGCGTCAACCGCGCGTTTCACAGCATCAGCGGCAATATCGGTCACAATAAGATTGGCGCCTTCCCCATGAAGATAACGGCACAATTCAAAGGCGACATTGCCGACACCTTGGACCGCAATGGTCTTTCCTTCCAGCGAATCGCTTCCGAACGCTTCTTTTGCCGCGGCTTTCATCCCGACATAGCAGCCGTATGCGGTAACGGGCGACGGATTGCCGGATGAACCGTACGTTTGCGAAACACCTGTCACAAAATTGGTTTCTTCATGGATGATGTCCATATCTTCAACAGTGGTGCCGACATCCTCCGCCGTGATATAGCGGCCGCCGAGCCCTTGGATAAAGCGGCCGAACGCACGGAACATTTCTTCATTTTTGTCTTTGTGCGGGTCGCCGATGATAACCGTTTTACCCCCGCCAAGATTCAGCCCCGCCGCGGCGTTTTTATAGGTCATGCCTTTTGCAAGCCTCAGTGCATCTTCAATTGCCGCTTCTTCGGATTCATACGTCCACATTCTTGTTCCTCCGAGCGCAGGGCCGAGCGTTGTATCGTGTATGGCGATGATTGCCTTTAAACCGGATGCGGCATCATGGCAAAACAAAAGCTGTTCGTAATCATATTTTCCCATATAATCAAAAATTTCCATTTTGGTGTCCTCCGTTTTCCGCAAAAAAGTGCTGTTACTCTTTTCTATGCATCATGGGCGGTTTTGCTATTAAAGTGCCCTTGATGCGGGGCTTTCTTGTTGTACACCGCTGAATTTGCTCCGCAGCACGCATCGGGCATCTTCGCGCGGCACCCCAGCATCAGGATCCCTTCTTGCCCGCTTTTTCCGCAAATTTTACGGTGAACAACCATGCTCCTTTGCCAATCAAAAATGCAAAAATAATGCCATTTTGCGTGGTATTTCATTTTGCACCCTAACGATGCCTTCCAAACATTTATGGAAGCGGAGACGGGGCACGCGGGAAAATAAACTTACGTTTACCAGTTTGCTACTTTTTGCACGAAGATGCAAATTATTGCATGCCGTTTTTTGCAAGATTGTATTTCTCCAATTTATAATACAGGCTTCTTAATGAAATGCCGAGCTGCTTCGCTGCTTTTGTTTTATTTCCGGCGTTTTCCGCCAATGCTTTTTCGACCACATGCTTTTCAAACGCTGCCATCAACCTGTCCAGATTCCCTTCTCCCGCCACAAAATTGTCATTTTTTTCAAGCCTTTTCCCCGCCGTTAGCCCAAGCCCGGCCAGGTGCACGGCATCCATGATTTTTTCTTGGAAACCCATAAAAATAATCGCCCGGCCGAGTACATTTTCAAGTTCGCGGACATTCCCCGGCCAATCGTACCTGCATAAGACCGAAAGCGCCGCCTCCGATATTCCTTCCACGTTCCGGCCGTAATCCTGGTTGATTTTCTGGATGAGTCGCTTGCATAATAACGGAATCTCCTGTTTTCTCGACCTGAGCGGCGGAATGCGGATCGGCATTCGGTCAAGCCGGTAATATAAGTCTTCCCTGAACTTCCCTTTGGCAACAGCTTTTTCAAGATGAACGTGCGTGGCGGCAATGATGCGGACATCAACTGGCACCGGTTTTGTCCCCCCGACGCGGACGATTTCCTTTTCCTGTAGCACCCGCAGCAGCTTTGCCTGCATATGGGCGCTGAGCTCACCGATTTCATCCAAAAACAGGCTGCCGCCGTCCGCTTCTTCAAACAGTCCTTTTTTTCCGCCCCTTTTCGCGCCCGAAAAAGCTCCTTCTTCATAGCCGAAAAGTTCGCTCTCAAGCAGAGATTCGGAAATGGACGCACAATTTACACGGATAAACTTATGATTTCTGCGGCTGCTGGCCTGGTGGATCGCATGGGCAAACAATTCTTTTCCAGTGCCGGACTCCCCGCGCAATAATATTGTGACGGGCGTCTGCGCCGCAAGTTTTGCCTGCTCGACCGCCATATCCATCTCATCTGATGCATGGATAATATCATCAAATGTATATTTGGCCGTACTTACCCGCGCCATTTGCCTTGCACGGCTCAGTTCTTTCGTTAACGACTCGATTTCGGACACATCGTGGATGACACCGACGCTCCCCTTTAATGCTCCGTTCACGATCACCGGCGCCACATTGACAACCACTTCCTTTTTTAACGGGCCGACCCGCATTTTTACGCCGCGGACCGGTTTTTTTGTCTGCAGCACCTTATAATGCATGCTTTCGCCCTCCGATATGTCCGCGGTTGCCGGTTTGCCGATCACTTCCTCCTCGCTTAAGCCGGTAATCCTTGTATAGGCGGGATTAATGAGGATGCCGCGCCCTTTTTCGTCAACGACCGAGATCGCATCATCGCTCGAATGAATGATCTCCTGCAGCATCATTTTGATTTCTTTTAAATTTGTGATTTCCTCAGCCTGCTTTACGGCTTCAGTAATATCGCGGAATACCGAAATGGCCCCGGCAACTTCACCGTCTTCGTTGAACATCGGGATATGGGATGCAAGTATTTTTGTGCCGTTCTGCAATTCGATTTCCACATTTGATTCGCTTTTCTTTGTTCTGAGTACATGCTCCAGCCTGCTGTTCGGGATGACACATGAAATCGGCCTGCCCACCACACTGCAGGCGGATACACCGTTGATCTTTTCCGCACTCCGGTTCATAAAAATAATATTGCCGCCTTTGTCAATTACTGTCATACCTTCTGCTGTCGACTGAAGGATCAGTTCATGCTTTTTCGTTTCATTTTCCAGTTTCCGGATGAGGGCTTCTTTTTCCTCCAGCAATTTGGCAATCAAGTAGGCGACACTACCGGGGACAACCGTTTTTTTCGGGCATTCGGCAACGATTTCCCGGAATACATGCTCATTGCTGGTCACTTCGATGATGATGCCAACATTTGAGCGGGCATAACTGCGCCAGTCCTCCCCTGTTTTCACGCCCATTTCTTTAGCCAGCCTGATTCCGGCGGCATCTGGATTGATGTCCACGATCGCCGAGACATGGAACCGCGTACTTTCCGATAAAATTTTTAAAATTGCTTTCCCGCCTTTTCCGCCGCCTACAATTAAGACGTTTTGCAATTTTGTTCCCCCTTTTTCAGTCCTGTTTGATTTGCCATCCTCCTATTCAATTTTTACGACTGTTGAACGTACCGGATTCACAATGAAATACGGATTCCGCAGCAACCATAGCCAATGCCAAAGCGTCCCACAGGCATTGCCATTTTATTACATATAGAATCGCTTTTATATACAATTGGAAGCATTGCCACACTAAAAATACGGATGGTATAATGGGAAAAATACGGGAAAAGGGGGAACGGGATGGGAAGGTTGATTGCGCTTTTTATTTTGGCTTTTCCGGTCATCATGGCGACTGCCGGCATAAAATGGATGAGGGATATGATTTTCGGCATTTTGCACCACCCGTTTCCTTCACTCTCCGTACAGTTTTTGGCAGGGCTGCTTTTTTGCACAGGCGGGGTTGCATTTACTGCCGGTTTTATCCTGCACCGAGACCGTAAACACAACAAAGTGCAGAAGCGTTTCAGCAAATAAACGCAAAAACATTCATGGCCATCGGCAGAAAAAACCCGTTAAGAAATTTAGTTTCTCGACGGGTTTTTTCGTTTCGGTACAGCCTCTTTCCGCTATTCGTATTCTTTTCTGATCCGTTCCGCCATTTCCGGATAATCCGTAATAATGGCGGTGCAGCCTATTTCAAACAGCCTCCGCATATCTTTTTCGGTATTGACTGTATATGGCCTGACAGCGATGCCGTTTTCCATCGCTGTTTGAATAATCTGGTCACTGGTGGTCACGAGACGTGGATGGATCCCCCCCGCCCGGATGGATTTTGCATAAACCCAAGGCATAAACAGCATTTCCGAGTATAGGGGGGCAATTTCGATTTCAGGTGCCAGCCTGTAACAATGGATAATCGAATAGTGGTTAAACGAAGAAAAAATGACCCGCTCCTCCAGTTGATAAGCTTTGATTAAAGCAACCGTTTTTTCCTCGATTGACGGATAGCTGATTTTCGCTGTTTTCAGTTCAATATTACAGAGGAGCCGGTTCGTTTTCAGCCAGCCGAAAACTTCCTTCAGCGCCGGGATGCGGAGTTTTCCCGCCACACCAAAACGGTCACGTACGTCCAAGTTTTGCAATTCGGCGAGCGTAAAATCTTTCACAAAACCTTTACCTGATGTTGTCCTGTTCACGGTTTCATCATGGATGACGACAATTTCCCCGTCTTTAGAGAGTTGGACATCCAGTTCGATGCCATCCGCTCCCGCCCTTTCCGCTTGCAAGAAAGCTTCCATTGTATTTTCCGGATGGGTCCCTGCTGAACCACGATGCGCAAAAATAAATGTCAAATGCCCCACATCCTTTTCTTTTCAATTCCCATCTTTTATATATTCTTCAATCGGCACGGAGATGAAAAGAAGGGCACAGGGAAACGAGCATTCCCGTACGGATACTTTTAAACACACATAAAATGGCTGGTTGTAAGGATTTGTATCGTCTGCCGGCCCCTAACCCTTTCAGGAAGCTTTGTGCTCAAGGCGAAGTTTGTCTGCGACCATGGCAATAAATTCACTGTTTGTAGGTTTGGCTTTTGTCATAGAAACCGTGTACCCGAATAAAGTGGAAATCGATTCAATATTCCCCCTGCTCCACGCAACTTCTATCGCATGGCGGATAGCGCGCTCCACACGGCTGGCAGTGGTATTGTATTTTTTGGCAATTTCCGGGTACAGCACTTTTGTAATCGAACCGAGCAGTTCAATATCATTGTACACCATTGAAATCGCCTCCCGTAAATACATGTACCCTTTAATATGGGCGGGCACCCCAATTTCGTGGATGATGCTCGTAATACTCGCATCGAGATTTTTCGGTTTTGAGTCAGCCTGTACGCGGCCGAGGCCGGACGGGGACTTCAGTACAGTGCTTGCTTTGCCGCTTATCTGCCGGATATGGGAAACAAGCATATCCATATCAAACGGTTTTAAGACAAAATAAGAAGCGCCGAGTTCGACTGCTTTTTTCGTGACGTCTTCCTGGCCGAAAGCTGTCAACATGATCACATTT
Source organism: Weizmannia acidilactici (assembly GCF_008974185.1). Classification (GTDB taxonomy): domain Bacteria; phylum Bacillota; class Bacilli; order Bacillales; family Bacillaceae_C; genus Weizmannia; species Weizmannia acidilactici. Next base: position 103,860 of record NZ_BKZP01000004.1, read on the forward strand.
GGCATCGGCGAATGGCCCGTTTCCTTTAGTTTTTTCAAAACCCCGAGTCCGTCCAGATGCGGCATAATGATATCGAGCAATAAAATATCCGGCGCCGCGTCTTTCAGCTTTTCAAGGCATTCCGTTCCGCTGTAGGCTGTGCCGGTAATTTCCATATCTTCCTGCGATGATATATACTCTTCTAATAGACGTACAAGTTCACGGTTGTCATCGACAATAAATACTTTGATTTTTTTCACTACCACTGTCCTCCTCAAAAAAAAAAAATAACCGTATCTCTTTACATAAATATGTTTCGACAATGGCGGAAAAATTCCTGCTTTTTTATAAATTTTATTTTTTTTCGAAAGCGGAAGGGGACGCGCCCCTTCCTTTTATGCCTGCTTCATTGAGCATCCATTCGATATGGACGCCGTATCCGGATGTCGGATCGTTGACAAATACATGCGTCACCGCACCGACAAGCCGGCCGTTCTGGATAATCGGGCTTCCGCTCATGCCCTGTACAATCCCCCCTGTTTTTTTCAGGAGTTTAGGATCGGTAATTTTGATGACCATTCCTTTCGTTGCCGGAAATTTTTGCGGAATGGTGCTGACGATTTTAATCGAATACGCTTCGACCTTTTTTCCGTCCACAACGGTTAAAATTTTGGCCGGCCCCGTTTTAACCTGGTCGGACAGCGCAATCGGGATCGGTTTGGCATACCCGTTACCCAAGCTGCTTAAGCTGCCGTTTAGCTTGCCGAAAATGCCGAACGGGCTGTTCTTTGTGATCGTCCCGATTTGGCCCTCTTCGGAAAAGCGCGCAAGTTTTTCCCCTGGGCTGCCGTTTTTCCCTTTTTCAATGGACGTGACTACCGAATTGACAATCCGGCCGTTTTCAACGACGATCGGCTTTTTGGTATCCATATCCGAAATGACATGGCCGAGCGCTCCGTATTTTTTTGTTTTCGGGTCGATAAACGTCATGGTGCCAATGCCAGCAGCGGAATCCCGGATATACAACCCGAGTTTATAATTTTGTTCGGTTTTGTCTTTTTGCGGATGGATTGTTGTCCGGATCGTCCGGTCATCCCTTTTGATGACAACCGGAAGTGCCTTCCCCTCTTCCCCCACCTTTTGCACAATTGGGGCAACATCGGACATATTTTCGATTTTTTTCCCGCCCATTTCGAGAATCATATCGCCGACTTGAATGCCGGCTTGTTCCCCGGGAGAGATTTTTCCTTTGTCCGTTTGCACAAGATGGTGGCCGACGACGAGGACACCGAGCGTTTTCAGCTTGACGCCGATCGACTGGCCGCCCGGAATCATCTTGATGTTTTTATACACTTCCACATCGGTTTTTTTAATCGGGACGCCTGCCAGTTCAAGAAACATTTCTTCTTTTCCGGCTGTTTTCCCTTTAATCGAAACCGATTGCTTATTTTCCTTGATATCCGCACTGTTCCCTTTTACAGCAACTGTTGCAGCGGCGGATTTATGGAATTCAATTTGCTGGCCTTCCATTAAGCGAACTTGCTTCGGAAAGTGAAGGTATTGTTGAAAAGGTTGCGAAAAACCTAATAGCACAAGTGAAACAAGGAGAAATCCGCCAATCAGCTTTCTTACGTTTTCAAAGTTCAAACAATCCACTCTCCTCGCTTCTAGTCCACCCTTTTGGTTTAGCCTTTATTTTATTTGGCTATGATTTTAATTTAGCCTTGAAGCGCTTTAAATATAACCGGACCGTTGGAAAAAAACCTGCCCAAACTGGATAGAAAGGGGTCGGCTCCACCTTTTTTCCAAAAGGCGGGCCCCGGACCCCTTATTTAATCGTTTCGGCCAGTTCTAGCAGTTCTTTTGCATGCTGCCTTGTCAGGTCAGTCATTTCGACGCCGGAAATCATGCGGCCGATTTCTTTAATTTTTTCTTCCTGCCCTAACGGTTTTACTTTTGTTCTCGTCCGTCCTTTTACCGTTTCTTTCATAATAAACAGATGGACATCCGCCATAGCGGCGACCTGTGGGAGATGGGTGATGCACAGCACTTGCGAATGGACCGAAATGCGGTATATTTTTTCCGCGATCGCCTGGGCGACCCGACCGCTGACGCCTGTGTCCACTTCGTCAAAAATAATTGAAGTGATCCCCTGATGTTTTGAGAAGATGGTTTTTAAGGCGAGCATAATCCGGGACAGTTCCCCGCCAGATGCCGTTTTTGCCAAAGGCTTGAGCGGCTCGCCCGGGTTTGTGGAAATATAAAATTCAACCTGGTCAAGCCCATCGCGCCTGAATGGGATCTCATCCGCTTCAAAATAATCATCCGCAGTGGAAAGGAAACGGACTTCAAATGTTGTTTTGTCCATATAAAGCTGTTTTAATTCGGAATGGATATTCTTTGTCAGCTTTTCCGCCCATTTTTTTCGCAAATCGCTGAGCTGTTTAGCTTCCAAATACAAATCGCGCTTGACCGTTTGCAGTTCTTTTTGCAGCTGTTCCACATGATGGTCACGGTTTAGGATTGACTCAATTTCTTCTTCAATTTTCGCGCCGTATTCCAATATTTCTTCGATCGAGCTGCCATATTTCCGTTTCAACTGGTTGATTTCATTCATCCGTGCTTCAATCTGGTTCAGCCTCTCCGGGTCAAATTCAAGCATATCAAGTTGGGAGCGGATCGTACGGGCCGTATCTTCGAGCGTATAAAAACAATTTTGCACCGTCTCCAAGAGCGGCGCAAGCGCAGGATCCGCTTCGGCAGCCGTTTCCAACTGTCCCATGACAAGCCCGATCCAGTCGAGGCCGTGCTGTTCGCCCTGCAGCGCCTCATAACTTGTATTCAGCGATTCAAACAAGCGTTCAAAATTCATCAACTTCCTTTTTTCATCGGCCAGTTCTTCATCTTCACGGAGCTTCAGGTCGGCCCTTTGGATTTCACCGTGCTGGAACTGAATGAGGTCAAGACGCTGGGCAAGCTGCTGATCGTTTTCGTTCATTCTTTTTAAACGGCCGGATACAGTTTCGTATTTTTTATACACTTCCCGGTAATCGTCAAGCGCCGCTTCAATTTCCACCCGGCCATAATGATCGAGAAGCGGCAAATGGAATGTTTCATTTAATAATTCCTGGGTCTCATGCTGGCTGTGTATATCAATTAATGTTGACCCGATTTCGCGCAAAACTGAAATGGTGACGAGCTTTCCATTAATGCGGCATACGCTTTTTCCGGCCTTCGAAATATCGCGCCGCAAGATGACCATGCCTTCTTCGATGTCTATGCCGAATTCGCGGGCCCGTTCCATGCACGGATGCCCGTCGTCCACTAGAAATAACCCCTCGATTTCAGCGCGGTCCTCGCCGTGGCGCACATATTCGGACGATCCCCTGCCGCCTGTCAGAAGCTGGATGGCGTCAATGATAATCGATTTGCCGGCGCCTGTTTCCCCTGTCAGGACGGTTAAGCCATTTTCAAACGATAGAGATAATTGGTCGATAATGGCGAAATTTTTAATCGATAGTTCTTGCAGCAAGTGAACATCACCACTTTCTTAAAGCATGTCCAAAAATCTTTGTGCAACCGATTCGGTCTCGTCCTGATTTTTGCAAATGATCAAGCATGTGTCATCCCCGCACAAAGTCCCGATGATTTCTTCCCAATCCAAAATATCAATCAGAGCGCCGATTGCATGGGCGTTCCCCGGCAAAGTTTTCATCACAATTAAATGCCCGGCCGTATCTACGCTGACAAATGCGTCTGCCAACGCCCGCCTCAGCTTCTGCGTCGGATTGAAGCGCTGGTCGGCAGGCAGACTGTATTTGTATCTGCCGTTATTGAGCGGCACTTTCACAAGATGAAGTTCTTTTATATCCCTTGAAATCGTCGCCTGCGTCACATTGAATCCGGCGTTCCGCAAACGCTCAACAAGCTCGTCCTGCGTCTCAATATCGTAATTCGTAATCATTTCCCGTATTTTAATTAAGCGCTGTCCTTTATTCATGTCCTCACCTCAAGGCGTGCTTACTTTTGTAAATATGCATCTATCTGTATGTTAGCGTATTTCCGGGAAAATGTACATTGAAAGAAGCAGCCATGCCTGTAAGAAAATCTTAATGCCGTATCAGTTGCTTTTTTCGCACACGTACCCGGTTAGACATCAGCCTGTCCCTTTCTAGGCGGTACAGCCTGCGCAAAAAAGCCTACTGGAAAACCAATAGGCTGTTTTGTAAATAACATTACCCTTTTTTCAGTGCGGCGTGGGCTTCTTCCACCACGTCTTTTACGGCCACCGGGAGGCGGTTCTGCCCCCTATCCTTTTCATAAGCCGGCCATTTGAGGTGGATTAAAAATTCGATATTGCCCTCACCGCCGGTAATCGGGGAATAGGAAAGGTTTTCAACCGAAAACTTTTCATGTATTGCAAGATGGATGATTTTTTCAATGACTTCCCGATGCACTTTTTTATCCTTTACGATCCCTTTTTTGCCAACCTGCTCGCGCCCTGCCTCAAACTGCGGCTTGATCAAGGCGACAACATCGCTGTCCGGCGCAAGCAATGTTTTTAATACCGGAAGGATGAGGGACAAAGAAATAAAAGACACATCAATCGATGCAAAATCCGGGACTCCTTTTGTCAGATTTCCCGGGGTTACGTAACGGAAATTCGTCCTTTCCATGACGACAACCCGTTCATCCCGGCGGAGCTTCCATGCCAGCTGATTATAGCCGACATCAAGGGCGTACGACATTTTGGCGCCGTGCTGCAGGGCGCAGTCGGTAAATCCGCCGGTTGAGGCTCCGATATCGAGAAGGATTTTTCCTTTTATGTCAAGATTAAACACTTTTAATGCTTTTTCCAGTTTCAGCCCGCCCCGCGAAACATATGGAAGCGGGTTTCCTTTAACGGCAAGTGGTGTATCAACCGGGATTTTTTCGCCCGGTTTATCAAGTCGGGTTTCGTTTGCAAACACAAGCCCCGCCATCACCGCCCGTTTTGCTTTTTCTCTTGTTTCCATTAATCCGCGTTCTACGAGGAGAACATCTACACGTTCTTTTTTCATTGATGCTAAGCCCTTTTCTGATGTTTTGCAGTTAATTCGCCTTGTATTTCTTCGATAATCCGTTCAGTTGTCAAGCCGATTTCCCGCCATAATTCTTTTACGCTGCCATGCTCGATAAAGCGGTCCGGAATGCCGATACGGCGAATGGAATTGTGGTGGAAGCCGTGTTCATGGGCAAACTCTAACACTGCGCTGCCGAAGCCGCCTAGAAGCACCCCTTCTTCAACGGTCAACACCGGCATGCCGCTTGCAAGAATGGATGCCAGCACCGCCTCATCAAGCGGCTTCAAAAACCGTGCATTGACCACTTTTACCGATGTTCCCTGCTTTTGTAAATATTTTGCTGCTTCCATCGCCAGCGGGATTGTCGTTCCAAATGTAAGGATGCAGGCATCCGTACCTTCTTTCAGCACTTCCCACGTGCCGATCGGGATTTCCTTCAAATCCGGATCCAACGGAACGCCGAGGCCGTTGCCGCGCGGAAACCGCATCGCGATCGGGCCGTCGCCGTATTTTAAAGCCGTATAGACCATATGCTGGCCTTCATTTTCATCTTTCGGCATCATTAAGACCATATTCGGCAGGCTTCGCAGGAAGGCAATATCAAACACGCCCTGGTGTGTTTCGCCATCCGCGCCGACAAGGCCGGCCCTGTCAATGCCGATGAACACATTTAAATTTTGCCGGCAAATATCGTGGACAACCTGGTCGTAAGCCCGTTGCAAAAACGTGGAATAAATGGCCAAAAACGGCTTCATCCCTTGTGTCGCAAGGCCGGCCGCAAAAGTGGCCGCATGCTGTTCCGCGATGCCGACATCGTACACCCTGTCCGGCAGTTCCTGCTGAAACCGTTCCAGCTTGGAACCGACCGTCATTGCCGGCGTAATCGCAACAATGCGGGGGTCTTCTTTGGCAAGCCTCAAGACGGTGTCACTGACAAGTTTGCTCCATGCCGGTGGGGCGTTTACCGGCTTAATAAAATCTCCGGTTTCAATTTTATACTGCCCTGTGCCGTGCCAGGCGCCCCTTGTATCGTTTTCGGCAGGTTTATATCCCTTGCCTTTCTTTGTAATGACGTGCAGGAGTACCGGGCCTTTCGTTTTTTTCGCATACTGGATATTTTCAAGAAGCGCTTCGAAATGATGGCCATCAACAGGGCCGAAGTACGTGAACCCCAGTTCTTCAAAAAAGATGCCAGAAACAAGCAGGTATTTAAGGGAATCTTTCAGCCGTTCTGCGGTTGCCGCGAGCTTTCCGCCGACAGCCGGGATTTTTTTCAGCAAAAATTCCAGTTCATCTTTGGCGCGCCGATATTTGCTCGCCGTCCGCAGTTTGCCGAGCACCTGATGAAGTGCTCCGACATTCGGGGCGATCGACATCTCGTTATCATTCAAAACAACGATGATGTCCCTCTTCTCATGGCCGATATGGTTCAGTGCTTCAAAAGCCATCCCGCCTGTCAGCGCGCCGTCGCCGATCACAGGAACGATATAGGATTTTTCGCCTTTTAAATCCCGTGCCACAGCCATGCCCATCGCCGCGGACAAGGACGTGGAACTGTGCCCGGTTTCCCATACATCATGGATGCTTTCATTCTGCTTCGGAAATCCGGAAAGGCCGCGGTACTGACGCAATGTTTTGAATTGGCCCGCACGTCCGGTTAAAATTTTATGCACATACGACTGGTGGCCTACATCCCACAGGATTTTGTCTTTCGGGCTGTCGAAACATTTATGCAAAGCAAGCGTGAGTTCCACAACACCGAGATTCGGCCCAATATGCCCGCCCGTTTTCGACAGCGTTTCAATCAAAAAACGGCGGATCTCCGCACTCAGCTGTATCAGCGCGGGAATGTCCATTTTTTTCAAAAAGGACGGGTCCTTAATCGATTCAAGATCCAATACGGATCACTCGCTTTCATTTCAAAATAACGGCGTAAGCTTAAATTCTATTATAAACGAAACCTTCGCTTAGACAAGAAATTCCCGCTTTAAACATAATCCGGCAAATACCGACCCGTTTCAGCCAGTTTCGGCAAAAACGCTTCTGTAAAAGCGCTACCAATCATCAAGGGGCTAACCTTACTGTATTATAACACAAAAACGACATGGCGCGCATTAATGGTCCCGCGTTTCAACCATCCGTACCAGCTCCAGTAACGTGCCCGTATCCGCGCCAGTTTCTTTCAGCCGTTCTTTTGCCAGCCGGATGTGCTTCTTGAGTTCCGCTTTTGCGCCTTCAAGCGTCAAAAGTGCCGGGTATGTACTTTTATGGCGCGATTCGTCGCTGCCAACCCGTTTTCCAATTTTTTTCTGATCCCCTTCAATATCCAAAATATCGTCGCGGATTTGGAATGCAATGCCGAGATGTTCGGCAAACTGCCTGAATTGTTCAAGCTGCATGTCCGTTACGCCGCCGATCATCGCCCCGGCCAGGACACTGAACGTAAGCAGCTTACCGGTTTTATGGGCATGAATATATTCAAGTTCATCTAAAGTCAGTTTTTTGTTTTCCCCTTCCATATCGGCAACCTGCCCCGCCACCATGCCTTCCGGGCCGGCCGATTCTGCCAGGAGCGCAATCAGTTTCACTTTTAATGCATCATCCAGATAGGGGTCTTCGGCAATGAGCTGGAAACTGTGTGTCAAAAGCCCGTCCCCCGCTAGGATTGCAACCGCTTCCCCGAACACTTTATGGTTTGTCGGCTTTCCCCTCCGCAAATCATCATCATCCATTGCCGGAAGGTCGTCATGGATGAGGGAGTAAGTGTGGATCATCTCCACTGCGCACGCCGTCTGCATGCCTTTTTCAACACGTTCACCGAGCGCGGACACGGTTGACAATAAGAACAAGGGGCGAATTCTCTTTCCGCCGGCCTGGATGGAATAATCCATTGCTTCTTTTAACACGGAAGGCGCTTTTAGTCCCGCAATATATTGCGCCAGCCGTTTTTCAATTTCTTTCACATCATACGTCGCCTCGTGCAAGGTTATTCCTCCTCCTTAATTTCAAAATCCTTTTCTTCCCCGTCCTCGGACATGACTTTCGTCAATTGTTCTTCGACATTCTTCAATTTGCCGTGCAGCAGTTTGGACAGCTCCATTCCCTGTTTATAGATGGAAATTGCTTCCTCTAAGGGAACATCCCCTTCTTCCAGTTTGCGGACAATGTCCTCGAGCTGCGCCATCGCCTCTTCAAATGTTAATGATTCAGCCATTTTCTCTCCTCCTCCGAATTTCATCCACCGTGCACAAGAGCCCCCCGTCCGTTAACACGACCTGGATGGTGTCTCCTTTTTTGACCTGGCTTGTTTTTTTGATGATCGTTTCGTCTTCCGCCATTGCCAGGCTGTATCCCCTTTCCATCACTTTGAGCGGGCTGAGTGCTTCAAGGGCGGAAATGTTCTTCCCGAACCGGTGCTGTTTTTCCCGCAGCACCGCCTGCATTTGTTTCACCAAATTCCCGTGAAGGCTTATAAAATCCCGCCGCGCCTGCAAAAGTTTCTGCTCCGGCCGGTTGCGCAAAAGGCGCTCATACAAGTTCCGACACTGTTCCCCAGCCGCTCCGATCAGGCGTCCGGCTTCCCTGTGCAAGCTTTCCGCCAGGCGGTCAGCCTGTTCCATTTGCTGGCGGATCAGCCGGTACGGGTTTTTCAAAGCGGGCGACCGCTCGAGATACGCGAGGCGGCTGCTTTCATGGCGCACTTTTTCACGCACGCTCCGCAAAAGCCTTGCCTGCATGTTTAAAATTTTTTCACGTACTTCGTCGATATGTGGAACGGCAAGTTCGGCCGCGGCCGTCGGTGTCGGGGCGCGCAGATCAGCCGCAAAATCAGCAATCGTAAAATCCGTCTCATGGCCGACTGCGGAAATGACAGGAATCGTGGATGCGGCAATTGCCCGTGCCGTCATTTCTTCGTTAAACGCCCACAGTTCTTCGATTGAGCCGCCGCCCCTGCCGACAATCAGCACATCCGCTTTCCCCAGCCGGTTCGCCTCCTCAATCGCCTTGACAATGGAAGGCGCGGCATTTTCACCCTGTACGAGCGCAGGATGCAAAATGATTTTGACAACCGGAAATCTTCGCCTGATCGTTGTGATAATATCGCGGACAGCGGCACCCGTCGGCGAGGTGACAACGCCGACGACTTTCGGGTAAGCCGGTATCGGCCTCTTTTTTTCTTTTGCAAACAATCCTTCTTTCTCCAGCTTGTCCTTCAGCTGTTCATATGCAAGGTAAAGTGCGCCGATCCCGTCCGGCTGCATGCCTTTCACATACAGCTGATAACTGCCGCCTGCTTCGTACACCGAAACCGAAGCTCTGACAAGCACCTTCATGCCGTTTTCCGGATTGAATTTCAAAAACCGGTTGGCAGAGGAAAACATGACGGCGAGAATCCTTGCTCTCTCATCTTTTAATGTAAAATACATATGGCCGCTTGTGTGGCGTTTAAAATTGGAAATTTCCCCCTTGACATAAATATCCGCCAAATAAGGGTCGGCATCAAATTTCCGCTTGATGTATTTTGTCAACGTCTGTACCGTTAAATATTGCGGAGCCATACTTCCACCGCCTTTCTTTCCATTAAGAAAAGCTGCCTCCTTCTTTTGGGAGTCAGCTTTTTACCGGGCCCGTCCTGTTTTCTTTGACACTTAGGGGCACCCGCTTTTCCTGCCGTGAGATCCCCGCAGGCTGCACCAAGTTCCAGAAAACTTAAACCAAGGGCCTTTTACAACATTACCGTACTTTTTTCGCAGCTTTTAACGTGTTGGCCAGCAGCATCGTGATCGTCATCGGGCCGACGCCGCCAGGAACAGGCGTGATAAAGGAAGCTTTTTCTTTAACCGCGTCAAAATCGACATCCCCGCAAAGCTTTCCGTTTTCATCCCGGTTCATGCCGACATCGATCACCACGGCGCCGTCTTTGACGAAATCTGCTTTCACAAATTTCGCTTTCCCTACTGCGCTGATCAAAATATCCGCCTGCTGCGTGTAAAATTTTAAATCCGTCGTTTTCGAATGGCAATACGTGACAGTCGCATTTTCATTTAAGAAGAGCTGGCCGGCCGGTTTACCGACAATATTACTGCGGCCGATGACCACGACATGCTTGCCGGCGATTTCAATTCCTTTTGACTGCACCATTTTTAAGATGCCGCGGGGGGTACACGGCAAAAATGCATCCTGACCCGTCATCATCCTGCCAATATTGATTGGATGGAAGCCATCCACATCTTTTGCCGGGTCAATTGCTTCAATCACTTTATTCGGCCCGATATGCGGCGGCAAAGGAAGCTGCACCAGAATACCGTGGATATCGGGATCTTCGTTTAAATTTTCAATATGTTCGAATAATGTTTGTTCCGAAATATTTTCCGGTAGTTCGATCAAAACAGATTTCATGCCGAGCTCGCGGCACGCTTTTTCCTTATTTTTGACATATGTACGTGAAGCCTGGTCGTTTCCGACTAAAATGACGGAAAGTCCCGGGGTAATTCCTTGTTTTTTCAACTGCTCCGTTTCTGCCTGGATATCTTTTCTGATTTCAGCTGCCAATTGTTTACCGTCAATGATTTCCGCTGCCATTTCTCCATCCCCCGTCATTAAGATGATTGAATTGTATTTTTCATGTTGTTCAAAACACCGTTAATAAACTTGGCGGACTTTTCATCCGCAAACCGTTTCGAAATTTCAAGTGCTTCGTTAATTGCAACATTGGCAGGCACATCTTCCGCATACATTAGTTCATAAGCAGCAAGGCGCAAAATGTTTAAATCGACTTTTGCGAGCCTGTCCAGTGTCCAGTGTTCAAGATGCCGGCTGATCATGCCGTCAATTTCCGCTAGATGCGCAGCAGTGCCTTTTACAAGCTTTTCCAGATATTCATCGCTTTCCTGCCCGTTCAGCACATTCCGGACTGCTTCTTCCGGAGCTTCTTTGTTCATGTCGATCTGGAATATGGCCTGGAGCGCTTTTTCGCGGGCGGTTCTTCTTTTCATCATGTCGGCAATAACTCCTTTAAAAACTTCAAATTCACTTGAATCTATTGTAGCAGAATGGGGCCGCCAAAAAAAGGCCGGGACTTGAGCCCTGGCCCTTCCACTTACCCTTCCGTCTGGAATTCAGGTTCGTTCTTTTGAGTATCGAATTGAATTCCAACAATATGGATATTGACTTCTGCCGCTTCAAGAGCAGTCATGTTCAAGAGCGCCTGCCGGATATTATCTTGTACTTCCTGGGCAACAGACGGAATTGAAACGCCAAAATTCATCGTGCAGTATACATCCACTTTAATGCCGTCTTCGGCTAGCTCTACTTTAACGCCTTTACCGTGGTTTTTCTTGCCGAGGCGCTCTGCTACCCCGGTTGCGAAATTGCCGCGCATTTGCGCAACGCCTTCGACTTCAGATGCCGCAATTCCCGCAATAACTTCAATCACTTCAGGGGCGATCTCTACTTTTCCCAAGCCTTCTTCATCGTGGTGCATTTCTAACATTTGGTTGGTTTCTGCCATTTTTACACCTCCTACATACACGTTATTTCATTACATCGTATTTTTCAAGGAATTTCGTGTTGAAATCTCCTTCGATAAAAACTTCATGTTCGAGCAGGCGCTGATGGAACGGAATCGTTGTATAGATACCCTCCACGGCAAACTCGCTGAGCGCCCGCCTCATCCGTGCAATCGCTTCGTCGCGCGTCTTCCCGTAGGCGATTACTTTCGCAATCATCGAATCATAATACGGTGGAATAGTGTAACCCGAGTATGCGGCCGATTCTACCCGAACGCCGATCCCGCCCGGCGGAAGATAAAAATTTATTTTTCCAGGCGACGGCATAAAATTCTTTTCCGGGTTTTCAGCATTAATGCGGCATTCGATAGCCCAGCCGTTCCATGTGACATCTTCCTGTTTCAGAGACAGCGGCTCTCCCGATGCAACAAGGATCTGCTCTTTGACAAGATCGACGCCTGTCACCATTTCCGTAACCGGATGTTCCACCTGGATACGGGTATTCATTTCCATGAAATAAAATTTCTGGTTGCGGTGGTCAAAAATAAACTCGATTGTCCCTGCGCCCGTGTAATCCACGGCTTTTGCGGCTTTCACGGCTGCCTGCCCCATCTCTTCGCGCATCTCGCTTGACAGCGCCGGTGAAGGCGATTCTTCAAGCAGTTTTTGCAGCCTTCTTTGGATGGTGCAGTCCCGTTCCCCCAAATGGATGACATTGCCGTATTTATCAGCCATGACCTGGATTTCGACATGTCGGAAATCCTCGATGTATTTTTCAAGATAGACGCCAGGATTACCAAAAGCGGTGGAGGCCTCCTGCTGCGTAATTTGGATACCCTTTACAAGCTCCTCTTCGTTTTTCGCAACGCGGATTCCCCTTCCGCCTCCGCCGGCCGTAGCTTTTATGATAACCGGATAGCCGATCGATTCAGCTACTGCCTTCGCCTCTTCGGCATCTTTGACAAGCCCGTCCGACCCCGGCACGATCGGGACGCCCGCCTGTTTCATCGTTTCCCTTGCGACGTCTTTTGCGCCCATTTTCGCGATTGCTTCCGGGCTCGGGCCGATAAACTCAATGTTGCATTCGCGGCATAGTTCGGCAAAATCAGCGTTTTCCGCCAAAAACCCATATCCTGGATGGATCGCGTCGCAGCCGGTTAAAGTGGCGGCACTGATAATGTTCATAAAATTCAAATAGCTGTCTTTCGATGCTTTCGGGCCGATGCAGTACGCTTCATCGGCAAGCTGGACGTGCAGCGCATTTTTATCCGCTTCCGAATAAACGGCAACCGCTTCGATCCCCAAATCGCGGCAGGCGCGGATAATTCGCACCGCGATTTCGCCGCGGTTTGCGATTAAAACTTTTTTTATCATGAGAGTCCGCTCCTTACTTTGTCTTTACCAAAAATAACGGCTGGCCGAATTCAACAAGCTGGCCGTCTTTTACGAGAATATCTACGATTTCCCCTTCCACTTCCGCTTCAATTTCGTTAAACAATTTCATCGCTTCGATTATACATACGACCGTATTCGGGCTGACTTTGGAGCCGACCTGTACATACGGTTCAGCTTCCGGTGAAGATGCCTGGTAGAATGTGCCGACCATCGGTGATACGATTTTATGTAAGTTTTCGTCATTAGATGTCGCCGGGGTTTGGGGCTGTACAGGCGTTGCAGGCTGTGCTGCCTCAGAATGTACCGGTGGCTGCGGGGCAGGAACAGGCGCAGCAGCTTCCCGCAACGGGCGTTCAACTACCTGCACGCCGGAATTTTTCTTCATTTTAATGACAGTTCCTTCATTTTCATATTCAAATTCATCTAGGCTTGAACGGTCAACAAGCTCGATTAAAGCTTGGATATCCTCTACTTTCAGCATAAATGCCACTCCTTAAATTGAAATTCGTAATTCAAATTTATTAACATTTTATGAATAACTATCCATATCATACGATAACAGCGGGCAATAATTCAATGATTTGTATAAAATACAGCCTTCCGGAAATTTCCGGCCGGGCCCGGCTTCTCCAGAAAATACAAGGGGTAAAGCGGTTTACCTTTCAGAAAAGAACGAACCATTCATACTTTTCTATAATTTTTCAAATATAGAAAAAAAGGGCTGGACGCCCCTGTCTGAATCGTATTCTTTGTTTCATCAATTTGTCTGGAACTCTACCGCCAGCTTCGGCGTATTGCCGAGTTCCTGGTTGACGAGCTGGACGATTTCGTTTGCAGCCGCTTTGTCATGCTTTTTCGATTTCACGGTTACAATGACTTCGTCGCTATCTGCCTGCACGAGCGCATCTTCATATCCTTTTGCCTTGATCAGGCTTTCCAGCACCTGCTCTTTGTTCGCAGTTTCCGTCAATTTTTTCATTTCATCCATCGCCTTGCTTTTTTCTTCCGGCGTGAGGTCGGTTGAAGCGAGTTTATTTGTCAGTTCTTCCTGCTTTTTGCTCAGTTCATCCTGCCGCTCGAGGCGGAGCGCTTCAAAGACTTCATCGCTGGCGGGCTTCGTTGTCAACTTGATTTTTTGCGAAGAAGACGCATTTTCTTTTGATGACGAAGTCTCCTTTTCTTTATTTTGTTGGACAACCTGGTTCGTTGTTTTCGGATCGGCCGTCACGTAATAAACCGATAATACGACGACAAGGCTAAGCATTGTCAACAGCCAGACTGTTTGTTTTTTCAAAAGCATCATTCATTCCTCCTAATTCTTTTTCGGCATCACGGAAACCCGGTAACTTGCCACATTCAAAGCATTCGATACGGCTTCTTTTACCGATTTTTGGATGGAAATATCGCCGCCGCCGTCGCAGACAACGAGCACACCGGTAATTTCCGGCATTTTTGTTTCGGTAACAAGCGGCACTTCCTTATCCCCGTCCTGGACCGTTACGACTTTATCGTCCTTTGATATGCTTTCGATTTTCCGTTCCCCACCGTTTTTGTCGGTTTCGGTTGTTGTTTCGTTCTGGATTGTGGAGTTTTTTTCATACACTTTGCTTTCAGATGTGGAAACATTGACGCGGACGGTGACGGAGCCGACACCCTGAATCTGTTCAAGAATGCTCTTCAGCTCTTTTTCATACTGGTTTTCGTAAGCGAGGATCGTTTTCGATTTCTTAGATGTGCCTGATCCGAATGCCGCCGTTTCTTTTCCCGCAGTCTTTGCGGAGGATGAAACAGTGACAGCTTCATTTTTTTGGCCTGAATGCCCGAACAGGTCATTGATAAACATGGCCCCGAGCCCGCAAACAAATAAAAGGGTGACCAAATAGAGCTTTTTATGTTTTTTCGATTCATCAGGCGGTCCGGAAGGCAGCCACTTTTCTTTCAGTTTGTTAAACGGCCCCTGGTTACGGTCCATTTTCGTTTCCAAGCCCCCCTTCGATATGGAGTTCGATTTTTTCTTTTGGTACATTCCAGCGGTTTGACAACATTGAGATGATGGAGTTCTTTTCTGTGGAGCTTTCTTTTTCCGTATTTTCATCCGCGCCTATTTCGATCGGTTCAATCACAGCTACTGAGCCTTTTTCGTTTTCAGCTGCTAAGTAGACTTTGATTTTTTTTACATTGGTCACGTTTCCTAAAGCTGCCATATCCCCGCTTCCCTTTCCGTCTTTCCATTCAAGCTTAATATCCGATATGGATTTGCCGAACTGCTTTTCAACCTCCCCTTCCGCATCCTGTTTCAGTTGGACAGCCATTTGTTGTAATGTATATTCCTGCTGCATGGCATTTATTTCTTTTTTCTGCGTTTCCAGCGCATTTTCTTCCCCGTTTGAAAAATTTGCGCCTCCCACTTTAAATTTGGCAATGATGTCTTCGGGATTCATGGAAAAAAGCTGGAAGACAGGCGTTAAAATAATGGTGATTAAAAGTAGGCCAATCACCAGTTTTGTATACTTCCGCATCCCGGATTCGGGAAGGAGCATGTCCACGACCATGGTCAAAAGGATAAAAATGATGATATGAAGCACCCATTTTGTTAAATAATCCATACATTTCCCCCTTAACGCATCATCATCGTGAGGTTTCCGGCAGTGATGATCATGGTGATGCTGAGAAAAAACATGATCGTGACAATCGCCAGCGCGGCAAATACATACAGCATATTTTTACTGATAATGTCGAGGCAACTGATGACAGGCCCCCCGCCGAGCGGCTGCAGCAGGGCGGAAGCAAGTTTGAACATTAAAGACATCGTGAAAATTTTAATCGCCGGGAACACCGCAATTAGAAGCACGATGGCCACTCCCGCGATCCCGAGCGTGTTTTTCAATAATACGGAAGCGCTGATCACCGTATCGGCAGCATCTGTCAGCATCCGCCCGACAACCGGGACGAAATTTCCGGTTACAAATTTTGCGGTGCGGATCGCAAGCCCGTCGGTAATGGCGGTTGCCGTCCCCTGCACGGATAACACTCCTAAAAAAACCGACATAAACGCGCCCAGTATCCCGATTGCGAGGTTGCGCATGAGTTGCGCAAGGCGCGTTGCTTTATGCTGTTCGGAGAGGGTGCTTACAACGCTGAGCAAAGTGGAAAGCAGCAGCATCGGCAGCACAATATACTGGATCAACATCCCACTTGTGCTCGACAAAAAAATGATCACGGGGTGGAAAAATGCCGCCGAAGTGACGCCCCCTGAAGTCGATAAGAGCGCAAGCAAAAGCGGCATCAGGGCAAGGATAAACCCACCCATCGCCCGGATGGCCTCAAGTGCGTAATCGAGTGCGACATGAAAACTGTTCAGCGCAATGACCACCAGCACCATAAAAACGACAGCATATGCGATTTTGCTGACCGTCCCCTGCTGGAAGGAATGGTGGATTGTTTCCAGCAGCATGCTCAGGATTGTAAGGATAATGAGGGAGCCGAGCAGCTTACCGTTGATGAGCAGTTCCTGGAAAATAAACGAGAGAAAGCCCTTCAGCCAGGCCTGCAAAGAAAAATGCTTTTCGCCCTTGATGAAATCCATCAGGCTCCCTTTTTGGCTTTCCGGCAAATAGCCGCCATATTCACTGACAATTTTGTTCCAATACGTTTTCAATTCCGATAAGTCCAATTGATTCAATTGTTCATCGACAATTTTTTCAGATATGCTGTCATCCTTACCCGAATTTTCCCCTGCAGCGCAAACCGATTGCCCGCAGTAAAATAATGCAAACAAAATGGCCAGCACTTTGATCCATATCCTGCGCCGCATGTTTTTCAACTCCTAGCCTTTCGGAACGAGATTAACAATCGTTTCGATCAATACCGTGATAATGGGAATGGCCATCGTTAAAATGATGATTTTCCCCGCCACTTCAACTTTTGCCGCCATCGCCCCCTGCCCGGCGTCTTTTGTAATATTGGCGGCAAAATCGGCAATATAGGCGATTCCGATAATCTTTAAAATCGTTTCGATGTACATCGTGTCCACATTGCCTTTTTGGGCAATTTTTTGCAGGAGCCGGATAATGTCATAAATCTTGTCCATGAGAAAAAGAAAAATGAAACAGCCGGCAAAAAGCGTCAGCAAAAACGCGAAATTCGGCTTTTGCTCTTTTAAAATCAGCGCAAGGAATGTGGTGATGAGCGCAATACCTGCAATTTGCAGCATTTCAATGGGAAATCCCCTCCTTTCGTTTTTGGCTTGGCCTCTTTATTGAAAAGATTTGTTAAATTTTATTGTTGATGATCGCGAAATTCGCTCACTTTCCGAACGCATCGCGAGACCCCTCACTCGATACCTTGTTGCGAGGTCTCTTCTATCCCGCAGGAGTCTAAGAAATGAGATAATCAACATGGATCACGAACACAGCCTATCGAAAAAGAAAAACGGTTTTGATTTTGGAAAATAAATCCCCCACAATGGAAGTGACCAAAAATAAGATGTAAAGAAACCCGAGGAGCGTCACCCATTGCGCATATTCTTTCTTGCCAACCTGGTCCAGTATGGTGTGCAGAAATGCTACGACAATGCCGACCCCGGCAATTTTGAAAATGATATCCACATCAATGCCCATTGCCTCTCCCCCAAATTTGATCCGCCCCGGAAAGGTCAGATCAGCAAAATGACGATCAGTAATCCCGTGAGAACGCCAAGGCTTTTTGCCATTTTTTCATAGCGCATCTGCCGCTCATGCGCTTCTTTTTCTTCCCGTTCCAAATGCGTGAGTGCGAGCATGATCTGTTTCTGCTCGGTATAACGGTCATGTTTTCCCAAGTTTTCCCCAAGCTGCAGCAGCACTTCATGCTCGCTTTCCTTTAGGGCCGTGTTCCCCCAAATTTGTGCAAGGCTTTTTTCCCATGCCTCTTTTACCGTCGTTTCCACTGTTGTTAATTGCCCGGCAAACGTTTGAAAGAAAGAGGAGGCCGGTTCCGGCAGCTGCAAAGCCAGTTTTCTTGCTGCTTCATGGAGCGGCGTGTGCCCGTACATAATTTCAGTTTCCAACGCCTGAAGCGCACTTTTGAATATTCTTAACTGGCGGGGGCGCTCGCTTAAACGTCTCGCCATCTCGAATCCGGCCAGGCTCGTTGCCAGCACAATCAATGCTGCACCGATCAATTTAAGCACGGGAAACACCCTCATTGCTTTTGATCAAATCCCCATCCGCATTCCGGATTGCCGCAACGAATCCCGGCCTGCCCCCGCGCGCCAGTTCAAAAAAGCGGTCAAACGCCTGCTGGCTCAGGATTTTCTTTAAGATCGGGCGCTTCTGAATGTCCCGGTATGTTTCGCCATGGGTCGTCATGACTAAAGAAATTCCGGCATTTACCGCTTCCATGATCGCCTGTGCATCTTCCTCACGCCCGATTTCATCGACGATTAAGACTTCGGGGCTCATTGACCGGATCAGCATCATCATCCCCTCCGCTTTCGGGCAGGCATCGAGCACATCAACACGCGGACCGAAATGGAGCTGCGGAACGCCGCGCACACAGCCCGCGATTTCAGACCGCTCATCGACAATGCCCACTTTACAGGGTGGAATCCCACGTTCCGGGACGCCGCTTGAGATGAGCCGTGCAACATCCCTTAAAAAAGTGGTTTTCCCGGCCTGGGGTGCGCCGATGATCATGGCGGACAGCCAACGGCCCTTGTACAGGTAGGGGACATACGGCTCTGCGGCCCCGATTTTTTCGCGGGCGATCCTGATATTAAAAGAAGAGAAATAACGGATCGCCTTTACTTGTCCATTTTCAAGGATCACTTTTCCGGCAATCCCTACGCGGTGCCCGCCTTCGATTGTGACATACCCTTTTTTCAGCTCTTCTTCCAATGTATAAAATGAGAAATTGGCCAGCCGGTTAATCAGCTGTTCGGCGTCGTTTTCCGTCGGTATATAGCGTATAAAATAAGGCTTTCCTTTTGCGGTCACTTCAAGCGGGCGGTTCACGCGGATGCGGATTTCCTCCACATCATCAAGGATGTTTTCCCTCAAATTTTCCAACTGCTGTGAAATCGCCTTTGGCAAAACGCCCAGCAAATTTTTCATCCTAATCCCCTCGCTTACTAAAAACCCATACAGCTTGGTTCATTGATAATACAATCTATTCAACGCATCAAAAAATATGCAAAGAACAGTTTCTGTTATTCATAATTTAACTATAATTTCATTATGTAAACTCAATCATAGGATCAATGCCTACGTGCACAAAAACAACAAATGACAATCACTCCGCCAAAATAAAAAAGCTTGTGGCAGAACATGCCGTCAAGCTTTTTTTCAAATTAAGCGCGGGATACGTAAGTACCGTCCGTTGTATTGATGATTAATTTATCGCCTTCGTTGACGAAGAAAGGCACCTGCACGGTCAGGCCGGTTTCAAGGGTGGCCGGTTTCGATCCGCCTGTTGCGGTGTCGCCTTTCACGCCCGGTTCCGTATGGGTGACCGTGAGCGTAACCGTATTCGGAAGTTCGATCCCTAGTGTTTCCCCCTGGTACATGATGACCTGCACTTCCATGTTTTCCAGCAAATATTTCAACTCATCCTGGATTTGGGCAGTGCTCAGTTCGATTTGTTCGTACGTTTCCGTATCCATGAAAACGTGCTGGTCGCCGTTTGCATACAAATACTGCATCCTGCGGTTGTCAATTTGGGCCCTTTCCACTTTCTCGCCAGCACGGAAAGTTTTTTCCTGGATCGCGCCGGTGCGCAAATTGCGGAGTTTGGAGCGCACAAACGCAGCGCCTTTTCCTGGTTTAACGTGCTGGAAGTCAAGGACGCGCCAGATACCGCCGTCCACTTCAATCGTTAAGCCGGTGCGAAAATCGTTTACTGAAATCATATTTTTCCTCCTACATCTTCATACAATCCCTGATGGGGACTGTATCATTATAATATAATAAGTTCTTTTGTGGAATGTGTGAGCAATTCATTGGAATCTTCCGTAATCAAAGCATCGTCTTCAATCCGCACGCCGCCGACGCCCGGCAGGTAAATCCCCGGTTCAATCGTCACGACCATGCCCGGTTCCAAAGTGTAGGCTGAACGCTTGGAAAGATTCGGTCCTTCATGGATTTCAAGGCCGATCCCATGGCCCAGGGAATGTCCGAATGCTTCTCCGTAACCTTTTGACGCAATATAATCGCGGCTGACCGCGTCTGCTTCCACACCTGTCATGCCCGGTTTGATCTTCTCTACGGCCAAAACTTGTGATTCGAGCACAATATGATAGATCTCTTTCAATTGTTCCGAAGGCTCCCCGACCGCAACCGTCCTTGTGATATCGGAACAGTAACCTTTGTAGAGCGCACCGTAATCCAACGTCACAAAATCGCCTTTTTCGATCACTTTATTGCTGGCTACACCGTGCGGCAGTGCAGAGCGTGTGCCGGATGCGACAATCGTATCGAAGGAAGAAGCGGTTGCGCCGCATTTCCTCATGAAAAATTCCAGTTCATTGGAGACTTCCAATTCTGTTATACCCGGTTTGATAAAATCCAAAATATGTTTAAAAGCAGCATCCGCAATATCCGCAGCTTCCTTTAATATCTTAATTTCCGCTTCCGTTTTTATCAAGCGCAAATTTTCAACAAGGCCGGAAACAGGGACAAGCTCGGCTTTTAGCACACGCTCGTACGTTTTAAAAAGTGCGTAGCTCATATAGTCCTGTTCAAAGCCGAGCTTTTTGATGCCCATCGCCTCCACCTGTTTGGCCACTTCCTGTTCCACCGGGCCCTGGTGCTGAACAATTTCATAGCCTTCACACTGCTCGGAAGCCTGCTCGACATACCGGAAATCGGTAATGAATTTCGCTGCATCTTCAGATATCAGGACAATTCCGGTTGTCCCTGTAAAATTGGACATATAGCGGCGGTTGTACGGGCTCGTGATCAAGATCCCGTCAATGCCTGATTCCGAAAATTTTTCCCTTAGTTTTTCCAATTTGGACATCGTTATTCCTCTCCCTCTCTTGCCCCGAGAAAAGCCATAAGCGCCAGTTCATAGCCGTAAAGCCCGAGGCCCGCAATTTGCCCGCGCGAAACTGCCGCCGTAACGGAACGGTGGCGGAACTCCTCGCGGGCGTGGATGTTTGAAATATGTACTTCAATAACCGGTACACTGATGGAACTGATTGCATCCCGCAAAGCATAACTGTAATGCGTCAGTGCGCCGGGATTAAAAATGATACCGGCATAACCCTCTTCCTCCGCAGCATGGAGCCTGTCAATCAATGCGCCTTCATGGTTCGACTGGAAAAAGCCGACTGAAACGCGGTGCTTTTCCGCTAGCCTTTTCATACGCTCCATCAGGGACTGCAAAGAATCCGTCCCGTATATGCCCGGCTCCCTTTTCCCGAGCAAATTTAGGTTCGGGCCGTTTACAACAAGATATTTTTCCATTCCTAGCACCTTATTTTGACATTTTTTAACGTGCCCATTTTATCATAAATTGAAGGAAATTTCTATTTTTTTAACTTTCACTGCCGGGTATTTGTCTGTCCGGCTACCCTTTTTTTAAACTTTTGGCCCCTTTCATACTCAAAAGAAATCGAATATCCGATAAAGACTCCGTATAGGATGTATATGCATGCACATGTGGTGATCGTATTGGCATCCAGTTTTAAAAGCGGCTTCATGCCCGGGAAAATCGGATTCAGTACGAGCAGCACGAGCGCGCACAAGCAAAGGCCGTATGCCGCCCCCGCCCACATTGATTTGATTTTTTTAAAGAAAAGATAATAGACAATGGCAACACCGATCGAGATAAGCCCGTAAGCAAGAATGGCGATCATTTTGCCAATCCATATTTTCCGCCAGCTTCCAACTGTAAAAGGTTCCAGAAGGATATTAGGCTCAATCGTTGTAAAATGAAGGTAAAAGCACAAATAAGCTACAACGCTCCAAATGATTCCGCCGGTAAAACCAGTTACAATCACCATTTGGAAAAAAGTCAATGTATGTTCCTGGTATTTCAGTTTTTCGCTGCCGATTGCCATATTCCCACCCCAGAACGTTTAAGTTATGCCAACTGTTCTTATCTTTACCAGAAAGCTTTCCTCTAGTCGTTTTTAAAATTTTTTAGTAAAATGAAGGTAGAAATGAGGATTTGAAAACAGCTTTTGCCTTATGGCTGAATGATGAATAGATTAGTGATATTTGGGGGAATAGAAAAAAGTGACAAAACCAGCATATGGTGGCCAGGCGGTCATTGAAGGGGTCATGTTTGGTGGAAAACACATTTCTGTAACCGCCATCCGCCGCAAAGACAACAGTATCGACTATTTTTATCTGCCAAAAAAAACTATCCCATCCGTGCAAGCCATGAAAACAATCCCTTTTTTGCGCGGGATTGTTGCGATCATTGAATCGAGCGCAAACGGGGCCAAACATTTAAATTTTGCAAGCGAACGGTATGATGTCGACCCGAAAGACGATGCAAAAATAAAGGAAGAATCCCCTTCAAAAACAACGCTCGTTTTGGGTGTGGCCGTCGCCGGTGTCCTGTCGTTTCTATTTGCCAAATTTTTCATGACGATCATCCCGGTGTTTTTGGCCGAGTTGATGAGACCCATTTTTCCGGGCAGCCTCGCGCAAATTTTGGTTGAAGGTGCATTTAAACTACTGCTTGTGCTCACATATATTTATGCCATTTCCTTTACCCCGCTGATTAAACGGTTATTCCAGTACCACGGGGCGGAACACAAAGTCATTAACGCATACGAGAACGGCCTTGGGCTGACCGTCGAAAACGTCAAGTCACAGTCAAGGCTGCATTACCGTTGCGGCAGCAGTTTTATCCTGTTCACCGTGATTGTCAGCGTACTGATTTACACGCTTGTGCCAACCGATCCGCTGTGGCTGCGTGTGATGGATCGGATTTTGCTGATCCCGGTCGTGCTCGGCGTGTCATTTGAAGTGCTGCAGCTGACCAACAAAGCCCGAAACATACCGGTTTTAAAGTATCTCGGCTATCCCGGCCTTTGGCTTCAGCTTTTGACCACAAAAGAACCGGACGAAAAACAGATTGAAGTGGCCATTGCATCTTTCAATGAACTGCTGAAAATGGAATCGGAACACCCGACATCTGCTGTCCTTTAAAAAAACATCTGAAATTTCCAGCGGATGGGAATGCATTCAATATTCCAAACAGGAGAGCGCATCGGGAAAATTAGGAGACTTGAACACCAAAAATATTTGCGGAGAGAACCGTATAAACTGATAGAATGATGGAAAAAATGATTCAGAAAACATGAGGAGGTGGCTTTTGTTGGAAGCTCGTCAATGGATCATTGCCAGCATTATTCTCCTGGCCCTGGTCGGCCTTGGTGCATCTTTGTTTCACGATCCTGTTATATTTCTGAAAAGGGTGGCGGCAATCGCAATTTTTGCGGCAGTACTGGTGGTTGGCTTGCGTTTATTGCTCCGCAGGGGGATGAGTGTTTCCAACCAGGAACAAAGAGCGTTTTTAAAAGCCGCCCGCAAATCGAGAAAAAGAATGAAAAAGCGGAATATGAGAGTCCATACGCATCATACGGTGAAATTTCAAAAACGCCCGTTGCGTAAAAGATCTAACGTTCAATTAACTGTGATCGAAGGAAAAAAAGGCAAAAAGAAAAATCGAGCTGTCTATTAAGCTCGATTCTCTTTTTGCCTTTTTCCGTTAATACGTCCATGTCTTCAGGAAGGCTTCTGTTTTTTTTCTGCCTGATTCAATGAGGGCGGCCTTTTTTTCATCAGTGAGCTTAAAGTCGATGGAGAGAATGCCTTCCGTCGGGATAAAGATGATGTCCTTTTCCAGTTTTCTTGAAATGTAACGGGCATCGTGCGCGTCTTTCATTGTCGTAAACAAGGCATCAAACAGCTGGATCGCATTTTGAATGTTTGCTTTCAGCTGCTCAAACTTTTTTTGGCTGAGGGTGATACCAAGCACCGGCCGCTCTCTCTTTTCTTCAGGATTCACAAACAGCCACATTGGGAAATTGCTTAACACTCCGCCGTCCACAATGATACTTGTGCCCTCAAGAGACCGCAGCCTGACCGGTTCGAAGAAATACGGAATGCTGCAGCTCATCCGGATTGCCCGCGCCACCGGAAACGTCTGGGGAGGGATGCCGTAGTTTTCCAGGTCATCCGGCAAAACGACAAGCCGGTTATGGGAGAGGTCGGATGCCATAAAATAAAGGGAACCCTCCGGAACATCTTTAAACGTATACACCCCTTTGGCTGCCAACTTTTTTTCAAGCCATTCTTCGAATTCGGCACCCCTGTAAAGCCCGAGGCGCCAATACAACAAAAGCCATTTCGCGAGCGGCATCGGCAGAAACGTTTTTCTCGGGTCGAGGAAACCGCCAAGATCGGTCGCGTCAAGCAGCTGTTTCATTTCGCTGCTTGTATAGCCCGCCGCTTTAAGCCCCGCAAAAATCGACCCCACGCTTGTGCCGGCCAGGCGTTTAAAGGTAAACCCCTTCTTTTCCAATACCTCCAGCGCGCCGATCAGTGCCAGCCCTTTCACGCCTCCGCCGGAAAAAACAGCGTCAATTTCCATTGCAAGCCCCGCCTTCATTTCCCGCCGGGCAGTAAGCGTTGTTTACAGTGAAATAGGAAAAAAACTGGGCCATCCCCCGGCATATCTGTTTTAACAATATTTTTAATACAATGGGGCTTGCATTAGAACTTTTTTATATTTGCAGGTAAAAAAAGAACGGGCACAAAATGTAGCTTTGAAAAAAAGTTTGATCAAAATATCTCCAAAAACCCTTATTTTATAATCCATATTTTGAAGAAGAACATTTTACCTCTTTATTACAGCCATATTCAAAAATTTGTGAAGATACATTTGGTTTGACAAGTAAAGAAATGTATAAAAATATTTTTTATAAGGCTCCTGTTGGAACGAATGGAAGAAATGAATGGTGCGAATGTGATGGGGTAATTATTTATGATGATGTAATGATAATTGTTGAAGTTAAAGCAGGTGCAATTTCACCAGCTTCACCATTTTCTGACGAAGAAAACTTTAAATCGTCAATAAAGCAATTGACAGAAAACCCATATAGTCAAGCTATTAGATTTTATAAAGAATTTATTAAAAATAATAAAATTGAAATTTATCGTAAGGAATCGAAAAGAAAGTACCAATTCGTTAAAGAAATAAAGGATATTAAGTTCATTCAAGCTTGTTGTATCACTCTAGATGATTTCAATGAAATAGCTGCACAAATCGAAAAAACAGACTTAATACAAAATTCGTCTTTACCAGTATGGTGTATCTCGGTAGGAGATTTAAGAGTATATGCGGAAATTATAGATTCGCCTAGTCACTTTTTGAATTTTTTATATCAAAGAAGTAAAGCATCACGTAACCCAAAAGTAAAATTGAATGATGAATTAGATCATTTAGGAATGTATCTAGCTTATAATGACTATTCAAATCATGTTGATAAATTACTTGATAGCCATGAAGGAG